>JBBQZN010000125.1:0-1560 GCA_038207725.1 Bacteroidales bacterium | reverse complement strand
GTGCCAGAAGAAGAGGAGCAAATAAAAGAATAAGAAGTAGCGATAGAAGTTTTTTCATGAGTATAGATTATGAATTTGACGATTAGGTATTATTATTGGAAAGATATTATAAAAATTCCGAATATTGTATAAATATTTAATCATGAAAGTTCAACTTTTCAACATAGCAAACTTCAAAATCGATGGCGGTGCAATGTTCGGCGTAGTTCCGAAAGTTCTCTGGTCGAGAGTTTATTCAGCCGACTCTGATAATCTTATTGTTCTCACACTCCGGTCGCTTGTTTTAGAAACCGGCGGACATATTATTCTGGTTGATACAGGCTGGGGTAATAAGCAGGATGAAAAATTTTTCCGTCATGTTCACCTGCACGACGGGGAAGGTCTGATTGGCGGACTGGCAGGATGCGGATACAAACCGGAAGATATAACAGATGTGTTTTTTACTCATCTTCATGCTGATCATTGTGGCGGAGGTGTAAAAAAAACTGCCCTGGGTAATGGTTATGAACTTACCTTCCCAAATGCAGCTTATCATGTAAGTCGCTCTCAGTGGGAGTGGGCTCTTAAAAATAATCCCCGCGAAGCAGATTCATTTCTGGAAGAAAATATTATCCCGATTTCTGACAGCGGCCACCTTTCTCTAGTTGATGAGGAGGGTGAGCTTTTTCCAGGTTTTTCAGTCAGGATGTGTTATGGTCATACTCCCGGGCTGATGATCCCTGTCATAAAATATGAAGACAAAACTCTGGTTTACACTGGTGACCTGATTCCGACTGTTGCTCATATTCCCCTTATCTGGAATATGAGTTACGATATCGAATCTCTAAAAACAATTGATGAAAAGGAGTCACTGCTTAATGAGGCTTTGGAGGGTAATTATATTCTTGTATTTCAGCACGATGAACATGTTGAGTGCTGTACTCTTGAAATGACTTCGAAAGGAATAAGGGCGAAAAGTAAATCCGATCTCAGAAAAATTCTGTAACTTCCTTGCCGTTACTTATCTATTGTTAATAAAATAACACAACCAGTATGGCAGAATTTATCTACGAGAAACCATTTCAGATTGAAAAGGACTCAACAAAGTATCGCCTTCTGACAAAGGAGTATATTAAGGTAGAAAAACAGGGAGAGCGGGAGATACTGAAAGTCGATCCTAAAGGATTGGAACTGCTTGCTAAAGAGGCTGTCTCTGACCTCTCATTCTTTCTCAGAACCTCTCATCTTGAGAACCTTGCAAAAATCCTTGACGATCCTGAAGCTACTGATAATGACCGGTTTGTGGCTTATATGATGCTGCGTAATACAGTTATTTCATCAAAAGAAGATCTTCCCTGGTGCCAGGATACCGGTACCGCAATTGTTATCGGAAAGAAAGGTGAAAATGTTGTGACAGGGGCAAAAGATGCCGAACATTTGTCCTTAGGTATTTTTGAAACCTACAGAGATAAAAACCTTCGTTATTCTCAGGTAGTTCCGCTCTCAATGTTCGAAGAGAAAAATACGGGGTCAAATCTGCCGGCTCAGATAGATATTTATTCAACAGAGGGAGAATCTTAT
>JBBQZN010000124.1:0-1663 GCA_038207725.1 Bacteroidales bacterium | reverse complement strand
ATGATATATCCAAAAAAGAAAATCAACATCTCTTATTACTTACAGCCACTCCTCATTCAGGTAAACAAGCAGAATTCCAGTCTCTTTTGGGATTGATTAAACCTGATTATGAGAAAATTGACATTATCTCTTCTTCGGAGGACCAGAGAAAAGAACTGGCAAAATTCTTTGTTCAGCGAAGGAGAATTGATGTTCTAAAATGGCTTGATGAAGAAACCAAATTCCCAACCCGTAATTCAAGTGACCAGGACTATGAAGTTGGAAAAGAATATGGTGATATTTTTAATGAAATTCTGAATTATGCCCGTGAAATAGTCGCTGCAAGTATTGGAGACGGAAGGAAACAGAGATATAGTTACTGGGATGCACTTGCTTTACTTAGAGGAGTGATGAGCAGTCCTGCTGCCGGTATTTCTATGCTGGAAAAGAAGGCTTTAAAGAAAAGTCTTGCTGCAGATTTCGAAGACTCTGATGCTGACGAAATAGACAAAGGTGCTGATACTGTAATGGATCTCGATTTTTCTAACGATGACAATCTTCCATTATCTGTATTGGGTAAAATTCCGACAAATAATACTGAATCGAAACGCCTATTGGATTATGCAAAACGATTAGGTCAGGTATATGGAATTGAAAAAGATCGCAAGGCATTGGAAGCAGTTTCTCACATTAAAAATTATATCGACAGGGGATTCAATCCTATTATTTATTGCCGTTACATTCAGACAGCAAATTACCTTGGAGAAATATTCAAGGAGCAACTTAAAAATAAGAAATACAATTCACTTCACATCGAAGTTATTACAAGTGAAAAGGATGACGAATTACGCAGGGAGAAAATAGAATTAATGAATACCTCCGCAAGGAGATTGCTGATTGCTACTGATTGCCTGAGTGAAGGGATCAACCTGCAGGAAGGTTTTAATGCTATTTTGCATTATGACCTCCCCTGGAATCCAAACAGACTTGAACAAAGGGAAGGCCGTATTGACAGGTTTGGGCAACGATCTCCATCGGTTGAGGTGACCTTACTCTATGGAAGCAATAATCCCATAGATGGAGTTGTACTCGAAGTACTACTAAGAAAGGCAAGAGAAATAAGGAGAACCATTGGCATATCTGTTCCTTTCCCGGAGAACAGCGCATCTGTTATGGAAGCTGTAACCAATGCTATTCTGTTAAAGCCTAACATATCTGTTGAACAAGAATTCCGGCAGGGAAGCCTATTTGAAGCGGAAGAGATTAAAGCAGAAAAGAACAGGGTTGCAAAAGCATTTGATGAAGCTGAAAAAAGAGAAACGGCATCAAGAAGTATTTTTGCACAAAACGCCATCAAACCAACTGAAATTGAAGGTGACCTTAAAGAGGTTGATGAAGCAATTGGTGATGTAAAAGCGGTAGAACAATTTGTTATCGAATCATTGCGCTTTATTGGTGTTCAAGTTGATGAAGTCAAGGATGGATATAAAATCTACACTACCAATATTCCTCAGCGGATCCGTGAACTTCTTTCAGATAAAAATGAAATACTTATATCATTCTTGTCTCCAACTCCCCACCGCTACAAATACATTGGACGTAATCATCCCTTTACAGAACATCTTTCTCAATTTATAATAAATAGTGCTTTAAATGGCTTGACCAACTCTGCTGCCCGTGCTGC
>JBBQZN010000123.1:0-2332 GCA_038207725.1 Bacteroidales bacterium | reverse complement strand
GCTTTGTCGTATGGAGGATTGAGCAGCACCGGAGTACTGTTTCTTCCGATAGACGGATTGATAGTGAGAATAGTTGACATTGAAAAAATAACATTCACTGAATTGGGAATATTCTTCACCCCTGCATTTCTGTTTGGATCCTGAACAACAATTTTGTAAACACCCGGACCAGGATAAGTATGAATTATTTTATAAATATTCTTC
Organism: Bacteroidales bacterium; assembly: GCA_038207725.1. GTDB lineage: Bacteria > Bacteroidota > Bacteroidia > Bacteroidales > VadinHA17 > LD21. Next base: position 2,128 of record JBBQZN010000123.1, on the reverse strand, counting down.
TGATAAAAATTGGGAAGTGTAAGTTTGCTTATTCTTGGTGCAGTGGATACAGAATTATCGCCCCACTCCACATCAAGAAAATCCCTGTTGGCAAAACTTAGTGTATATGTGAATGTTGTAATTGTGATCTCAAATGTAAGATCGGAAATCTGTACATAGGTAATCTCCCCTGCCCTGTTATGTGTGGCCTTTACATTCAGTGAGGCTGATGTAGCGAGAATAACCAGTAAAAACCTTATGAGAAAATATTTCTTCACCCTTCTTAATATTTTATTTTAAACGACTGTTCAGTCTTTTCAGGAGTCAGTTTAAATCCTTCTTCAAAATCATTCACCTTAAGAATTATCATATTTGACTGATCAGCATATAAACCGGTCAAAATAGTGCATTTTACAACAATTTCTTCGGGCTTTTTCGAGCCGGGAAGTTCCATATTTATTCTGATTTCATTTTCCTCAATCTTAAGATCATTCACTTTAGCTTTCAGTACTTCATTATTTACTTTTAATGAAAGCCTGTTATTCAGGTATTTCTCCATTTCATCAATAGAGTTCCTGTCAATAACGGAAAAGAGAACATTTTCAGTATTGCCTCCTGATAATTTATAATCAAGAAGAAAATCATCGTAGTACATTTTTACAAAAGCAGTGAACATATCCTTTTCCTTAACATATTCGATGCTGGTTATAGTTACATGCACAGGATGAAAAATGAGCCATATTGAAAAGAACGCTGTTTTTAGCATTGAAAATAATTTTCAGACATTACTTAACAACAAAAATCATTCCAATTAAAGTCAGTCTTTTATACTAACCCGGTCTTTAAGATACTGAACCGAACCTACCTCAATAAATGAAAAGCCTGATCCTCCCGAGAAGTTTCCGGCGAGTACCACAACAATATCATCTTTCATAAGGTTATGCGTCTTGACAAGATTCTTAAGTGCAATATGAATAAACTCATCAACTGACCTTCTTTTCTCCTGATAACTTGCGTAGACACCGTAGGAAAGAGAAAGCTCCCTCATCGTTGCTTCAGAGTAGCACTGAGCGAGAACGAGATTGATACCCCTGTAAGCAGCCATGTCCCTTATTGTTCTGCCACCTGTGGTGTCGGCAATTATACCCCTGGCACCTACCCTGAATGCTGTTTTTACGGCAACTTTCGCAAGATATGTTGAAATTTCACCTGTAACACTCACATGAGGTATATCGAGAAATTTTTCCTTATTTTTCTCCACTTCCATCGCCACTTTTGCCATTGTCTTAACCGACTCAACGGGATATTTCCCGTATGCTGTTTCACCACTAAGCATTATCGCATCGGTCTGAGAATAAATTGCGTTTGCTATGTCGCTGACTTCAGCCCTTGTTGGCCTGGGATTGGTAATCATTGAATGAAGCATCTGGGTAGCAACAATTACCGGTTTTCTGCTTATTATACACTTGGTAATTATCATTTTCTGAATTCCCGGAATTTTCTCATAAGGAATTTCAATTGCAAGGTCGCCTCGTGCCACCATTATACCATAGGCGACATCAAGGATATCGTCAATATTATCAACTCCTTCCTGATTCTCTATTTTAGCAATAATCTTTATTTTGCTGTTATGTTTGTCAAGTTCAGCCTGAACGTCGAGGACATCCTGTTTTGACCTGACAAACGAATGGGCTATAAAATCAACACCAGTATTGGCAGCCATTTCGATAAAGACTTTATCCTTTTCGGTAAGAGAGGGAAGAGTGATTTTTGCTCCGGGTATATTTACGCTCTTCTTTGAACCAAGCATACCATCATTTTCAATATGACATTCAAGTCCGTTACCCCTTCTTCTTAGCGCTTTAAGTTCAAGATCTCCATCATCAATAAGAATAATTGAGCCCTCTTCGACATCAGTTACAAAGGCTGGATAACTAACGTAAATTGCTTTAGCTGAACTTTTTTTCGAAGGATCTCCATATATTGTTATCAACTCACCCTTTTTAAGTGCAATAGGTGCATCACATGCTGTTGTCCTGATCTCAGGTCCCTTAGTATCGATGAGAATAGCTATCTTTTCTGAAACCTCACGGGTGTTTTTTATTATCTGAATTACAGATTCTATTGGGAAATGCGCCGAATTAACCCT
>JBBQZN010000122.1:0-2359 GCA_038207725.1 Bacteroidales bacterium | reverse complement strand
GGCGACTTTCAACTCTCATCGCATTATAAGAATGAAGAGTGCTTATTTGAATATGGAACTATTCCACCTGTATCAAATGAAAGGAAAGCAGATTCAAATTCTATATCATCATCGTATCATGTCAGCAGTGAGCTAAACTCGCTCAAGCTTAAACTGCATGGTGAGAACTATTTCTCGGCAGGGCAGGAGGAAGTAAGAAAGAAAATTAATTACGGTAAACTGATGCATCGTGTTTTTGAAGCTGTTTTTACTCCGGCTGATGTGTTTTTTGCTGTAAGGCGACTTGTAATTGAGGGCTCTCTTCCCGAAGAAGAGGCTGCTGACACTGAAAAAAGGGTAAATGAACTTATATCAGACCCAAAAGTTAAAGAGTGGTTTATGTCAGATAATGAGGTTCTTACAGAAACCGGTATTGTTCTTCCTACAGGTACAATACGTCGTCCCGACAGGGTTATTTTCAAGGACGGGAAAACGATTATTATTGACTTCAAATTCGGAGCAGAAAATCCTCATTATTCAGAGCAGGTTGAGCTTTACGGAAGATTACTGCTTGATATGGGATACCGGAATATTGAAGCCTGGATATGGTATGTTGATAAAAACCTGATTATTCCTGTAAATGTCAGAAGCTGATAAAAAGAACAGAATGTATCTCTGGGGGCACGAACGTCGTTTCAATGCCTATTCCAGCTATTTCAGAAAACTTTATGGTGCAAGGGTTCAGAAGGTCTCAGTTGATGCCGGATTTACATGTCCCAACCGCGATGGATCGAGGGGAACAGGTGGCTGCACATATTGCAATAATGACGCGTTTAATCCATCATACTGCATTCCATCGAAGTCTGTCACACAGCAGATAGAGGAGGGGGTTAACTTTCATAAGTGGCGTTATAGCGAGGCTGTTTCATATCTTGCATATTTTCAGGCCTATTCAAATACTTATGGCTCAATTGACATCCTTAAAGAACTATATGAGGAGGCTTTGGAGTATCCCGGGGTTGCCGGACTGGTGATCGGTACGCGACCCGATTGTATCGATAGGGAAAAACTTGAGTACCTGAAGAAACTGTCTGAAAAGTATTATATAGCAATTGAATATGGCATTGAATCATGCTGCAACAAGACACTCTTGCGCATAAACCGCGGACATACTTTTGAAGAAGGTGTTGCTGCCATTGAAATGACAGCTGCAATGGGAATAAACACAGGTGCCCATTTCATATTTGGTCTGCCCGGTGAAACAAGAGATGAAATGCTGAAACAGGCTGAGATAATCTCCTCACTGCCATTAAAAACTGTTAAGTTTCATCAGTTGCAGATAATTAAGGGAACTGCCATGGAAAAGGAATTTGCTACAAATCCTTCTGATTTTGAGCTCTTTTCGTGGGAAGAATACCTCGATTTTTTTATAAGATTTCTTGAAAGGCTTAATCCTTCATTCGTTGTGGAACGATTTACAGGTGAAGCTCCTCTTCGATTCCTTACAGGTGAAGGATGGGGCAAAAAGCGCAGCGACCAGATAGTCAGTCTGATTGAAAAGAGGCTTGAAGAGCTCGATACCTGGCAGGGGAAGTTGTTTAAAGGTTAAAGTTTAAGGTTTAAAGTTTAAAGTCAACTCATTGTTATAGATGGATATACAATGAGTCTAACGGTTTTTCCACCCTTTATCTTTATCTGAAATCCTTTCCTTAGATCTTCACCTGAAACAAATAGTTCTGTTCTGCTATTTTCAGGGATTATAACATAGGTCCTGCCACTTTCAACAGTAAAATATTCAGGAAACTGATTTATCCTTGGCCAGTCAATCGGCAGATGCATATACTCTGAGTGTCGTTTAATATCAAACATTACTTTCCCGTTCCAATCCTTTTCTGCATAAATCGATATATAAAGAAGGCTATCATTTTGTACTGCACCAATTTGAAGGTCTTCCCTCCAGGGCATCAGGTAAGTGCCCTTTGTTTTCCAGAGACAATACATTATTGATGTTCTGGCAAAATTCCCGTCACCATGCCAGCCTTCGATAATGCCCGATTCCTTTTGCTTGTTCCACATAACCTTTATTTCACTGTCAATCCATTCTTTAGCTGATGCAACTTCTTCTCTCGTATAAAGATTCAACGCACCTTCTATTGCATCTGCATACCCATCCTGACTTTCCCCTTCCCATGCAAAATTTCTGTATTTCTCATTAAGAATACTCAATGCCTTAATAACAGGCTCTCTGTATTTTTCTATTCCGTCGATAAGATAGACTGTATAAAAACCATTTAAAGTATAACCGAAATTATCTGCAATTCCTTCATTAACAGGGATTCCTTTGACAGGATCTATTGAGTTGTAGAAGAGTCCGTCTGCG
>JBBQZN010000121.1:0-3182 GCA_038207725.1 Bacteroidales bacterium | reverse complement strand
ACGGAGGTAATTTGTTACTTCTTTTGTGTCGGATATCAATTGATCCAGGTTCATGGTCTCCGCGGGTATGCCGGCACTGTACGAAAGTCCAGAGCCACGCTGTTCCCACCACACCACGGTGAAATAATCTTCAAGCCCGGTTGGGTATTTTTGAGTAAGGAAGTAATCGGGTAAACCTCCGTGAAGGTAAAGCAGAACGGGGTTTCTCTGGTTTTTACTCTTGATAAACATCCCCTGTTTCACTCCATTTATATCGACAAATACTTTTTCAGATATGCTCCCGGCCAGACGATTTCCGTTTTCATCCAGATAAGGTTCAGGTTTTCCGGGACTCATAATCAATAGTATGCCTACCAGAAAGAGTATGCACATTAATAAGACTGAAAGAATAATAAGCATAATAGGCCCTCCTTTTTTCATGATTATTGAGTTTAAGATTGATGAGGATGTTAAATCAAGAGAAGAAAGCACAGTTAGGTATGGCTGTAGCTAAATAGAGAAATCTGGATTTTACTTATCCGTATTATATACAATCGTTACCATCTTAAACTTTCCGTAGCAGAAGTCACCTTCCGGGTATTTGTAAATAAGGTCGGCTTTTGATGGAAGACGATGGCCGTTAATCTCCATGTAATCATATAGCGGGGTTTCCCACCTTACCTGCGCCAGTGAGCCGTCGGCCTCAAGCGCCCAGCGGTCGTCTGAAACAAAGTTGACAAGAGCTCCTTTATCATTGAAATGCAGCCAGGCAGTTATCCTAATGCCGTTATTGGTAAAAGCAGCCTTCACCACATTTCCTTCAGTTTCGAGCCATTCAATACGGTCATCAACGAGTGAGCCCGGTGCCATGCAGCACATATCGTTAAAGAAGGTGACCGTCTCGGCAACGTTCATTCTCTCACCATCCTGGTACTGAACCTTTACCAACGACAGAAGCCTGATATCCATGTAAGCAATACCGTTCTTGAATGCATGGTACCCCGCCACCGGCAAGCCCTTCATCTGTGCTTTCATAAAGAAGAGCCTCCAAGCAGCATCCTGAAAATTATACTGTTCTGTTGTAAACTGCATCCAGGGTGAATCCTCCGAAGCACGAATCTGTCCGGCAAAGTTGATTTTCATGTTTGTCACAACCGGTTTTCCCAATGCACCCGTGAAGCGAATATACCTCCTAACCAGTTCGGGAAGTTCTGTAATTTTCTCCTCCGTCATTATATTAGGTGGAACGGCGGACCGATGTCGAAGAGCACTTTTCACATCTGAAAAGTATCTGGCATGATAAAGCCTGGTGGCGAAAAGGATTACTAAAACCACAATGGCGAAAAATACAACAAAGACAATAAGGTATTTCATTTACATTTTTATTTATAGAAGACAGGTTTGGTTTTGATAAATTATCTAGCTGTTAAGCCACTTTTTAAATTCCGCAGAGCGGTCAATGCTGACCACAGTATCGAGTTCATCGTCGGCGTTTGGTTTCAGGTCCAGTTTAACACGACTGCGTGAATATGCCACCATGTTTGCTATTGAATCCATGTTAACTAAGTATTTCCTGTTTATCCTGAAAAAGGCAGTGGGGTTGAGAATACTTTCCAGCTTATCGAGGGTGTTTTCTATCGAATAACTGTTTCCCTGAAAAGTCCGCATGTAAACACCTTTATCGAGAACATAGAAATAGGCAATTTCCGACACTTCAATTTTCTTGATTTTTTCTCCGATCTGTATCAGAAACCGCTTTTTAAAATCTGGTTCCTTCCCCTGAATGTTGGCTAGAAGCAAATCGAAATCTATGCTGAATGCAGATTTAAGGTTTCGGTATTTTTGAAGACTTTCGGCGAGATCATTCTTTCGAATTGGCTTCAATAAATAAGAGATACTATTTAGTTTAAACGCTTTTATAGCATACTCATCATAGGCGGTTGTGAAAATAACCGGCGTATTAATGGATACCTGGTCAAAAATACTAAAACTGATGCCATCGGAAAGCTGAATATCAAGAAAGATCAGATCAGCAGCATTCTGGAACAGCCATTTAACTGATTCTTTAATGGACCCTGGTTTCGCCAAAACAGTTATGGATGGGTCAACTTCTTTCAGCATCCTCTCTAATTTGTCGGCTGCAAAACTTTCATCTTCAATTATTAGTACGTTCATCCTGCTCAGCTTTAATTAATGGTATCATGGCTATGTAATAGTTATTTTCAACCGTAAATTTCGGTTCCAGTTTGCTTATTAATGCATATCTCTTAATCAGGTTTTTTAGTCCCAGCCCTGTAGATGTACCGGATATTTTTGGTTGAATTTTGTTTTTAATAAATAGAAATTCCCCCTCACTATAGATCTCAATTTTAAGCGGTTTTTCTACATTAACAATGTTGTGTTTCATTGCATTTTCGAGTAGCACCTGCAATGAAAGTGGCGGCACTAAACGTTGAAGTTGCCCGGCAATTATATTTACAGAATATGTTAGTGATTCTCCATACCTGATTTGCTGGAGAAACAGGTATGAACGCATAAAGTCCAGTTCTTTATTAAGAGTAACAACAGGCTGTTCGATGGTTTCGAGCACATACCGGTATATCTGTGAAAACTCATCGATGAACAACTGCGCTTTGGCAACATCCGTATTGATCAGGCCCGAAAGAACATTCAGACTGTTAAACATAAAATGCGGATTTATCTGACTCTTAAGGACTTCAAACCTGATCTGGGAAAGTTCTTCCTGAAGATTCTCAGCAATTTGTCTGGCCTGCCGGCTTTCAGTGTTGTAAATCCAGGCTTCCAGAATGGACATTAACAGGATATTGACAACAGCATACATCATTGCATTGTAAATCAGTACCCCTGTTAGTTCCTCTGTATAAGGTTTTAACCAATTAGCGAATAATGTTATAGCAGTTGAAATAACTATTGAAATAAAAACCGCAAAACTGAGCTGTAACGAAAGTCTCATTATTATTCTTTTCCCCCAGGGTGCCAGACTATTAAGATAACGTATAACGTAAAGGTCGGGGTATGCTATCAGGAAACCGCCTACCAGACTCAGAATGGATCCCCTGAACAAGCGCAGAAAAAAATGCTGATAACCTTCAAGAACGTAATAGTCGCTCAGGTGGTTATATGATATAACAATAATTTGTATCACTATTGCAATTCCAAGCAGAAGAGCAAGAAGCCGTCTG
>JBBQZN010000120.1:0-3221 GCA_038207725.1 Bacteroidales bacterium | reverse complement strand
TTTTCGGGATCTGTAACATATTCAAGGACATCCATCCCTGCTTTAAGTGACATTATCTCAGCCTCACCGGATGATGTGAATTTTGTTACACCGCCCATATTCATAGCATCGGAAAGAATTAACCCTTTAAATGCCAGGTCGCTCTTTAAAAGTCCTGTAAGTACCGGATACGATACGGTTGATGGGAGGAGAGTGCTTGAATCCAGACTCGGGATCCATAGATGTCCTGGCATAACACCCATTATACCATTATTAATTAATGATTTGAATGGCACAAGTTCAATTAAATCGAGCCTTTGCTTTGAATGTCTGATAACCGGCAGACTTAAATGTGAGTCAACTTCAGTATCGCCATGCCCGGGAAAGTGCTTGGCTACAGCAATTATTCCATTATCCTGCAGACCATTCATGTACATAAGTGATTTTCTTGTTACATTTTCCGGGTCTTCCCCGAAAGATCTGAAATTTATTACCGGGTTTTCAGGATTATTGTCTATGTCGGCAACAGGAGCAAGGTTGATCTGAAGTCCGGCTCTTTTAAACTGTCCGGCAACGGCTTTCCCCATTTGATATATAAGTGAATCATTTCTGATTGCTCCCATAGTAATCTGAAACGGGAATTTAATTACATTTTCAAGTCTCATTCCTATTCCGTATTCACCATCGGTAACAAACATCAGAGGAACCTTCGATATTTGCCGGAAGTAGTTTATCATCTCTGTCTGCTTAGGGCCGTTATTCTGAAAAAAGATAAGGCCGCCGATACCGTTCCTTTTAATTTGTTCAGTTATCCATACTTCGTGACTTATATCCCTGTTTGAGAATCCGGCTACCCATATCAGCTGTGCAACTCTTTCTTCAGTTGAAAGTGATTTCATAACTGAGTCGACCCAGGGGTGGTTAAGGTATTTCAGAAATGGGGGCTCGTTTGTTTGTGCAGTTAAGTTGAAGCCGGGGAGATTCAGTAAAACAAGCAACACCAGAGTATTGATTCTGAAATTCATCTTGAGAGAGTTATTTTGTTACAACTATTTTTTTTGTATTTATTGAATTGCCGGTTTGAAGCACACATAGATATATTCCAGCCCCAAATCTTATTAGATCTGTTTCTTCTGAATATGAGCCGGCATCAAGTTCTTTTTCTGTGACTACATTAATCAACCTGCCAAAGGTATCGTAAATTTTTAGTGAGAAGTACTGCTTTGTTGTAAGATAGAAATCAATTTTTACATGACCTCCGGAAGGATTTGGATATATTTTTATAATCTTGTTTTCTGTTTCACTGGCAGGTGAGAATACTGATTGAAATGTACTCCACATCTCTTTGTTTCCCCCCTCATAACTTAAAGCCCAGATTCCTACACCTGCAAGGTTTTTACTTTTTACCAGTTCATACTTCATAGCAAGGCTCTGAGTATCATCAAACCATAATTGACGGTAAGTTGAAGATATTGAGTAACTTACCCATGGTACTTTTGTTGTCAGATCAAAATTCTTATTATTTGATTCAGCAAGAAGAGTTGCTGCAGTAAATACCCTGGCAGTGGCAGAACCTGTTGCACTAGCTTTCCTGATTACAGACACTACAGGCCAGTCATAGCCGTACCATGGAACGCCAAGCATTAATTTCCCTGAAGGAACTCCGCTTGCAAGATATGAATTGACGCTTTTTGTAACATTATAGTTTTCACCTTCAAGCGGTGCAACAGGTCCGGCAGTGGACGACCCTTTCCAGTAATAGTCATATCCCATTATTATAAGGTAGTCACAAAGTTGTGAAAGCGCTGCAAGGTTCCACGATCCTGACCAGTCGACTGCCGGAGCTGCCATTGAAATCTCTGCAGCCGGAAGTACTGCTTTTATTGAAGTAACTGCCCTTTTTATGAAATTTACAAGGTTGGTTCTTTGCGATAATGGTACTGATTCGAGATCGAAATTCACACCATCGCCGTTCCTGTTTTTCAGAAGTGTTATGATATTCGAAATAAGAAGTTTTTGTTTGACTGTATCGCTCAGCAGTTTAGTATTTGCTGAAGTTCCGAAGTTGGTAACTGTTAATAGAACCCTGACGCCCCTCTGGTGGGCATAATCGATTATCGGAGTTGAGTTCCATTCATGGATTGATATATAACCTCCGCTTGCAGTATCAAGCTCATAGCTGAAGTACGCAATATGCGAAAGTGCTTCATAGTCATAGTTAATATGGGCAGTTTGTGATACCCAGTAGGGGTGCCATCCAAGGATTTTGGTTTGCAGATTTTCCTGAGTCTTTGTTATAAGATTTGAGGGAAATGCTGAGATCTTTTCCGTTTCAGGGGATTTAGGAAAAGAAGTTTTTGAGTAAGTATTACTTTCTGTCTGGTGGATACTTATTCTTCCAGTGTCAGCTTCCTGTGATTCAACCTTTAAAAACGGAAGAAGAAGTAAAAGTACTATCGGAATCCTTTTCAGCATTCCATACAATACTAATCCGGGACAGTATTTTCTTCGGGTTTTTAGTATGACTTGAAGTATTTATTGTAGATCTCCATGTTCCTGTCGAGAAGTGCAACAGAGACTTCGTAGGCTTTCTGACTGTCTCTGTCTTTCAATGCAGTGATAAGTTCCATCTGATATTTCATAGTATACTCCTTTTCACCTTCAATATTTCCATAAATCAGGTTTCTCATTCTTGGGAGAAGCGAGTAAACAGGTTCCATACTTATTATTACAATTGGATTGGCTGTTGACTTCGAAAGGTTCATATGAAATCTGTTAATCAGATCTACCTCAAGCTGAGTATTATCATTATTGCACTTTTCAAGATCTTTCTGGTTCTTCTGAAGGATCTTAATGTCTTCATCATTTCTATTCCTGGCGGCAAGACGGGCTATTTCTGGTTCAAAGAGCCTTCTGACCTCAATAATCTTGAGGATAAGATCAGAGTTGAACCTCAGGTCGTAGAAAAGATGTAGTGAATTAATTGCATCCTCAATCTTAAGTTCTGTGATGTAGATTCCGCTCCCTTTCCGGATGTCGATTAGTCCGCGTGCACTCAATCTTCTGAGTGCCTCTCTCAGGGCTGTACGGCTAACTGCAAACTGGGCACATAGCTCCTTTTCAGAAGGCATTTTAGTCCCTGGCAGAAGCTTTTTATCGCGAATCGCCTCTTCGACTTTACGTTCAATCTTCTGACTTAATGTTAAACCTGTACCGATTTTGCTGAATAGATCTTCCATTTG
>JBBQZN010000119.1:0-3233 GCA_038207725.1 Bacteroidales bacterium | reverse complement strand
TACAGTATTTTTTTACAATTGCCAGTCCAAGTCCGGTTCCTACATATTTTCGCGAAGCATTGTCATCAGCCTGCCGGAATTCATCAAAAATGAACGGCATAAAATCTTCTGGAATACCAATGCCTGTATCCACTACCTTTAAAATGACATTGTCACCACTCACCGATGCTGAGATCTCAACCGAACCTTTCTCGGTAAACTTTACAGCATTGCTTATTATATTCTGAAAAATATGATGACACTTGGTCTGATCGCTGATAATATCCGGAATATCAGACGGAATATTACAAACGGCTGAAATGCCTTTTTCCTGAGCGATAGTTTCCAGCGAATTCAGAATATTTCTTACATTTTCATAAACGGAAAAAGAGGAATAAGTTACTTCTTCTCTGCCGGCCTCAATTCGGGAAAGATCGAGTATGTCATTTATCAGCGTGAGAAGGTTTTTGCCGTTCCGCTCAATAATTCCAAGGTAATTGTATTCATCGGCAGGAATTTTGCCATCGAGCCTTCTGCTAAGAACTCCCGACAGAGCAACAACTGAATTAAGAGGAGTACGAAGCTCATGGCTCATATTAGAAAGAAATGAACTCTTCAGCTTATTGGCTTCATCGAGCTGTTTTTTCTGCAACTCAAGTTCAATATTATATTCCTTGAGTTCATCTGTCTGCATAAGCAGCTCTTTTGATTTTTGCTCAAGCTCTCTGTTCTGTACATCAAGCAATGCTGAAAAATCAGATATCTTCTGAAAATTTATTACCCCAAGCATTCTCGCAGTAATTGTTACCCAGATATCGTTTATCAGTCTAAGCGACAGGGAAGAATATTCCTTAAGGCTTGAAAGTGAAATTATAGCTATCACCTCACCATTATCAATAACAGGGATAGTTAAAATCTCTTTTGGCCTGAACGTACCTGAAACAACGTGGAAAGTAAAAATGGTATCATCATGTATTTTGGAAACCTTCACAATACTTTTGTGAGCAAGTACCTGCCCGAATTCTCCCTCCCTTATCTCAGCCTTAAATGATCTTAGACTATCTGAAGATAATCCTACAGAATCATAATGCTCGAACAGCATCTTTTCCCTGTTAAGAAGATATATTGCTGCAATTTGTGATTCGGTTTTTTCATGCAGGGCTCTGAGCAGGTTCTGACAAAACGGACGAAGTTCATTGTGTTCCATCATTATCTGGGAAATCCATGCTACATTTTCTCTGACTTCCACCTCATCCTGTACCGATGAAGCCAGGCTGTTGAAGGTTTTTGCCAGGGTTCCAATTTCGTCATTTGCATTATAATTGCTCCGTACATGATACTTTCTGAGAGAAAACTCATTTGCCACTTCTGTGAGGACTAATAGCGGGCGTCGTATTCCCATTATTAACAGATAACCTACAACAAGAGAGATAATTAAGACAATACAAAAAACTATTAAAAGTTGTCTGTCAAGGCTTTTCTTTTCCAACGCTACCGAACTATAAAAAGAATCAGCTTTATTTTTTGCAAAATCGATCAATTGCTGAACATGCACAATCATATTCTGCGTTTGTAAATCGCCTTTGGAACCAGGCATATTACGGAGATCTGCAGAGGCTTTTTGTCCGTTTATTATAAGACGGATAGTCTCATTAGAATACAGAATCCATTCCTGATATAAATTGTAAACAGTGTCAATGTCAGCTTTATCGCCCAGATACCTGTCGTATGTTATTGAAAAACATTTAGCGATATCTGCTTCTCTGTTTTTAAACTTAAGAAGGCCTGATTGTAACTCGTCCTCGCTTTTAGCCACTACCATATCTGATATTATGAAGTTCATTTCCAGGATATCAAATTTGAAATCGCTGGTTGCCCTGGCCACCTGAAAAGGATGAGTGTAAAGGTCATCGGTATTCTTCCATAGCTTGTTGGATTGCCTGTAAGCTACTCCTCCAAGAAATGCAACAAAAATCAAAATTATACCGAATCCGATAAACAGTTTTGTGCCGATATTCAAGTCATTAATTTTCATGGTTATCTTATAATTTGTTACGTTGTAATAAGGCAATGGGCAGTAGGCAATGGGCAGTAGGCAGTAGGCAATGGGCAGTAGGCAATGGGCAGCAGGTAGCAGTGCTATCAATTAGAACATTTTCTTTAAAAATATTAGCTCCCATGTTTTTTAGCTTTATCATTTCTTATTCTTACTGTTGCCTGTTGCCTATTGCCTATTGCCTTTTGCCTTTTTTACTTCTTCTTCTTCCTATTGCCTATTGCCTTTTATACTTCTTCTTCTTCCTATTGCCTATTGCCTTTTATACTTCTTCCTACTGCCCATTGCCTTTTGCCTTTTGCCTATTGCCTTTTATACTTCTTCTTCTTCCTATTGCCTACTGCCTTTTGCCTATTGCCTAATAAATATCGCCGCCGGAGCCGCATATTGTTTAAATTTACGGAATGTTTTAACAATCCCAACTTCCGCTTCGCTGGTTATCAAAAAGCCACCGTCAACCAGTGAGTTGCAGAGTCGGGTTAATATCCTTTTTTGTATCTCTGGTTTATAGTAGAAAAGAAGGTTACTGCACATAATTACATCAAAATCGCCATATATACTTGCTGGAGGGGCTCCTCCGCTCTCTTCAAGCAGATCTAATAATGAAAAGTCAATAAGATCCCTGATGTTTGCGTTTATCGAATAAAACTCACCTGAATTCGAAAAGTATTTGTTTACATACTGAAGTTTTGCATTCTGGACGGACCTCAGATGGTAAATACCTTTCCTTGCACTTTGAAGCTCTCTTTCGGATTTATCGGTGGCAAAAATTCTTACTGAAACATTTTTCTGATTAATTGATCTGTAATCATCAGCGAGAATAGCAAGAGAATAAGGCTCCTGCCCGGCAGAACAACCTGCCGACCAGATGCGGATCTCTTCAGAATGACTGCTCTTTTCACTGAATAGTTTAGGAAAGACAATCTGTTCCATCATAAGAAATGTAAGCGGATTCCTGAAAAACTCGCTGTAGTAATTATTCAATGAATCTGATAATAGGTCAGATTCATAAGTATTACTCCTTAAAAAGGCAATATACTTATCAATTGTTCCGCACTGTGATTCAGCAACACGGTAATTAACCGTCTTTACAAGAAACGACTCCTCGTAACACGAAATATCCAGGGAGTATTTTACTCTCATTATACTGATGATATTTTCAATAGTCACTTTCATATAGAATAATCTGAGTTATTTA
>JBBQZN010000118.1:0-3527 GCA_038207725.1 Bacteroidales bacterium | reverse complement strand
ATTAAATATTTATACAATATTCGGAATTTTTATAATATCTTTCCAATAATAATACCTAATCGTCAAATTCATAATCTATACTCATGAAAAAACTTCTATCGCTACTTCTTATTCTTTTATTTGCTCCTCTTCTTCTGGCACAAACAGGAAAGGTTTCCGACAACCTTACAGTTCCCAGTAAACTATTGAAAATGGACAGGAAATATGCTATTTACCTGCCACCTGATTATGAAACATCGCAACGAAGCTATCCTGTTCTATACCTGCTTCATGGAGCCGGTGATGATCAGACCGGATGGGTTCAGTTCGGCGAGGTGCTCAATATTGCAGATGAAGCAATCAAAACAAATCTTGCAACTGCAATGATAATCGTTATGCCCGATGCCAACACAGGTAAAAGGGGATATGTAAACGATGTTAAGGGAGAATGGCTCTATGAGGATTTCTTTTTTACAGAATTCATGCCGTACATTGAAAAAACCTATCGTATCAGGGCAGATAAAAAATACAGGGCAATTGCCGGGTTATCAATGGGCGGGGAAGGAACATTTATTTATGCCCTTCATCATCCTGAATTATTTTCCTCTGCTTGTCCTCTGAGTGCTGCAACAGGGCCCAGGAATATCGAAGAACTGAAAAGCTACAGATTATGGGCAGGAATTGAAGGCATTACAGATGCTGATAAAGAGGCCTATTTTAAAAAGTACAGTGTACTGAATCTTATTGAAAATATGCCAGATGCCCAGAAAAAAGCTGTCAGATGGTACATCGATTGCGGTGATGATGACTTTCTTTATGAAGGTAATTCACTGGTGCATATAGCTATGCGCAAAAAAGAGATCCCACATGAATTCAGAATCCGCGATGGAGCGCATAACTGGACATATTGGAGAGCATCATTACCAAAAGTCATGGAATTCGTCGGGATGGCGTTTCACCAATTTTAATCCATCCACAATTAAATATACAACATAACATTGCAGGGACAGGTCGCGACCTGTCCGATGCATCCCGTCTCTGCTATTTTCTGGAGGCCAGCAGGAACATTAACCTCATGGCAATCCTTATCATCTGGTATGAGAACCAGTCAGAAAGCCTCAGAAGCCATATTCTTCTGTATCTATAATCCTCAAAAGTCACTTCACGGCAATCGTCCCTGATAATGCCGAGAAGAAGCTCCTCAAATTTTCCAGAAAAATCTGCATCAAGTATATCGGCATTCATTTCAATACTACCATAATCGCTGAGGTGGTTCATATTATAGCTGCCAATCGTACTCCAGATCCCGTCAACGGTAGCAACCTTTGCATGTAGGTTTGAGGGCAGGTATTCGTATATTTTAATATTATTTCTAAGGATGAATCCATAAAGAAAATTAGTTGCTCTTTTAAAAACAGGAACGTCTGATGCAGCCGAAAAAACAACTTTTATTTCGACTCCTCTCCTGCTCGCATTCCGGAGAAGTTTACGTTCATTTCTTCCGGGAAGAAAGTAGCTTGCGAAAATTATCATTCTCTCACGTGAATGCCTGAGAGCTGACCTATAGCTTTTAAGAATCTCAATTTTGTTCCTGTACCAGTTATTCTGGAGCACCTTGAGCCGCACATTTTCCTCATAAAGAACAGGATTATGAACCTTCTCAGTTGCCCTTTCCTTTCTTGAAATGAAAGTTTTGTTCCAGAGCCTTTTCAGAATAAAAAGAACGTGTGCACACTCTGGGCCCCTGACTAAAATTGCAAAGTCGAGCCACTGTTTCAATGATGAAGTGCCCCGATAACGGTTGGCAACATTCATTCCGCCTATAACAGCCACTTCACCATCTGCCAGTATTACCTTATGATGTAATCTTAGACTGAATTGAAATCCTTTTGAGATCAAACCGGGAGAAAACTTTCTGAAGAGTATTCCTGCCTCCTCCGTCTGCTTTATCATCTCTTCGGTAAAACTTCCTCCACCGTAGGCATCAAGCAGAAAATACACCTTTACTCCTCTTTCAGATGCACGTATCAGTGCATTGAGAATACGATTTCCCGTTTCATCATTATCAATTATATAAGTTTGGAAATGAATATAGAGCTTTGCTTCATCTATTACTTTCTCACAAACAGCAAAATAATTCTCCCCGCTTCTGAGAAGTTCAATGGAATGACCACTCTTATAATCATGTCTGGAAGGAATTTTCATCAGATTATCTTTCAATCATTTCCCATGTACAAATATAGAATATAAACCGGTAGAATACCACTTGACGAATTTTTACATTACTTTACATCACCAACTAAAATTTCAGATCTGATGAAAAAAACACTTGTATTAAAAATTTGTCTTATTCTACTGTCAATGAGCTCAGGAGCCTCTGCTCAGGATAAAACTCAAAGTAATCTGTTAGCTGTTCCGAACCATCCCCGTATACTTCTTCTTGAAGGAGAAGAGGCAGCAATCAAGATGAACATTACATCAGATGTAACCTGGAAAGCTACCCACCAGTTCATACTTGACGAGAGTGATAAACTGCTGACAAAAGCTCCTGTTGAAAGAGTTCTTACCGGACGAAGGCTCCTCGATAAATCGAGAGAAGCACTTGGCAGGATTTTCTATCTTTCTTATTCATACCGGTTGACGTCTGATGTAAAATATCTGAAAAGAGCTGAGAATGAACTGCTCGCAATATCAGCATTTGAAGATTGGAATCCCTCTCATTTTCTTGATGTTGCAGAGATGACAATGGCAGCAGCCATTGGTTATGACTGGCTATTTAAAGGATTATCAGCTGAATCCAAAAAAATAATAAGAGATGCTATAATTAATAAAGGACTTAATCCATCGCTCGAATCAGCAAATAACAGCTGGGTAAAAGCCACACATAACTGGAATCAGGTATGTAATGCAGGTATGACTTTCGGGGCACTTGCAATTTATGAAGACAAAGCGGATCTGGCTAAGAAAATAATTGACCGGGCAGTTTCTTCTATTAAACTTCCAATGGAAGATTATCAACCCGACGGTGCTTATCCCGAAGGTTACGGTTACTGGGGATATGGAACAAACTTCAACATTATGTTTCTAAGTGCAATGGAAAAAGCTTTCGGCAATGAATACGGGCTTGAAATAAATCAGGGATTCTTTAAGACAGCACAATATCTCGGGAACATGACCGGCCCCACCGGTAACTCATTTAACTATTCCGATGCAGGATCAGGCGGAGGAACACAACCTGCCATGTTTTGGTTTGCAAATAAGCTGAGTGATCCATCATTACTTTGGTCGGAAAAATATTTTCTGCAGAATAAAAAGCCCTCAAACAACAGATTGCTGCCTGCAATAATGATCTGGAGCGCCGGATTGGATATTTCTGATATCACTTCGCCTTCAGAAACATTATGGGTTGGTCAGGGAAAAAATCCGGTGGCCCTGATGCGGTCTTCATGGAGTGATCCAAATGCAGTTTTTGTTGCCATGAAAGCCGGATCGCCCTCAGTAAACCACGGGCATATGGATGTTGGTTCATTTATTATGGAAGCAAACGG
>JBBQZN010000117.1:0-3924 GCA_038207725.1 Bacteroidales bacterium | reverse complement strand
CTGATTCCGACTCACACTAAGGCTGATTTGTTGATTTTGAAACTGTTAGCAATTCTGATTCCCTGCTCTTCAGAAATAGCCCGCTAATAGCCAGAACTGCAGCAAATACAGCTATTATAAACAAAACCTGTTTAAAGCCTGTTGAAGGTATTTTATATGATGCTACAAAAGTGCCAATTAGTGCAGCACCTGCCATCTGTCCGATGCTGATAAAGATTGTTATAATTCCCTGTGTGGAAGCTCTTTCAATTGCTGAAACTTCGTTGAGCATAATATATCTGAGGGCTGAACCGGAGAGTACTGAAAACCCAAGTCCCAGAAAGACGCCACCTGTATAAAACAGAACCCTTTTCTCATCTATGGCACTCAAGATAATAAATCCGATGGCGGCTAATATTAATCCGGATAAAATCAGAGCCCTTGATCCATATTTATCCAGAAGCCGTCCAGATACCGGTGATCCGAAAGCAGTTGCAATTACTACAGGAAGAAGCATGAAACTTGCAGTAGATGTGCCTACACCATAATTCGCTATGGCCATTGAAGGCAGGAATACAAATGAAGCCTGGAAAACACCTGTTCCTATAGCAATTAATCCGGTCAGTCTTATCTGACGAATCAGAAAGAGATCAGGATTTACAACCGGAGCAACTGTTTTTCTTTCGACAAATATCAGCAGGAAGACTGCACCGAAAGAGTAAAGTAGAAAAGGAAAAACTTTTACTGATAACAGACTATCAATAAAATTATTGGCATCAAGTCTGTTAATTCCATAAGCAAACGAAGCAAGCAGCGAACCGAGAATTATAATCCCCCGCCAGTCGATGGACGAACTTTTTCCAACAGGCTTTGATGGCAGAAGCTTATTGCTGAAGTATATAAGGAGTGCTGCAATAGGAATGTTTATGTAAAACAGGTCGTTCCAAACAAAAAATTTCAGAACAACTCCTGCAATTAAAGGACCAAGGATAAAGGCAATACCAAAAACCGCACCTATTAATCCAAGTTTTCTACCACGTTTTTCGGGTGGAAAGATGTCACCGACTACTGCAGAGGCCACAGGAAAAATGCCTGAAGCACCAAAGCCCTGTATCGCCCTTCCTGTCAGCAACAAGTCGAAGTTTTCTGAAAGTGCAACTACAAGTGAGCCAACTGCAAAAATTGTAATGGAAATTATGTATATCCTCCGCCTGCCATAGAGGTCAGATAGTTTTGCCATCAGTGAGATACCGACCAGATTAGCAAGAACATAGATTGAGAATATCCACGACATAAGCTGTCTGTCAACCATTATTGACTTTTCAATTGCCGGTATAGCCGGACCCACAATTGATATATCGAGGGCTCCCATCAGTACCCCAACAAACAATAGAGCCAGTATCCGGTTATTTTTATTTTTTTCGTCCATTAAAAGAATATTGAATTATTATTGTTTGCTGGTAAACAATATCTGATAGTTATTGTTGTTATTAAAAATCAATTTGTAAAAGTATTTTAATTTTATCAAAATGGTCACCATAATGTTTGAAAAAGGTTTTGATTTCATATTAAATATAAAATGAGAATCGCAATCAATTATAATAAAGATTGATGGTTAGAGAATTTAGGGGATCCCTAGCTGATGCTTCGGGATGAACCGGATTTGTTGTATGGGAGTTCTTTGATTAGTGCATTTTGCCTGTTTTAGAGGATGACTTAGGAAGATTAAGCTTCAGGAAAAACTTTGTTTGAAATTAATCCTGCTAATTCTATGAGATCCCTCATTACACTGTGCTTCATTCGGGATGACGGTGCAGTTTTTGGATACAGCTTATTGCTGAAAAAAGATTTGGGAAGATTAATGATGCTTCAATCTGATGATGGAAATAGTAATATTCATATTCGACTAAAATAATGCAAAAAAAACACCAGTTTAAGTGCTTAATTATCCTAGGTTAATTAGTGCAATAAAATACACATAATCAAATA
The DNA here is from genome assembly GCA_038207725.1 of Bacteroidales bacterium. Taxonomy (GTDB): domain Bacteria; phylum Bacteroidota; class Bacteroidia; order Bacteroidales; family VadinHA17; genus LD21. Next base: position 1,956 of record JBBQZN010000117.1, on the reverse strand, counting down.
CATAAAGCACAAATGACTATATGGTAAAATATCGATTGTTAATAAAATACAAATTGTGTTAATATTTATGGCATTCGAATGATACATTGTATGTATAGTTTATTTATTTTCGTCACTAAATATTTTAGAAAAATAGTATTCAATTAAAACTACAAACAAATTAAAAAAAGAAAAGGTGAAAATTCTCATCATCTGTTATGAACGCTAACAATAATGAGGCTACGACACTCCATGGAGAGAGTCGCCTCGTGGGTTGCTCCTCTGATGAAGAGCCTGGCGCGAAAACCACGATTTTTTCGCAAAACGAAATCCCAAATAAGTTAGTTAGCACCCGAAGTTCGGAGTTTATGCACCGCTACTTCCCTCTAACAACTACAGATTCATGGAATGATTGGAAATGGCAACTCAGAAATTCCATTACCAGCATAGAAGATCTTAAAAAAATCATGAAATTATCGGACAAAGAGATTATGGCAATAAATAATCTCAAAGGTCGTCTGCCACTGCGGATTACACCCTATTTTGCATCATTGATCTATAATACTAAATTTTCAGATCCTCTGAGGCGTAATGTAATTCCGGTAGTTGAAGAATTACTTCAACACGCTACTGAACAGTCAGATCCTCTTCATGAAAAATCCTTTTCTCCTGTAAAAGGTATCGTTCACAGATATCCCGACAGAGTTCTGTTTACTGTGACACAGGTATGCTCAAATTATTGCAGGTATTGTACTCGTTCTCATTCTGTCGGAAGGCTTGATAAGCTTGGACGGCAGGATTTTGATAAGGCATTCAATTATATAGCCAGTCACAAGGAAGTAAGAGATGTCCTTATAAGTGGCGGTGATCCGCTGACTTTAAGCGATGAGACTCTGGATTATATCCTCTCGAATATCAGGAAGATAGAACATGTGGAAATGATAAGGATAGGAACCAGAATTCCGGTTGTACTTCCACAAAGGATTACAGATAACCTGATTTCTATTCTCAGGAAATATCATCCTCTGTTTATCAGTCTGCATTTCTCGCACCCTTCTGAAATTACCGAAGAGTGTTCTAAAGCACTTAACAAACTGGCTGATGGCGGTTTCCCTCTTGGAAGTCAGACCGTTCTCCTTAAAGGTATTAATGACAATGTTCCTGTTATGAAGGAACTTATGCATAAATTACTCATGAACAGAGTAAGACCTTATTATTTATATCAATGTGATCTGATACCCGGATCTGCGCATTTCAGGACAACAGTAAAGAAAGGTCTTGAGATTATTAAAGGTCTCAGAGGATTTACTAGTGGTTATGCAGTGCCTACTTTCGTTGTAGATGCTCCCGGCGGAGGCGGAAAAATTCCTCTTCTCCCAAATTATGTTGTTGAGCATAATGACGAAAAAATAGTATTGCGTAATTATAAAGGTATTCTTTGCGAATACCCTGAAAAATAATACTTATTAATGAAGATAGGATTAACGTACGATTTGCGGTCGTGGTATACCGACCGTGGTTATTCTTTGGAAGAAACAGCTGAGTTTGACAAACAGGAGACAGTTGATGCTCTTGAAAACTCACTCAAGCTTATGGGACACGAAACTGAGCCCATTGGTAATGCATTCCAGCTTATTGAAGCTCTGGCCTCAGGGAAGAAGTGGGATCTGGTATTCAATATTGCTGAAGGACTTTATGGCGACGGAAGAGAATCTGTTGTTCCGGCCATCCTTGATCAGTACAGGATCCCATATGTTTTCAGCGGACCGGTTATTATGGGTGTTTCACTTAACAAGCACCTGGCTAAACTGGTTGTGGCATCTGCGGGAGTCCCCATTAGTCCGGGACAACTTATAAGCGTTGTAAGCGAGCTAAATAATCTCGATCTCAAATATCCCCTGTTTGTAAAACCTGTTTCTGAAGGAACAGGTAAAGGCATAACAGCAAAGAGCCTTGTTAATACTCCCGAAGAGTTAA
>JBBQZN010000116.1:0-3934 GCA_038207725.1 Bacteroidales bacterium | reverse complement strand
GTCGTTTTCATCTACAAAAGTAATATCAACCGGCAAATGGTTGAAAGCCAATAATGTTTGTTCCAGACTCATCTTTCCTGTTATGGATTGAATGCCGGAACTGCGCTCATTTCGTGTTTCCACAAATATTGATTGTTGTATTTCTTTTAAAATATCCGGTCTGGCGGGTCTTTCTATAAACGGAAACGGATACTCAAAACTCTGCGCCTGCATCCCCTTCCATGTATTCTTTTCAACTGTTTGAGCAGCAACAGGATAAACGATTAGATCTTCTTTTTGCATCATTCCAAATACAAGGAAAAAGTATTTGCCAATTTCCTTATTAAATCCAATCCATTTAGTCTCAGGGTTCTTTAACATAGCAACAATAGTCTTCAGCTTGTTACGAATATCATCATGCAATGACCACATTACCTTAAGTGGCCGGTAGTATTCCCAGGTTTCTTCAAGATATGGAAATAAAATATTTTCTTTTTTCACATAGTGGCTTTCGAAGTCGAAGAATTCTATGAAGCGGGGTAATAATTCTTGCTGCATTAACTTAAAATCGTCAGCTTCACGCCCCTTATAGCTTTTAATTATTTTCTTTACCTGGTTAAGCTTGAATGTATAAGCTTGATTTTCGAGCATCAGATAATAAAGAAAGGTACCTGCTTCAGGCTTTTCCCATTGATAATTATTCAGGCTTTTATAAAAGACATTGATTACTTTATCAACATCCTTCTTGATTGTTGGCGGAGCAATTCCCATTTTAATTTGCCTGTCCTGAAGCTTAAGCATATCAAGAGGAGTGAGCTTATCTATTATGTCTTTATATTTTTCAATAAGCATCCTGCCGTCTTCGCCGTTCATCATACCCAATGAAATAGCCAGGTAATCTTCTAATCTGCTTTCGCTATTGTTTATAAATTCAGACATATTAATGCATCTATGTTTATAGTTGATAAAATTACAATGTTTTTTCTGTGCAGACTAAAATATAGATGCAAATTCAATCCTCTTAATTATTCCGTATAATATTTTATCCCAATCATTCGGGTATAACTCCTTTAGTGTTTTTTCAAATAAGTTGTTATTATTATATCTCTCAGTAAACAGAAACCAGGTTGGATTTTCTTCTACATTACCTTGATCAATAATTCCAACTTTATTATTAATAATACTGTCAAGCACCTTTTTAACGATTATGACGTACAATCTGTCTTTTGACCGAAAATAGTAATGAACAGCTGATTTATTTACATCAGCCTGCATGGCAATTTGTTGAATCGTAGTACCATGGTATCCGAATAAAAGAAAGATCTTGTACGCGGCGTGTAATATTTTATCTTCTGTACTCAGCATCCATTTGACAGTTAATCCTCATTTCCTTTTTGAGATCTTTTCTTTGATTGTATCAACAACATAATAAACCATTGGTACCAAATACACTGTTAATATCATTGATGATAACAGGCCTCCGATAATTACCCATGCCAGGCCGTTTTTCCATTCGCTGGCTGTCCCTTTGGCTAATGCAATGGGTAACATTCCAATCGCCATGGCAAGAGTTGTCATTAAAATGGGTCTCATTCGCTCCTTACCTGCAATAATCAGTGCTTCTTTATAATACATACCGCGAGCTTTCAGCTGATTAGTAAAATCCACAATCAGTATGGCATTTTTTGTCACCAAACCCATGAGCATTATTAATCCTAGTTGAGCAAACAGTGTTAACTGGTTTAACGATAGGTTTAGAGCCAGGAAGGCCCCTATTGCAGCCATGGGTATAGCAAACAGAGCCACTAAGGGATAAATATAGTTATCATAGAGGGCTACCATAATCAGGTAAATGAGTATAAATGATATCATTAAAACCGAACCCAAAGCCTTGAAACTTTCATTTTGAGTTTTAATATCTGCCCCCCATGTTAATTTTACACCTTCCGGCAATGGTTTTGCTTTTAAAAAGCTTATTGCTTCATCAGCCAGGGTGCCTGAAGGTCTGCCAAGCGATTCCGCTGTTAATGTTACAGATGGCTGTCTGTCAAGCCTTTCAAGTAATGAAGGTGAATTGTCCTGACTGACTGTGGCAAATTGAGATACTTCAACAGGAACATTCATGGCGTTTATAATAGACAGTCGCTGTACATCTTCATAGTTTTTCCGGTCAAAGTCATCAAGCCGTATTCTAACCGGATATTCTGTTCCACTGCTGGTTAACGTAGCATCGTCGTTTCCAGTAAAGGCCGTCCTTAAATTTAATCCGACATAAGCAGTGGTCAGTCCTAACCTTTGCATCTTTTCCTTGTCGGGAATAATCTTGTATTCCGGGCTCCCTGCTTCAACAGATAAGCGCACATTGTCGGCGCCGGGTATTTTTTCAATAGCCGACTTCAGTTCATCTCCGGTTTTCATAACCAAATCAAGGTTACTTCCGCTCAATGTTATCTTTATAGGTGCCTGTTTAGGTAATAAACCCAGAACTGCCATTGAGAAGTTAACAGCCGGGAACTGCCTTTTCAGCTCCTCGCGAAGCGATTTCATAAATGCCTCTGTTTTAATGTCTCTTTCCTTTTCGGGCTTTAACTGAATGGTAAATTCAGATATATTGGCCGAGCCCACCCCAAGACTACCAATACCTGTTCTTGGCCCTGCTATGTTGCTGAAAAGGGTTGCTACTTCCTGTTGCTGAAGAATTGAGTTTTCTACTTGTTGCGATCTGATATTATTCTCCTGAACGGTAGTGGTTTTATCATATTCGAGATTCAAACGAAACTTACCCTGGTCACCTGTCGACATCATTTCTTTGCCAATAATGCCTTGTTTCATTATTCCAACGGTCATTATAAGAAGTAAAATCACTATCCCGGTGAAGATGAGTTTATGGTTAAGCACCCATTCCAATTGATGGCCATACCAATCGATAAATGTTTTCAATTGTTTTTCAAACCACAACAGAAACCGGTTTACGAAGTTGGTAGGTTGTAAATCCTCTTTTTTCCCGATCCGTGAAGCCAGCCATGGAGTTAATGTAAAACCAACCAGCAAGCTGGTAAGTGTGGAAGTAATTACCACTATTGAAAACTGTTTCAGCATATCGGCAACAAATACCTGCAAAAAAAGAATCGGAAGGAATACAACCACGTCAACGAGTGTAATAGAAATTGCAGAGAAACCGATTTCCATACGACCATCCATAGAAGCAGTTCGTTTCTCTTTTCCCATATCAAGGTGCCGCTGAATGTTCTCAAGTACCACTATGGCATCATCAACCAGTATCCCGATAATTAAAGACATGGCAAGCAGAGTCATCAGGTTTAAGGTGAAACCCATCAGCCACATCACGGCAAATGCGGTAATAAGTGAGGTAGGTATTGCTATTAAAACAATTAAAGAGTTTCTGTAGCTCCTCAAAAACAAAAACATTACCAATGAAACCAGAATTACTGCTAATATCAGGTCATCAACCACGGAGTTTACTGCCGCAATTGTCATGTCAGTTGAATCATCGGCCACGTTAAATTTTACCCCGAATTTTGTGTTTGCATTTTCAATCTGGGTAAGTTTTGCGTGAACTAATTTTGAAACTTCAACAGCATTTGCATCTCCCTGTTTTTTTAACAACAGGCCTATTCCATTTATCCCATTGTAGCGACTTACAGAACTTATTTCCTTAACACCGTCTATAACCAATGCGACATCTTTAACATAAACCGGCATTCCTGGTGCAGGCATTGCCACCTGAACATTCATTATGTCATCGACGGTTGAAAACTTACCTATTAACCTTACTGAGTTGCTTTCTTTATCTGTCTGGACTTTACCGGCCGGTAAATCTATTCCTGATCGGTTAATAGCCTCAACAACCTGATAAAGTGATGTTTTATAAAGTTTTAGTTTATCCTGATCTACCTTTACCTGAATTTCGCGTTCCTCACCGCCAAGAAGAGTA
>JBBQZN010000115.1:0-3982 GCA_038207725.1 Bacteroidales bacterium | reverse complement strand
CAATGCAATATCTTTCTCATAGCTATCCTAATTACAGCGATAATTTTAAGGAGGCGCCTTACAGGATTCAGATGCTTAATGTACATAAGCGTCAGGCATTCCTGAAAAACAATTTTATTCTTCTGACCCCCGAAACTCATTGGTATCCTGTCACTTCTCTGAACTATTACCCGTCTAATCCGGCACGAATAAAAATTGATTTTACTAAATTTAGCCTTGAGGTTGAAACTAAAGACGGACTTACAGCTGTTGCCCAGGGATTGAAAAAGGTAACTGACGGGATAAGTTATTTTAGTCCCGAGAGTAAGCTTACCGGCCTTACACTTGCAATAGGGAATTACGATTCTGACACACTTAAAGTTGATTCGGTAAACTATATAAATTACTTTTTTAAAGGCAACGACTACTATAAAAAAGATCTTTCGGAACTAAAGGATACTTTGCCAAATCTTGTTTCAGGAATTATGAGGGAATTGGAGACAACCTTTTCCACAAAATACCCCTTCAAAACTTTGTCACTGGTTGAGGTTCCTGTGCAATTCTATTCTTTCCCAAAAAATAACACCCAGACCCGTGCAGAAGTACAGCCATCAATGGTACTTCTTCCTGAAAGATTATCAACAATTCAGAATGCAGGATTCTATAAACAATTCACAAGACAGAAGAAAAGAATGGCCCGGAACAACCAGGTTATTACTGATAAGGAGTTGCAGGTCAGACTTTTTAATAGCGCCGTCAGGAATACATTTATTAGTGGTGAAAACTTCAGGTTCATAAACGGAGTAGCTACAAATGAACCCACACGATACAGGCTGGGACCAAGTTTCTACTTCTTCAAAAATAACTTCTACTCATCAGAATACCCGGTGATTAATGCTGTTTTTGAATCTCATCTGCAGCAGATTACACCACCCGGACAAAGAGGCGGCGTACAGTCTATGATGGGCGTTCTTTCAGATAAGGACAGAGCCAATCTGATTTTGAAAAATATAAGCTTTAAAGATCTTCTGGCAACTAATCCAAAAGGTGATACTGTGAGAACCGTTCTTACTGTAAAGGGCGACTGGCTTTTTAATCTTTTAAGAGCAAAGGCCGGAATAACGGAATTTAAAACCTGGTTTGATAAATATCTCGATAATAATAGTTTTAAGAGAGTGGATATAGTTCAGTTCAATAAAGATATTAAGGAACAATTCGGATTTGAGTTTTATCCCTATCTCAGCAATTGGTTTACAGGAATGCAACAACCCGGCTTCCTTTTTACAAGTCTTCAGGCAAGTGAAATTGTTGTTGGCAACCGATCGAGGTATCAGGTCACATTTGTCGCATCAAATCCTGAACCCGTTGCCGGTCTTTTCAATGTAGCCTTCAGAACAGGGGGACCCGGAGGCGCCGGGGGCAGAGGAGGAGGTGGTGGTGGAATGAGCATTACAATTCAGAGAGGTCAGGGAGGTGGAGGAAACGCATCAATCGCAATGCAGGGAAGAGGAATGGATGCTTCTGATATCTCGAAAATAGTTCTTATGGGGCCTAATGAAGCAAAAAAGATAGGCATAGTACTTGACGGCTTGCCAAGGGCGATGATGATAAATACATTGTTTGCAAAAAACATTCCCGGGGAGATAAATTTGCCCATTTCTGAAGTAATTAAGATAAAAGGAAATACCAAAGAGTTTATTGGAGAAGAGATCCTGGACAAAATACCGGAGTATTCCGATCCTTCAGAAATAATAGTAGATAATGAAGACCCGGGCTTCAGCTACAGCAGACAAAATACCATTAGTCCGTTAAAAAAACTACTAGGTATTGAGAATAAAACCGGAGACTCATATCTACAGGTAAGTCAGTGGAATATTCCTGAATTCTGGCAGCCTGTTGTTCTCACTAGTTATTATGGAAAGTATATAAGATCATCAGTTTATACCAGGTCAGGCACAGGAGATAAAACAATAACATGGAGTACAATAATTAAGGAGCCAGGCTATTATGACATATACTGCTATGTAGGGAAAGCCGGAGGAAGGGGTACTTTAAGAGTAGGAGGACAACAGGGAGGACCAGGCAGAGCCGGAGGGCCCGCTGCTCCGGGAGGACAAGGAGGACAGGGAGGACAGGGTCAGGCGCCAGATAGTCCACACAAGGATATGCATTATAAAATTTATCACGATCAGGGGGTTGAAGATATCACTCTCGACTATGAGAATGCTGATGGTGAATGGAATAACCTGGGCCGGTTTTACCTCTCTGCCGATACTGCGAAAGTTGTACTTTCGAATCAGTCTTCAGGCAGAACAGTTATCGGAGATGCAATTAAGTGGGTGAAACAGAATTAGACCCCTCTGCTGTACTCCTGTCGCAGTGCAGAATTATACCCCCTTTAGGGGGAAGGGGGCGAAAATGGGGAAAGGAAACAAATGCGGAAGGGGGCGAAAATGGGGAAAGGAAACAAATGCGGAAGGGGCGAAAATGCGGAAGGGGCCGAAAATGGGGAAAGGGCGAAAATGGGAAAGGGGCTAAAACAAAGTTTTATTTTTAAAATACATAATACTATAATATGCTTAATATGAACAACATGAATCAACTTAGTAAAAAAATAAAACCAACGCTAATTATCCTCCTTCTGTTAGGTTTGGGTAGTTTTTCAGGTCACAGCCAGCAAGGCCTGACTCTCGAGCAGGCACTCGGGGTGGCAGAGTCTAACAGCCCGACTATGAAAAAAACAAGGCTGAGTTTAATAAGAAGTCAGGAAAACCTTAATGCTCAGAATGCGGCACTGAAGTCAAATTTTTCACTTACCCTGAATCCTATCGGCTATACCCAAAACCGCGAATTCAATGATCTCATATCAAAATGGAACTCAAGAACAACGACTGAAAGCTATGGGATGTTTACCGTATCACAACCTATTGTACTTACCGATGCCAGAGTCTCACTTACAAACAGGTTTGGGTACAAAGATTCATATAGTGAGTACAGCGGCACAACAACAAAGGGCTTCAGCAATAACCTGTCATTGAATCTTGACCAGCCAATTTTCACTTATAACAGAACTAAGCTGCAGTTAAAAGAGCTTCAGCTTTCCCTCGAGACTACACAGCTAAACTATGCAATACAGTTGCTGGCGCTTGAAAGACAGGTATCACAAGCTTTCTATTATGTTTATCAGCAGCAGCAGAGTCTCGATATCTCGAATCAGGCTTATCAGAATATGCAGAAGAGCTATGAAGTATCGAAGAATAAGGTTGATGCCGGAATATCAGCACGTGAGGAGATGTTTCAGGCCGAGCTCAACCTGGCTTCATCAAGATCAGATTTTGAAAACAAACAGGTAGCCCTTGAAAATGCAAAAGATGATTTCAAACTTCTTATCGGAATGAGTCTTTACGATGATGTTCTCGTAATACCAAATATAGCTGTCGATACGGTTGCTGTCAACATATCATTCGCAATTGATCAGGGGCTGGAAAACAGAATGGAATTAAGACAGAGAAAGATAAACATCGAAACTTCAGAATTTGATCTGATACAAACCAAATCACTCAATGAATTCAGGGGATCACTGGGATTATCACTTGGCCTCTTCGGTGATAATGAAAAATTCAAAGATGTATATGCCAGCCCTACCGATAATGAGACAGTATCACTTTCTCTTACAGTGCCTTTGTGGGACTGGGGAGAAAGAAAAGCACGAATAAAGGCTACCCAAGCTTCAATTGAAACAGCAAATATAACATACGAAGAAGAGCAGAATAATATAATTCTGGGAATAAGAAAAGTTTATCGCAACCTACTTAACCTACAAAACCAGATAGGAATCGCAAAACAGTCTGTGACAAATGCACAGCTGACATACGTTCTCAACCTCGAAAAATACAAAAACGGAGATCTCACAGGCATGGACCTTAATATTTACCAGAACCAACTGTCGGAGAAACAGTTAAGCTACACAAATTCGCTAATCTCCTATAAACTGGAACTTTTA
>JBBQZN010000114.1:0-4749 GCA_038207725.1 Bacteroidales bacterium | reverse complement strand
TACTTTCATAAAACCCGGATCTCCCATATATTCTGCCCTGTCAGCAAAAGCTCTTCTTTCAGCTTCCACCATAAGATGTACAGAAAATTGCGAATGAAAGCCAGAATCTGAAATAGAAAAGGGCTCAATCATTGCCAATTGCTGAATGAGGATTATTCCCCCGCCGGAAGGAGGCGGGACCGTTATTACTTTATGATTACGGTAATTTGTTGTAAGAGGGCTACGTGATACTGACCTGTAATTATCGAGATCATTCTGAGAAATAATTCCGTTTCCCCTTTTCATCTCCTTTATAATAAGGTGTGATGTTTTTCCCGAATAGAAACCAGCCCTGCCCTTTTCCCTTATCAGGCGTAGAGTAGAGGCGAGATCTTTCTGTATAATAATATCACCTTCCTTCCATAAAGAATCCTTTACAAAAGCTGTTGTGTGCGAGTTTCTTTCAATAAACTGTTTTCTGCTGCCATTAAGATCATCGGCCTGTCGGGCAGAAACAGGAAAGCCATTCTCAGCCAGATCAATGGCTGGCTGAATCACCTCCCTGAATGGGAGCCTGCCATATTTTGAATGGGCATTAATCATTCCGTCAACGCTTCCCGGTACTCCGCTTGCCAGACCCGATGACGTGCTTAAGCCCTCAATTACGTTTCCGTCTTTGTCGAGGTACATATCGCGGTTTGCAAGAGCCGGTGCCTTTTCCCTGTAATCTATAACTTCCGCTTTGCCATCCTTTGTTCTTATCAGCATGAAACCGCCACCACCAATATTTCCTGCTTCGGGATAACAGACAGCGAGGGCAAATTCAGTTGCCACTGCAGCATCAATTGCATTACCGCCCTTCCTGAGGATAGTCACGCCGGCCATCGATGCCAGACGGTTTGCAGAAACAACCATCCCACTATCAGCGGTAATACCTCTTCCTTCAATGAGAACAGAATCATTGTGAGTTTTCCCTGATGAGCAAGCGGAGAGAAAAACACAAAAAAGTAGCAGAATTGAAAGTTTATTCATATGATCGCATTAGAATACTATTACAAGTATAACTAAAAACATTAACCAAAAGGTTGCATGATGATAAATAGAACCCAAACAAAAATTGTTTTTATTACTTTTACGAAAACATTTTTAAGATGCTCGCAAACCAACCTCTTGCTGAAAGGCTCAGACCGAAGGATATTGATGATTTCTGCGGTCAGGAACATCTTGTAGGCAAGAATGCAGTACTCAGAAGAGTTCTTGAATCGGGCAATATCCCTTCATTTATCCTCTGGGGACCACCCGGAGTTGGAAAAACCACTCTTGCAGGAATTATTGCAGCGACTCTCAAAAGACCTTTCTTTCAGCTTAGTGCAGTTCATTCAGGTGTCAAGGATGTTAGAGAAACAATTGAAAAAGCAAAAAAACAACAATTTTTCAATCAGCCAAATGCAGTATTATTCATCGATGAAATTCACCGGTTCAACAAATCTCAGCAGGATTCACTTCTAAGTGCAGTTGAACAGGGAACGATAACACTTATAGGAGCAACAACTGAAAACCCTTCTTTTGAAGTAATATCTCCCCTCCTCTCCAGATGCCAGGTTTATATAATGAAATCGCTTAGCGAGGAGGAGCTTGTTCTATTACTTGACAAAGCTCTTAAAAAAGATACATACCTGGCGGCATATAATATAGAAATATTGGAATATGAAGCTCTGTTGAGAGTTTCCGGAGGCGATGCTAGAAAACTGTACAATGCACTGGAACTTGTTGTGGGCTCCGAGGCTGAAGAAACGAAAGAAGTAAAAATTGTAATTACTAACGAGATGGTTCTGAGGCATGTGCAGAAGAACCTGGCCATGTATGACAAAAACGGGGAGCAGCATTATGATATAATTTCGGCATTCATCAAGTCGTTGAGGGGAAGCGATCCCAATGCAGCTGTTTACTGGCTTGCCAGGATGGTGGAAGGCGGCGAAGACCCTAAATTTATTGCCAGAAGAATGCTGATACTGGCGGCTGAAGATATAGGACTTGCCAATCCGAATGCACTTCTTCTCGCTCAATCATGTTTTGAAGCCGTTAATGTTATAGGCTGGCCTGAATCAAGAATTATTTTGTCGGAAGCAGCTATATACCTTGCGATATCGCCAAAGAGCAATTCTGCTTACATGGCTATTGACGAAGCTATTGCAAAAGTTAGAAGTGATGGTGATCTGCCTGTGCCGCTTCATTTAAGAAATTCGCCCACAAAACTAATGAAGAATCTGGGTTATGGCAAGGATTACAAATACGCACACAGCTATTCCGGAAATTTTATTCCTGATAATTTTCTTCCGGATAGCATAAGTGGCACCCAATTTTACGAACCGGGGGCCAATTCAAAAGAGGAAGAGATCAGAAAAAGGCTTTCTGCTATGTGGAAGGATAAATATAATTACGATAAATAGAAAAACACTTACCGCAACGCACAAAAAGCAGTCATTATTTAAATGTTTCAACGCATTTATCAGTTTTTAATAAATTATTTTTTTTAATTTTGTTATAATATGTCAGAAGCTGTAATAAACATTCAGGGTATAAGTTTTAATGATTCAGGCAATTTCCTTTTAATTGCCGGTCCTTGTGTTGTTGAGAGTGAGGAGATTGTCTTTGAAACTGCAACTCACCTGAAGAAACTATCTGAGAAATACCATATACCATTTGTATTCAAATCGTCATACAGAAAGGCCAACAGATCGAAGGGCGACTCCTTTTCAGGCATCGGCGATATAAAGGCACTTAAGATCCTGGCTGATGTAAGGGATAAGTTATCAGTTCCTGTTATCACTGATATCCACAATCCGGATGAGGCTGCGATGGCTGCCGAATATGTGGATATTCTTCAGATCCCGGCCTTTCTTTGCCGGCAGACTGATCTCCTTACAGCCGCAGCAAAAACAGGCAAATGGGTTAATATCAAGAAAGGTCAGTTTTTGTCAGGAGCTTCAATGAAGTTTGCTGTTGATAAAGTTAAGGAATCAGGCAATAATAAAATTATGCTCACCGACAGGGGAAATATGTTTGGTTATCAGGATATTGTCGTTGATTTCAGAAACATTCCTGTAATGAAAAGCATTGGTGTACCTGTAATAATGGATATCACACATTCATTACAGCAGCCCAACCAGGAACAGGGTATATCGGGAGGAAAACCTGAAATGATTGAAACAATCGGGAAGGCAGCAATAAGTGTTGGTGCAGATGGTATATTCATTGAAACACATCCGGATCCTTCTGTTGCCAAATCAGACGGCGCCAACATGCTTAAACTATCAGAAATGGAAAATCTTTTAATAAAACTCGTTGCAATAAGAAAAACAATAAATTCATTTTAATTAAAACTTAAAAACCAATAACATGAAAAAACTATTCTTTTTAGTAAGCGGATTGATTCTGGCTGTTGCCATTAACGCACAATCGCTTGAGGAAATTGTAAAAAGCTATTCTAGCGCTATGAAATCGGATAAACTCTCATCCGTAAAGACAATTAAGATTAGCGGCAAGATGTCGGCCATGGGTATGGAAATGCCAATGACTATGTTTATGAAAAACCCTAATATGATTAAGGTTGTATACAGCTTCAATGGTCAGGATATGGTATCAATTTTTGACGGAGAGAAAGGTTATATGATTAATCCGATGACCGGATCAAGTACGCCTGTTGAACTTACCGGCGAACAGCTTGAATCAGTTAAAAAGAACAGTGCATTTAATAATGAGCTCCTGGGTTATTTCAAGTCAGGCAAACTAACACTTGAGGGTACAGAAGACGTGAATGGCAAACCTGCTTTTAAACTTAAGGCAACTGCAGGTACCAGCCCGGTATATATGTTTATTGATAAAAGCAATTATCTTCTTGTAAAAACCAGTACAACTGTTGACCAGATGGGCACTTCTATGAATGTCGATTCATACATGACCGATTATGTTGACATTGAAGGAGTTGTATTGCCAAAGAAGACCTCAGCAATGGCTAATGGAATGGAAGCTGCTGTCATTACTTTCGACAAGATTGAAGTGAATATTCCTCTTGAGGATGCTTTATTCAAGGTAAAATAACAGAGACGCGATGCCTCGCGTCTTTAAAAATGAGGTGGGCGTAGTATGAAACTACGCCCATCATTTTTTGCAGCTGGCCTGTAAGCCGGTTCCTGTACGGTTTTGTCTCTGCAAGAGAATTAAAACCGGTTTCCATCATTTATCTCGATCACACATCGCTGTATGACTCATACGACCTACCCCCCGGCATCGGACGAGCAGTCCTTAGCGCCGGTATACATGGTCTTTCAACCCATGAGGCGTACGGCTTGTGATGTTACCACCACAACCGGTGAGCTCTTACCTCACCTTTTCACCCTTATCCCGACAGTAATGTCGGGACGGTTATTTTCTGTTACACTACTATACCCTCGCGGATATCTTCCCGTTAGGAAGCATGGTGCTCTTTGTTGCCCGGACTTTCCTCCCCGATAAATCGAGGCGATGGAACGACCTGCTGCAGCGCAAAGGTAATATTTTGCGTTAAACTTGCTATTAACTAAATAAATAGTTATATTTGCATAGATTATTGGAAGGCATAAGAAAAAGGCGCAAGATGCAAGATGCAAGATGCAAGACGTAAGACGTAAGACTTATGGGGAAAGACAGAAAGTGAATGAGTACAGATTTATGAAAGAAGTTAAAATAGATGAATATGATTATAATCTCCCTGAAGAAAGGATAGCCCAG
>JBBQZN010000113.1:0-4757 GCA_038207725.1 Bacteroidales bacterium | reverse complement strand
TAAAAGTTCCAGTTTATAGGAGATTAGCGAATTTGTGTAGCTTAACTGTTTCTCCGACAGTTGGTTCTGGTAAATATTAAGGTCCATGCCTGTGAGATCTCCGTTTTTGTATTTTTCGAGGTTGAGAACGTATGTCAGCTGGGCATTTGTCACAGACTGTTTTGCGATTCCTATCTGGTTCTGTAGGTTAAGTAGGTTGCGATAAACTTTTCTTATTCCCAGAATTATATTATTCTGCTCTTCTTCGTATGTGATATTTGCAGTTTCAATTGAAGCTTCAGTAGCCTTTATCCTGGCTTTCCTTTCTCCCCAGTCCCACAATGGAACTGTAAGTGATAGAGAAACGGTCTCATTATCGGTTGGACTGGCATATACATCCCTGAATTTTTCATTATCACCGAATAGGCCAAGCGACAATCCCACTGACCCTCTGAATTCATTGAGTGATTTGGTTTGTATCAGATCAAATTCTGAAGTTTCGATATTTATCTTTCTCTGTCTTAATTCCATCCTGTTTGCGAGCCCCTGATCAATTGCGTATGATATGTTGACTGCAACCGTATCGACTGCTATATTAGGTATTACGAGAACATCATCGTAAAGACTCATTCCAATAAGAAGTTTGAAATCATCTTTTGCATTTTCAAGGGCGACCTGTTTGTTCTCAAAATCTGATTTTGATGAAGCAAGGTTGAGTTCGGCCTGAAACATCTCCTCACGTGCTGATATTCCGGCGTCAACTTTATTCTTCGATACTTCATAGCTCTTCTGCATATTCTGATATGCCTGATTCGAAATTTCGAGGCTCTGCTGCTGCTGATAAACATAATAGAAGGCTTGTGATACCTGTCTTTCAAGTGCAAGCAGCTGTATTGCATAGTTTAGCTGTGCAGTCTCAAGGGAAAGCTGAAGTTCCTTTAACTGTAGCTTAGTCCTGTTATATGTAAAAATTGGCTGGTCAAGATTCAATGACAGGTTATTGCTGAACCCCTTTGTTGTTGTCCCGCTGTACTCACTGTATGAATCCTTGTACCCAAACCTGTTTGTAAGTGAGACTCTGGCATCGGTAAGTACAATTGGCTGTGATACGGTAAACATACCATAACTTTCAGTCGTTGTTCTTGAGTTCCATTTGGATATAAGATCATTGAATTCGCGGTTTTGGGTATAGCCGATAGGATTCAGCGTAAGTGAAAAATTTGACTTCAGCGCTGCATTCTGTGCATTAAGGTTTTCCTGACTTCTTATGAGACTCAGCCTTGTTTTTTTCATAGACGGGCTATTGGACTCTGCCACCCCGAGTGCCTGCTCGAGAGTCAGTCCTGTTTGAGCAGAAACTGAAAAGCTGCAAAGAACCAGCAGAATTGCAATCTGGGTCTTTATTCTTTTATTGAGCTGATTCATGTTGTTCATATTAAGCATTATAGTATTATGTATTTTAAAATTTTAACTTCACTTTTTTCTCATTTTGCCCTTCTGCCCTTTAGTTTTCTGCCCCCCCCCGTCCCCCTAAAGGGGGGTTGATTCAGAGGCAATTTTAGCTCCCCTTCAGCGGGAGAGGGGCCTAATTCTGTTTCACCCACTTAATTGCATCTCCGATTACTGTTCTCCCGGTTGACTGGTTGGAGAGTACAACTTTCGCAGTATCGGCAGAGAGGTAAAACCTGCCGAGATTATTCCATTCACCGTCAGCATTTTCATAGTCGAGAGTGATATCTTCAACCCCCTGATCGTGATAGATTTTATAATGCATATCCTTGTGTGGACTATCTTGCGCCTGACCCTGTCCTCCTTGTCCGCCAGGAGCCCCTGGCCCTCCGGCTCTGCCCTGTCCGCCCTGTTGTCCTCCCACTCTTAAAGTACCTCTTCCTCCGGCTTTCCCGACATAGCAATATATGTCATAATAACCTGGTTCCTTAATTATTGTACTCCATGTTATTGTTTTATCTCCAGTGCCTGACCTGGTATAAACTGATGATCTTATGTACTTTCCATAATAACTAGTGAGAACAACAGGCTGCCAGTATTCTGGAATATTCCACTGACTTACCTGTAAATATGAGTCTCCGGTTTTATTCACTATACCTAGTAGCTTTTTCAACGGACTGACGGTGTTTTGTTTGCTGTAGCTGAACCCCGGATCTTCATTATCTACTATTATTTCTGAAGGATCGGAGAACTCTGGTATTTTGTCCAGGACTTCTTCTCCATTAAACTCTTTGGTGTTTCCTTTTACCTTAATTACTTCTGATATCGGTAAATTAATCTCCCCGGGAATGTTCTTCGAGAATAATGTATTTATCAACATAGCTCTTGGCAAGCCATCAAGTACTATACCTATCTTTTTTGCTTCATGGGGACCCATAAGAACTATTTTAGAGATATCAGAAGCATCCATTCCTCTTCCCTGCATCGCAATTGATGTATTTCCTCCGCCTCCCTGACCTCTCTGAACTGTAATGCTCATTGCACCGGCTCCTCTGCCTCCGGCGCCTCCTGGCCCCCCTGTTCTGAAGGCTACATTGAAAAGCCCGGCAACAGGTTCAGGATTTGATGCGACAAATGTGACCTGATACCTCGATCTGTTGCCAACAACAATTTCACTCGCCTGAAGACCGGTAAAAAGAAATCCGGGTTGCTCAAGACCTGTAAACCAGTTACTGAGATATGGATAAAACTCAAATCCGAATTTGTCGTTTACATCTTTGTTGAACTGAACAATTTCTACCCTCCTGAAACTGTTATTATCCAGATATTTGTCAAACCAGGTTTTAAACTCCGTTATCCCGGCCTTTGCTCTCAAAAGATTAAAAAGCCAGTCGCCCTTTACAGTAAGAACTGTTCTCACTGTATCACCTTTTGGATTAGTTGCCAGAAGATCTTTAAAACTTGTGTTTTTCAAAATCAGATTGGCTTTGTCTTTATCTGAAAGTATCCCCATCATCGACTGGAAGCCGCCTCTTTGTCCGGGGGGTGTAATCTGCTGCAGATGCGATTCAAATACAGCATTTATCACCGGATATTCCGATGAATAAAAATTATTTTTGAAGAAATAGAAACTTGGTCCAAGTCTGTATCTTGTAGGTTCATTTGTTGCAACACCGTTAATATACCTGAAATTTTCTCCGCTTATAAATGTGTTCCTGACGGCGCTGTTAAAAAGCCTGACCTGTAACTCCTTGTCGGTGATTACCTGGTTGTTTCGGGCCATTCTTTTTTTCTGTCTGGTAAATTGTTTATAGAATCCCGCATTCTGAATTGTTGATAATCTTTCAGGAAGAAGCACCATTGATGGCTGTACTTCTGCCCGGGTCTGGGTATTGTTTTTTGGGAAAGAATAGAATTGCACAGGAACCTCTACGAGCGACAAGGTTTTAAATGGGTATTTTGTGGAGAAGGTTGTCTCAAGTTCCCTCATGATACCTGAGACAAGATTTGGCAGAGTATCCTTTAGTTCCGCGAGATCTTTTTTATAGTAGTCATTTCCTTCAAAGAAGTAATTTATATACCTGACCGAATCAACTATAAGAGTATCAGAATCATAGTTGCCTACAGCAAGAGTAAGCCCAGTAATTTTACTCTCGGGACTAAAAAAACTTACCCCGTCAGTTACGCTTTTCAATCCCTGTGCTACAGCTGTAAGGCCATCTTTGGTTTTAACCTCAAGGCTGAACTTTGTAAAATCAATTTTAATACGTGCCGGGTTTGATGGGTAATAATTTAATGACGTTACCGGATACCAATGGGTTTCTGGGGTTAAGAGTATAAAGTCGTTTTTCAGGAAGGCCTGTCGTTTATGTACATTAAGCATTTGAATCCTGTAAGGCGCTTCCTTAATATTGTCGCTGTAATTAGGATAGCAGAAAGCTTCATTTATTGATCCCTCATATGTTATTTCCAGACTGTCAGTTTCTCCCTGATTCAGAACCCTGTCGGGATCAACTTCTATAACCTGATTTGATCGGGTGTATCTCAGGTTTTTTCCTGCAGAAGTAATTTTCAATACATTTAATGAGGGATTGAGCGAAAACAGGTAGCTCTCAAGCGGCTCCTGATTATCATTTATTATCTTAAGTCCGGCTGATGCACTAAGTGTTTCCCCATTATGAGTGAATTTTATGTTTGCATCTGTCAATGATGGAAATTTTCTGTTTTCAAATTTTTTGCCCGTTTCGATTACCAGATTTTTATCATCAACACTTGTCTTAAAAGAATCATAAGTTTTATAGCCTGAAAATCCCGCTCCTGCAAGGAACACAAAAAGAAATATTGAAGTTAGTACCCTGTGAAGTCGTGACTGTGGTAAGCGTTTAAAGAGCAACACAGTAGTGAGCACCAAAGCCAGCCCGAGCAGGAAGTACAGAAGCCGCTGGTATACAATAAATTCAAGATTGTCAAATCCAATCACGGCAGATTTAAAAACCGGTAGTCCGAATGCCATATAATCAAACAGAGAGCCAACTCTGAACCAGAGATAGAACATGTTAAGTGCTGCAATACCAAGAAGAAAAAGAAATGTGATTGCCTGATTGCGTATCACCGACATCAAAACAAAGGCCAGTCCGAGGCTGAATATTATTGTGGGAACAGCAATTATAAGCAGGTAAGAGATATACGCCATAAAATCAATTGTCATGCTTTTTGAAATAATATTCATCAGCATTCCAATAGAGAGAATAATCAGATCGAGTCCCAGGAAAAGTTTAAGGATACCCCAGGTCTTTCCCATAACATATTCGAGATTTGACATTGACCTT
>JBBQZN010000112.1:0-5073 GCA_038207725.1 Bacteroidales bacterium | reverse complement strand
GTGCCAGAAGAAGAGGAGCAAATAAAAGAATAAGAAGTAGCGATAGAAGTTTTTTCATGAGTATAGATTATGAATTTGACGATTAGGTATTATTATTGGAAAGATATTATAAAAATTCCGAATATTGTATAAATATTTAATTATGAAAGTTCAACTTTTCAACATAGCAAACTTTAAAATCGACGGAGGTGCAATGTTCGGGGTAGTTCCGAAAGTTCTCTGGT
Source organism: Bacteroidales bacterium (assembly GCA_038207725.1). Classification (GTDB taxonomy): domain Bacteria; phylum Bacteroidota; class Bacteroidia; order Bacteroidales; family VadinHA17; genus LD21. The sequence goes on along the minus strand of JBBQZN010000112.1, from coordinate 4,849 downwards.
CGAGAGTTTATTCATCCGACTCTGATAATCTTATTGTTCTCACACTCCGGTCGCTCGTTTTAGAAACCGGCGGACATATTATTCTGGTTGATACAGGCTGGGGTGATAAGCAGGATGAGAAATTTTTCCGTCATGTTCACCTGCACGACGGGGAAGGTCTGAGTGGCGGACTGGCAGGTTGCGGATACAAACCGGAAGATATAACAGACGTGTTTTTTACTCATCTTCATGCAGACCATTGTGGCGGAGGCGTAAAAAAAACTGTCCCGGGTAATGGTTATGAACTCGCCTTCCCCAATGCAGCTTATCATGTCAGTCGCACTCAGTGGGAGTGGGCTCTTAAAAATAATCCCCGCGAAGCAGATTCATTTCTTGAAGAAAATATTTTCCCGATTTCTGACAGCGGCCACCTTTCTCTAGTTGATGAGGAGGGTGAGCTCTTTCCCGGTTTTTCAGTAAGGATGTGTTACGGTCATACTCCCGGACTAATGATCCCTGTAATAAAATATGAAGACAAAACTCTGGTTTATACCGGTGACCTTATTCCGACAGTTGCACATATTCCCCTTATCTGGAACATGAGTTACGATATCGAATCTCTAAAAACAATTGACGAAAAGCAGTCATTGCTGAATGAGGCTCTCGAAGGTAATTATATTCTTGTATTTCAGCACGATGAACATGTTGAGTGCTGTACTCTTGAAATGACTCCGAAAGGAATAAGGGCGAAAAGTAAATCCGATCTCAGAAAAATTCTGTAACTTCCTTACAATTTCTCATCTATTGTTAATAAAATAACACAAGTGGTATGGCTGAATTTATCTATGAGAAACCATTTCAGATTGAAAAGGACTCAACAAAGTATCGCCTTCTGACACAGGAGTATATTAAGGTAGAAAAACAGGGAGAGAGGGAGATTCTGAAAGTCGATCCTAAGGGATTGGAACTGCTTGCTAAAGAGGCCGTCTCCGATCTCTCATTCTTTCTCAGAACCTCTCATCTTGAGAAACTTGCAAAAATCCTTGACGATCCGGAAGCTACAGATAATGACCGGTTTGTTGCTTATATGATGCTGCGGAATACAGTTATTTCCTCAAAGGAGGATCTTCCCTGGTGCCAGGATACCGGTACAGCGATTGTTATCGGGAAGAAAGGTGAAAATGTTATGACCGGGGCGAAAGATGCAGAACATTTGTCCTTAGGTATTTTTGAAACCTACAGAGATAAGAACCTTCGTTATTCTCAGGTTGTTCCGCTCTCAATGTTCGAGGAGAAAAATACGGGGTCAAATCTGCCGGCTCAGATAGATATTTATTCAACAGAGGGAGAATCTTATGAATTTCTGTTCATAACAAAGGGAGGTGGTTCTGCAAATAAAACATTTCTGTATCAGCAGACAAAATCACTTCTCAATGAGGAGTCGCTTATAAAATTTGTTAAAGAGAAAATTAAGGAGCTGGGGACATCAGCCTGTCCTCCTTATCACCTTGCACTTGTTATTGGCGGAACTTCAGCTGAGGCGACTCTCAAAACCGTAAAAGAGGCTTCAGCCGGGTATCTTGATCATTTACCTGTTACCGGCAATGCAGCCGGAAGGGCATTCCGCGACCCGGTGTGGGAGTCAAGAATTGAAAAAATCTGTCACGAATATGGTGTCGGTGCCCAGTTCGGCGGAAAATACTTTGTGCACGATGTCAGGGTAATCCGTCTGCCGCGTCATGCAGCTTCCTGTCCTGTGGGACTGGGTGTCAGCTGCAGTGCCGACCGGAATATTAAGGCTAAGATCAACAGGGATGGGATCTTCCTTGAGGAACTTGAAAGAAATCCACAGAGATTCATGCCGGCAAAGGCACCTGAACTGGAAAAGCCGGTAGAGGTGAATCTTGATCGTCCTATAAAAGAGGTACTGGCACAGCTTACTAAATATCCTGTAAAAACAAGACTGAGTCTTTCAGGCACTCTTATTGTGGCGCGCGATATTGCACATGCCCGTATCAGGAAGCTAATTGATGAAGGGAAGCCAATGCCCGAGTATTTCAAAAATCACCCCGTTTATTATGCAGGGCCGGCAAAGACACCTGCCGGAATGCCATCAGGGAGTTTTGGTCCCACAACAGCCGGGCGCATGGATTCGTATGTTGATCTCTTCCAGAGCATGGGAGGCTCACTTATAATGCTTGCCAAGGGAAACCGGAGCCGTCAGGTTATTGATGCATGTAAAAAACATGGTGGATTCTATCTGGGATCTGTTGGTGGTCCGGCTGCAATTCTTGCTGCAGAGAACATCAAGTCGGTAGATCTGGTTGATTTTGAAGAACTTGGAATGGAGGCTATAAGAAAAATACGTGTTGAGAACATGGCTGCCTTCATAATTACCGACGATAAGGGGAATGATTTTTTTGATGAGTACAATAAATAAATGGCCTCTCCCCAACCCCTCTCCTGAGGCTACCCGTTATTCAAATCTTTTTGGATTTGGTAATCACAGCAGGAGATTCCTCGGCTTTGCCTACTAATGACAACATTTTCTAATTAGCTGGTATATAGAGGAATCTTCCTCAACTATCTGATAATATGCTTAATTCCCATGCTCCCCTGACAAAATGAGGAATCTTTTACTGAAAATTTTAAATCATCCGGCAAAACAATAATAATCGGTTATAAAGGTTAGCTCTCAAACTGAGCGGGGTCCCGATCACTATCGTGACAAGAGGGGGTGAGGCCGGAATAAAAGAAGTAGTCCGTTTACTTAATCTCCTCAATTATAAATATCTCATGTCTGTCAAGATCTCTCCAGTATTTAATAGAATTCTTCCTCACAAGCTCCCAATAAATATCAGAATCAAGCCCGTGAATAAAGTTAATCTCCTTTAATTCGGAACTGATTTTCTCAGTAAGTTCGGGTATAAGAGTGATCTTGATCTTTCTGTTCATGTAAGTAAATACTGCTGAGGGTGAAGCCGGAGGAACATTGTTTACAGTGAGAAGTCCATGTCCTGCTGTTGCTCCGGTACTTACCTGAATGCCATCGTTCATGCAGCTTAACGGCGGAACTGATCCTGCGTTTGAAGTCACCATGAACTCATCAACACCTGTCGCAAAATATTCCCTTGCCCTGATTCCCATTTTAACTCCAATTATTGCAAATACCCCCAGATGCCTGTGAAGCTCATTTGCTATGACACCTGATGTCCATTCCTCTGTGCCATGACGTTTGATTATTTCGGAGACAGAGGGCTCAATATCAGTAAAATAGAAAGACGGATTTGAAGGCAGTTCCTTTATAACCTGGTTTTTAGCAATGTATTCACCTGCCATGATCTTAAGAAAGGCTTCACGTGCAAGATCTGTATTGCTGAGCGAATATCCGGTGACATTGTTTGCCGCTTCCGACAGAAAAAATTCAGGCTTGTGTAACCAGATAACAGCCAGTTCATCATTAGCTGCGGAACTATATTTATGGTTTGCTGATTTCTCGTTTTTAAAAAAGTCACTAATCTTTGCTGCATATACATTTTGAATTGATGAGATAGATTTAATAGTCTGTTCATCAAAGAAAAGTGCATCATTCATGCCGTTTATCATTTTAACCTGGATACTGCCGTCGGTAACATCCTGTGAAGCCTTTTTGTCGATTGTGTAGTTGAACGACTTCTTATCACCGGGAGTAACCGAACTCCAGATTATTTCCTTTATCTGATTGCTGAATGCTGGTATTTCATTTATTGCCTGTGCTGCAGTTGACATTCCTCCAAGACAGATGAAGCTTATCTTTGTTTTTTCTGCTGCCAGAACGCTGCTTATTACTGATTTACTGTCAGGAGCCGCTTTTTCATCGATATTCTCTTCAGGTCCCCAGACACTATTCAGTGCGACAGGAAACCCGGGCGATTTGAAATCAGAAATTCTGTTTATTCCAACAGGAAAACCATTATGGTAATACGAGTTAAGAAGACTCTTAACTTTTAGATAGGCTAACCCTGTACTCAGAGCCCCCGGAGATATTGTTATCGCAAGAACTCTTACATCGGGGGAAGAGAGAAGCAGTGAAATAGCCCTTATGTCATCGATGCCCCCGTCGGTATCAATTATAACATAGTGGCCCGGTTTCCAGGGGTGTGCACTTAATGAGACAGCTGTAACCAGTAATAGTATAAAGAGTATTATCCTTTTCATTTCATTTTATTTAAGTCTGTAAAAATACTAATTTGTACATACTACACTTACTATTATTAATAAGTATGCGCCTGATTTTTTCAATTACATGACAAATACTTTTTTTGAGTGGTGAAAAAATATTTATCTTGACCCGATAAAATTTAAGAAAATGAAGAAATTCCTTTTAGTGTTTATTCCGGGACTTATTGCTGGCAGTCTGTTAATTATTGGCGGAGGGAAAGTCCTGCATAATACATCAACAAATAATTATTGCGTCTCATGCCATATTCATCCGGCTGCTGATGCTGCATGGAAGAAATCAGTTCATTATGATACCAAATCGGGGATGAAAATCGGATGCGTAGATTGCCATCTTCCTCCGAAAGGTGAAAACTACCTGTGGGAAAAAGGAAAAACAGGCTTACGTGACCTTTGGAGTTACTGGACAAAAGATTCAGCATCGTTCAACTGGGAGGATCGTAGAAGACTTGAAGTGGCACGTGGCTATGTCTTTGAAAACAGCTGCATAAAATGTCATGAAAATCTTTTTCCTTCCAAACTTACAAAAGCAGGTGAAGATGCTCACCTTTATTATACAAAGCAGGAAAAAACTCCTGATCTTCATTGCATAAACTGCCACCTTAATGCCGGGCACTTTATTGAAGGGTATACGCATGGAAGCAATTCTACT
>JBBQZN010000111.1:0-5249 GCA_038207725.1 Bacteroidales bacterium | reverse complement strand
CTGGGCACATAGCTCCTTTTCAGAAGGCATTTTAGTCCCTGGCAGAAGCTTTTTATCGCGAATCGCCTCTTCGACTTTACGTTCAATCTTCTGACTTAATGTTAAACCTGTACCGATTTTGCTGAATAGATCTTCCATTTGGTGCTTATTTCATTCTATTGATAGTGTTCTCTGTAAAACTCGAGCGCTTTCTTTACTGAACCGTGCTGGATAAGTAAAATTCTTGCTGCTTCTCTCTGAATATTCAATTCATCAACAATCATCCTTGTTCCACGCTCTATAAGCTTCTTATTTGTGAGAGCCATATTTACCATTTTGTTTCCCTTTACCCGACCTAGTTTGATCATTACGGTAGTTGTAATCATATTGAGAACCATCTTCTGTGCAGTTCCGGCTTTCAGCCTTGTACTTCCAGTAACAAATTCTGGTCCTACAACAACAACTATCGGGAGTTCTGTTACCTCAACTAGCTTACTGTCAGGGTTACATGTAATACATCCGGTTAGTATCCCGCTTTCCTTTGCTTTCATGACACCACCTATCACATATGGCGTAGTTCCTGAAGCAGCTATTCCGATTACAACATCTTTTGTGTTAATATTAAAAATTTCAAGTTCTTTCCAGGCTTTATTAGGATCATCCTCAGCTGATTCAACAGCTTTACGTAGAGCAACTTCTCCTCCGGCAATCAGTCCAATTACGTGAGTATCAGGCACACCGAAAGTAGGAGGGACCTCAGAGGCATCAAGTACACCAAGACGACCGCTTGTGCCGGCTCCAAGATAAAATATCCTTCCCCCTTTCTTCATCCTTTTAACAATACCTGTAACAAGTAGTTCTATCTGGGGAATTGCTTTTTTGACAGCTAAATGCACCTTTGAATCTTCAAGGTTTATATTGGTAAGAAGCTCATTTACTGTCATCTTTTCAAGGTTGTCAAAATTTGATGACGACTCGGTGATGCTTAAATTTTGTTTTATATTGTCAGATTCACTCATTTCTTTCTTTTTGGTATATAGTTAAGTGATAATTGATAAGGTTTTCCATTGGATACAAAGTTACAATGCCGGTTTCAAGAGAATGCCTGTTCAATTGTTCCACGAGGAGTTGTTTAAAATGCCATGCAATGCTGCCTGTAAAATGAACCAGAAGATTATTTACCTCCGGGTATTGAAGAATATTCCTTATAATGAATTCTTCAAAGCTTGAAGTAATAATTAACCGTAGTTCAGGTATTTCAATATTTGCTGACAGAAACTTTGCAAACTGGCCCAGAAACCTGTTTGGGAACGGTTTCATATACACATTTTCAAGAATTTCGGAAGGAGTCAATTTATATGTATCAAAGAAGCTATCAATAACTTTCTGAGACACCTGTTTTTTCAGGACAGCAGATACAAGCTTTCTGCCAAGCACAGCACCACCTCCCTCATCACCAAGTATATAGCCCAGGGGTGAAACATTTGCTTCAATAACTGAGCCGTTGTAAAAACATGAGTTTGATCCCGTCCCCATTATGCACGCAATTCCGGGTTTATCCTGACAGAGGGAACGGGCAGCTCCGAGCAGATCGGTTCCTATAAATATCTCTTTTGCAGAAAAGAACCGGTTCAGTGCTTCCTTTACTGTATTGTTTTTTTGTTCACTGTTACAACCGGTACCGTAGAAGAATATTTTTTCAAATGAACCTCCAGATAACTCTCCAATCTCTTTGCCAAGAAGCGAATATGTATCATCTGTTGTCAGAAAATACGGGTTAATGCCGGAAGAGAAAACTGACTTCCCCGGAATTCCTTCCCTGATTATTTTCCATTCAGTTTTTGTTGAGCCGCTGTCTGCGATTAGGATCATTAGGCTGAGAATAATATTAATATCGTAAAAACTGCTTTTGTCATTTTACAAAATCGTTTACAAAAATAAAAATTATTAATGGAATATAAATGTTTTTTGTAAGATGTATGACAAATTTTAAAAAACTTTCTAATTTTGGACTAAAATGGTTATATTACAGATCAAATTTATTTTAAATGATTAGCAGGTTCGATAAACGCATTGTGACGATGGTTTCTTTTTTTCTGTTGACTTTTCTGCCTGCCCAATCACAGGATAATGATAGGCTTGAAAAAACTGCACATAAAAAGTTTAAAAGTTGGGAAAACCCATTTCCACAATGGCAAAATATGGGAAAACCTAAACTGGATTCCCTGAAAGTTGATAAAAAGGAGGAGAAAATTACATTTTATTTTGGACAGGCAATCTCATACTATCCCTTCAGGGAAGATACTTACAATATTTTCATCGAGTCTGTTAAGAAATCTCTTGGAAGGAAATTCAAAAGTTACCTTATTGAACCGGTAACTTCCGGATATTCTCTGAAACAGCTTATTCCAAATTATTACAGGGTTCAAATCCCGATCGACCAGTCGAGGGTACAACCTGTTAAAACTGACAGGCCCGTTCTCGTTAAAAAGGAGAATTCCTTTCAGCCTTCAAATGGTCTGCTGGGAAATTCAGTTGCACTGTGGCACAGTCATGGTTATTACTTTGAGATGAACCTCGACAGGTGGGAATGGCAGAGGGCAAGATTATTCGGAACTGTTGAAGATATATCAGTTATGAGTTATGTTCAGCCTTATCTTACCAAAATGCTTGAAAATGCAGGGGCCGGTGTTTTTCTCCCGCGTGAACGTGATACACAAATAAATGAGGTTATTGTTGATAATGACAAGTCAACCGGTAATTCGGAAGTTGTAATACACCTTAATAATAATGTAAAGACCTTAAATGAAGGGTTTTTACTGTCCGATACCATTTTCCCTGGAATTAATCCGTTTAAATGTGGTACATCATTGCAGATACTGAATGATTCAGCCTTATATATTCCCGAAATTACTGAAAACGGATATTATGCTGTTTATATTTCATTTCCAATGAAAGCAGAGAACTCAAAATCAGTTAAATATGTTGTTTTACATACGGGAGGGAAAACAACGTTTTCTGTAAATCAAACTATAGGGGGTGGAACGTGGGTCTACCTTGGAACTTTCAATTTTAAATCAGGAAAAAATCCGGGAACTGGGGCTGTCATTGTAAAGGGGAAACCCGGCATGAATGAGTATATTGCAATAGATGCAGTAAAATTCGGAGGTGGAATGGGTAATGTTGCCAGGAAACCATCAGAGGGAACTGTAAAAAACCAGCAATCTGCAGTTGGAAATCAGCCTGTAAGAATCGAAAGAGATATGGCAGACAAGTCGCTTTTTACATGGAAATTGAGTGGCAAAGCAAGATTTCTTGAAGCTGCACGCTATTACCTGCAGTACGCCGGAATGCCCGATACTTTGATTTTCAGTCCGACAATGTACAGGAACGATTATAATGACGACTACATGTCGAGAGGTCTTTGGGTGAATTATCTTATGGGAAATCCATGGAGCACCACAGGAAAAGGTCTTGGAATTCCGATCGATGTTTCCTTTGGTTTTCATACCGACGCTGGTATAACACCAAATGACTCTGTTATTGGAACACTTGCAATTTATTCCACAGGAGCCGACAATGGTAAATTCCCCGATGGTACTTCAAGAATGGCCAGCAGGGATCTTTCGGATATTATTCAGACTCAGGTTGTTGATGATATAAGGTCGGTTTTTGACAAAGACTGGACCAGAAGAGGACTTTGGGATAAACCATATGCCGAAGCCAGGCGGCCAAATGTTCCTGCCACTCTCCTCGAATTGCTCTCTCATCAGAATCTTGCCGACCAGAAGTACGGGCTCGATCCCCGGTTCAGATTCGAAGTAAGCAGATCAATATATAAGGGGATTCTGAAATATCAAGCGTATGTAGAAAACAGGAAATATGTTGTACAACCGGTTCAGGTTACAAATTTTGCTCTTATACCTAAATCAGGTAAAAAGATAGAACTTACATGGGAGCCTGGTGTTGACAATCTGGAACCAAGCTCAAAACCTGATAAATATAAGCTATATAAGCGAATAGGAGATAATGGTTTTGATAATGGTGTGATAGTGAATAGTACTTCTGCCGGGGTAGAGCTTGATTCCTATAATACAATTTATAGTTTCAAAGTGACTGCTTTAAATGAAGGGGGCGAAAGTTTTGATTCTGAAATACTGGCTGTGGGTATAATTCAGGATGAAAACGATCCTGTTCTTGTTGTTAATTGTTTCGATCGTATTTCTGGTCCTGCCTGGTTTGATGAAAACAATATGGCAGGTGTTGCATGGTGGAATGACAGGGGTGTTCCAGATCACTATGAGATAAGCGGAGTGGGAGACCAGTATGATTTTAAACGGAATTCGCCATGGCTCGATGATGATTCGCCAGGATGGGGTGCATCATACGGTGATATGGAAGGAAAGGTCATTCCGGGCAATTCATTTGATTATCCTTATATACACGGGAAAGCAATTATGGCTGCCGGACATTCTTTCTACTCTGTCTCTGATGAATATTTTGTATCTGAAAAAAATAATGGGTCTGATTATAAAACTTTTGATCTGATAATCGGAGAAGAAAAATCAAGCCCTTTCTTTAACGACACTTCAAGAATAGACTTCAGGATTTATACAGCTGATTTTATGAAGAAAATCAGTAGCTTAACTGAACAGGGAGCAAATATTTTTATGTCGGGCGCTTATGTTGGAACCGACTTGTTCTCAACCGGTGATTCTACCGCGATCAAATTTGCCGGGAAATATCTCCATTTCTTTCCAAGAACAGGTCATGCTGTAAAGAGAGGAGCCGTCTATACAACCGATTATGTGAAACCGGTTCTTGGCGGAACATTGAACTTTAATACCGGCTACTCCGGAGAAATATATTCTGTTGAAGCTCCCGACGCAATTGAACCTGATGGAAAGGTGGCATTGTGTGCTTTAAGGTATTCAGAGACGAATGCCTCTGCAGGCGTTATATATAATGGTATTAATAAAACTTTTGTAATGGGATTCCCTTTCGAAACTATAAATTCAGATGTTGAAAGGAATCTTCTTATGAAACAAATACTTGATTTTTTTAATAAATAAACATTGATATTATGGAAAAGAAAATAACCTGTTTTTTGCCATTCTCCGACAGTGAATCTATTAAAAGTACAGTTGAATCACTTAATAAATCAGCCGATGTTGAAGCGATTTTTATGGTGATAAACGATGACGCTGACCCTGGTTGCAATGGAGTATCATGTATAAAATCAAAAGGGTTTGCTTCAACCGGATCAGTCA
>JBBQZN010000110.1:0-5492 GCA_038207725.1 Bacteroidales bacterium | reverse complement strand
AATATGTCATCAGCACTTCCGATATACAGATAAAATAAACCTAAAGACCATCAGATCTTTAGGTTTATAATAATCGGTTAATGACCACTTGCTGATCTGCTACTTCTTCTTGTGTCTGTTCTTCCTCAAACGCTTCTTGCGCTTGTGAGTGGCCATCTTATGTCTTTTTCTTTTTTTACCGCTTGGCATAGATTACTTCTTAACGTGTGATTTTACTTTGGTTATGAAAGATTTAGCCGGTTTGAAAGCTGGGATGTTGTGAGCAGGAATTATGATTGTTGTATTCTTTGAGATATTCCTGGCCGTCTTCTTAGCTCTTTTCTTAACGATGAAGCTTCCAAAACCCCTGAGATAAACGTTGCTACCTTTTACCATGGAATCCTTAACTGTTTCCATTAAGGCTTCTACTGTTTTCTGAACAGTTACCTTTTCAATACCAGTGTTCTTGGCAATTTCATTTACAATGTCTGCTTTAGTCATTTTTCGTGAAGTTTAAAATTCAACAAATTATTTTGCGTTATTCGATTTTTTCAACTGTGCAAATATAAAAATATTATTTGTTTAAATAGAAACACTTAAAGAATAATTTTTAAGTAAATATTTTATTAATGCCTTAAATACAATGAAATAGAAAAAGCATTATCAACATATGTCAATATTCAATTTCATGTAACACATCAGACTGGCATGCTTAATATACTGACTGAATGATGGTTAGTCAATAATTACTCGGCGTGGTTGTATAAAGTGGATTTTTTCTTAACTTTACATTCAATGTACAATTTATATTAATAATAGATAACTATATGTCAATCAATAAAGTCATACTTGTCGGGAATGTCGGAAAAGATCCGGTTGTAAGGTATTTTGACAAAGGTGTTGCCAAAGCAACTTTCCCGGTTGCCACAAGTGAATCGTACACTAATCAGCAGGGTGAAACAATAACATCGACCGAATGGCATAACATTGTATTATGGCGCGCTCTTGCCGAGGTAGCTGAAAAAACAGTAAAAAAAGGCGCTCAGGTTTATATTGTTGGCAAGATAAAGACCCGCTCCTATGTCGACAAAGACGGTGTTAACAAATATATAACTGAGATTCTGGCAGATACATTGCTTCTGCTCGAGAAGAAGCAGGGACCTGGCACCAGTGGAACAGCCAGTGAAACCGTTAAGACTGAATCCAAAGAGCAGCCATCTCACAACTCTGCTGTGAACGAGCCAGCACCTTCATACAAGAGTACTCCGGATAAAAATCCGCCATCAAAACCTGACAGCGCTTATGATGATTTCGGAACTGATGATCTGCAAAAGAATGGTTCACCTTCAGGCTTGAATGAAGATGATCTTCCATTTTAGATACAATTATTAAACATACTCCATTGGATTCTGAATACTCACTTTCAATTATCTCAATCATTGCAGGAATACCTGTTAATACCCTTGATTTTAAAACAATTGCGGGATTAGCAATCCTTGTCATTCTTCTTGCTGGTTCAGCTTTTATGTCAGGCTCTGAAGTTGCCTATTTCTCATTCCGCCCGGAAGATATTGAACGGTTTAAGGCAAGTAAAGGCAAAAAGGCTAAAGCAGCACTCAAACTTTATAATAATCCTGAGAAACTACTAAGCACTATTCTGGTTGGGAATAATACAATCAATATTGCAATAGTATTATTGTCTGCTTACCTGAGTTCTCTTTTGTTTGACTTCTCTTCAGAACCTGTAATCGGTTTTGTAATAAATGTAGTTGTCATTACATTTCTTCTGCTCTTTTTCGGTGAGATCATGCCAAAGGTATATGCATCAAGGAACCATATTGCTTTCGCACTGTTCATGGCATACCCTCTGGCAATAATGATAAAGGTATTCCACCCTATTACCTCAATGCTGATTTTCTCCAGTTCATTTGTTAAGAAAAGGTCAGGAACCCGGCGCACCAATTTAAGTATGGATGACCTTTCAGATGCACTGGCACTCACATCTGACGATTTTACAGAAGATGAGAAGATATTAAAGGGTATAGTAAACTTCGGGAATATTAATGTTAGCGCAATAATGTGCCCGAGAATAGATGTTACTGCTGTTGATATAAAAACAGGATTCAATAGTGTTATTGATACAATAATTAATTCCGGATTTTCCAGGATCCCTGTTTTCTCAGGGTCTTTTGACAGTGTTAAAGGGATTCTCTATGCAAAAGATATTCTTCCTTATGCAGGAAATCCAACTGGTTTCAAATGGCAGTCTATTCTGAGGCCACCCTACTTTGTTCCCGAGACTAAAAAAATTAATGATCTTCTTAAAGAATTCCAATTCAAGAAGATCCATCTGGCTGTGGTAATCGACGAATATGGAGGAACTTCAGGCATTATAACTCTTGAAGATATTCTCGAAGAAATAGTTGGTGAGATAAGTGATGAAGGCGATGTTGATGAGATGATGTACAGGAAACTGGATGATAAGACTTATGTTTTCCAGGCTAAGATTCTCCTTAATGATTTCTGTAAAGTTTTTGATATTGATGAGGAACTCTTTGAAGAAATAAGAGGAGAATCAGAGACACTTGCAGGATTAATTCTTGAACTTACCGGCGAAATACCACAGAAAGGTCAGATTATTAAAACAGGAGATTTTATTTTTAGAATTGAATCGGCCGACAGGAGAAGGATAAATGAGGTACGAGTCGAAATAACCAGAAATGATGATGTCAAAAAGGATTAACCTTTCTATTATACTTATTTTGATCGTTGCCTCATATAGTTGCAGCGATGTTGCCGTACCAAGGCCGAAAGGTTATTTCAGAATTGATCTTCCTGAAAAAAAATACCTGCCATTTAATAAAGGCAAAGAATCTGCGAGTCCTCTTCCCCTATCATTCGAATATCCTTCATACGGGCAATTGAAATTCCAAGGTGACTATCTGAACAAACAGGGGTGGTTCAATATCGAATTTCCTGAATTCAGAGCAAAAATATATCTTACTTACAAAGATATCAATAACAACCTTGATACTTTACTCGAACAGACATATAAACTCAACGTAAGGAACCATATCACTAAAGCTGATGCTATAAATGAGCAGGTCGTTAATAATGAAGAGAATAAGGTGTACGGTATTCTGTACGATCTTAAAGGAAATACAGCCTCTGCAGTTCAATTCTATCTTACCGACAGTTTAAAACATTACCTCAGGGGATCACTCTATTTTGAAGCAGAACCTGATAAGGATTCACTTGCCCCGGTCATAGAGTTTTTCAGAGAAGATGTTTTGCATCTGATCGAAACTCTTGAGTGGAAAAAATAATACTATAATTAACGGATGGGTTGTCTTACAAAACATTATCTGAACGAATTCTCAATACTTGGTGTCTGGAAGATTGAAGAGGATCTTGATGCGCTGTTGGGACTAGTTACTCTTGATAATGAAGAAAAGAAGAAATATGCCGGATTCAGCAGTAATTCGCGAAAACTTGAATTTCTTAGTGTAAGAGCGCTTCTGGCCGAGCTTCTGGGTAAAGAGGCGGGTATAGTTTACAATAAAAATAACAAACCATTTCTGAAAGATGGTTCACATTTCATAAGTATTTCACATTCGCATAAACTCACTGCTATTCTGCTCAGCACTAATGAGAAAGTTGGTATTGATCTGGAGTTTATGAGCACAAACATAGCTGCTATTGCATTTAAATTCCTTAACCGGCGGGAAAAAGTCACTAAAGAACAGGAAGAAAAGAAGTATCATCTTTATATTCACTGGTGTGCTAAAGAAGCACTTTATAAGATATGTGACAAGGAGGGAATAAGTATACGGAAAAATATTACTATTGAGCCTTTTAAGGTGAAGGATTCGGGGGAAATAAAAGGGAAGGTTCAAACGAAAAAGATAAATGAATCATTTGACCTGTACTATTCAAAATATGATAACTACGCAATTGTCTGGACCAAGAAGAATTGGGAAAATGAGGTTGTTGAATCAGATAAAAAATAATTTTATTTAAACATCTGCTGTTTATAACTTGTTTTGAATGTGCAGATTAACGTAATTAATGATGAACAGAGCAGATTTTCCGGGTAAAAAGAGCATCGCTCTACTGCTTGATCCTGATAAAGCAAAGGGTGAATCCCTTGTAAGTATGCTGAAAATTGCAGAACAGAGCAAAACTGACTATATCCTCGCAGGCGGCAGTCTTACTTTTACAGATATTGACATTCTCATTGATTCAGTAAGGAAACTTACTTCCATTCCTGTTGTACTGTTTCCGGGAAACCTCCTCCAGCTTACCACCAAAGCTGACATTATCCTGCTGCTTTCACTTATTTCAGGGAGGAATCCTGAATTACTTATAGGAAATCATGTAATTGCTGCACCTCACCTGAAAAATGAAATGGAGAAACTGGTACCCGTGGGATATACGCTAATAAGCTGTGGATCAAAAACTTCAGTGGAGTATATTAGCCAGACAGAGGCAATACCTTCAGACAAACCGGAAATTGCGGCTGCAACAGCCCTGGCAGGAGAAATGCTCGGACTTAAAATGATCTACCTCGAAGCGGGAAGTGGCGCTTCACATCATGTTCCTCTTGATTTGATTAAAGTTGTAAGGGAGGCAATCTCAATTCCACTGGCAGTGGGAGGTGGAATAAGAAAGAGTTCTCAGGTGAAAGAGATTTTCGAAGCAGGTGCCGATCTTATAATATTAGGTAACGGTTGTGAAAAAAATCCTGAACTGCTTGCTGATGCCTGCAGAATACGGGATGAATTCAGGCTCCCTCAGAGGGTATAGGCGGCAAACAATTATCACCTGAATAATTCAACCATTGGCTCACCTGTACATGCATTAGGGAAAGGAATCTTGCACAACGATGATAGTGTAGCCGCAATATCAGTCATGTTTACATGCCTTGTCACTGTTGACCTGTTTACAGTCCAGCCATACCATATTAAAGGAACATGAGAATCATATTCATAAGGTGAGTTATGATTTGTTACATAATCCCCCTCCTTCTCAACCCATCCCGGATTAAGAGTAACAATAACATCGCCCGATCGCTGTGGATTGAAATTATTGATTATCCTTCTTAGATTTCCGTTCCCGAAATCATTTGCTTCAAATGCAGAATATGGATATGCAGCAGCAACACCGGTAAACTGAACCAGAAACCTGGCAACTTTCTTCTGAACATCATCAAGTGAGAGCCTTGCATCTTCAATAAGAGTGCGGTTGAGAAACACCTGTCTTTCAGAGTAACCCTTTACCCAATCGCCTTCTCCGTATACAGCATTCAGATAGCTCCTCAGCAGTTGAAGGGCCTGATTCTGTTTAAAATATCCTGCAGGAATACGATGACTGGATAGTATATCGGGGATCTCTGAAATGCCATGAGCAGAAGTAAAATATATTAGAATATTCCTTTTTCCGATGCTGTCGTTAAGGTATGTAAGCAATTCCTTTACCTCATTATCAAGACGAAGAATAGCGTCGCCGGTTTC
>JBBQZN010000109.1:0-5542 GCA_038207725.1 Bacteroidales bacterium | reverse complement strand
GTTCTTAATATTATCGATACAAATGTGGGATTAATCAGGCTAGAAAAGACCTGATATTTTACCATTTTCATCGATATCTATCTTTTCAGCAGAAGGATTGTTTGGTAGACCCGGCATTCTCATTATTGTACCGGCAATAGGTACTATAAAGCCTGCTCCTGAAGATAGTTCAACTTCCCTGATTTTGAAAGTAAATCCTCTGGGACATCCTTTTTTATGCTCGTTGTCTGAAAGAGATTTCTGTGTTTTTGCAATGCATACGGCCAGATTACCCAGGCCAAGTTCTTCTATCTTTTTAAGTTGTTGCTTGGCTAGTACGGTATATTCAACATGATCGGCACCGTACATTTTGATGGCAATGGTCTCAATTTTCTTTTCAAATGACCATTCAAGATCATAAAGAGGCTTTAAGCAATCGGGACAGTTGTCTGCTGCTTTAACTACCATATTAGCCAGTTCTATTGCTCCTTCGCCACCCTTCGACCACGCTTCATTAAGAGCAACAGGAACATTTTGTGATTTACAATGTTCCTTAAGCAGTTCAATTTCTGCTTCAGTATCTATATCAAATTTATTTATTGAAATCACCGGATTGAAACCATAAAATCTCATATTTTCAATATGTTTGTTAAGGTTATCGAATCCATTTTTAAGAGCTGCCAGGTCTTCTTTATTCATTTCCGAAAGTTTGAGACCTCCGTGATACTTGAGGGCACGAACTGTTACCACTATAACAACGGCATCTACATGGAGATTACCAAACCGTGACTTAATATTGAAGAATTTTTCAGCCCCGAGTTCACTTGCAAAACCTGCTTCAGTTACTACATAGTCACTAAAGGAGAGCCCCATTTTTGTTGCAATGATAGAATTGGTTCCCTGAGCTATGTTGGCAAACGGGCCTCCATGAATAATTGCCGGAGTGCCTTCAAGAGTCTGCACCAGGTTTGGTTTAATTGCTTCTTTCATCAGTGCTGCCATCGCTCCCTGGGCTTTAAGATCACGGGCAAAAACAGGTTTTCCCTTATAGGTATAACCTACAAAGATGTCTCCGAGCCTTTTCTTCAGATCGCATAGATCCCTGGCGATGCAAAGTATCGCCATCACTTCAGACGCTGCTGTTATATTAAAGCCTGATTCCCGGGGCACCCCCTGACTGGGACCACCAAGCCCGATAATGATATCGCGCAGTGATCTTTCGTTCATGTCCATAACCCTTTTCCAATTGATTGTACGCGGATCGATGCCGAGATTGCCATCATCCATTTGAATATTGTTATCTATGAGGGCAGCCAGCAGGTTATGAGCCTTCTCCACTGCCGACATGTCTCCCGTAAAATGAAGGTTAATATCTTCCATAGGAATTACCTGGGAATATCCGCCACCTGTTGCGCCTCCCTTAATTCCGAAAACGGGTCCAAGTGATGGTTCGCGAAGAACTACCGTCGTCTTTTTCCCAATGCAATTAAGAGCCTGTGCAAGGCCGATCGAGGTAGTTGTTTTGCCTTCGCCGGGGGGAGTCGGCGTGATAGCAGTGACAAGTATCAGCTTTGCATTTTTAGCGCGTTCCTCATCAATCAGGTATATGGGTATTTTTGCTTTATATTTGCCATATAATTCCAGCTCATCCTGTGGAATACCAAGTTTTTTTGCTATCTCTGTTATAGGTTTGATCTTAGCCTGTTGGGCAATTTCAATATCCGGTTTCATAACTATGTTTTGGTTATACGATTTGTTAATTATTTCGTTTGCATGAGGCCTGCCTCTGTTACAATCCTCTGAACTACTGATTCCCAACCCAATGTCATAAGGTGAATCCCATTCACTCCCTGTTTCCGTTGTATTGAATCGATCAATTCCAGTGCAATCTGTACACTTTCTTCAGCTGCCCCATCACCTGCTTTTTCCATCCGCTTCAATATTTTTTCCGGCAGGCTTACACCAGGTACTTTTGTATGAAGATACTCTGCTATTTTATAGCTTTTCAGGGGAGCTATTCCGATCAGGATATATACTTTATTTAAAATATTCCGTTTGTCAAGTTGTTCAAGCCAAAGATCAAGTCTGTCCGGTTCGAAAACAATATTTGTCTGGAAGAATTGTGCCCCGGCATTAACCTTTTTATGGTCTTTTATTGCCTGTAATAAAGGATCTGAACCAAAAGGAGAAGAGGCTGCACCAAGAAATAATTTTGGTGGGTTCTTCATTTTCCTGCCATCGAGATAGATTCCTTCATCTCTCATTCTTCTGAGTATCCAAAGCATCTGCACTGAGTCGATGTCCAGAAGATTCAGGTTACTTGTCGGGGAAGGGCCTACTTTAGCGCTATCGCCCGAGATGCATAGAACATTGAATATTCCGAGTTCATTCACTCCGACAATTTCAGACTGCAGACCTGTTCGGGTTGTATCACGTGCAGCTATCTGCAAAACCGGTTCCATACCCATGTCATTGGCTACTTTACAGCAAGCAATACTTGACATTCTTGGTCGTGCGCTTGAAGAATCTGTGAAATTAACTGCTGTAACATAAGGTTTTACCAGATCGATATCCTTTTTAAGTTTATCGGCATTGGCACTCAGGGGAGGTGTTACCTCCGTAGCTATGACAAATTCCCCATTTCGCAAGCATCTTTCAAGATTGGAAACAGGTTCTTTATATCCCTTTTCATGATAATCCGAATCGCCCTGCCACCAATCAGGTTGACGAATAGTTTTAAAAACAGAGTCCCAAACCTCCGACTTTTTTATCTTATCTTTTGAAAATATACCGCTGACAAACTTGCCGGGGCCCACTCTTCTTATCTGTCTTACAACATCACCCCATGTCTCTGTCCCAACCTTATTCCAATCGAGTGGAGGCAGAACTTCAAGCAGTTTCTCTTCTCTCCCAGTTTTCTGAGCTCTTTTATAAATGGCGTACCAGACACATTTACGGGTCTCATCAATATAACAGTTTTTTTCAGGTGTAACTCCGCCGCACGGACCATTTCTCATCCCTTTGGGACATTCCATAGGGCATATAAAGGCTGTCTCCTGAAGCAGACAGTTGCCACACATCCGACAGCCGAACAAGGGACCCTTAGCACAAAGCTCAGTTTTTGCCAGAACCCGTTTGCCGAATTTTTCCCGCTTAAATGGGTAAAAGGCAGGTTGCCATCTGCGTGCAGGTTTAATAGAATACATCAAATTATTTTTAAAATGATAACCATTATCATACTTCTTTTGAAAGTTCAAAGTGATCAACAAACCTCATTGCAAAATCATCTCTGCCAAGAATAAGATCAGTTGCCCTGACAGCTGCAGTTATTTTCTCAGGATTCGCGATCGGACATGTAAGACCGGCCTGTATTGACAGTATCATATGGGCAATGTTCAGCATTTCACGACCAGGCAGACCAAATGAGATATTACTTGCTCCCTGAGTTATATTCAACCCAAGTTTTTCATGAATAAGTCTTATTGTCTTCAACGTGACAAGACATGAATTAGGGTCGGCACTTACAGCCATAGCCAGAGCATCTATTATTACATCTTCCTCTTTTATACCTAGTCTTACTGCCCTGTTGAGTATCTTCTCTCCAATAGCAAGCCTTTTGTAAGGATCGTTAGTTATGCCATCATCATCCATTGTTAATCCTATAACAGCAGCACCATAATCTTTTACTATAGGAAGAAGAGCATTCATGGATTTTTCTTCACCATTGACAGAATTAATAAGACATTTCCCCTCAATCACTTTAAGGGCTGCTTCAATAGCTTTGGGATTCGGTGAATCGAGACAGAGAGGTATGTCGAAATGACTTTGTAATTGTTTAACGGTTTCAGGTAGCAGTTTTACATCATCAACATCTGGGAAACCAATATTGACATCAAGTAAATCTGCCATTGCATCTATCTGAATTTTAGCCAGTTCAATAACATAACTAAAATCACCTTCCAGCAAAGTCGAAATAAGCTTCTTCCTCCGTGTAGGATTAATACTCTCTCCGATAATGATAACAGGGCCATCAGTATTGATAATTATCTCCCGTGTTTTGGTGCGAAGAATTGTCTTCATTTTAATTCCTATATATTTTCAAATTGATATAAAAATAACTTCTGAGATAATTGAACTCTATATCTGTTCTTACCATGTCTTACCTCTTCTTTGAAGCAAGAAGTGTATTACGCAACAATGATACACGTGTCATTGGTCCCACTCCGCCTGGTACTGGTGTTATGAATGAACATTTTGGGGCAACATTGTCGAAATCAACATCGCCAACAAGTTTATAACCCGATTTAGACTCTTTGTTTTCTATCCGGGTAGTACCCACATCAATAACAACAGCACCTTCCTTAACCATCTCTGCTTTCAGGAAGGCAGGGAAACCAAGTGCTGCAATTATTATATCTGCATTACTACAAATATCCTCAATATTTTTTGTCCTGCTGTGAACAACAGTTAAAGTAGCATCCATCCCTTTTTGTGAAAGAAGGATGCTTACAGGTCTTCCAACAATATTGCTCCGACCAATTACTACGCAAATTTTACCTTTTGTTTCAATCCCGTATCTTTTAATAAGTTCAATAATTCCATATGGGGTTGCAGGTAGGAATCCCGGAAGACCGATCATCATTTTACCAAGGTTTACCGGGTGAAAACCATCTGCGTCCTTTAAAGGATCTATTGCTTCAATTACTTTATTTTCTGATATGTGAGCAGGTAACGGCAATTGAACAATAAAGCCATCAACTTCAGAATCATTATTAAGTTCAGAAATTTTATCGAGCAATTCAGACTCAGATATATCATTACCAAATCTCAGCAGAGTCGATTTAAATCCAACCTCTTCACAATCTTTTACTTTGTTTGAAACATAAGTCTCACTTGATCCATTATTTCCGACAAGAATTGTAGCAAGATGAGGTATCTTTTTACCTTCAGTTATAAGTCTTTTTACTCCCTCTGCAATTTCTTTCTTTATTTCGGAAGCAATCTTTTTACCGTCAATTATTTTATACATCTAACATATAATTTTATTATGTCGAACTCATGTTATTTTTTTCTTCCTCATAGAAAATAAAGAAATAACCTGTCTTATTCGATTGGGATGAATCAGCATTATGAAGAGTCCCCCTACAATATTACCTAATGTAACAGGTATCAAATTTTGAAAAATAATAACTGTCTGAGGTAAACTATAACCCTTGATAAACAAACCTGCAGGAATTAAATACATATTTGCAATGCTATGTTCAAAACCCGCTGCCACGAATGTCATAATCGGCAGAATGACACATACAATCTTTGAGATAACATCTTTTGAGAAACATGACATGATTATTGCGAGAATAACAAGAATATTGCAAAAAACACCTCTGATAAATGACTCACCGATTGTCAGATTCATTTTATATTCTGCTACGCTGATTGCAGTTTTTCCCAGTGATGATATTTCATTATGATGACCAAAAATCCCGGATTTCCAGACAAGATATGCCATCATTACTGCACCTATAAAATTTCCAATATAAACGACAATCCAGTTTTTAAAAAG
>JBBQZN010000108.1:0-5816 GCA_038207725.1 Bacteroidales bacterium | reverse complement strand
TATGGGGCCGGCTGGACTTCTTCAGGAGTGAAAAAAGAAAACGCCCTCAGGTGGTTGTGGGCGTGCTGGGATGCATGGCCGAAAGGCTTAAGGAGAAGCTCCTTGAAAGTGACAAGATGGTTGACATGGTTGTCGGCCCCGATGCATACCGCGATTTACCAATGCTGATTTCAACTGCCGGCGAGGGGCATACAGCTGTCAATGTGCTGCTGTCGCGCGAGGAGACCTACGCCGATATCTCGCCGGTGCGATTGGAAAGCAACGGCGTTTCGGCATTCATATCCATTATGCGGGGGTGCAATAATATGTGCGCTTACTGCGTGGTACCCTATACCCGCGGTGCCGAAAGAAGTCGCGACCCATATACAATTGTCCGTGAGGCCCGGGAGATCTTTTCGCAGGGATACCGGGAGGTAACACTTTTGGGACAGAACGTGAATTCATTTTCCTGGAGTGGAAGGGTATCTTCTGGCGAAGATGTAATTGACAGGTCTTCGTTTAAGGATAAAGTGGCGGCGGGCAACATCACCGGACTGAATTCTTCCGCTAATGATTCGCACGATTATGGTTCATTTACCCCGATAACGGTTTCGTCCGGAAACTTGTCCTTATCAGCTGACCACATCAATTTTGCAGCGCTTCTGGAGATGGTAGCTGATGTTAGTCCGCAGCTTAGGGTACGTTATTCCACCAGCCACCCGAAGGACCTCACGGATGATCTTCTGCACACAATGGCCCGCCATGACAATATATGCAAACATATCCACCTGCCTGTTCAGAGCGGAAGCAGCAGTGTTTTGGAAAGGATGAACAGGCGGTATGACAGGGGGTGGTATCTCGATCGGATTGCTGCCATAAACCGGATCCTTCCTGGATGCAATTTATCAACTGACATCATTGCAGGCTTCTGCGGTGAGACAGAGGAGGAGCATGCGGAGACTCTTAGCCTGATGAAGGAGGCTGGCTTTGACTTTGCCTATATGTTCAAATATTCTGAACGGCCGGGCACGAGTGCAGCGCGACACCTGAAAGATGATGTTCCTGAAGAGGTGAAGTCCAGGAGGCTTAATGATATCATCAGTCTTCAGAATATGCTTTCAGCTACTGGCAAAAAGCGTGACATCGGCAAGACGTTTGAAGTGCTTGTTGAGGGCAAGGCTAAGAAGCCGGCAGGCACCACTAATCAAATCAGCCCTAAAACCAACGCCCAAACCATGAAGGGCAGGACATCAGGCAATAAGGTGGTTGTATTTCAGGCTGACGGTGCAAACCCCGGGGATTATGTTAACGTCATGGTTATCAGTGCTACTTCTGCAACCCTGATGGGAGAGGTTATTAACGGTTAAGAATGGCTATGGAAGATAAAGTCTTATGGTCAGATATTGTCAGACCAATTGAAATATCGACACTACTGACCGACCGCATGACGGAGCGAAACGAAGACCTCAGGACCTTCCGCCAGCCGGTGGACAGGACCGCATGACAAAACCCTGAAACTCATAAACCTTGGAACTCTGCAAAAGATGTCCCCGTCAATGTCAGGCCGACCGCTCTCTCTCTGAGGGTTGGTGCAACTGTGACAACCGTATACATGTTGCCTCACTGGTGATTCACAAGGGTGAGGAGCCTCCTATATCCGGAGAGAAGGGCATTGTGAACCTCTTTTTTCCGTCGTGCAACATGCAGTGTGTTTACTGTCAGAACCATGAAATATCAAATAAGGGTACGCAGGGGACTATTATGAGTCTGGATGAGGTATGTGCTGCTATAATAGAGTTGTTACCACTTTCGGAGGGCAACCTGGGATTTGTCTCTCCAACGCATTTTGTGCCGCAAATGGTAATGATAGTGAAGGAGTTGAGGCGTCAAGGCCACAACCCCACAATTGTGTATAACACTAACGGATTTGACCTTCCGGAGACAATAAGGTCGCTTGAGAACATTGTTGATGTCTGGTTGCCGGATTTCAAATATTCAGATGATAATCTGGCAGAGGAGTATAGTGCAACGCCGGACTACAAGGCTTACGCGCTGCCATCTCTGAAGGAGATGGTTCACCAGTGTGGCGTCACTCTGCAGACCAATGACCACGGTATCGCGCAGCGGGGAGTCATCGTGCGCCACCTGGTACTCCCGGGACATGTAGAAAACAGTTTTGGGGTTTTAAAAATAATCGCAGAAGAAGTCTCCCCCAATCTCCACATATCACTGATGTCACAGTATTATCCACCGGAAAATAATGTGCGATTGTCGAATCCCGACTTTCGAATGGTAGGAACAACCCAAAATTGCAGTGAACAATTCGCAAATCGCAAAATCGCAAATCGCGAATCCCTTCTTCGACCCATAACCAGCCAGGAATATGAAACCGTTCTCAACACCTTCCATTCCCTCGGCTTCACCCACGGATGGCTTCAGGAATACGACAGCCACCTCTCCTACCGCCCTGACTTTTCAAAAAAATCTCCTTTCAATTTATAAATGACTGAGCAACGCTCTGATTTTAGAAACAAAAAGGAGATTTTATCCCAATACGATATTATATTTCAGAACTCCTGAATACCAATAAAACATGATATTGAGATAATACTTAAATTTGACTCAAAGGTTCATTGCCAAATTTCAATCTTTTTTGCTGATATATTTATCAATGAAATAAGCACCGATACTTATCATGAGGGTCATAATAAGCCCAACCTTCCATGAGTAAACATCAAAGAACACAGGAATCCAAATAAAAGCTAAAAAAATGAATAGGGCAATTAAAGTCTTCATAATATTATATTTAAAGGATATTACTCAACCATTTTCCAACCTTGCCGACAACTCCCGTTGACCCTGCAACTGCGCCAGATAAAGCTCCCCAACCAACAGATTCCCAATTTACTTCATCATTTATGACATAAGATCCTATAGCTCCGCTTGCTGCTCCCCATACTGCTCCTACAGCATCTGCGGCAACCCATACCGGAATTACATTTATTCCTTTTGATTCAACAGTACCAGCCTCAGCATTTTCTTCCCACCAATTCATTGAGGCAAGCGAGATTGCAATTGCATAACCACTTATGTAACCTGCTTTTGAATCAATTTTATACTTATTTGAAATCCAGTCTTTCTTCATCTTTTCCAGGGAACTCATTAACTCATGCTGCGAAACTAAGCCATCAAAACTTAACTTTGCTAAATCCATAATTCTGGTCAAAGCAGTATACTCAAATTCATCAATACATTTACAATCAAGTGCTTTATCCAGAATTGAACATAATGATTCCAAATTTGCATCCTTTCTTGCTTCATTTTTTATTGTTAAAAGTTGTTTTATGTTCTCAACATCGGTAAGATTTTTGGCTCGTTCGAGTTCCTGACCCAAAGTTTCTTTTTCAAACTGTGACAAGGAACAATTTTCCAGATAATTCAAATGATAAGAATTTACATAATCAATTCTTGCATTTAATGACTTTACACTTTCCCTTACCTTAAAGTTATTCTGCACATTTGTCATAAAATCATTATGCAATTTCCCAATTTTTTCAAAAGATTGAAAACTTAATAGATCCACCTGTGATTCGTACTCTCTTCCTTTGCTACAGGATAAGAGAAATACAAACATTAAAATAGCCAGGACTACAATTACAAAGTTGAACCTTTTCATTTTTGCAGCATTTTTGTGAGCCTACTTTAGTTTAAGGTGTTTATTCGGCATATTTCCACCTTCAGAATCATAATGGGTGTTCAGCCCCAGTTAGTGAACCATTGGTATAATTACTCCACACTAAAAAATAAAATAGAATTCTTTTCTTTAGAATCTCAGATCAATCATTAAAGATCTCCACAAAATCTTTAATAAGCAGCTTAACCTTTCAAAGTTATGACATGCCAAAGTAAAAGTCAACTTTCTTTCATTTTATATTTCAGATTTTGCAAATCCCAAATCGCAAATCGAAGATCGCAAATCCCTTTTGCGGACTGTCACCCGCCAGGAATACGAAACCGTCATCAACGCCTTCCATTCCCTCGGCTTCTCCCGCGGCTGGCTGCAGGAATACGACAGCCAATTTTCCTACTGCCCCAACTTTTCAATGAAAGATCCGTTTAATTCATAAATGACTGAGAAACCAAATGATTGGGAGACGAGTAGACAATACTTTATCTCCCTTCTACACGTTATCTTTAAACCCCCTGAAACTCGAAATTCAGGAACCATTTAAGGTATGAAAAAACTTGTCACTTTGCCTTTGACAAGAGTTTGTAGTAATTTGGCATTTATTTTTGATGCTGTAAATTAATTATATATGATAATCCAATCCGCCTGTTTCCAAAAAAATATACTGAAAGCCCTGCTTGTTCTTGCCACAATGGGTTATATACCTTATGCCTCGGCTCAGCAGACTCCTTCCTACCCTCTGGCAAACAGAGTGTTCACTCCGTTTGTCATAAATCCGGCTGTATCCGGAAGCAAGGATTATTTGGCTATCGATTTTGCAGCTGTGATACAGGGTACCGATAAGTCACAGCTTCTGAGTGCAAACACCAGAATAGCCAAAAAAGGACCAACATATTTCGGCGCTCCTGTCTCAAAACAATTTACCCGTTTTGGTGCAGGTGTGATTTTGTTCAACGAAGTGACAGAAACTTCCAGAAATGTCGGATTCGGTGCCACCGGATCCTATCATATGCCTCTTGACAACAAGAATTTATCGTTTTTATCCGGAGGCCTTACCGTCAAGGGATTTTATAACATGATGGATTCCATTCCGGATCTCGCACCCTCCAAAAACAGTTTTATTCCCAACATAGATGCCGGAGTTTATTACTACGGGCAAAAACTCTTCGCCGGAATTTCGGCCGCCAACATCCTCGGGAATATGCTGGACAGCACAGTTAATGAGATTTATGATGTTCCTGTGTCAAGACAGTACTTCTTCATTGCCGGATATAAATTCATGGTCAGCAGATCTTTGAATATAGTCCTTGAACCCTCGCTCATAATAAACCTGGACGATTCCCTGAATTTCGATAAAAAGGAGACATACAATCCGATGCTTAAACTGTACATGGAAGACTTCTGTGTTGGAGCATATCTCCACAATTACAACAACCTGACCATTTTCTTTCAATACAGATTTCCGAAGATGTACCTGGGCACTTTGGTCGATTTCCCAAGAAATGTGCCTTTCTATAAAAAGGAGTTGGTAATAGAATTAGTACTGGGATTGAATTTCGGGAAAACCAGCTCCGTATCACCCCTGAACAGGCATTGGTAAAATAAAAACGAAAGCCATGAAAAGTTTATACATCATAATGCCCGTAATGATTCTCAACCTGGGAATTATTTTAACACCTCTTAATGACCTATTCGAATGCACTGTACCTAAACAGGAGTATAACTACTCTCACCCTGCGACGCCGGACACCTCAATTCAGGTCACCCCGTTCCAGCTCGAAATTGTTGCTCCTTCATCCGGTGTCCGGTTCTACAGGAACGGAATTCTGTTTCTGTCATACTCCAAAGGAGCTTCTAAGATGATTGAAAAACACCTTTCGTTCGGTACTCTGAGTCCCTTTTTGGCGCTTGTTTCCGACACCGTTCCGGGTGAGTATATTCCATTCCTCACCGGGTCATCTGTAATTTTTCCCAGTGAAGCCACAACCTTCTCCAGGGATTATAACACGATGTATCTAAGCATTATACCGGAAAAGAAGAGTAAGGAAAAGATATTCCATGCAGTATACACACAAAACGAATGGGTTATTGATGATGACCCATTGGACTTCTGCAAAGACAATAATGTATATACCCACCCTGCTCTTTC
>JBBQZN010000107.1:0-5895 GCA_038207725.1 Bacteroidales bacterium | reverse complement strand
GATTTGAGCCATTCTTCAGCATAACTGAATGAAAAGATTTCTTTTCCCCTTACAAATTCCGCTTTAAGTTCTCCCATCAATACCGGTTCCTTTATGCCAACCCAATGAGCATAAACATAAATATTTCTGACATCGTTTCTCAGTCCCATGATTTATGGTATTACCTGGTTCTTTTCGGAGCACGCTCCCTGATAGTTAAATTGGCATCCTGAAGTCTTCTGCCAAGGTTATCATCCTTAGCAACTGTGTAAATATCCTTTTCAAGGCCAAGGACCATAAGTACTTTAACATATGCACCAATGCTGACATTAGGATAACCTTTCTCAATAGATAACAGAGTTGGTCTGCTTATATTTGCTCTCTCCGAAACCTGTTGTGTACTGTACTTTCTTCGCAACCTGGCCAGTTTTATATTCTCCCCCAGCGTTGAAATAACTTTCTGAGCTTTGGGTAACAATATTGGGTTCCTGGTTTTCATAACGTAAATTATTATTTACAAATATATGTATTTTTGTAATACAAAGTTTACATTATATCAATTATCAGGGAGGAACGCATGTAGAATTTTTATTCCTTTGTCTTAAAATGGAATTTTAGATAGAAAAATTGATGCCAGGCCCATTTTTAAAGACGAAACACACCTCTATGAAAAAACAAATAAGGAACTTCAAAAGGCATTAGGCTTCAAAAGACCAATTCAGGAGTGCGGACAATGGTCTTCTGAAAACCTGATTTACTTTTAACGTTAATCAATTTAATATCCGGAATAGAGTTGGTTGAATAATAGCTTGAATGTACTGTAAGTCTGTGCCCGGAATGTAATCTCAGGTCCGAAGGCATATAACTTTCCTGAACCAACTCTGGCCTCAAAAGCTACAACCCCGTCTTTTAAATATTCTTGTCCCCAGGCCCATCCACTGCGCAATGGCATTTCCGAATCGAACCAGGCGATAGGAACTATTTTACGTTGACTAATAGCATCCGGTGTTATTCTGAATACCGGACTGGAATCAAATACTATATCTGCTTCAGATCCCATACCCCATGCAAAGGATTGTGCGGAATCAACTCTTACTCTCAACACACTTCCCGGGATAAAGAATTTTTCTGAAGGTAATGAAGCAATTTTCCCATTTCTCATTTCAACAAGGGCATTGGTTACAGGCAGTTTTAAGTAGTAAGCAAGACTGGTACTTGTCCCGATAGTTACGACAGTGCCACCTGATTCCATAAATATCTTCAGAGCAACAATTGAAGTGTCGGCACTGATCCTTCCTACCTGAGACCTGTATTCAGCAGGGATGGAGGCCGACCTTGCTGTATCTCTCGGAGAATACCGAGAGGTGGATGAAACTGATGGTATAGCACCACCTACAAATATTATAACATCATATTTCTTTTGAAGGTTCCCTGCATTTATTTCCTTTACATATATTGTTTTATATGTGAAGTTATGCTGTTCCATTATCCACTTTAACCATCCTGCCGACATAGAACCGCCATAAGTATCCCATATCGCAACCCGCAAAGGAGATATTTTGCCTGAGAGATTGGCCGGACGCTTACTTACAGAAGAAATGTTCATACTTAAATCATTTGAGGCTTTTGCAAGTATCGCTTTAGCCTTTGCGTTTTCAGGAATAAAGAAAGAACCTCCTCCGTAAGCCTGAGTTCCACCCTGACTTTTAATTCTAAAGACATCAAGTCCGGCTTTCAGTAAAGTATTTACAGTAATAAATGAATTGTCGCATCTGGAATCTATTACGTATCCGGCTACAGGACCTGACACTTTATATTCTCCTTTTGGTGACTGGATTTCTCCATAAGGTATTGACTGAAAAGGGCCATCAAATGCATTGAGAACTCTGCTAAATTTTAATCCCATAGTATATGCAGGTGTCCAGCCAGCCATATCATAAGGAGCTACAGGAGGTCCGCCGGGATATAAGAAATCATTTGGATGATCCTGTGGTTCAAACATATCAAGCACCATTGGGCGAAATGCCTGATTTGTTTTTACTATATAGGATCCGGCAGGATAGCTATTTCCTTCAACTTTAAAGTCTGCTGTTGCTTTTGACACACTTATACCCGACCTGATAAGGGAGTTAATAAATCTTACAGCAGTAGGGAAGTCAGGCTGACCGGCAGGTAGTATGTAACCACGCGGATCGCGGAGAGTAGAGTCCTTAAATATTATGTCAAAGTATTTTACAGGCATAGTTCTCTGGTTTCCCCTTAATGAAGATGACAGGCTGTCTTTTTGATCTTTTTCATAAGCCGCATTTATTAAATCCACACGTTTGGGATATATTGTCCATGTATCCTTATTCCCTGACTGAATTGAACTTTTCCCCATACTGTAAATATTGTAGAGAAGATGTTCGCGATTTCTGGCCGCATAGTCAAGCACTGCATAGTTCAGAGTCAGGGAGTATTCGATGGAAGTTCTGAAATACCACTTTTGCGGCATTACAGGATAAGGAGTATTACCGTTAGGAATAAGTCGTGAGGGTACTAAAGGAATTGATGATGGGGTAGGGTTTCCGATTATCTCGGTAAGCAACCCAATCATATTATGAAAGTATGTTGTTGTTCTTAATCCCCCGTTATACCAGGTTGAGAACTGAGATCCACCTTTTGCTGTAAACCCTGGCTTATGCTCAACGTCTAATCTGCTTACCATTGATGCTCCAATTGCATCTATGCCGTTAATAACCAGTGGGTTAAACAGATAATTAAAAGGATCACGGTATGGAGGTCCGGCAACCACTGATCCGGCCGGTCCTGCCTGATGATGATTATAAACAATTTGCGGGAGCCACTCAATATATAGTTGTTTGCTCATATTCTGTGTCTCCTTCATGTTCATCATGTAAAAATCACGGTTATTGTCGTGACCAGCATATTTCTGATACAATCTGGGGAGTTGGGAATAAGACCTTTTTAAGCTATCCGGATTACTCATATACCAGCCGGAAACAAGTTCCTGTCCGTCAGGATTTGCATGAACCAGAAGAATAATTACTTCATCCAGAATTCGCATGGTCTCCGGATCATTTCTGCTTGTAAGCTGCCACAATGATTCAATAAGCTGATGTGTACCCACAGTTTCAGTTGCATGTAATCCTCCATCTATCCACACAACCGCTTTCCCTTCCAGAGAAAGGTTATGTGCCTGCTCGTCAGACAGGTCAGTTGCCCGTGCAAGCTTCCGGGAAATTTCTTTAAAATGGTTCAGATTTTTTATGTTTTCCGGAGAAGAGACTATCAACATATATTGCGTCCGCCCTTCTTCAGTTAAACCTATATTTGCAAGTTTTACGCGGTCTGAAACTGAGGCAATCTTTTTGAAATATTCCTCAGTCTGTGTATAAGTTGAAAGCTTGTAATTATCGCCGATTGAAAATCCAAAAAATTCCTTTGGCGATGGTATATTTTTATTTGTTGCTACATCTTTATAAAAGGAGTCATCTTGTGTTACCTGCGAACTCAAAGGGAGAGTTAAAAGAAGAGAAATTGAAAGAGAAAGGAGCATTTTCATTGTGTGACCGATTAGTTGGATAAAGAAACAATAATAATAAAATCATTGTTATCTGATTACCAGTGATGCGTTAACTTTTCAAATACAAATTTAAAATACTGATAATAAATTATTAATGTTTCGCACTTAGTTTATTTTGCGGGGGTGTAAAGAATTTTGTGTAAACGTAAGTAGCTGCGCTAAGGGTTAAACACTCTGGAGTCACAAAAACTCAAAGAGAGTTTAACCCGGATTGAAAAACGTTTATTTTTACACTTAACACGCAGCACATGAAAGAAAAAGACAAGAATCAGGGCGACTTCCAAATCCCGGAAGAAGCACTCAAAAAGATCAAATCCCAGGGAGAACTGGATAACTTTTTCCATGATCTCTACAAACAAGCTGTTGAAGGAATGCTAAAAGCAGAGATGGAGGAGCATCTTGGCTATGAGAAGCATCAGCCCAGGGAAAATGGGAGCGATAACAGTCGCAATGGGTACAGCAGTAAAACACTTAAAACCAACATTGGTAATATCCCCTTGGATGTTCCCCGGGACCGGGACTCAAGTTTTGATCCTATAATCGTTCCCAAGCATCAGCGTATGTCGGCCCGCATTGAGCAAGCGGTTATCACCTTGTATTCTCGTGGAATGAGTACCCGGGATATCGAGGAGACCATCAAGGATATGTACGGAATACAGCTTAGCGAGGGATCTGTATCCAATATTACCAACTCCATTATCGAGAACATCAAGCAATGGCAGCAGCGCCCCTTGGAGGATGTCTATTTTGTTGTTTGGATGGACGGTATTGTCATCAAAGTACGACATAACGGCAAGGTTATAGGCAAGACCATTTATTTGATTATCGGGCTTAATAAGGATGGATTGAAAGAAGTACTTGGCATGTGGATCTCCGAGACCGAGAGTGCCTCGTTCTGGTTGAATGTATTAACCGACTTGAAGGCTCGTGGAGTAGAGGACATCCTGATAGCTTGTACCGATAATCTTGCAGGTATCAGACAGGCAATCAATGCTGTTTTCCCGGACGCTGTAACCCAGCTCTGTGTGGTTCACCAAATCAGAAACAGCTCCAGGTATGTTGTCTGGAAAGAACGAAAAGAATTTATCGCCGATCTGCAACTGGTGTATGGGGCACAGAACAAAGAAGTTGCATCAGATGCGCTTGATAGCTTTGAAAAGAAATGGGGCTCAAAATACGGGTATGCCATTAAATCATGGAGAAATAACTGGGAAGATCTGACAGCCTATTTTGACTATCCGATGGAGATCCGAAAAATCATTTATACCACCAATGCCATTGAAAGTCTCAACAGCTCTATCAGAAAATATACTAAAACGAAAACCGTGTTCCCTGATGATCAATCGGCTTTAAAAGCTGTTTATCTGGCTGTTAATAACATACAACAGAAATGGACGATGCCCATCAGATCCTGGGGAATTATTATCAATCAGTTTATTATTAAATTTGAAGACAGATGCAGAATGTGAGTAGCTACCAGTTTACACAAAATTTTTCACAGGCTCTATTTTGCTGTCTGATTGTGTTATACAAAGCAGTTTTTTATCTATCTCATTGTTTTTCATTTCACTAAAGTTTCCATTTTCATTTATGCCGCTGTTTGAGATTGAGCTTTTATTGGTAGCATTCGACAAATGATTTCATAAGCCTCGTCATCACTAATTATTTTTTCAATCAGCTCCATTTCATCAATCCCGTCAAATAGTTTCTCGATAACAGTCAGTAATTCTATAAACAATCCCCAGAGTCGCTCACTGAGTCGGTATTGGATAGTTTGCTCACTGAGGTGTTTGAATACGCCCCATTTAGTCTCGTAAGTATCAAAGCGATATCGCATGGTCAATAATATATACTGTATCATTGTCATTGTTATATCTGCTATATGCGCATCAAAATTATTGGATTGGCAATACCCCAGGTTTAACAACTGTTTTGATTCTTTAAAAAACACCTCTATCGACCATCGTATTTGATAAATCTCAATCATTTTAATAAACGATATATCTGTATCTGTAGTCAATATAACATGCCATTTGCCATTGACTCCCCGCTTGCTGTAAAACAACTTTAAAGAATAGCCTTTATATTCCACAAGCGCCTCTTTATAGTAAAAATGGAGTTTTCTGCATCTTTTAGGCTTTCCAAGTGTGTTGCGGATCTGGCTGTGAGTTAACTGCTTACTGAAATAATTGGCTCTAGTTTAAAATAGCTATTATTTGTATATTTGTTACATGGATATTGAAGAAATCAAAAAGCAGATTCTTGCACTCCCCTTGGTAGACCGGCAACGTTTGCTCAGGGAGGTCGGGGACAGAGTGACTGGGCCGGAG
>JBBQZN010000106.1:0-5958 GCA_038207725.1 Bacteroidales bacterium | reverse complement strand
GATCTTCGTTGGATATGAATTATACAAGCATCAGGAGGAGGCAATTAGATTGGGAGCAACAGGAAATGAATTCATAGTCACTTCCGGAACCGGATCAGGAAAATCGCTGACATATATGGCTACTATTTTTAGCCATATATTAAACAATCAGGAAGAAGTTAGAGGTAAGAATATCTCTGTCATCGTGTATCCCATGAATGCCCTCATTAACTCACAGAATGAGGAGATAAAAAAATATGAGCGTAATTTTCTAAAGTCATCTCTTCCAAGCGGAGTGAAATATGATGAGCAGAATAAAACGCTTGATGAACAAATCAAAGACCTGAAAGATATTGTTGGAGATATTTTCCCGATTAAATATGCTCAATACACAGGACAGGAAGATGAGGAAACCCGTGAAGCGATAAGGAGGAACCCTCCTCACATTCTGCTTACCAACTATATGATGTTGGAATTAATCATGACGAGGGGTGGTAAGGATGTTGAAATCAGAAACACTATTCTTGAGAATATTCGTTTTTTGGTATTTGACGAGTTACATACTTACCGAGGACGCCAGGGATCTGATGTATCGATTTTAATTAGAAGGATCAAGGCTAATGCTAAAAGTCGGATTACATGTATCGGAACTTCAGCCACTATGATTTCTTCCGAAACAGCAACACTCTTGCAACAGAAAAAAGAGGTGGCTAAAATTGGTTCTCAGATATTTGGATCTGACATAAAAGAAAATCAAATCATTAATGAATCTCTTATACGGAGTATAGGAGAAAATATTGAAATATCTCCTGTTAAAGTTGCTCAGGCAGTTCAGACAGGCATTGATCAGTCCTGGTCTTTTTCACAATTCGAGCATCATCAAACTGCAAACTGGTTGGAGGAAAATATTGCCCTTGAAAGTAAAGAAGGGGTTATGGTAAGGAGGAAACCACTCTCTATACCAGATATAAGTAAAA
The DNA here is from genome assembly GCA_038207725.1 of Bacteroidales bacterium. Classification (GTDB taxonomy): domain Bacteria; phylum Bacteroidota; class Bacteroidia; order Bacteroidales; family VadinHA17; genus LD21. The sequence goes on along the minus strand of JBBQZN010000106.1, from coordinate 5,002 downwards.
AGCTATCAGAGTATTGTGGGATATCATTCGAAGATTGTGAGAAGCACATTCTTGATCTCCTTGATTGGGCAAATAATCTCAATTCACACAAAGAAAAGGACCAAAGGAAAAACTTTTTGCCATATAGAATACATCAATTCATTGCACAAACTGGTTCAGTCTATGCAACGCTTGGTAGTCAGAAAGACAGGCAACTTTTTATGGATGCAGGGTTGTACGCAGAAAATGAAGACACCTTTATTTTCCCATTGGTTTTCAGTCGTGCTTCAGGCCATGAGATGTATTGCGTGAATATAAACGAGAATGACAGTAAGATTCAGCCAAGAGAGTTTTATAACCTCAATGATGCTGATGAAGAAGAGGAGCAATCTTCTGCAGGATATATCTTCATTCAGCATAAAGAAGACGAAGAACTTATTTGGGATGAGGAAAGGGATCTTATGGATCTCCCAGAAACCTGGTTTAATCCACCCAAAAGAGATGGAACCCAAACACTAAAGAAAAACAATCTGAATCGAATACCTAAGAAAATATATTTTGATAAGGAGGGTAATTTTTCTTTTCAGGAGAAGCTAAAGTTTGAAGGTTGGTTTATTGCCCAACCACTGCTCATTGATCCAACATCGGGAAGTATTTTTGATGCAAGGACAGCCGAGTATACAAAGATGATAAAAATCGGGGGCGAAGGAAGAAGCACTGCCACTACAGTCCTTTCCTTTGAAGCAATCACACAACTTCAGGAGTTTAATGAAGCACCCGAAAAACAAAAGTTACTAAGTTTTACAGATAATCGTCAGGACGCATCACTTCAGTCAGGGCATTTTAACGATTTTGTTAAAGTTGGACAATTGAGGGCAGCAATTAGCAATGCACTGAAATCACATATTTCACTCGATTATTCTAATATTGCTGATAAGATATTTGAAGCACTGAATATCCCTCAGCAGGAGTACGCAAAAAATCCGGCCAAATTCCCAGGACCAAAGAAAGAGAATGAGGATACTTTTAAGGATTTTATTACCTATCGCTTGCTTCATGACTTAAGAAGAAGCTGGAGAGTTGTGCTTCCAAACCTGGAGCAATGTGCACTGTTGAAAATAGATTACAATCACCTTGAAGAATCTGTTAAGGACGATTCACTCTGGGAAGAACAGGATCTTCTAAACTCAATGAATGCTTCTGAGCGGAAAGAGTTTTTGCATCAGATTTTTGACTTTTTCAGAAAATCTTATGCTTTGAATTATACGATGCTTGAACCATCATTAATAAATCAGAATACAAATAAAATAAGAGAGAAACTTAGAGATCCATGGACTCTTGATGATTCTGATAAGATCGAATATCCCGCACATCTAAGAATCGAAAAACTTGCTCGATCAGCAATCAGTTTTTATACAGAAAGCGGTGGTTACCAGAGTGTATTCGGACGATATATAAAAAGAATTTCAAAGGATTACGGCATTGACCTAAGAGGTAAAGAAGTATTCAATAGTTTCATTTATAATTTATTAGATTTTCTTGTTGAAGCAGGATGGCTAATAAGAAAACCGGTCAAGTCTGAAGCAGGTGAAGAAATATCTGTTTACCAGTTGAGAGTAGATAATATTCTCTGGAAAAAAGGTGATGGTAAAACCATTTCACCGGATTTAATAAAGCAACGTACATACCGACCACTTACTCCTAAGGTTAATGATTACTTTAAACATTTTTACCAGATTGACTTTCGCTCATTAAAACCTTTAGAAGGAAGAGAACATACTGGACAAATAAACTCTCAGAGTAGAAGAGATAGAGAAAAGCAATTTAGAGAAGGTACAATTGGAGCTTTGTTCTGCTCTCCTACCATGGAATTGGGTATTGATATATCTGATTTATCGATTGTACATCTGCGTAATGTCCCTCCTTCTCCTTCTAATTATGCTCAGAGAAGTGGACGGGCTGGCCGATCCGGACAAGCAGCTATGGTGATGACCTATTGCAGCAATTTCAGTCCGCATGATAGGCATTACTTTAAGAATCCTGCCAAGATGGTATCAGGCGAAGTTTCAACTCCAAGAATGGATCTTGTAAACGAGGAACTATTAAAAAGCCACCTTCATGCCAGCATACTCACCTTGAGGTCAATTGCTGGTCTCAACAACTCTCTTGAAGATGTTATATATAGGGAAGACCTTGAAAAAATGCCAATTAAAGAAGAGGTTCTTGAGGCATTAAAATTATCTGAGCAGCAAAAAATCCAGGTGCTTACAACTTTCAGAAAAGTAATCGAGGATAGCTATTTCAAAAATGAATTGAATATCAGAAAGCCAGCATGGTTTAATGAAGATTGGATGAAAAGGTCTATTGATGACTTTCTACTGCGATTTGATGAGTCCCTTGATAGATGGCGGTTGCTTTATCGAAGTGCTATTCTGCAATTCAGGGCAGCAAATGATATTATTGAAAACAGAATTTATGCAGACAATCACGAGAAAATAAAGGAAGCTAAGTATTCAAGAAGACAAGCAGAGAGACAGATGGACCTACTTCTAAACGATTCAAAAGACGGAGGAAGAAACAGTAAGGGCAGCCAATCAGAGTTCTACCCATATAGATATCTGGCTTCTGAAGGATTCCTGCCTGGTTATAATTTTACTCGTTTACCTATTCGCTCTTTCCTTGAAAATAAAGAGGGTTCCGGTGATTTTATTTCCCGTCCAAGAACTCTTGCTCTAAATGAGTTTGGTCCCCGCAATGTGATCTATCATGATGGATCAAAATACAGGATAGATAGAATCGTATTATCTGAAGCAGAAGCTAAACTTGAAAAGGCCAAAATCAGTCCATATACCGGCTATATTTTAATGAATGATCAGTATAATTATAATGTTGATCCAATGGTAAATAAGGAACTTAATGTGGGAATGGATAAGTTCACACATCCTGACCTGGTCAACATGACAGAGACAAAAGCATACGAACTTCAGCGTATCACTTGTCAGGAGGAAGAAAGAACCAGAAGAGGATTTGATATAAGAACTTATTTTTCTGTAGAAGGAGGATTTGAAAGTATTACTGAAGCTGTGGTTAATGTTGAGAAAGAACAACTGCTGCATATCCATTCCATTCCATCTGCTCGACTTGTAAAAATTAGCTATAAATGGAGATCGTCTCCTGAAAACGGTTATGCTCTGAATCTGAAAAACGGATACTGGCAAACCAAAAAACAGGAAACGGAGGAAGGGAATAATGATGACATAAGACGAATTAAACTCTTTACCACTTTAACTGCAAATGCACTGTTCATCCAACCTGTTGAATCACTGGCTTTGGAAGGCGGAAAAGATGGAGTGATAACTCTAATGTATGCACTAAAAAGGTCAATTGAGAATTTCTTCCAGGTTGAATCTAATGAGATTGGAGCAACCATTATGGGTGAGGGAGATATTCCAAATTTATTGATCTACGAGGCTTCTGAAGGTAGTTTGGGGGTATTGTCTCAAGTAGTGGATAATCCTTCAATATATAAAGCCGTAATGCGTGAAGCCTTCGATTTTCTGTTTATGAAGGATGGGATAGAAATTCCGAAAAAGGAATTGGTTCCGGCATCTTATGATGATTTATTGAGTTATTACAATCAGATCCATCATCAGTCAATTAATCGGAATTATATCAGGGAATCGCTGAGACTGTTGAAGGATTCAGATGTTGAAATTCTTACATCCAGATCTTTCTCTTCTTATGATGAACAATACCAATCTCTTCAAGCTGCAAGAGATCCAAATAGCAGTACTGAAGATCAGTTTCTAAAAAATCTCTATAAGAATGGATTAAAACTCCCTGATGAGGCACAGCCAATTATACTGGATATGTATGTTCGTCCGGATTTTATGTACAAACCGAATATCTGTATTTTCTGTGATGGTACTCCTCATGATGACCCTGTAGTAAAAAAGGATGATGTTGAAAAAAGAAGCGCACTAATAAATTCAGGTAAATATCAGGTAATAGGATGGTATTATAAAGATTCACTGGAAGAGTTAATTGCCAGTAGACCAGATATTTTTAAGCAAGTTAAGTCATAAAAGAGTTCAATGGAATAAGACACTTATTAAAAGCAAATAAATGAATTTTGATTTCAAACCAGGTAGTTTGGTTACTTTGAGGGATCGTCCATGGATGGTGCTTCCATCTGAAGATGATGATCTTTTACTTGTTAAGCCACTCGGAGGGTCAGAAGATGAGATAACTGGAATTTACAAACCTCTTGCACGTGAAAGCGATTTACCTCAATCCTATAATTTTATAAAACCCTCAGGAAAGGATCTGGGCGATTTTACCTCAGCTAAACTGCTTTATAATGCTACCCGAATCTCATTCCGAAACGCTTCAGGACCCTTTAGATGCTTAGGAAAACTTTCATTCCGGCCAAGGGCATACCAAATGGTCCCTCTCATAATGGCTTTGAGACAAGAGACTGTGAGGATGCTGATTGGAGATGATGTGGGTGTTGGTAAAACAATCGAAGCATTGTTAATTGCAAAAGAATTATACGAGCGTAAAGAAATAAAGCGTTTTGCAATTGTTTGCTTACCACATTTATGCGACCAATGGCAGGATGAACTAAAGAGTAAATTCGGCATTGAAGCCGTGATCATACGCTCAGGAACAGCCACAGCATTGGAACGTCAAATTAAGGTTCATGAAAATATTTTCCGTTCATTTCCCTTCCAGGTTATTTCAATTGACTATATAAAAACAGGCACTAAAAGACAGGTCTTTATTGATCATTGCCCTGAATTGATTATTGTTGACGAGGCTCACACATGCGCAAGACCAGCCGGTGCAAATAATTCCCAGCAACTTCGTCATCATTTACTTCATGATATATCCAAAAAAGAAAATCAACATCTCTTATTACTTACAGCCACTCCTCATTCAGGTAAACAAGCAGAATTCCAGTCTCTTTTGGGATTGATTAAACCTGATTATGAGAAAATTGACATTATCTCTTCTTCGGAGG
>JBBQZN010000105.1:0-6203 GCA_038207725.1 Bacteroidales bacterium | reverse complement strand
TCCGGGTGCTACTCCGCGCTGAAGTTTGTCGAATATGATATATATCCCGTTATCGCGACAGAATATTCTTGCCTTCTGCAACTGTTGCCTGTATCTGATTCTGACCATATAGTCACGAGTATCGCCTGCTGCCATTTTAAGATCTTCCCTTATCCAGTGTATTTCATCGTGCCTGATAAACAGACCTTTCCGGTTCAATCCCGGATGCTCATGTCCTTCACCTACATAAACAAGATTCTTTTCGACATCAGTAGCTATAACAAATAATGGCTCTATGTGTCCTCCGACATTCATCCCTTTTCGCTGTCCGATTGTAAAAAAATGAGCCCCGTTATGCAAACCTGCCACTTTACCATATGAAGCTTTATAACTGAATGGTTCGGCTAGTTTTGACAATTCACTTTCTGTAATGTCATCGCCCGGTAATCCTTCTTCACACAGGGGATACAGCGATTTATCCGTTATTTCAATTATTTCACCTTTTTTTGCTACAAGTTTCTGTTGCAGGAATGTAGGCAGGTGAACTTTTCCTACGAAACATATTCCCTGTGAATCTTTTCTCTGTGCTGTGGCTAATCCAAGTTTCTCAGCTATTGCCCTCACCTCCGGTTTTGTCAGATCTCCAATAGGGAATAAGGCATAGCCAAGCTGTTCCTGACTTACCTGGCACAGAAAATAGCTCTGATCCTTGTTATCGTCGAGACCGGCAAGCAACCTGTGAATAAGTGTGCCCTTTACACTTATACTTTCCTTTCTGCAATAATGCCCTGTAGCCACAAAATCGCCACCCAGCTTCCTTGCTTCTTCTGCAAATGAATCAAATTTTATCTCTCTGTTGCACAATACATCGGGATTTGGTGTGCGTCCTTTCTCATATTCTGCAAACATGTAATCAACTACTCTCTGGCGATATGGTCCGCTAAGGTCTACCTGATGAAATGGAATACTTAGTTTCTTCGCTACCATTTCTGCAAACATGAGGTCATCCTCCCAGTGACAATCGCTCTGTATAAGTCCTGTTGTATCGTGCCAGTTTCTCATGAAGAGGCCAATTACTTCATAGCCCTGTTCCTTCAGAACCCATGCTGCAACACTCGAGTCTACACCTCCCGATAAACCTATGACTACCTTCTTTTTCACTGTGCAAATATAATAAAAGTTAAGCCCCCTTTAGGGGGTTTGGGGGCAAAAAAACCGTAACTTTAAACCATGGGAAATGGATCACTAACCATATACAGCGCTTCAGCAGGGTCGGGTAAAACATACAGACTTACAGGTATTTATCTTGCCAGCCTCTTTGTTTCCAGATATCAGTACAGAAAGATTCTTGCCGTTACATTTACGCATAAAGCAACTGCAGAGATGAAATCCAGAATTCTGGATAATCTCCACAGACTGGCAACCGGCGAAAAATCAGAATACCTGTCAGAACTGATCGAAGAAACCCGCAGAAATGAAGAGTGGATAAGGGCTGAGGCACAGATAATCCTGAATTCCATCCTTCACGACTTTTCAAGATTTTCAGTATCTACAATAGATAGTTTCTTTCAAAAAATCCTTCGTGCCTTTACCCGCGAAATAGGCCTTCATTCAGGATTTAACATTGAACTTGATCATAGTACAATACTATCAGATGCAGTTGATGAACTAATTTCTTCTGCAAGCACAGATACTCACTTAAAGGATTGGCTTACATCTTTTGCAATGTCAAATATTGATGATGAGAAGAGCTGGAATCTGAAGGATTCAATAATCTCATTATCGCAGGAGTTGTTCAAGGAGAAATTTAAAATGTTTCCGGCCCGGGAAAGAGCAAAACTGGAGGATAAAAAATTTCTTCTGGCATTTGTTGGTACTGTCAGGTCGGTAATATCTGAGTTCGAATCAAAATTGTTGCTATTTGGAAAAAAAGCTGATGCAATTTTTTCTGAATACAACCTTACCGATGATATGTTCTACAGGAAGGGGCAGGGTGTACCCCGCTGGGTTAAAATTATGACTTCAGGAACTGTAACAGCGCCAAATAGTTATATCAGGGAAATAAAAAATAGCCCTCCACGCTGGTCAACAGGTGCCATTGCGCCTCAGCTGCAGAATGCAATAAGTAACGGCCTTGAAGAAGTGATATCTGAATCGATTGACTTTTATGATTCGAATATTGTCAGTTATAATACAGCTGCAGTCATCGCATCAAACATCTATGCTCTGGGTATTCTTTCAGATGTCCTGCATAAGGTTCATGAAATAACAACAAGTGAGAATACTTTCCTGCTCTCTGATGCCGGCGAATTGCTTAGCGGTGTAACAGGAACAGATCAGTCTCCATTTATCTATGAGAAGGTTGGTAATGTCTTTGAAACCTTTATGATCGATGAGTTTCAGGACACTTCAGCTATTCAATGGAATAATTTCAGTCCGCTTATAAGCAACAGCATGGCTGAAGGTCATGATAATCTGGTAGTTGGAGACGTAAAACAATCAATCTACAGATGGCGTAACAGTGACTGGAAAATACTTGGTTCAGTTCTTGACGAGATGGTTGATAATGAGCGCTTTATTGCAAAATCACTCACTACAAACTGGAGGTGCAGATCAAATATTATAAGTTTCAATAACAAGCTCTTTTCAGTTATTCCGGCAGGAATTGATAATACACTGGAAGCTGATATGCAATCAGTTAGCTTTAAAAAACTCTATTCAGAGGCTGTTCAGAATGATCCGGGCAGGAGGGATGGGGGTTATGTGCGCATTGAATTCATTAAGGATGAGAAGGAGAATAGCTGGGAAGAAAAAGTTCTTGATAAATTACCAGCAATAATTGAAGATGCTCAGTTTAAAGGCTATAAAGCCTCTGATATCGGCATAATTGTCAGAAATGGAAAGGAGGGAGCCCTTGTCCTGAAAAAGCTTATTGATTACCGGAATGGCATCTCAGCAGAAAAAGCAGCCCGGTATAATTACAATGCTGTTTCAAATGATTCTCTGCTGCTTTCAAATTCGCCTGTTATTAATTTTATAATCGCCGTTTTATCTGTTGTCAACGATCAGTCTGATCTGATCAGCAAAGCAATGATGATCAGAGCTTTTCTTCTCTCAAGAGGAGATAAGGATGCTGACAAGGCATCACTTAAAAACGACAGTGATCAGGGTGGCAGCTCAATATTTCCTGATGGCTATAAAACTATGCTGGATGAACTGAATCAGATTCCTCTTTTTGAAGCTACAGAGCGAATAATAAAGTATTTCGGTTTGGGTGATAATGCCTGGAATGTTCCTTATCTTAATTCTTTTCAGGATTTTATTCTTAGTTTTTCTGGCGATAAAGTATCAGATATTCAATCCTTTCTGGATTGGTGGCAGATTTCCGGAAACAGGAAGTCGGTTGTGCTTCCGGGGAATCAGGATTCAATCAGAATTCTTACAATACATAAATCAAAAGGACTTGAATTCAGTATAGTGATTCTGCCTTTTATCTCCTGGAACCTCGACCATATTGCCTCAAAACAGCCGATACTATGGGTGCAGCCAAAAATTCCGCCTTTCAATGAGATGGGTGTACTGCCGGTAAGATACAGCAGTCAGCTTGCAGAGACAATTTTTGCTGATGCTTTTCTTGAGGAAAAGCATTCAATATACCTCGATAATATTAACCTTCTTTATGTTGCACTTACCCGTGCCAGGGATGCAATATTCGGATTTTCAGTTGATAACCCCCGTTCAGCAGCAAGTGTAAGCAAGATTCTAAAAGACGCTCTTTCCGATTCAACAGAGTCTAAACCAGGCGGCATTCAACTCTCATCGCACTTTAAAAATGAAGAGTGTTTATTTGAATATGGAACTGTACCACCTGCATCATCTGAAAAGAAAGCAAATTCAAATTCTATATCATCATCGTATAATGTCAGCAGCGAACTAAATTCGCTTAAGCTTAAACTGCATGGCGAGAACTATTTCTCGGCAGGACAGGAGGAAGTAAGAAAGAAAATCAACTACGGTAAACTGATGCATCGCATTTTTGAAGCTGTATTTACTCCGGCTGATGTATTTTTTGCTGTAAGGCGACTTGTAATTGAAGGCTCTCTTCCCGAAGAAGAGGCCGCTGACACGGAGAAAAGGGTAAATGAACTTATTTCAGATCCAAAAGTTAAAGAGTGGTTTATGGCAGATAATGAGGTTCTTACGGAAACCGGCATTGTTCTTCCTACGGGCACTGTACGTCGTCCCGACAGGGTCATTTTCAAGGACGGAAAAGCGATTATTATTGACTTTAAATTCGGAGCCGAAAATTCTCATTATTCTGAGCAGGTTGAACTTTACGGAAGATTACTGCTTGATATGGGATACCAGAATATTGAAGCCTGGATATGGTATGTTGATAAAAACCTGATTATTCCTGTAAATGTCAGAAGCTGATAAAAAAAGCAGAACTTATCTCTGGGGGCACGAACGTCGTTTCAATGCCTATTCCAACTATTTCAGAAAGCTATATGGTGCGAGGGTTCAGAAGGTCTCTGTTGATGCCGGATTTACTTGTCCCAACCGCGATGGATCGAGGGGAACAGGCGGCTGCACATATTGCAATAATGATGCTTTTAATCCATCCTACTGCATTCCAACTAAGTCTGTCACACAGCAGATAGAAGAGGGGGTTACCTTTCATAAGTGGCGTTATAGCGAGGCTGTTTCATATCTTGCTTATTTTCAGGCCTATTCAAATACGTATGACTCAATCGATAAACTCAAAAAGCTTTATGAGGAGGCTTTGGAGTATCCCGGGGTTGCCGGACTGGTAATCGGTACCCGACCCGATTGTATCGATAGGGAAAAACTTGAGTACCTGAAGAAACTGTCTGAAAAGCATTATATAGCAGTTGAATATGGCATTGAATCATGCTATAACAAAACACTTTTGCGTATAAACCGCGGACATACTTTTGAAGAGGGTGTTGCTGCCATTGAAATGACAGCTGCTATGGGAATAAACACAGGTGCCCATTTTATATTTGGTCTGCCCGGTGAAACAAGAGATGAAATGCTGAGACAGGCTGAGATAATCTCCTCTCTCCCGTTAAAAACTGTTAAGTTTCATCAGCTGCAGATAATTAAGGGAACTGCCATGGAAAAGGAATTTGCCGCACGCCCTTCTGATTTTGAGCTATTCTCGTGGGAAGAATACCTCGATTTTTTTATAAAATTTCTGGAAAGGCTTAATCCTTCATTCGTTGTGGAACGATTTACCGGTGAGGCCCCCCCTCGATTCCTTACGGGTGAAGGATGGGGCAAAAAGCGCACCGATCAGATAGTCAGTCTCATCGAAAAGAAACTTGAGGAGCTCGATACCTGGCAAGGGAAGTTGTATAAAGGTTAAAGTAAAAAAGGTTAAAGGATAAAGTATAAAGGTTAAAGTAAAAAGGTTAAAGTATAAAGTACAAAGGTTAAAGTAAGGGTTTAAATGTCAATTCTTTGTGAAAGATGGAGATACAGTAAGTCTCATGGTTTTTCCACCTTTTACCTTTATCTGAAATCCTTTCCTGAGGTCTTCACCTGAAACAAACAGTTCTGTTTTGCTATTTTCAGATATTATAACATAGCTTAAGTCGCTTTCAATAGTAAAGTATTCAGGAAACTGGTTTATCCTAGGCCAGTCGATAGGTAGATGCATATACTCTGAGTGTCGTTTAATATCAAACATTACTTTCCCTTTCCAATCCTTTTCTGCATAAATCGATATGTAAAGCAGGCTATCCTTTTGTACTGCACCTATCTCGAGATCTTCCCTCCAGGGCATCAGGTAGGTACCCTTTGTTTTCCAGAGACTATACATTATTGATGTTCTGGCAAAATTCCCGTCTCCATGCCAGCCTTCAATTATACCCGATTCCTGTTGCTTGTTCCACATAACCTTTATTTCACTGTCAATCCATTCTTTAGCTGATGTAACTTCTTCTCTCGTGTAAAGATTCAATGCACCTTCTATTGCATCTGCATATCCATCCTGACTTTCCCCTTCCCATGCAAAATTTCTGTATTTCTCATTAAGAATACTCAATGCCTTAATAACCGGCTCTCTGTATTTTTCTATTCCGTCGATAAGATAGACTGTATAAAAACCATTTAAAGTATAACCGAAATTATCTGCAATTCCTTCATTAACAGGGATTCCTTTGACAGGATCTATTGAGTTGTAGAAGAGTCCGTCTGCG
>JBBQZN010000104.1:0-6228 GCA_038207725.1 Bacteroidales bacterium | reverse complement strand
ATGGACAAGAATTATGTTATTTATTAAAATACCATCGGGTGCAGATAAAATTTCTCTGTATACATGGTTCTATGAAAAAGTTTGCGTGCCGGTTGCAGGAAATATGAACGGTAGTCTGATGTTTGCATTGATTCAGGTATTACTTATATGGGGACTTGCACTGATACTTTACAGGAAAAAGATTATGATAAGACTTTAAAGAGGCAAAAGACAAATGACAAAAGTCACAAGATAAAAGTATGAATGAGATAGACGTTGTTTCTGCAGGATACAGGGAATTTTTCGGGGAATCCGGAATAAAGATAACTCCACTTCCGCGGTCGGGTTCCGACAGGAAGTACTTCCGGATTTATTCAGGGAATAAATCAGTTATAGGCGCGCATAATGCGAATCCTGAGGAGAATGAAGCTTTTATCGGGTTTACATACCATTTCCTAAAGCAGGGGCTACCGGTTCCTGAAATATACTCTTATATGCCTGAAAAGAACATCTATTTTCTCAGGGATCTGGGTGATACAAACCTGTACACATGGCTTCATAACCGATCTGATATAACAGATTTTACAGATGAGACAAAAAACCTTTACAGGAAAATTCTTGATAAACTGATACTTTTTCAGACTGAGGGAATCATCGGCCTGAATCTCGACTTATGCTACCCGCATAAAAGTTTCGACAGGCAGTCGATGATGTGGGATATGAATTATTTCAAGTATATGCTGCTGAAACTGCTTGCAGTTCCTTTTAACGAAAGAAGCCTGGAAAGGGATTTCAATTCTCTTTGTGATTATCTGCTCGAAACCGGACAAGACTATTTCCTCTATCGCGACTTTCAGACGGCAAATGCGATGATCGTGGAAGGTGAGCCATGGTTCATTGATTACCAGGGAGGAAGAAAGGGGGCTGCACAATATGATGTCGCCTCTTTACTTTATGATGCGAAGATTCCGATGTCTGATAAAAACAGGGAGGAACTGCTTGCTTATTACATTGATAACTTCTGTAAGGTTTCAAAGGAGGACAGGAATAAATTCAGGGGACATTATGAAGGATTCAGCATGATCAGGATTATGCAGGCTCTCGGAGCATTCGGTTTCAGAGGGCTGTATGAACAGAAACCAACATTCACCGAAAGTATCGTTCCCGGAGTGCATCTTCTTAATCATGTAATTGAATCTGCATCTGATCATGTTAACCTTCCGGAACTTTACCGGACTGTTAAAGCTATTCCGGCAACAGATATGTTCAAAAAACTTATATCTGCCAGATCAAAATAGATGCACTATGAAAGCAATGATCTTTGCTGCAGGGTTGGGTAAACGGCTTGGTAAGATTACCGAGGCAATTCCTAAGGCTCTTGTTGATATTGATGGAAAAACAGCACTTCATCTTGCAGTTGAGAAATGTAGTACACACGGATTCAATGAAATAATAGTGAATGTACACCACTTTGCTGACATGGTTGAGAAGGAAATCCTGAAGCTCAATAAAATGGGCTACAGAATTACTGTTTCAGATGAGCGTGAAAAACTTCTTGAAACCGGTGGTGGTTTGTTCAAGGCAAAATGGTTCTTTAATGATGATCCTTTTCTTATTTATAATGTTGATATTATATCTGACCTTGATATTTCAGCACTTTATCGCTTTCATCTTGAAAAAAGAGGGCTGGCTGCCCTTGCAGTACGGCACCGGCCGGGAAATAGATTTTATCTGATTGATGATGAATGTATTATTCGAGGTTGGAGAAACAATTCTACCGGAGAACAAATACTTACATCACAAGCATCCGACAACCTTTCAGAAATTGCATTCTCAAGCATGCATATTGTTGAACCTGAGATATTCAGATATATGAATGAGGGAATTTATACAATGACAACATTATACCTTAAACTGGCTGAAAAACATAATATTTACACCTTTCTCGATGACTCAGGATACTGGGGCGACATTGGTACTCCCGAAAGCCTTGAATTTGTAAGAGGATTGTTTATATCTTCCAGAAAGTCCTGGTGAAAATTGTGAAGACTGTGATTATCTCAAGTCTGCCAAGTATCATTAGCATACTGAGGACAACCTTACTCAATTCAGGAAGATGGGCAAAATTACTCATAGGTCCTACTGTCCCTAAACCTGGTCCGATTCCCGCCATGCACGTAGCAACAGCACTGGAGGATGTTACCGGGTCAACTCCGCATGCAACAATTATGATTGTTCCTATAACAAAAAGAAAAAGGTACAATATTACGAACGAAAGAATTGAAATGTTTGTGTTTTCGCCTATGCTCTTTCCGTTAAGCTTAATAAACGAAATAGATTTAGGATGGTTTAGTTTTACAAAAACATTTTTAATGTTTTTAAGAACTATCAGGTGTCTTGCCATCTTTATACCGCCGCTTGTTGATCCTGTACTACCACCTGCAAACATAAGAAGAAATATCAGAATAGTACCTGTAATTGGCCATAGCAGGTAATCAAAAGAGGCAAATCCTGTGCATGTAATTATGGAAATTACCTGAAAAAAGCCATGCCTGATTGATTCTTCAAGTGCAGCATCTGTTTTTACATGAAGAAGAATTGTTGCGAAAGACCCGGCCATAAGAACAACTGCAAGATAAAACCATAATTCTTCATTCTGAGTGACCTTTTTGAAATTGAACTTTACAATATAATAGTATATAACCTGACTGGTACCGGCAAGAAACATGAATAGCATTACAATATACTGACTATAAGATGAATAATACATCAGGCTAATATTCTTCGTTGAAAAACCACCGGTTGCAATTGTTCCGAAAGAGTGGCAAATACTGTCAAATAGGTTCATATCACCAATATTGAGCAATATAATTTGTGCAAGAGTGAGTCCGAGGTAGATAAACAGAATCCTGAAGCCGATTGCCTTGGTTTTCGGATGAATTTTTTCCTTAAGAGATGATTCAAGACTGAAAAGCTGATACCCGGTAACCCTTAGCGATGGAAGCACAATGATGACAAGAACTATGATTCCAATTCCGCCTATCCAGTGGGTCAGACTTCTCCAGAAAAGTATCGAATAAGGCAGCACTTCAACATCAGTCAGAATAGATGATCCTGTAGTTGAGAACCCTGAGGTTGATTCGAAAAATGCATCAATAAATGCTGGGATAGTGCCGCTGATAAGATAAGGTAATGTACCCAGAACAGAGAATAAAATCCACGCAATTGTAACGGCTAAGTACCCGTCCCTGTTTCCAAATTTGCTTTTATCGGCGTTTCTTGAAATTGTAAAAAAAACGGATGAAATAAAAAAAGTAATTAGTGCTGATAAAATGAATGGAGCAGCAGGCTCATTATAAATATGAGCAACCGGCAGACAAAACAGAAAAGAAATAGTCTCTATTATAAGAATTGTACTTAGTATGCGTAAAATTAAAAGAGGATTGATCAGCTTCATTATCGGATTCCACAAATTTAAGGATACAAATATAATCAGAAATAGTTTTACTCGGGTTTTATGAAGACTAAGTTGAACTCTTGTATTGTTTTGTATGATAAATGTTAATTGAAAGGTAATTTTTATCTCTTATATTTGAGTCACTGAAAAATTGTTATAAATCTGGTTTAAAATCATTTCGATTAATTTCAGAGAACTTATTAATAATAAGATAGATATGGGAAAAGTATTAGTTATTGGTGCCGGTGGAGTAGGAACCGTAGTTATCAGCAAGATGGCTTCCCTGCCTGAGGTCTTCACCGAAATTTTACTTGCTAGCCGCACAAAATCAAAATGTGATACAATAGCTGAAAATGTAGGAAAAGGCAGAGTTAAAACAGCTCAGGTAGATGCTGATAATGTGCCTCAGCTTGTTAAACTTATAAAGTCATTTAATCCTGATTTGGTTGTCAACGTTGCTCTCCCGTATCAGGATCTTCATATTATGGATGCATGTCTTGAAACAGGGACAGCTTACCTCGATACGGCAAACTACGAACCACTTGAAGAAGCAAAATTTGAATACAGCTGGCAATGGGCTTATGCCGACAGGTATAAAAAAGCCGGATTAACTGCCATTCTTGGTTGCGGATTCGACCCGGGCGTAACATCAATCTATACTGCCTACGCCGCCAAACATCATTTTGACGAAATTCATTATCTCGATATAGTTGATTGCAATGCCGGTGATCATGGAAAAGCCTTCGCAACCAATTTTAATCCTGAAATAAATATCAGGGAGGTTACGCAAAATGGTAAATACTGGGAAAACGGTAAGTGGGTCACTACTAAACCTCATGAAATTCATAAACCCCTCAATTATCCAGGAATAGGCCCGAAAGAATCGTATGTTATTTACCATGAGGAACTGGAATCGCTGGTTAAAAATTACCCTACTCTGAAGAGGGCCAGATTCTGGATGACATTCGGACTGGAATACCTTACTCATTTAAGGGTTATTCAGAATATCGGGATGGCTGGTATTGAGCCAATCATGTACGAAGGAAGAGAGATTGTTCCTATTCAGTTCCTGAAAGCAGTGCTTCCAAACCCCGGCGATCTTGGTGAGAATTACACAGGCCAGACTTCTATTGGCTGCAGGATCAAGGGTATTAAAGATGGCAAAGAGAAGACTTATTACATTTATAATAATTGCAGTCACGAAGCAGCTTATGCGGAAACAGGAACTCAGGGTGTAAGCTATACAACAGGTGTCCCGGCAGCAATAGGAGCAATGATGTATCTGAAAGGCATCTGGAAAAAACCCGGAGTATGGAACGTTGAAGATTTTGATCCCGATCCTTTTATGGCAGAACTTAAGCGTCTCGGACTTCCATGGGTAGAATTGCATGATGTCGATCTGGAACTCTGAAAATATGGCTATCAAATACCAACAGATTCCATCACCATGTTATGTAATTGATGAGGAGCGATTTCGTAAAAATCTTGCACTTATTAAATATGTCTCTGATGCCTCAGGTGCAGAAATAATTCTGGCATTTAAAGGATTTGCAATGTGGGGAGTATTTCCCATACTCAGGGAATATATCTCAGGTGCAGCTGCAAGTTCAGTAGATGAAGCCAGGCTTTGTTTTGAAGAGATTGGATCAAGGGCACATACCTACTCACCTGTTTACCGTAAGACTGATTTTAAGGAAATTCTTGATTATAGCTCACATGTAACATTCAATTCTTTAAATCAATACAATAGTTTTTCGAATCAGGTACAAAAATATTCTAAACATATTTCTGCCGGATTAAGAATAAATCCTGAATTTTCGGAAGTGAGTCATGGTCTTTATAATCCCTGCTCGCCCGGATCAAGGCTTGGCATTACTGCAGACGATCTAAGTAATGGCCTTCCTGATGGAATTGAAGGGTTACATTTTCATGTGCTTTTTGAGTCTGATTCATACGCACTTGAAAAAGTGCTTGAAGTAGTTGAAGAAAAATTCGGCAGGCATTTCCATTCTATTAAATGGATAAATATGGGTGGTGGTCATCTCATTACCAGAGCCGGTTATGATACTGATCATCTTATAGGATTGCTACGGAAATTCAAAGAAAAGACCGGACTTCATCTTATTCTTGAACCAGGGAGTGCATTTGCATGGGAGACAGGTGAGCTCGTTTCAACAGTGGAGGATGTTGTTGAAAACCAAGGCATAAAGACTGTAATTCTTGATGTCTCATTTACAGCTCATATGCCTGATTGTCTGGAGATGCCCTATAAACCTAAAATACTTTCTGCAAGCGATCCGATTCCGGGAAAACCGGTTTACAGGATTGGTGGCAATTCATGTCTGTCAGGTGATGTTATGGGTGACTGGTCGTTCGAAAAAGAACCGGTACCCGGAGACAAAATAATATTCTGGGATATGATCCACTATACAATGGTTAAAACGTCAACATTTAATGGTGTTCACCATCCATCAATCGGAATCTGGACGAAAGAAGGTAAATTCAGGTTATTGAAGGAATTCGGATATAACGATTATAAAAACCGGTTGTCGTAGAGCCGCAATGCATTGCGTCTCTACTGTTTCCGGTTTATTGTAATATCTGTAACAAATAATTTATCAGTTACAAGCACAGCATTTACAATTTTTTCTGCAACATCTGCCGGATCCATAAAACTTGTGATGTCTCGGTCTTGTCCCTGTATATTCCAGAAATCGGTAAGCATTCCCCCCGGGTAAACAGCAATAATATTTCTCCTAGCACCCTTAAGTTCAGTTCTCAGGGCCTCGGTA
>JBBQZN010000103.1:0-6393 GCA_038207725.1 Bacteroidales bacterium | reverse complement strand
ACTTATAAGGATATTGCGGAAATGTTCGAATTATTGCCACAGGAACAAAAATTCGCTATAACAACATGGGGCTTAAGTGACAAATACACGTGGATCACAGGGTGGTGGCATCCAAAGGAATATCCACTGCTTTTCGACAATTACTACGGAAAAAAGAAAGCATATAACGGGTTTCTTGATGGATTGAACTGAGATGCACAAAGCTGTGTGGTTATTTTATGCCTATTTGTAGCTTATAAACTCTCCGTTATTGTAACTCATCACTCCGTTGTCGGTTCCAAACCAGACTAAACCGTTTTTGTCGACAGTTATACATTGGATATTATTGCTCAGAAGTCCATCCTTTTGAGTAATTGATTTCCATGTAGTGCCATCAAACAGCGATATACCGCTCTTTGTACCGAACCACACATTTCCTTTCTTGTCAACGCCTATTGCCTGAACCATGTTGTCAATCAGTCCTTTATCGGTATTATAGACTGTCCAGTTTTCCATTGTAATATAGCCGGTATGTTTAGCCGCACCCTGATCTGTTCCGAACCACTGAGTTCCATCGGGAGTAATGCAGATACTGTATACTTTATCTGAAGGGATCTCAATTGGCCCCCATTGTGCATATTCGGAGGCCCCTGAAATGGCATCAACTTTATCCCTGAACATTCTTGCCACTCCGGCTCCGTCGGTTGCGACATACAGTGAGTCACCATCCGGACTGGTTGCCATTGCAGTGATAGGGAAGTCCTTGAACATATCTGAAGGATATTTCCTCTCGTATGCAGGAGTGAGCCATTTTCTGTTTCTGAATCCTGATACTCCTTTATCAGTTCCGAACCACCTCATGGCATCCTTTCCAACTGCCAGCGCGACAACATTATCGCTAAGTATTTTTGAGTTTTCAGTATAATATGTAGTGGCACCTGTTCTTGCATCAACAGGAATAGTTGCAACTGTTGCTCCCTGTGGCGTTGCAATCCATAATTCATGTCCGTATGTAGAGAAATCATAGACCACATCTTTCAGGTTTTGTGAACTTACCTTTCTGTTTTTATTATTGTTGATCCAGGCTTTACCGTTATAACTTACAATTCCTGCATCTGTTACAAACCATTTTATATTATTATTATCAATTGTGACAGAATGGAAGTTCTTTGCACTGAATCCTTCTCCGAAACTCTTGCTTATGAATGAAAAACCATCAATACTTTTCTTTTCTGCGGCAACAGGCGCTGCAGCTGCCGGTACAAGCACTTCTTTTTCCTGCGTAATAGTGGTGGCGGTGAGTTGTATACTGGCAGAACCATCAATCAGAGAGTCGGGGATTGATATTAATTGTATTCCGCCTGCTTTTCCGAGATTACCTGAATACTGTTTTTTAACAGGGTTGTTCCAGTGTTCATGAACCCCCAGACCAGGAATCGGTTTTCCTGAATTATCAGGGTCATACGTGATTCCTGCAGGCCATGTTGTATGGTCTGCTGCCTGATGAAGGTAGTCATCTACTCCGTTCACATTTGGCAGTGCTTCATAGCTGTTATTGGCTGCGCTGTGCAGGTATGTACCATTCCACTCATTACGAAGGAAATCATAACATACCGATTCGAGTGCAACCTGATCCTGCGACATAAAGATTGAATTGCTCCAGTCATTATTAAAAGGAGACATAAAGTACTTTACAGGTCCCCTGGTTTCATTTGAGCCGCCTCCATATAGGCCATCAACAACAAAAAGGAGTGTGTTCTGACCAAGATATTTGCTGCCCATTATGTCGACAAGAGCACGGTATTTTTTATAACCATTATTGGTAGGGTTACCGAGAGAAACAGGTGATATTAGAGAATAGTGAAGATGAAATGCTGAAGGTCTTCCCTGTGTTCCGAAATGGTTCTTTGCAGTGAGTGTTATTCCTGCTCTTCCGTGTGGCTTAAGGTTTGCTACATTTATCATATAGTCAGCATTCTCAACAAAATCATACAGTTTGTCATTCTGAGATTTATCTGAATAAAAAATAAGCTCATTTTTTGTGGGAGTGACAAGTGTTCTTCCTGATTTTTCAGTTGCCCTGTCGAGATAAAGCACATCAGGAAATTCTGTAGACCACGCTACATAATTATAGCCGAAAATATGGCTGATCGGATCACCTACAGATATATTTTTTTGTTCAATACCCATAACATTAACAAGTTCCCTTAGCAATTCCAGCACAACATTTGGACTGGTTTCACAAGCGCCTGCATAACCCCGTTTTGCATCCTCACTGTCGGTCATCCTTGCAGGAATCTCGAATCCGTTATCAAGTGTTACATTTCTCAGTTTTGCATTTGCAGTTCCCTGATTTACCTTTATGAATATTTTTTCGCCGGCTGAATAACCTTTTTCAGGTTTCCCCTTTTTCTTGTTGAAAGAGCGGAAAATATTATCCCAGGCCTCATACAGGTTTGTTTTTCCTGCAAGGTTTTTAACACCATCGACAACCATCCTGTTAACGACTCCCTGATTTGTATTTTCTGGTTTGTACTGATCAAATACGTTTACGCAGTTTTCATTTGTTGCTCTTGGATCCCAGGCCCATACAACCCTTCCGGGGTTTATTCCCACCCCTGCGCCCATAGGCTGGTTTGGTCCGTCGTCGGGACCCATTTTAACAGGTTTATCCTGATATTCCGGAAGGGTGACCGAGGCCGGAGCAACAGCCATCGCAACAACTACAATGAAAAACAGGTAAAGGGTTGAAAAGTAGCGTACGTTGAATATTTTAAACCCTGCTTTTCTTGATAAATAGGTTAATCCGGTAACAGAAAGAAGATATATAACAAGTCCAGACATAAACGGAGCCGCCGCCTTCATGCAGGGATAAGTTGCCCTGCTTGGTTTTGGTATAACCCTGACAAGAAACCAGATTGTTGAGGCAATGCCAAGAAGTATTACCATCAGTCGGGGAGAAATCTTATGCTTATTCATCCATTCCCTCATTTTGCCGGGCATTCCTTTTAACTTGGAAATATCAGATTTTTCAGAGTCAGTTCTTTTCATGATTCGGATTGAAATATGTGTTTGTCACAATGATATCTTCGGTAGTTCTCTATCTATAAAACTAGCAAACTATTTTGGATTTGCCGACCCTGTCATAGTCAGAATCTTGCTATTTATGTTTTTTTAACACTAGCTGATGACTATTTCAGGAAATCCTTCCTGACAGGAGAAAAAGTATCGATCAGTTTTACATTAGGAGTGAGTGTCCTTATGCAATGTGGTATTCCTGAAGGGATCAGAATTATGTCACCTTTTCTGAGTATATGCTTCACATTATCCTTAAAGAATTCAAGTTCCCCTTCTGCAACATATGTTATCTGTTCATGAGTATGGGAATGAGGCGGATCGGGATTGCTCATTGGCCCGTTTTTGAAATCACAAACTACAACCATAAGGTTTTCAAGGTGAGCTATTTTTCTCTCAAAGTCAGGAGATAATTTCTCAAGAATTATTGAATTATCTTTTTTATCTTGCATTTTTTGAAATGTATATCAAATTCTGCTAAATTTAGGATATAATTTTAACAATTTATTGTATGAAAAGGATAACATATCATAATCTCATTTTCATTTTGTTTATTATCACTTCATGCTCAAATGAGAGATCAATGGACAAAGTTATTGAAGAATCTTTAGCATTCTCAGTTAATCAGTACAGCCTCATGGCAGAGGCGATGAAAGATAAACCTGATCTTTTACCCCGGACTTTAGATACAACGGGTAACCTTGTTACTGCGAAATCAAACTGGTGGACGAGCGGATTCTTCCCGGGAAGTCTCTGGTACCTTTATGAATACACAAAAGATGAAAAGATGAAGGACGCTGCAATGATGTTCACTTCAAGGATAGAAAAAGAAAAAAATAATACCGGTACTCACGACCTTGGCTTTATGATCTATTGCAGTTTTGGAAACGGTCTTAGGATCACAGGGGAGACGAGTTATAATGATATCATGCTTAAAGGCGCATATTCGCTGGCTACCAGGTTCAAGCCAAATACCGGCTGCATACAGTCATGGAACAGTAATAGCAAGTGGCAATATCCTGTAATTATAGATAATATGATGAACCTTGAGTTCTTGATATGGGCTTTCCATAAATCGGGTGATTCAACTTTCTACAAAATATCTGTGACCCACTCAGATACTACAATTATAAACCACTACCGTCCTGATTATAGTTCATACCACGTAGTTTCATACGATACTATTACGGGTAAGGTCGAGAAAAAGAATACTCATCAGGGTTATGCGGATGAATCTGCCTGGGCGAGGGGACAGGTATGGGGATTATATGGTTATACAGTTATGTACAGGGAAACTGGTTTATCAAGGTATCTTGATCAGGCTAAGCATATTGCTGATTTTCTTATTGGCCATCCCAACATGCCTGAGGATAAGATTCCTTACTGGGATTTCAATGCTCCTGATATTCCAAATGCTCTTCGCGATGCCTCTGCCGGATCAATTATGGCATCAGCTCTTATTGAGTTAAGTCATTATACTGATCAGGCTTCTGCAGCCAGATATCTTGCAGTAGCAGAAAAGCAGCTGCGCACTCTTTCTTCACCTGAGTATCTGGCAAAAGCTGGGGAGAATGGGAACTTTATTCTGAAACATGGTGTCGGCCATCTACCGGGTAAAAGTGAAGTTGATGTCCCTCTTACCTATGGAGACTATTATTTTATTGAGGCTTTGATGAGATTTAGAAAAACATTGAAATAATGTATAAATCAATCAATTACAGGTTTTACCTTCTGTTGCATTTAGTTTTTGCTTTTAGTCTTTACCAGTCATTTGCTCAGATTCATCAGTGGGATGTATTTACAATAAAGATGAATTCGGCAACTGTAAGGACAAATCCTTATGATGAAATGGCTCCTTCAGCGGGAAACTATCTGATTTCGGTTAATTTCAAGGGAATTTCCGGTGACGCATTGAACAAGAGTTACGACATTACCGGATTCTGGAGCGGTGCTAACGAATGGCGTGTAAATTTTGCACCTCCCTTCACAGGCGAATGGAAGTATACGTCATCTTCACCCGACAGAGGGCTCAACAATAAGAAGGGGATTTTTGAAGTCATCGCCTGGACGGAAAACGAGAAGAATGCTAATCCCGTTCGACATGGTTTTGTGAAAGTGAGGAATTCAGGTCCGACAGCCGGACATTTCTTCGAGTATACCGATGGTACACCATTTCTATGGATAGGTGACACATGGTGGAACTGGACCAACAGTAGAATAAAACCGGAGACATTTAAGCAGATGGTTGATAACCGCGCAGAGAAGGGCTTTAATGTTGGCCAGCTTTTTGTCGGGGCAAACGGCTGGGGAAGAGAGAGTTCTCTTCTTGATGCGACTTTTACAATTCTCGATACTGCTCATATGAACAGAGTAGAGGAGATGATAAAATATGCCAACTCAAAGGGAATTACTGTGTGGATTCATGGCTGGTGGAGCAGGGAGAATCTGAATGTTACAGCCGGTGCTGATAAGATGAAAAGGTACTGGAGATACCTTGTCCACCGCTTCTCGGCATATAATGTTGTTTGGGTTGTGGCAGGTGAATATAATATGTATAATAACGGCGGATTCAACATTGAATTCTGGAAAGAACTCGGTACACTTATAAAAACCGAAGATCCATATGAAAGGATTATCGGCATTCATAACACGCCGCCATTCTGGGATGGAGGGGCTACGGCACCTCAATGGGCAACAGGATCGGTTCTTCATAAGGAGCCGTGGCTCGGTTATAACCAGAGCCAGGTAGGTCATGGAAAACATGCTAATGAGATGATTCCGTCGGTAATAACAGAGGAGTATGCGCGTATACCTGCCAAACCTGTCGTTGTTACCGAACCATGGTACGAGTTCATTGAAGGTAATCCTACCGGCATGGATATCAGATTTGCCGCTTGGTCTGCAATACTTTCAGGTGCTGCAGGACATACCTATGGGGGAGGACATGTATGGCTGGCAAGTGTGCCTGAAGCCCCGGGTGGCGGAGGCACATGGCCTATCGAAAAAGGATTTGAGCGCACTACATATGATTATGAAGGTGCTTTTTCGATGAAACATCTGGCCTCTTTCTTTAAAAGTGTAAAATGGTGGAACATGTCACCTCACCCCGAGCTTGTGAAAGAGTATCCGCAACCTTTGTGTCTGGCTAAACCGGGAGAAGAATATATTCTGTATCTGAGATATGGAGGAGTAGTGAAGCTTGAGATGGATGATCTTGCAGCCGGAAGAAGATACAAATACCACTGGATCAATCCGGGAACAGGCAAGGTATATGATATCAAGTCGATACAGGGCAACAGTATCCTGAGTTTTAGCTGTCCTGAATCATACCCCGGAAAT
>JBBQZN010000102.1:0-6423 GCA_038207725.1 Bacteroidales bacterium | reverse complement strand
AAAAGGCTGTCTCTCTTGGGAAGGTTACTTCTTTCTTAATCAACGGACAGTATGAACTTGTCGAAGCACGAATGAATGTGGGTGTAATGTCTCCTGTTCCTGTTATCAAAGCTGCTATCAGACAAATTGATCATAAATCCGTAATTGCCATTCTTGATTCGCCTCCCGGCACATCGTGCCCTTTCATTCAGACAGTTGCAAAATCTGATTATATAATCCTGGTTACGGAACCCACTCCATTTGGACTCAGCGATCTTAAGCAAAGTGTTGAAACGCTGAAAGAGCTTAATAAGCCATTTGGAGTCATAATAAACCGTGCCGGGCTGGGAAATGATGATGTTTACGATTGGTTACGAAAAAACAACATTCCGTTGCTGTTGGAAATTCCTTTCGATAGAGAAATTGCAGAAATTTATTCAAAAGGGGAAATAGTTGCGGAGAAAATGCCATCCTTGGGCGAAGAATTTTATGTTATGATTAACAAAATAATCAGGCAATATGGAAATAGCAGTAATTAGTGGAAAAGGAGGAACCGGGAAATCAAGCATCGCTGCTGCTTTTGCCACTCTAAACGGGAAAGTTGTTGTTGCCGACTGTGATGTTGATGCGGCAAACCTTTATCTATTGTTCAATCCTACTCATGAAGAAGAAACAGTTTATAACGGAGGTCAAAAAGCAATTATTAATTATAATAAATGCACAAACTGTGCTATTTGCATAAGTTATTGCCGTTTCGATGCCATTTCAATGGCTGAGGATAAGGTTGTTATTTCCGAAACATCATGCGATGGTTGTTTTTTATGCTCACGAATATGTCCTGAAGGTGCCATAAATATGGTTCAGAATGATAAAAGCAGAATGTATTCAGGATCATTCCGTAATGGGAAAATGGTGTATGGGCGACTCTATCCGGGTGAAGAAAACAGCGGTAAACTTGTAAATATGGTGCGGGAAAAAGCAAAACAGGTAGCCAAAGAAAATGATTTAGATACAATAATTCTTGATGGACCACCCGGAATAGGCTGCCCGGTTATTTCAACAATTACAGGAGTTGATAAAGTTGTTATTGTTACCGAGCCAACAATTTCCGGATTGAGTGATATGCAACGGGCCCTGGAAATTGTTAAGAAATTCGGTACAGAAACTTATGTTATAATCAATAAATATGATCTTAATCGCGAAATGAGCGACAAGATCGATTCATGGTGCAAAATATCAGGGGTCAGTATAATGGGTCGCCTTCCCTTTGATTCTCAAATAGTAGAGGCTATGGTTCAGAGAAAAAGCATAACAGAATATAATCCAGATATTAATATCAGTAAAAAAATAAAAACAATATGGAACAAAATCATAAGTCAAAAGAAATGAGTGCTTTATTTGAAAAGATCCCAATGGAAGGGGTTAAGAACATTATTGTGGTTGCTTCAGGCAAAGGTGGTGTTGGTAAATCAACAGTTGCTGCAAACCTCGCAATTGCAATGGCTCGAAATGGTTATAAAACAGCGCTTGTTGATGCTGACATTTACGGCCCTTCAATTCCAAGAATGTTCGGCATTGAAGATGCTAAACCCGATATAACATCATTCGGTGACAAGCAAATGATGTTTCCCGTTGAGAAGCTGGGAGTGAAAATTATGTCTATTGGATTCTTTATTGAACGGAATCAGGCACTAATATGGCGTGGACCCGCGGCAGCTGGCGCTATAACCCAACTCTTTGAAAATACCGAGTGGGGTGACATTGATTATATGTTTGTCGATTTCCCCCCAGGTACAGGTGATATCCAGCTTACAACAGTACAGAAACTGAATCTTGCAGGGGCAATAATCGTCACCACACCACAGGAGATATCTCTGAATGATGCACGGAAGGCAGCTTCCATGTTCAATAACCCTGATCTTAAAGTTCCTATCCTTGGAATAATTGAAAACATGTCGTGGTTTACTCCCGAACAGCATCCGGATGAAAAATATTATATATTCGGTAAAGGAGGCGGACACAAAATGGCAATAGAGTTCGATACAATGTTTCTCGGCCAGATACCTCTTGTTTCAGAGGTTGGAGAAGCTGCCGAACAGGGATTGAGTGTCTTCAGTCAGAAAAACAAATCTGTGGTCACTGCATTTGAAAAAATTGCCGAACTTTTAGTTTCAAATGTTAAGGTATAATTCTGGTATAATTATTTTCCTTAAAAGAGTTTAGTATCAGCAAAGAATGCAATGACTCATCCGTAATTAAAAAAGAACATTAAAATGCATACAATGAATTTTAAAAAGAAAAGAATTTATTTGATAATAATAATACTTATCAGCATTTCATGCAGTTGTGCTGTCAGCCACAAACATTATAAAGCAGTTCCCTGCCCTTGCGAAAAAAATATTAAAAGGTGAGACAATGGTAGAACACGAATATTCATTCAGGGTTATGTACCCCGATACCGATCAGATGGGTACGGTACACCACTCAAATTATGTAAAGTATTACGAAACAGCTCGTTGGGAGTTGTTCCGCAGCATTGGCATATCATACTGTTCGGTAGAAGAGGCCGGATTCATGCTTCCTGTAATACGGATGAATTTCCATTTTCTGAAAACCACACAATACGATGCTCTTCTTAAGGTTAAAACAACCCTCAAAGCCATTAAAGGGGTGCGGATTTGGTTTACATACAAATTGTATAACGAAAACGATGAGTTAATAAACGAAGCCGAAACAGAACTGGCTTTTGTTCGCAAAGATAATTGGAAACCATGTGCTGCTCCGGATTTCGTTTTAAGAGCAATTGAGAATTGTATTACACAAAACTAGTTCAGTTAATTACTGCAAAATGATAAAAATCGTCACTTTAATCGAAAACCTTGTTTACAAAGAGGGTTTATTTGCCGAACATGGTCTGGCATTTTATATCGAAACCGGGAACAAAAAAATTCTTTTCGATACCGGGCAAAGTGAATTGTTCCTGCAAAACGCAAAAACAATGGGGATTGATTTCGGGGATATTGACGCGGTGGTTATCAGTCATGGCCATTACGATCATACTGGCGGATTAAACACATTTCTAAAAGTAAACAGCAAAGCAAAAATATACATCAAAAAAGAGGCATTTATGCAAAAATACCTCGATAATGAAAGATTTATCGGGATGCTATTTGACCCTTTACTTACAGATGCCAGGGTTGAATATGTGAACAAAATTACCGAAATTGATATAGGAATATTTATTATGCCCGATATCCCTGTTATTAATAAGATTGATACGAATTTCAGCCGGTTTAAAATCAGAATGCCTGAGGGTTTTGAAAATGATGTATTCAAAGATGAACTCTTTTTAGCCATTACGGTAAACAATAAACTTTCAATTATAAGCAGTTGTTCGCACCGGGGAATTACAAATATCGTTGCCGCGGCCATAAAACACTTTAATCTGCCTGTTAATCTCATTTTAGGAGGGTTTCACATTAAGGATTGCAGCACAAGCCAATATGTGACAATTACAAATTATTTAGAAGAGATCTCGCCAAAATTAATTGGCGTCTGCCATTGCACGGGGATTGATAAATATGCCGATCTGAAATACAGCCTTAATGCTGAGGTGTTTTATAATTATACGGGCAATCTGTTGGAAATAGATATTTAATATTTTTTTCTGACTGACAGGTTGTTGAAGTGATAACAATGCTGATGGCAATGCACACCTTAACAGTTAATGGAACAACCCTTGTGTTTTTGTAGTTAATTCTTTAAAAGAGAAAATTGTTATTGAAATATTTCAGGTCTTGCTGAAATTATTACTTTTGTTAAAAATCGTGTTACTATGACTATTGCCCGTTTCAGTGTAAGTCTCGAAGAAGAGTTGCTTAAGGAGTTGGATCTGTATGCCAATGATAATAATTTTGCAAATCGTTCTCAGGCTGTACGGCACCTTATTGAGAAGAATATTGTTGAGAAAAAATGGCATTGCAACAATATCGTTGCCGGAGCCATTGTCATGATCTATGATCACCATAAGAAAGATATAACCGCCAGATCGAATGACATCCAGCATAATTACTTCGAGGTAATATTGTCATCGCAACACTATCATTTGAGTCATGAAATGTGTCTGGAAGTTATTGCAGTTAAAGGACTAGCTAAAAGGCTTACTGAATTATCAGACAAACTGATAAGCATAAAGGGTATTAAGCACGGGAAACTGATAATGAGCAAAACCGATTAATTTTTTTATCACAATAGTAACACGAATTATAATATTCGTAATATTAGTGTTAAACATTAAGATCATGAAAAAAGCTTTTTTATCATTACTGTTTACCATAGTATTGTCATTCCCGGCATTATCACAGGGAAAAATACATTCTATCCTTAAGGATACGGTTAACCTTAATGAGGTTGTTGTTACAGGAACAACAGTTAAAGTTAACAGACTCAGTGTGCCAATGGCTGTTTCGGTGGTCAATAACCTTTAGATATCTGAGAGCAGTGAAACAAACCTTTTACCAATACTTAACGGACGTGTACCCGGTCTGTTTGTTACCGAAAGAGGTGTTATGGGATTTGGCGTTGCAGGTAATGCAGCTGGTCAAATATCCATCAGGGGCATTGGAGGAAGCCCGACAACCGGGGTTCTGATGCTCATCGATGGTCATCCTCAGTTCATGGGAATTTTCGGGCATCCCTTGGCTGACTCCTATGTTGCATCTGATGTTGAACGGGTTGAAGTTATCAGAGGTCCCGCCTCAATTCTTTATGGTTCAAATGCCATGGGGGGAGTGATTAATATAATAACCAAAAAACAATCAAAGGAGGGTTTTCATGGAAATGCTCACATGATGTACGGATCGTACAATACACAGAAATACATGGCATCAGGTGGTTTTAAAAAGAAAAACTTTAGCATTTTTGCTTCTGTTAACCATGATCAGACTGACGGGCATCGGCAAAATGCGGATTTCAGCATAACAAATGGTTATGTAAAATTAGGCTGGAGATTAAGCGATAAACTTACAACCAGCAGCGACTTTGGATTGGCAAAATTCAAGACCACCGACCCCGGACCTGATACCTTAAATGCAATAAAGGGAAACTCTCTCGATATAACCAGAGGATACTGGTCATTCACCATTGATAATAACTATTCAAAATACTCAGGGTCAGCCAAATTGTTCTATAATTTCGGTGAACATTTTATCACAGACGGTTTCCATTCGAAAGATGCAAATTATGGTTTAAATATCTATGAAGCTGTCAATCTATTTAAAGGAAACAGCCTTACATTAGGTATTGATTATCTGAACTACGGAGGGATGGCCGAAAATGAAAAGGTAATGGGCGGCCAGGGTATGATTTATAAAGACACAGCTCTTTATGATGCAGGCATATATGGCTTTATGCAACAAACACTGTTTGACAGGCTTTTCGTTAAAAACTGACCTATATGAAAAACTTTTCAATTACCCTAATATTTATAGCGCTTACATTGAACCTTGGGGCTAGTCCTCTACATTCAAAATTAAAACACAATATTATTATCGATACCGACTGCTCAGATAGTGATCTTAGGGCAATAAGCATATTATTACCGCACCCCGGGATCACCGTAAAAGCCATAATAATATCTGAAGGAGAACTGCAACCTAAAGAGGGCATGAAAAAGATAAGAAAACTTATACATGCATTCGGGGCAGACACTATCCTTGCAGGTTATGGAAGTGAACCGAGGCAGACAAATAATTTGTTTTTAAAAACGATAGAATCAGCAAGTGAACAGATGACTGTCATCTGTCTTGGTCCTTTAACAAATATCTCTGAGGTGTTAAAAAAAAACCAAAATCTGTATAAGAACATTGAAGAGATTATCTGGTACAATGAAACTGTAACTCCGTTTAAGGGTTTTAACTATGATTATGACTCTAAATCAGCTGAACTACTTTTCAGCACCGGTATTGAAATAGATATCATTTCTAATCTTAACAATGAAACTCCGTTGTTTGATAAGAATATGATTAAACAGTGCCGGCAGGCAGGGGAAAAAATGGCAAAGATTATATACAGAATCCCGGGATTAAAATCACCGGAAGAAAGACCCGGATAGGAAGAAGAGCTTGCTGCTATATACATGGCTAATCCGGAATTATTTGAAATGATACTATCGTCGCAGGGATCAAATGTACATTACAATAAGAAATACAGCATCCCGGCAATAAGAGACGTTATCAGCGATATGTTTTCAGGAAAATATAAAACAGGTCATTTTGTTGCGCTGAACGGGTTTCCTGTAGACCGTGAATTATATCTCTACGATGTGCGGCTAATTATGGATTCAGCAATAACCCGTTATGGTATTGATGAATGGAAAGCGTGTGTTATGACAGATGAATTTCATGGTCATCTGGGTGTTTACTCTATAGTCGGTGCAAAAATGGG
>JBBQZN010000101.1:0-6602 GCA_038207725.1 Bacteroidales bacterium | reverse complement strand
CAGCGGATTGTTTTATAAGGTTTATCGTTAGACGGAAATTGCTCTTTATCAAATATCTCAAGGCCTCTCTCCCATGTAACTGTACCGTATGTCATCCCGGGAAATGCATCATTAGTAAGTGCATCATGGTCATCTTTCATATAATATGTAGTAAGCTGCCTGTACAGATCACGTTGATATGGTAAAGCGAAAAGCCGGTCCCATTTAAACCTCATGAGCTCTTCTGTTAATGCAAATGGCCCTGGTTTATCATAATATTCAACATCTCCGGTGTGAACAAAGAAATCGGGAAACATCATGAGCATTGACTTATAAATTTTGTGTCCGTTTATTGAATCATCCCTCCGCGGGTAATCCTGACAGGTGGTAATGCAGAAACTAAGATCAGTAATCTCAGCCTTATCAGGTGGAGTCCCATCTCTTTTGCAGAAGGAATAAGAAACTCAGGTCCTGATCTGTTAAGTTCAGGATTTTGGGTAAGCCTGGTCCAGATTACGATTGAATTCTGATCAGCCCATCCATTATGGAATCCATTGCCGAAATATGGACCCTCATTTTTGCTCTTACAAGCTGATAGCAGAAAGAAAAATAAAACAAACAGTAGTGAAGAGTAAAGTAGTTTCATAATGACTTGAATTAGTTGGTCTCCTGAACAGGAAATTTACGGATTTCTCCCTTCAGACGTGGATAAGTCTCCCATATTTCAGGATTTGAACCATTTTCACGGGTATCGCCTGTAGCTTTTAAAATGGTCATAAGCCGGTCAGAAAGCTCCTTCCTGAGATCTTCATAATCAGGTTTGCCGGCAAGATTCATCAAACAATAAGGATCATTTACTATGTCAAATAGCTCTTCAGCAGGTCGTTTTGCAGTTGCTGCCAGAAAGAGAGCCAGAAATGCAGGATCTTTCGTATTTGTATTTTTAAAATAGCTAAGCGTAGGACTATCATCAATATCGAGATAAGCCTGATGCATTTCACTTAAAGTATTTTCCTTAATATAGACCTGAGGGTCACCTGAAGGCCAGTATTCCGGATGATAATTTTTTACATACATATATTTGTCAGTTCTGATAACCCTCTGGGGATATCCCCTGTTTTCATACCTGGCAGATGAATGCCGTTCGCGGCCTGCAACAATTTCCTGACGATATTCCGGCTTCCGATTTTTATCTGATGTAAGTTGTTTCAATTTGCTCTGTCCGGTCATAGGAATCTCCCCGTCGAATCTTAGTCCTGCTGCCTCCAGTATAGTTGGGGCCAGATCAACCATACTGAACAGATCATCGACCTTTTGTCCCGATTTTATTTTCGTACCCCAGCATACAGCCAGAGGAACATGAATTCCCGCATCATAGCAATTGGCTTTTGCTCTTGGAAATGGCATCCCGTTATCTCCCGTGACTATTATGAGTGTATTATCCAGTTCCCCAATCTCCTCCAGTTTGCCAAGAAACTTTAAGAACTGCTTGTCAAACCATTCTATCTCAACAGCATAGTCTAAAAGATCCTGTCGTACAATTTGTATATCAGGCAGAAAAGAAGGCACTTCAGGACTATTTTCATCTTTCATTTCAGTCTTCCAGGAACCCTCCTCAAATGCGCGGTGAGGTTCATGAGCGCCAAACCAGAAAAAGAATGGCTGGCCGGTCTTTCTTTGCTGAAGAAAAAGTTCAAAATTTGCTGCATAGTCGACATTTGATATTCCCGAATAAGGCGGTTTAAGCTTTTTCTGATTATACTCCTTCCCCACAGGATTTTGTTTCCATCCTGAGATCTCCCAATCGCCTGGCCCCCAAGGTTTTCCTGTGAATCCGGTCAGATAGCCATTCTCCTCAAGTACCTGAGTAAATACCTTATATTTTAAGGGGAAAGAACTGCCATGTGTACCAGCCTCCTCAATCTGCCACGGATATCTGCCTGTAAGGATACTTGCCCGCGAGGGGCTGCTCCCAGGTGAGGTTACGAAGGCATTGTTGAACAGTATTCCATTTTTAGCCACCCTGTCGAATCCCGGTGTCTTTACCCAGTTAGTCCCATAAGCTGAAGCAAATGGAAATGACTGATCGTCGCTGATAACAAATAGTATATTCGGACGATCTGGTTTAGCTGCATGCGATAATAATCCTGATGCACAAAAAGCAATGGAAAGGATCGGCAAATGGTTCATTTATACTTTATTAGTTTAATTCTTTTCGATCTCAACCCAAAGTGGAAGAATTTTTCTCTGCCCAATCTGATAAAAAGGTGTAAAATCACAATTCATCTCGCTGATGGCTACATTCTTCATTTCAATGATATCAGTAATACCTGCCTCATTCTTCATCTGGCTTATGAATGTCTTTGTCTCTACCATCATCCTTCCACCTTTAGGAACGGGATTCAGGAATCTGAATTTCAGGTTATACAATCCTTCAGCAAAATGAACCCTCCATGTTCCATAAGCCTCTTCCTGTTCCCAAACTCCCCACTGGCCATCGGCATCGTTCCGGTTCAGTATTACAGGATTCTCATATGCCGTACCTGCAGAGATATACATCTTTTCTTTCATATTAACAGATCCTGAAAGCGCAAAAAACTGTTTGTCAAGTTCAGCTTTAAGTGAGGTTGCTACAGACGGAAAATCCTGAACTATATTCTTCAACTCATAAGGATCATTCTCAATATCAAAGAGTTCAAACTTATTCACTGTAGAATTATAGTCTGTATTTCCGACTAGCTTATAATTGCCTTTTTGCAATGCTATGTTATTGTAAAGTTCAGGTGAATGCCTTGTCCAGTAGAAAAACAGCGACCTCTCAACAGGGTCTTTTTTGTTCGCAATTATATAAGGAACCAGATCAACTCCATCAATAATTCTGTCATGAGGAGGTGAGGCATTGCAAATACCTGCCAGAGTTGGTAAGACATCGATATGAGCTGCAGTTGTTTCAATGTCGATATTCGATTTTTTCAGAGCCGGGTATCTGATCCAGAATGGCACTCTTACACCACCTCTGTAAACTGTTCCTTTTAATCCTCGCATACCTGCAACATAACGGCGCTGCTGAGGTCCGTTATCAGTCATGAAAATTACAACAGTATTTTCAACAAGATGAAGATCCTCAAGCTTTTTAAGGACTTTCCCCACATTCTCATCAATATTGGAAACCATGGCATAAACCTTTCTTGCATCCTCCTTGTCATTTTCAGTCATTTTTAACTGAGGTTGCATCAGCTTTTCAAAGCCAAGCGAAGGGTCAATATCCTTATATATATTATAGTATTTTTCAGGAACCTGCAGCGGAGTATGAGGTGCATTGAAGGCAAGGTAACAGAAGAATGGATTAGATTTGTTTTTTTCAATAAAGGTAATCGCTTTATCAGCGAAAATGTCGGAGCAATATCCTTTAAAAGACTCCTTTTTAGCATTATGCCAGAGAACCGGATTGAAATAACTGCTGTCGCCTTTAAGATATGATGTTATATCGCCAGGCTGGCCCATTCCTCCTCCGAGGTGCATAAGTGATTCATCAAAGCCCTGGTCAATTGGCCGCGACGGATAGTTATCGCCAAGATGCCATTTTCCGAAGTGGCCTGTTTTGTATCCTGCCTCTTTAAGTATTTCAGCTATTGTAACTTCTGATGGTGCCATTATCGCGCCGCCGTTATTAGTGTCTCTGACACCGGTTCTGAGTGAATAACGGCCTGTCATAAGACTCGAGCGGGTTGGAGCAGAAACAGGACTCACATAGAAATTACTAAACCGTACACTCTCTCTGGCAAATCTGTCAAGCACAGGTGTTTTTACATGCGGGTTACCTGTAAATCCAAAATCACCATAGCCCTGGTCGTCGGTAATAATAAGGACAACATTAGGATGCTTCGACGGCTGGGCAGTAATAGCTGATATCCCACATAGCCCGGAAACAATGAGCCCGATACTTCTTATCCCATCCATGGACGCTGACGAACTTTAGATTTCTCAAGTGCTTCAAGAGCAATATTCACATCCTCAACAATCTGGAAATCATACATACCCAGACAAACAAAGTCGGCGCCATTTTCAAATGCATATTTCAATCCAACCTCTGGTTTAATTGCGCCGGCAGCAAGTACTTTGAAGGCTATCCATGGCTCAGGCAAGATGCCCATATATCTGATAGTCTCCGCCGGATCAAAATCAAAATAGTTGTCTTTCCATTCCTGATCAGATTTTGCCGACCAGTAATTATGACTATGGCAGGTCTTGACCCAGAAGTCGGGCTTTAATCCATGTTCCACACAAGCCTTTATTGCCTCAATACGGTGGGCACCAATACCTGCAGGCTTCCCATTCTTACGGATCACGTCGAGTCCCTGACGGATCAGTTCCATCCTTTCGGCTACAGTGCGTTTCTTCGGATCAGCCCATTCAGGATCAGCCCATCGGTCGGTTATTTCACCCTGACAATATAGTGCATCCCAGTCTGCCAGAAGTGAAAGTTCTATCCCTTTCTGAAAATCGAGATTTGTTCCGCAGTCTGATATAAATTTTATTTTGCCTTTGAATTCATGTTTGTATTTCTGGAAGATCCTTCCCATTTGAGGATTAGATATTATTGCATTGATACCGCATTTTTCACCCAATGCAAGTGTCTGCATAACCTTTTCATCGGTATGATAAGTTTTCACCAGTTTTGAAACATAGATAAGGTCGCGGGCATGAGCCCATCCTCCAATCAGGTTCCCTCCCATTAAAAGCCGGCTGAGTTCAAAGTTTGCAGGCTTACCATCCTTTCCGGTATGTTTTATAATACCTTTTGGAACTTCGCCCTTTAAGTCTTTTATTGTCGAGTAGTTAAAGCTGAGAAGTGTTGCGCTTGAGTTAGCATCAATACCTTCAACCTTTAAAAGTTTCTCCTCATAACTATCCCATTTTCTCTTTCTGTAAAGGGCATAAGCAAAAACGCCAAGAGCAGGAAATGAGATGAGATCTCTTATTGCTTCACGTCTGTCGAGACCTTTATCTGACCCTGCCGGTTTCTCTCCTACGGGCTTCCTTGCCTTCTCATCCTTCCAGCGGTTGTATAGGCGGTCAATACTGAAATGAAGGTCGGAAGAAATAAATATAAAAGCACCCAGAACAAAAAATTCAATCAGAGTCTTGTTAATCCACAAGTAACTGCCTTCAACCGGCACTCCTACAGTGTATCCGGGGATCGGAGGATATGCGACAAAGTAGAACAGTAGCATCACTGCCCCGCCCAGGCTGGCCCAGCGGGTAAGCAATCCTAAGATCAGGCCCAGTCCTACGAATATCATCCCATAGATATTCATGAAATCAACAAATGAAATCACAACTGAGTTCCCGGCCATTGAATTGAACAGAGGAGCAAAAATCCATCTCGATCCTGCAAGGTAAGGTGCAGAGCTCCATCCTGTTGTTACTATCTTGGCAATTCCTTCATATAGGAAGTGCCAGCCTATTGTTATTCTTATAACAGTAAGCAACCATTGGGTAACACTGTTCATGCTATTTTTTGAGATCGTTTTCATACATAGTCAGCTTATACATATTTTCAAGGTCAAGATACTTTATTTTGCAGGACTTTTATTAATTCCAATCGAAAAAGCACATTGGTGAGAAAACAAGTTGAAGATAAATCCCAAGCACCACAGTCGCGACATGAAATAATCTGAATTTGAGAAACCGGTTCTATTTGTTTTTCTCTTCCAGAATTGAAACCCTTTTATCAAACTCAAGAGCCAGGTCACGATCAAACTCAGCAAGCTTAATCCAATCTTCCGTTCCATAAACTCCGGCCTTAGTATAATCGAAGGGAACGAACTTTATCTTCTTTGCAACCTTCGTGTCTTTAAAATGAAAATCAAAGGCCGCCGGATTTACAAACATAGGATCAGCAATAATGGAATGAGTGTCTTTTCCGCTAAGCTGCCATTCTGCAAATGACTTATCAGTAAACTTTATATCCTTTGAACGGGTATCCCAGTAACAGTTATAATCGGTAAAAAGATTGAACTTCGACCAGTTATTCACGTGAAGATTCCCCTCGTCGTAATAGATAATATTGTTTGTGAAACTGATCGACCTGTGCTCTTCAATTCTTGTTGCCTGCAGCTGACCTCTTATATTCAGTGCAAAAATATTATTTCTGATAATATTCTCCTTCCCGTAATGCTGATGAAAACCCGAATTCTTACATGCATAAACAAGATTATTTTCCTCAACAATTCCATACGATCCTTCGTCGGTATAAAGTCCCCAGCCACCGTAATCGAATGAGTAGATATGGTGAACAACATTATTTGAAACGGTAGTACCCTCTGAAGCACCTAATGTATATACGCCACCCATATCGCACAATTCACCCCATCCGAGATGATGAATATGATTGAATTCTATTGTGTTTCTTTTTGAAGGACTCGGAGCATAGCCCCAGACCCATCCTGCTGAAATCCCCGAATACTTAAGGTTGGCAATCTCATTATGTGTCAGCTTGCAGTCGCTGGCGTTGAAAAGGATTATACCAACAGCGCATGGAAAAACATGACCCGCGTCTCTGATAATATTATTGTCGATGACGATATTATTTGTAATCTCCTTTGAATCAGACCTGATTA
>JBBQZN010000100.1:0-6830 GCA_038207725.1 Bacteroidales bacterium | reverse complement strand
GAGAGAAGAGCGTAGAGCGGAGAGAGAAAATCAATAAAATATAGATTGGGGCACTTGAAGAGGGTGCTCTTTTTTTTGATGCAAGGTGCAAGGTGCAGGGTGCAAGGTAAGGTTTCCATACATCATGTAACCTGCAGGTTCCTGCAGGTTCATTGCCCGTAGGGCATTAGGTTTTGTAGAAAACGTGGTTCCCCACACAATTTTTTACCTCGTAGAGGTTATGGGAAATGACCGAAGTCGTGAATAGTTAGCGGAGAGGCCCAAGGATTGCTTCGGACCCCTGCGTCGTGCTCGCAATGACCTACAGGGGAGCGGATTGGTTCGTCTCCGCCAGCTGGCGGATCCTCGCAATGATGCACATCGTAGCGGATTGGTTCTTCAGCCACAGAGTGGCGACCTATTTGTAGAAAACGGAACCCTCACACAATTTAGCGCCGGAGTAGAAGTGTTGTAGAAACTGGTGCCTGGCACCGGCGCATAAAATAAAGGCACGATGACGTCCTTCGGCAAGCTCAGGATGACGATGAGCGTCAGAGGAAAGCGATGAGCGTAGAGCGGGCGTAAGGTGTGAGGCACGATGACGTCAAGGCTGTTAAACCGTAATTCCGTTATGGGGTAAATCCCCCAAACCACCCCGCCTAAGCGGGGCAAGCTCTAAATGGGACTTATTGATTTACAGGTATTTATAAACC
Source organism: Bacteroidales bacterium (assembly GCA_038207725.1). Taxonomy (GTDB): domain Bacteria; phylum Bacteroidota; class Bacteroidia; order Bacteroidales; family VadinHA17; genus LD21. The sequence continues at coordinate 6,138 of JBBQZN010000100.1, read as the reverse complement.
CCCTTTAGGGGGTAGGGGGCAAAAAAACAAAGGGGTTTGAATAGGATTCAAACTTTTTCAACAGCCCCGGGGGCCAGAAATGCCGGGCAAAATGATCAATAAGTATCTCCAATACGTCGAATCAAACTGGAACTCCTAACCTACCCAGCACCAAGCACCAAGGACCCAGAACCTATTCACTAAATCTAAACCCCAACCTACTCCTCCCCACCATTAATCCCATTCCAGAGATTGCTGAGTTTAGTGTTTCCAAGGATTAGTTTAACAACACGATTGGATGTATCAGAGATCTGATAGTCAGGAGGGACTGATACTTTTTCGCCGCTAAGGAAGCTTTCGATAGTAAACCGGATAGACTGGAGGACAACATCTGAATCAAGACCGGTTAAGATTATCGACCCTGAATCCTGGGCCTCCGGTCTTTCCATTGAATTCCTTAGTGAGACGGCAGGAAAGGACAGAATAGATGATTCCTCACTTATTGTACCACTATCTGAGATTGTACACTGAGCATTCATCTGAAGTTTTACATAGTCAAAATATCCGAATGGCTTGTGAAACTGAATCAGCTTGTGAGCTGTGGGACGTGTTTTGTGAGGAGTTTCCATTCGCTTGCGGGTTCGCGGATGAGTGGATACTATTACAGGCATCTTATACTCCTCAGCCAGACAGTTAAGAATTGTCAGTATTCTATTTAGATTTTCAGGATTATCAACGTTTTCTTCGCGATGGACGGAGACGAGGAAGAAGCGGAGAGCGGTGAGCGGTGAGCGGTGGGAGTTTAAGGTTTGAGGTTTAAGGTTTAAAGAAAGGCGTTCAAGAATATCAGATTTATCGATTTTGGGTTTGTAGTAGTCGAGGACTTCTTTCATTGGCGAGCCGGTGAGATAGATCCTCCTGTGCGGGAGTCCTTCGGAGAGGAGATGCCGGCGGGCGTGTTCGGTGTAAACAAGGTTAAAGTCGGCGATATGATCGATGATCCTGCGGTTAACTTCCTCGGGGACATTAAAATCGAAGCAGCGATTGCCGGCCTCCATGTGGAAGATAGGAATATGCATCCGCTTTGCTATATATGCTGATAAACAGGAATTGGTGTCGCCTAAAACAAGCAGAACATCGGGTTTTTCAAGTTTGAGGACCTCTTCGGTCTTTCTCATTATGTCGCCAACGGTTGCTCCCAGTGAAGTGGTATCGACATTCAGAAAATGGTCGGGTTTGCGGATCTCAAGTTCTTTGAAGAAAACTTCATTCAGCTCATAATCATAGTTCTGTCCTGTATGCACAAGAATATGATTAACATGTTTATCAAGTAAGGGTATCACTCGCGATAGCCTGATAATCTCAGGACGGGTACCTACGACCGTTAGAACTTTAAGTTTGGTGAATGGTGACATGTGATTGGAAATTGGTGATTGGAAATTGGTTTTGGAAATTTATATTTATTGGTTATTAGCTTAATCTTTCTTATTTTATTGATTTAACGAAATTGATTTTATATGCCCTTGTAACATTTTTGAAATTATATTTAATGTCTCAAATACGATATCTGCATCAGTTTCTTTAAGATAATTAAGATTTTTGGGAATAATAATCTGTGTTTCGAGTTCAGCAGAACTTGAAAGAGCGATATAAAGAAACTGTCTGAATTCGTTTTTGCTTTTTCGTGCTGCTCCTTCAGCAATATTTGAAGGAATAGAAACTGCACATCTTCTTATTTGTGATGTCAATCCATAAACTTCTGATTTTGGAAAATCTTCAGTTAATCTATATATATGAGTAACAAAGTCTATAGACTTTTTCCATACATCCAAATCTTTATGCGTCCTAGGCATGTTTTAAACATTTTTAGTACTTCTTACCAATCACAAATTACCAATAACTAGTCACTTTTAAACATTTTCAAAAAAAGTATCCGGATCTTCCGGATTAAAGGCTTCATTAATCCAGAAGATAGTATATACATCTTCTGAGCCGACGTTTTTAATGTTATGAGTGCACCAAACAGGCATATCAACAAATGAAGGTTTGTCGCCATCGAGCTCAAATGTCAGAATTTTATCAGTCCCGATCCTCCTTATTTCAATCCTTGCTTTCCCTTTTATTACAGCAAACCTCTCTGCCTTTCGCGTATGGAAGTGGTTCCCCCTTGTTACTCCCGGTTTTGTTGTTGAAAATGATATTTGTCCCCCGCTGTTCAGCTTAACTGTCTCAACAAATGTCCCCCGCTCGTCAGAGTTAATTTTAAGATGAAACGGGGAAAACTTTTCATGATCTATATAACAAACAAAAGTGTTGAAAAGGTTAAGTTCAAATTTATCATCGAGACAAGGAAGTTCTCCCTTGTCAAAATATTTCGCTTTATACCCCCTTAGCAATGATAAAATTTCAGAAACCTTTTTTTCAGAAGTATGCGGAATAGGGCACAGGGCACAGGGCGAAGGGCTCAGGGAAAACAGTTTGTAGATAACTTCAACTAGTTCGCCGACATAGATGAGCTTCATAGTGCCGTCAACATCAATCCCTGGTTCTTCATTGTGAGTGAGCTGGTGACAAAATGTTGCTACTACCGAGTTATAGTAAGGGTTGCCAAATGGTCCGAAAACATTCGGGATTATCAATCCGGTAAACATAGCATTATTCTTTGCCGCCCATTTCTCAAGCAGCTCTCTCCCTTCCCTTTTTGATTTTCCATAAAGATTATCCCGTTCTTCCTGGCTGCTCGATGAAAACAATATATGGGGTTTTGACCCGGTATACTCACATGCCTCAATCAGTTTTTTTACAAGGCTGATATTGGTATCGTAAATTACCTGCGGATCGCCATGACGGTTCATTGCTGCTAGATGAACTATTGTATCGCATTGCTGAACAAAAGAATTCAGCTTATCCTGTTCATTGAAATAAGAATCACTGAATGGAACAAGCAAAACCTCATCCTTCTTCAGAGAAAGATAATTGAAAAGATGTGTTCCGATAAATCCCGATTGTCCGGTAATTCCAACTTTAATCATAAGACAAAAGTAAAAAGATAAAAGTTTTAATTTATACTTATCAATTTTGTGCGGCACACAGATGACACTGATTTAGCTGATCAGAGGAGATCTGCTTTTTCAGCGCCAACAGTGTTCTTTTTAAACTATTGTTTCTTTAATAAAATCCAGCTTCAGCAATAATTTTTTCATGCCATCAACATCGAGTCGTTCTGTATTATGCGATGTATAATCTTCCGCTTGCGCCACCTTAGATTCCCCTTCAGTGAAATATTTTCCATAGTTCAGATCGCGGGTATCAGCAGGGATGCGAAAATATTTTCCAAGATCTTCAGCTTTAGCCATTTCTTCCCTGTTTACCAAAGTCTCATAAAGCTTCTCCCCATGCCTTGTCCCGATAACCCTGACTTTTACCTTTGAAGCATACAGTTCAATAAGTGCATCTGAAAGCGCCCTGATTGTAGCAGCAGGAGCTTTCTGCACAAAAAGATCTCCGTTAGCGGCATTTTCGAATGCATAAAGAACGAGATCAACAGCCTCATCAAGAGTCATCATGAAACGAGTCATTTCCGGATCTGTCACGGTAATATCTTTACCTCCCTTTATCTGGTCGATAAACAGAGGAATAACCGATCCTCTCGATGCCATTACATTACCATACCTTGTTCCACAAAGAATTGTCCCTTTGCCATTCAGATTTCTCGATTTTGCTATCATCACCTTTTCGCTAAGCGCTTTCGACATCCCCATAGCATTAACAGGATAGACGGCCTTATCAGTACTTAACACAATTACCTTCTCAACATTGTTTTCAATGGCAGAATCGAGGACATTTTCACAACCAAGCACATTTGTCATTACAGCTTCAACGGGAAAAAACTCACATGAAGGAACCTGTTTCAACGCAGCCGCATGGAAAACATAATCAGCATCTTTCATTGCACTATCGATGCTGCGCTTATTGCGTACATCACCTATATAATACTTTATTTTAGGATTATTATAAAACCAGCGCATGTCATCCTGTTTCTTCTCATCGCGGCTGAATATCCGTATCTCTTTTATATCAGAATCAAGAAACCTCTTTAATACAGCATTCCCAAACGATCCCGTTCCTCCTGTAATCAATAAAATTTTGCCTTTCATATTTTATTATCTTTTTAATTCCGTCTTCAGGAGTTCACTTCCAGTTCAACCAGCAATAAGTTAAAACATTCGTGATACTAAAGAATGATAAAGATAAAAGATTAAAGGATAAAGGCAAAATACTCACTTTATTGATGATCTGAGCACTGGCACCGGGTGCAGGGGCGCAAGGAAGGAAAGGATGTGGGCATGTGGGCGTAAGGCGTAGGGCATAGGGCCTTAAACCCTAAGCCCTCCCTTAACATCTTATTTAGAATTAACGGATGTGTTGACCACACGACCGCAAGACCGCACGACCGCAAGACTGCATGACTGCATGACCGCAAGACCGTCTCTACGTCTCTTAGTCTCTCATCCGCCCCAACTCCCCTTCTCCCCAACTCACGAAAATCAGTCGATAATATATTTGCGTATTTTTTCAGGATTACGTAAATTGCGTTACGTAAATTGCGTAATATGAAAGATAAAGTAGCAAATCCTTTTGTAACAAGCGGATATATTGGACCGGATTATTTCTGCGACAGGAAATATGAATCTTCTCGTCTTTTAAATGCGATATCGTCAGGGAGAAATGTAACATTGATTTCTTTAAGGAGAATGGGTAAAACCGGCCTGCTTAGACATGTTGAGTACATCATGGGAATGGAGGAAAAATCCGCGGCTGTAATTTATATCGACCTTATGCCAACAATGAATGGAAATGAAATGTTGAACACTTTGTCATCTTCACTTTTACGTCTGAAAAATGAAGAAAAAAATTTCTTTGAGAAAGTTTTGGGAATTCTATCCAGCCTGCGTCCGAAACTAAGTTATGATACTCTTACCGGACAGCCATCTATTGAGCTTAAGGTAGAAACATCTGCAGATATACAATTAGGATTGGATCATCTGTTGCACTTTATTTCAGAAATTAAGCAGAATCTTGTAATAATTTTTGACGAGTTTCAACAGATATGTAATTATCCGGAAAAAAATATTGAGCAGCTATTAAGAACTATCATTCAATCCTATCCTGGAATACCGTTTATCTTCTCCGGAAGTAGCAAACATATGCTCGAACCTATGTTTATGGCAGCTAACAGACCATTTTACCAGAGTTCTGAGCTTATGTACCTTGATAAAATAAATGAACATGACTACCGAAGTTTCATCAATGAATTATTCAGATCGGGAAGCAGAATAGTTGAAGACAATGCTCTGTCTGACATCTTTAACTGGACAAGATTACATACTTTCTATGTTCAATATGTTTGTAATCTGCTATATGAGACTGGCCAGAAAGCTATTGACAAAAAACTGATCAGCACTATTTTTCATCAGATACTTTCATCATCTGAACCTTTGTTTACGAATTACCGCAATCTGCTACCGGACCATCAATACCGGCTTCTTCAGGCTATTGCTGTACAAGGCGGTATAGTACAGCCCACTTCTGCGAAATTCATTAAAGATCATAACCTTACAACAGCCAGCTCAGTTGCAGCATCACTGAAGGCGCTGTCAGAAAAGGAAATGATCATTCACGATGGTAATCAATGGCTGGTTTATGATGTCTTTTTTTCAAGATGGCTCGAATATCATTATGGTTAAAGGCAGGTGATCGGTTCCCCACAGGACCAGAAGACTGCATGTCCGCAAGACTGCAAGACTGCAAGACCTCAAACGGGTCCCCCCTGCCGGAGGGAGCGTATTATTTTATTATTAAAACTGAGAATGCAGGGACTGTCAAAGGAGCAGTTAATATTGTCAGGTAAGGCTTAATTGCCCCCGGCCTCCTGACGTCGGCCCGCCCCCTAAAGGGGGCAAAAATTGAGCCAGTGGCTAAATTTGTCCTCGACTTAGCCCCCCTTTAGGGGGGATGGGGGGGCAAAAAACTGGCAGGAAGAATGGGGCAGGGGGGCAAAAAGGTTGGCGAATGAAGAACTAATACAGTGCAACTCCGTGAAACTCCGTGGTTAAAAAGAGAAGGGGAGAGAGGGAGATGGGGAGAAAGAGATAAATA
>JBBQZN010000099.1:0-7138 GCA_038207725.1 Bacteroidales bacterium | reverse complement strand
AATTCAGATACAATGCCTACACTTCTGCCGGGATCAGCATTCTTTCTCGGATTGCCTGATCCTCCCGTGCGGAAAATGATCAATGCCGGTCTTCCGATCGCACTCGCATCAGACTATAACCCTGGTTCATCACCATCGGGTAACATGAAGCTGGTAATGTCTCTGGCATGTGTAAAAATGAAAATGACGCCTGAGGAGGCGATAAATGCTGCAACTATAAACTCGGCATATGCGATGGGACTCTCGGAAACTCATGGATCTATCGCCAGGGGGAAAGTGGCTAATATGTTTATTACAAAGAGAATACCATCATATGAGTTTATGCCGTATGCTTTTGGCAGCGACCTGATAGAGACTGTAATCCTTAAAGGCGAAATTTGCCCCCCAACCCCCCTAAAGGGGGGCAGAAGATAGAAATTTGATCGAATAGTAAAAATCACATGGAGAAGAAGATAATAGAATGTGTTCCGAATTTCAGCGAAGGCCGGGACATGGGAATTATAAAGCAGATTACCGATGTAATTGAGTCGGTTGAAGGGGTGAAACTTCTTGATGTAGATCCGGGAAAGGACACAAACAGAACAGTAGTTACTTTTGTAGGCAAGACTGATGCAGTTGCTGAGGCTGCGTTTTTGTCTGTAAAGGCTGCTTCTGAATTGATAGATATGTCAAAACATCACGGGCAGCATCCACGCATGGGAGCTACTGATGTATGTCCGTTTATACCTGTGTCGGGAATAACAATGGAAGAGACTGTTCTGATTGCCAGAGAAGTTGCAGAGAGGATTGGAAATGAATTGAAAATACCGGTATACTGTTATGAAAATGCAGCCTTCACGCCGGAGCGAAAAAACCTTGCCTCATGCAGGTCGGGTGAATATGAAGGACTGAGGAAAAAACTTACTGATCCTCAATGGAAGCCTGATTTTGGCCCTGAAATCTTCAATTTGAGGGCCGGAGCTACAGCCGTAGGAGCCCGCGATTTCCTTGTAGCATTCAATGTAAATCTCAATACAACATCTGTACGACGGGCAAATTCGATAGCCTACGACGTACGTGAGAAGGGTAGACCTCTGCGTGATGGTAATCCTGTTACCGGGAAACCTGTAATGGATGCTGACGGTTATCCTGTTATGATTCCGGGAACACTGAAATCAGTTAAAGCAATTGGCTGGTTTATAGAAGAATATGGTATAGCACAGATCTCAATGAACCTGACCAATATTGCAGTAACACCGGTGCACATGGCATTTGATGAAATTTGCTCTAAAGCTGAGGCCAGGGGAATTCGGGTTAGCGGTTCTGAACTGGTAGGTCTGATCCCGCTTAAATCATTGCTTGATGCTGGCCGGCATTATCTGGCAAAGCAACAAAGGTCATCAGGTGTTTCCGACAAGGAACTGATAAAAATGGCTGTCAGATCACTCGGACTTAATGATATTCGCCCTTTTAAACCCGAAGAAAAAATCATTGAATACGTAATGGCTGGCGGTGATAATCAGAAGAGGCTCATTGCCATGAGTCTCTCCGAATTTATGGACGAAACTGCCTCCGAATCACCGGCTCCGGGAGGCGGATCGATCGCAGCCTATATGGGATCGCTGGGTGTCGCTCTTGGTACAATGGTCGCAAATCTGTCGGCACATAAACGCGGATGGGATAGCAGATGGAAAGAGTTCTCCGACTGGGCTGAGAAGGGAAAGGTGCTTCAGAGTGGCCTTTTACAGCTCGTCGATGAAGATACTGAGGCCTTCAACCTGATAATGACAGCCTTTGACCTGCCAAAGAAAACAGACGATGAGAAAAAGATAAAAAGTAAGGCAATTCAGGATGCTACAAAAAATGCTATACTGGTGCCTTTCAGGACAATGGAAACTGCATATTCTGGTTTCGGATTATTGAAAGAAATGGTCGAAAAAGGCAATCCAAACTCCATAACAGATGCCGGTGTAGGAGCACTAGCATTACGGGCAGCCGTTAAGGGAGCTGCCCTGAATGTCAGAATAAATGCTGCAGGTCTTGATGATAAAGAATTTGCATCCGACATCGTCGCCCGGGCAACAATAATAGAATTAAAGGCAGATTCAGCTGAATCTGAAATCATGAAACTCATCGGAACAAAACTCGGCTAATTTTTGTCAAATGAACCCGGGATTGCCAAAATTGTTTAAACTAAAATGATAATTATCACAATTTGGCTATTATTCCTCTATGTAAGGAAGATTGTTTTGATTTAGCTGATTGTATAATCAAATATTTAAATATATTTGGCCAATTATTCATCTCTAAACCTAAACTAGATTTTATGAAAAGAATCCTCATGTTTTTTTCACTGTTGCTATTGACAGGTTCGCTTGTTATAGCCCAGACAGTGCAAATTTCAGGAACTGTTAGCAGTTCTGAAGATGGAATGGCTCTTCCTGGTGTCAACGTATCGGCAAAAGGAACAACCATTGGAGTCATGACAGGAGTTGACGGTAAGTATTCCATTTCTGTTCCTGCAACTGTCCAGACACTTACTTTCAGCTTCATCGGTTTCAAGTCACAGGATGTGACTATCGGTGGCAGAACGCTGTTGAGCGTGGTCATGGCATCTGACCTGTCTGTTCTCGACGAGGTCGTTGTTATTGCCTATGGAACAGCTAAGAAAAGCTCATTCACAGGTTCTACTGCCCAGATTGACGGCAAAAAGCTCGAAGCCCGGCCAGTAACGAACATTACCAAGGCTATTGAAGGAACAAACCCTGGTATCCAGGTGACATCCGCAAGTGGCCAGCCAGGTTCTGAACAAGCGTTAAGAATCCGTGGATTTGGCTCATTATCTGCTTCAAACAGTCCTCTTTATGTTGTCGATGGCGTTCCTTATTCAGGAAATATCGGTAACCTGAACAGTCAGGATATTGAGAGTATTTCAGTTCTTAAGGATGCTGCTTCAACCGCACTTTATGGAAACAAAGCTGCAAACGGTGTTGTTATGGTAACAACCAAGAAGGGAACCCGCGACAGGAGTTCGATTCAGTTTACTGCAACACAGGGACTTAGCACACGATCAATGCCTGAATACGACAGAGTTAGTGCTCTTGAATACTACCCTCTTATGTGGCAGTCACATTATAACAGTATGGTTTTTGCAGCAGCTCCAATTGCTCCTGCAACTGCTGCAACAAATGCAACTAATGGTCTTAAGGCCAATGTTGGTTATAATATTCTTAATGTACCTGACAATCAGATTGTTGATGTCACAGGTGTTCTTAATCCAAGTGCAAGTATTCTAGGTACATACGCAGAAGACCTTGACTGGCAGAAACCGATTATGAGACAGGGAAACAGAAAAGAATACGGTCTTGTATACAAGGGTGGTTCTGACAAGAGTGACTATTTTGTTTCTCTTGGTTATCTTGACGAGAATGGTTATACATTAAAATCTGACTATTCAAGATTTACCGGCAGGATTAATGTCAACTCACAGGTTAAGAAATGGCTTAAGGCGGGGATGAATATTTCCGGAACAATGACAAATTCAAACGTTGCAAGTTCAGGTGGAACAAGTTATGTTAACCCTTTCTTCTTCACCCGTAACATGGGTCCGATTTATCCTGTAAACGCTCATGATCCTGTAACTGGAGCATATCTTACAGATGCTGCTACAGGTGGCAAAGTATATGATCTTGGAAACTTAGTCGGATTACCAGCAAGGGTTGCAGGTGCTAGTCCCGGCCGCCATGTTGTTGCTGAAACTCTTTGGAATGATAACCTTTACAAACGTAATGTACTGGGCGCAAGAACATTCCTTGATATAAATTTCATGAAAGATCTTAAATTGACTTTGAACGTAGCTACAGACCTTACCGCTTATAACGGTGCTTCTTATACCAATAAAATAGTTGGTGACGGTGCTCCTGCAGGCAGGGGAACCAGAACCAATTCACTTACATCAAGTTATACTGTTAACCAGTTGCTGAATTATAATAAGCTTTTCGGAAAACATACAGTTGAAGTATTGCTCGGTCATGAAAATTACAACTATGAATACAATTATTTCTACGGTTTCCGTCAGGGTGTTATTGCTGATGGTAATACAGAACTTGTGAACTTTACTACTACAAACGAGCTTACTTCTTATACTGATACTTACAAGACTGAAGGCTATTTCTCACGTTTGAATTATAATTATGATAACAAGTACCACTTTTCTGCATCAGTAAGACGCGACGGTTCATCAAGATTTGCTCCGTCAAACAGATGGGGAACATTCTGGTCAGTAAGTGCTGCATGGAGACTTGATCAGGAGGAGTTTATCAAAAACATTCCCCAGATCGATATGTTCAAATTCAGAACTTCATATGGTGCTGTTGGTAATGATGCAGGTATAGGATACTATGCATGGCAGGCACTTTATGATCTTGGTATCAATAATGGCAACGAATCAGGTTTCCTTCAGTCATCAAGAGCAAATGAACAACTTTCATGGGAATCAAACAATCAGTTCGACCTTGCCCTGGAATTTGCTATTCTTAAAAGAATTACCGGTTCTGCGGAATACTATCATCGTGTAACATCTGATCTGTTATTCAATGTTCCGCTTCCAGCTTCAAGCGGGCTAACAGGATATCAGCAGAATATTGGTGCAATGTTTAACGAAGGATTTGAATTTACTATTGGTGCTGACATTATCAGCAAAAAAGATCTTAGATGGAATTTCAATGTCAACTTTTCGACAGTAAAAAACGAAATTACGAAACTTCCTCCCGGACAGACTGAGATCATTGATGGTACCAAAAAACTTATGGTAGGTCATTCATTGTATGATTTCTGGTTACGCGACTGGTATGGTGTTGATCCCGCAGATGGAGCAGCTTTATATGATGCAAACATCAAAGACTTTACTACACAGGCTGCAAACCTCAGAATTATCAATGGTGTTGATACTGTAAGTACAAGTCATAACAATGCGAAATACCATTATGCCGGATCAGCTATTCCAGATCTGATCGGAGCATTTACAAACACGGTAACATACAAGGGCTTCGAACTTTCATTTATGATGACATATCAGATTGGTGGACTAATTTATGATGGAACTTATGCATCAATAATGCACTCAGGAACTTATGGAGCAGCTCTTCATACAGATATCCTTAACCGCTGGCAGAATCCAGGCGATGTGACAAATGTACCTAGGCTTGATTTCAGTAAAACATCTGTTTTCGGTGCTGCGTCTGACCGCTTCCTTACCGATGCCGGATTCCTCGCTCTCAAGAATGTTACCTTGTCCTATAATCTGCCATCAATACTGGCTGAGAAAATTCAGGTTCAGAGTGCAAGAATATATTTCAGCGGTGAGAACCTCTGGCTGAAAAATGCACGTAAAGGTATGGATCCACAGTCTTCATTCGGAGGTACAACAGACAACGTCTATTCACCATCCAGAATTATTTCAATTGGTCTGAATGTTACACTCTAAAATTCATTAAGATGAAAAAAATAATAAATACCATTGTTTTAATAGTTGCAATAACGCTGTTATCAGTGTCTTGCAATAAGGAATATCTGGATACCTTTCCGACGGACCAGATCGGTGCTGATAAAGCACTTGAGAATACTACAAACGCCATGGCTTCACTTAACGGGATTCACAGATCAATGTTTTTCCAGTGGGCAAACCAGAGTGAAGCAGGTGAAGGCTCGATGAATATCATCAGGGATATGCTCGGTGAAGACCTTGTTATGACAAGTTCAGGTAATGGCTGGTATAATACAACTTATCAGTGGATTGCGCACAGAGGTGAAACAAACTCTATCGCTTATTTCCCATGGCGGATGTATTACAGGATTACTGCAAATGCCAACATAATTATTAATGGTATTGATAATGCTGCAGGCGACCCTGCACTTAAGAATGCTATAAAGGGACAGGCATTATGTTACAGGGCATGGGCTCATTTCCAGCTTGTTCAGCTTTACGGAAAAAGGTATAATGCTGCCGCAGTTCCAAACAGCCAGTTGGGTGTACCTATTATGCTTACCAATACTTATGAAGGTCTGGAACGTAGCACCGTTGAGCAAGTTTATACTCAGGTTATCACTGACTTAACTGAGGCTATTACTTTACTTACGGGCTACAGCCGTGCCAATAAATCACATCTAAATTTAAGTGTTGCCCAGGGCTTAAGGGCACGTGTTGCGTTGACAATGCAGGATTATGCAACAGCTGCAACTATGGCATCTTTGGCAAGAACCGGATATACTCTGATGTCAAATACTACCTATAAAGCCGGATTTAACAGCTATACAAACGGTGAATGGATGTGGGGAAGTCAGGTTATTACAGACCAGACAACTTACTTTTATTCTTTCTTTGCCTATATGTCACGTAACTTCAGCTCAACAAACATCAGAGGTAATCCTAAAGCTATAAATTCTGCATTGTATACTAATGCAGCTTTTACTGCAACTGATGTACGTAAAGCTAACTTTGACCCGACAGGACTTCATACGACTCTGAACTTGCCGACTTCTTTCACGAGAAAGCTTTATACAAGTCAGAAATTTCTTGCAGCCGGCGAAGCTGACAGCAGGGGTGATGTAGTTTATATGCGTGCTGCAGAGATGTATCTTATCGAAGCAGAAGCTTATGCAAGAATGAGTGGCAAAGAAACTGAGGCGAGAGCTGCATTAAATGCTCTGAGACTGAACAGGGAAAATGTTGCGGGTAATTATGTTGCCTCAGCAAATACAGGTGTTGCCCTCATCGATGAGATTATGCTTAATCGCAGACTCGAGTTATGGGGCGAAGGTTTCCGTTTCTATGATCTCAAGAGATTAAATCTTCCGCTCAGCAGAGCTGCAAATCATACACTTGCCTTGTGTCTTGAAACAGCTATTGCTGCAGGTGATGTAAGATGGGAATGGCTCATTCCTAAGCAGGAAATGGATTCCAATCCACTTATGGTACAGAATCAGCTTTAGATTGGATATTTAACATAATTATTATAAGTAAAATGGGGCTGCCTGATAAGGGCGGCCCCTTTTTTTTGTTACGTTTTTTGTTATAATTGAAAATTAATGTTTTAAATGCGTAGCAAATAGGGATAAATGCTTAATGAGATAAAAGAAAAGACCAGTGTCTAAAAAAAAA
>JBBQZN010000098.1:0-7344 GCA_038207725.1 Bacteroidales bacterium | reverse complement strand
GTACTTAATCCTGATATAATTGGTTTGGAACCAACACCATAAGCGCTTATTACAATTGGCTTACTACTTGTACCGGATTGATTGACTACCAAAGAACCATAGAAAGTATCGCCTCGTTTAAACAGAATTGAATCGCCAGGTGAAAAAATTGCAAAGAGAGAATTTAATTTATTAATCGTTTGCCAGGGCGTTGCAGGACTGAACCCATTATCACTATCCTTACCTGTTGCAGAGATATAATAATTAGCAGCACTGGCATTGCTATTTAACAATATATGAAAGATAAAAATGGCAGTAATAATCGTGAAAAATTTCATTAATTTCATGTTATTATTCCGTTTAATGTTTCGTTTTTTAGTATTGGCGAACGGATCAAATGTGATTATAAAAGCTTACCTATATTAAATCGGTGGAAAAGTATTCTAACGACATCGGAATATTGGTACATAAAATGACATAATTACTGTATAAAATGGCATTACAATACAAGAGGTTCCATAAATATCTCGCGATAAGCAGAGAAGACAAAAATTGGCGCATATATATATAAACGAGGCCGGACACCAACATGTGAAAATAAAGCAGCCTATTATTTTTCAGCAGTTGATATTACTGTTATTCAAACAGACGCGGGATTGATAATAGCTACTACAGCAGATGCTGTTCGATATACAAGGCCGACAAAATGACGCGAACACTCCTTGAATACAAATTACGGAAGTATATTGATTATAAAAAACATAACTAATCATGGGTGTCGTGCTTTGAAACAGGAATAAAGAACCATTGCGTTTTTTCATATTTCATATATAGATAAATGGTTCTTTTTATTGTTTAATAATTTTTTAACTACAAAACCATTTTCAGGTTTTAATCCTACCAGGTAAAGGCCTTTTGATAAGTTGTTGCAATTAATTTGCAATAAATTTTTCGAAGCAAAAATCAATGCAGATTCAAACTGGAAATCACTGCCTCACAATAAAAGCAAAACCGCCATTTTTTCTCATGTTTATTTCAAATGGTTTACGTGGAGTAACGTATCCTTCAGTTACAGTGAGACGATTTAAATCGTCACTAAAGTCGTTATACACCTGAACTTTGGCCTTGCTTTTAATGGGTAATTTCATCGAAACTGTCCGTGATACTCCAGAATTGATTCCGGCAATGAACCAAGTGTCACCTTTGCGGCGGGCGATGCAGCAGTATTCGCCAGGATAGCCATCAAGCAAACGGGTTTCGTCCCAACTTGATACAAGTTGCGACAGAAATGTTCTGGCTAACGAATTCAGGTAAGATTCCGGGGCATCGCACAATCCTTGCCATCCCGACTCGAAAACAACCGATAAAGCCAATTCGTGTGCCATGGTCGTTGTCCGCAGTTTCGAACTGAAACCAACAGGTGTATAATCCATAGATCCTAATACATTCCTTGTAAAAGGCAGTGTGCAATTGTGTTTGGCCGATAGACCTTTCGAACCGTTGACCGAGAGATAATACTCCTCGCCCATTACTGCCTCTAAAGTGACCATATTTGGATACTGGCGGGCAAACCCCCTTGGCGATTGTGCACCATGAAAGCTGACCATTAAATGATGGTCGGCTGCTGATTGAATGATTTCTTCCAGAATTTTTCGGGTTTGCTGGGAATAGCTATTCACATAATCAACCTTGATTCCTACCATGCCCAAAGCATTGTATCGCGAAAAAATATCTTCACGTTTTTCGGATGTGTTCAGGTTCGCTATTTCGTCCCAGCCATAACACAGAACCCCTTTTTGTTTACCGTAGTCAACAACATCTTTAATCCATGTTGAGGTTTTCCAGTTCTCCACAGCCCGGGTACGCGATCCGACAAGTGCCAGATCGAACTCGACGAATCGCCAGTTCATCACTGCCGATAAGTCAATGTATGATTTAATGGCTTCGTCCGAAGAATTTGCCAGATTGTTGGCCCACCAGGGGAAAGATGCAATACCAGGTTCGATCCATGACAAATCGGTCATAGCCGTAGCAGGAGCCAGATGGTCAATCAGACAACTTTCGACGATGGTAGAGACTTTACTTCCAAGTATCATCACTCTCCAAGGCGAAACGAAATCGCCCGAAACGGCATTCACAGCCGCTTTTTCGTTTGCAAAAACATATCCAAGCTTTTCATTTTCGAATTTACCGCAGCTAAGAGGAAAGTTCGAAACGTTCGATTCCGAAATCAAGGCCCAATAACCTGCCTTGGTATTGATCAGGACAGGAAACGACAAGTTAGAACCTTCAAGTTCAATTGGGGTATGAATATCGCCGTAAAGCTGTTCGTCGTAGGAGTTGTATTTGATCGACCAGATTTTCGATATGCCGTCGAGTAGATATCCGGAAGTTTCTTTTATCACGCTAACTTCAGGCAAAGCGGCAAACCGGTACCGAAATGCAACGCCTTCATTGTAAACACGGAGATCCAAAACAACTTGTTCATTCGACTTATTTTTAAGCGTTAGTTCAAGTTCGTTACAATGGTTGATCCGCTCATTTTGTTTGCCGGTTTTCATCCGGTATTTTTCCATGATCGACTTTTTTTCTGTTTTCAAAAGATTCAAACCCGAACTAAAATCTAATTTTGGATCGTTAAAGATGATACCCAGTGACGAATTCCGGGTGATCGTATCCTTGCCATACAAAACAGAGATAGAAGCAGAAGCTTTTTCCGGACAATTTACTCTGAGTGAAATACGACCATCAGGAGAAGTACACGAAAGTCTCTCCTGTGGTTCTTTAAAAGATTGTAAGGTAAACAGAATAAAGATAATAGGAATGAAATTAAGTTTCATTTGGTAATATTTTTTCATTTAATCCTCTCATTGTTAATAATTGCGTATTTGAAGTTCTGCAATGACTTAATCTATTTTAACTCTACTCGGAATATGAGCTTTTTTATCCTTTCTTTTTGGTGGGCCTCCGGAAACCGAAAGTTTTCCGGAGGATGCCTATATTTATTTATCTTTTACATTCTTCTTAAGATATTCCAGAAGTAACTTCTTGCGGGGACCGTCAGTCGTCGACGGAGCATCGTCACCCTTAAGTCCGTCATGCTCGACACTCCAGCCCTTAAATTCACGAAAGCCATGATATGTCCAGTCCCAGCCGTATTCCTCGAACAGCTCCATGCAGTCTTTGAGATACTGCTCGCCACCGGGGGCCCAACGGACAACGCTGAACTCCCCAAGGAAAATGGGCGCATTGTAGGCCAACTGGAAATCACGGGCCTCCTTAAGGTACTTCCGAATGGTCTCCTTATTCCAATCGATGTTCTTGATTTTTCCCGGATAGACGATGTTCACACCTGGTTGTGTTACACCCTGATGGGTATAGAACGTCGGATCATAATAATGCGGAGAGTAAATCATATGCGGCAGATTGATGGGTTCAAGGTATTTAAAATTTGCCGCTCTGCTCCAATCATTCACTTCGAGGATTATCGGCATATCGGGGTCGATGGCGCGTATAGCTTTGGCCACGCGTTCCTGCGTTTCCCAGATGCCCAGGGATATCGGGGAAGCATCCGTCATCTTAGGCTCATTCAGAAGATCATATCCCCAGATTGCGGGATTTCCCTTGTAACGCCTAGCTATCTTTTCCCAGAGCGTGACAAAATAATCGTTGTATTCCTGCTCATAGTAGAGGGCCACATCGTTGTTCTTGTAACGTCCTCCGGGGAAATCCTGAAAAGGATCGACGACCACTTTTATACCGTAGCGTTCCGCCAGGACAAACACCTTATCGAGTTCCAAAAGTCTTCCATCAAGCCATTCACTAAACTTGGCTTTGTCGCGAAGATTCTTCTTTGCATACATCTGTTGACGGTAAATATTCACATTCCATTTGGCAAGCTCCTTGAAATCATCCTCATTGAGGAACCTTGACGATTCCACGCCGCGGAAACGAGTCTGGGCTTTTAATGCTTCAAGTTGCACTTTGGGGCGGACAGGCAGTGTCCGGTAAACAGTCGCTTTTAGCCCCTCGAACCATACTGTTCCCGAGCTGTTCTCCAGACCGAGATAAAACTCACCATCGGTCGCATCCTCGTCGATTTCAGCCAGGAATGAAAGCTCCTTCCAGTCGAAGCTGCCAGAGACATCAGTCTGGTTAAGCCGATGGCCTCCTTTTGACGACTTGTAATAAAGCCGGCAACGCACCCCGTCATAGTTATTTTCCGGCTTCGATACGTCTTGCGCCTTCACCTTGCAGGTAACATGCAACTGGGTGCCTCGGAAGGAGCTGAGATCGAAAGGCATGCTAACCTGATGGACACCCTTCATTTCATCGGCAGGAACAGTCACCTTGAGCACGGTGCTGCCAGCGGGTCCTTCGCCGACCCATTTCGCGGACGCGTCCATCTTCCATTTCGCCTGATCCCCGGCCTTTTTGAAATCCATGGAAAGCGCGATATCGCCTGCACGAGGTTTTAAAACTTTAGCCCAGGTATTATCGCTAAAGAAAGGGGTAAACAGGACGAGAAGAATAGAGCAATATTTCGTGAGGGAAAACCTGTCGGAATACTTAAAATGATCAGAAAATTTTTTCATAGATTCTAGAAGATTAATTCAGGATACGTAAAAATCGATGCTTCATAAATTAATATTTAGTCGTTAGATTTATGTTTTTCATCTTTAGGTTGGATGATTTTTCACCTGAATTATCAAGTAATCTTTTTACCTCTCCTGCAAGCGTTGCATTATTAAAACTGATATTTGAAGCATCCTTCATATAACATGCAACACTATCATTAACACTCAAATAAATTCCTTCAAAAGAAACTCCATTAGCATCACTACAAATAGCGCCCTTTCTGGCAGATGTAACACAAATATTCTTTAAGGAAATGTTTTCAATTTTTTTTTCGGGTAATCCAACGATATAAAATGGTCTTTCGGCTCCTTCACAATAAATATTTTCAAAATTCAGGTTTCTTATTACGGAAGGTTTTTTTGATGCAGGTTGTAAAGTTGAAGAAGTATAAAACATAGTCAGGTGAACAGGCGCCTCAATTATATTTTTCATTCCAATGTTATTAACCCAAACATTTTCAACGAATCCACCCCTCCCCCTCATTGTTTTCAACCGGATACCTATTGAGGTGCCATCAAAGAAACAATCATGCACATAGACATTCCTGATTCCGCCCGACACATCACTTCCAAAAACAACGCCTCCGTGTCCCGCCTTTGTATAAATTTTTCTAATAACAATATTCTCCGTTGGTTTATTAACCCTCCAGCCATCTTCATTCATACCCGATTTGAGAACCACGCAATCATCGCCTGTGTCGAAAAAACAGTTTTCTATCAGTACATCCGTTGAAGACTCAATGTCAAACCCGTCATTATTAGGCCCCCGTGTAATTACACGTACACCCCTTGCAACTATATTATGACTATAAATGGGGTGGATTGTCCAAAAAGGACCTGAGGATATGGTAAAATCCTCAAACAGGATTTGTTTACAATTTATAAACTGAATGAATGAAGGGCGCATTGCACTTTTAACATTACCGAATACTCTTTTTTCGGGCGGCACATTTTTTAAAACCATGTCATAAAGTTTTTGGGTGTCCCTGCTTTTTTTTGCCCATGTCCACCATTTCTCCCCGTTCCCGTCAAGTTTACCTTTTCCGGTTACTGCTATATTCTGACAGTTAATAGCATAAATCAAAGGAGAATAATTATAACATTCAAATCCTTCATAGCGCGTAAAAACAACAGGAAGATAATCGTCAAAAATGTCGCTAAACTTTAAGACTGCATGATCAGATAAATGAAGATTAACATTACTCTTTAAATGAATTGGACCAGTAATCCAGTTTCCATCAGGAATGACGACCCTTCCTCCGCCTTTTTTGGAACACTGTTTTACTGCCTCATTAATACTTTTCCAACCCGTTTTCTTATCGTTTTGTATAGCTCCAAAATCAGTTATAACAAAATCGTTTTCAGGAAATAGAGGGATAACAAGATCATTGAAGGGGAATGGAGCATCAACTTTAATTGCAGATTGCCCTGAACATATTAAGAGTAATGTATTAAAGAAAATAAAAGCAAAGAAATATTTCATTGTATATAATTTGATTTTTAGTCCCGCACATGCGGAAGATAACGACATTTGCGATTAGAATCCATCCCCAACCAGTCACCCTACCTTCAGGACTTCTGGTCGACATTTTTGCAATTCATAAGTAATATTGGTTCACCAATGCTTGGTTCTGACTTAACATTCCTGAGTGTTAAATTATTTACCCAGTTAAATGTCATACCTTTCGCTGCCTTTATGAAGATATTATTCAGTACGACACGCTCAATTGGCTGCTCTGGTTTACCGTTCACAATGGCTGCAACCGATGCCCCGTCGCAATTGATGTTGCTGATTTCAATATCGCGGAAGATTGGGTGCGCCTTGCCATCTTTATTCGTCATCCATGCTGTATAATCGGTGTCAATACTTATGGCTGTGCGGACATCCTTCATTGTGATATTTTTGAACAAGACATTTTCTACGATTCCACCTCGGGATGAATTGGATTTCAACCTAATGCCAAGGGCCGTCCCAAGGAATTGGCAGTCATGCGCCAGAACGTTGCGCACGTCGCCTGACATCTCGCTACCTATAGCAATCCCTCCTGCTCCCTTTCCGACAGTGCTTACGTGTCTCATCACGATGTTCTCTGTAGGACGACCGACACGCCAGCCGTCCTCGTTGATACCAGACTTAAGACACAAAGCGTTATCGCCTGTGTCTAATACACAATGTTCCACGAGTACGTTGCATGATGAGTCAAGATCAATGCCATCAAGGTTGGGACCACCCATAGCGTGAATTGTTATTCCACGAATTATTACCTTTTCACAGTATAATATATGGACTGTCCAAAATGGCCCCGGTTCGGTAACAGTAAAATCTTCCAACAGTACATTCCGGCAATGTACCGTATTGATAAACTGTGGTCGGAGTCCATACTCAGGCTTTCCGAACACCCGCTTCTCCGGCGGCACACCCTTAATCACCATGTCCTGCATCAGCAACCCAGTTTCATTTGAGCCTCCCCAACTCCACCAGAGCTTGCCATGGCCGTAGAGCTTTCCGGGACCGGTAATGGCAATGTTTTCGCAATCGACAGCGTAGATAAGCGAAGAGTAATTATAGATATCAAACCCTGCCCAACGCGTAAAAACCATAGGAAGATAATCATCAGGAAGATCGCTGAAATGGATTTCTGCACCCATTTCCAAATGAAGGTTTACATTACTTTTAAGGTGGATAGCACCGGTCAGCCACTTGCCTTCGGGAACAAGTACTTTACCT
>JBBQZN010000097.1:0-7655 GCA_038207725.1 Bacteroidales bacterium | reverse complement strand
TTTTTCAAACTTAATCTTGTTCTTTTTAATAAAAAGTTTCAGTTCATTTTCCTTTGCAGGATAAAGTTTCAGAAACTGCCTTTCACTTGTAAAAAAATTCGCTACCCCTTCACTCCTTAACCAATACCTCTTTTCAACATTTACAGTATAATCACTTGGTAGTTTAATATTATAGTAGCCTGAACTCAGTTGCACAGATGAAAGAATTTTTGTACTGGATACCTGGGAGGTACCTCCGTAACCTGCAGGAGTCCCCGGGGGAATTAAGCTCCCCTTCCATTCAAGGAAAAGTGAAAGGGGTGCAACTAAAAGTACTTCGTGAAACACACCGTCCACCGGGATAAAAGCACAATTTTCAATAATAACACTATCAACCATGTCAAGTCCTATCAGATCAAAAAGCTTATCGTCTTTCTGATAAACCACCTTTTCAGATACCATATTATAATTCAGCATAATTCTCTGGGTTGTACCGTTTTTCATTTTAATAATTCCCGCTGAAAAATCAGGAAACAGAAACTGCGGTGTCTCGCCATTTGATGTCGTTTGTGAGTTTGCCAAAGGAGAGAAAGCAATTATAAATATGAGCATCATCACTCGCGTACAGGTTGTCTTAAAGTCTATTTTTTTCATCTGGATTCTATTTAAATTTGAATAACTGTTTACTGTTAATTATTTAACATACCGATTAAGATTTTCCCATTTCACTTTCCAGTGGCCATCATCAGGAAACTGATCTTCAACACACATTTTAGCCACCGCAGTCAGCAGACCACCGTTGAAGGAAATCTGTTGCCTGTTCAGTCCTGCCTATTGAAGCTGCCGGCATTGCCAGCATTGGGAAGTCCCATCCCCAGGGCTGTCTCAAACACCAGCTTGCTATATCTGTCAAGAATCTCCTTTTTGTCAGAAGCATTCTCATATAGTAGTTCAGAATAGAAAATCGGATGCGGCTGCTGCCAGATCAGGTAAGTACCAACCGTACTAGGACTCTCTCTTCCATCAGGACCCACCATCTTTGGCCACCTAACACCTCTGTAACCCTGATGTTCGGCAGTTAATCTTGCATTTTCGAAAATATCAAAATAGTATCCCATCTGCTTTTCAAGGATTTCTTCTTTTTGCCACATAGCAAAATGGACAGCATGCCACCAGGGCATCTCAAGATGAAACTTACCAAACCAGCTGTTATATGTAAGTCCTGTTTCCTGCGGAGGAAGAGAACCACTGCACTGGATGCGGGTGAGATATCTTGATAAAACTACCCTGCGCTCAAGCTCTGAAGCCCGTGGATCAGTGCACTCAGAAAAATCTACGGCACCACCTGTCATCCAGAAATTCTCCCAGCTCTTTTTACCTGCTTCGAGTGTTTCATCAAAAGACTCTACTCTGCCAGTCCCCTGAAATAAACGTCTTTTCATGAAACAATAAAAATAGTATAAATAACCATAATACAGAGTCAAACCCAGACAAAAAAGGGCTTATACATTATTGGAATCCGCTACAACTCCGTCTGCAAAGCGTTACTGGCTGGCAACTCATGTAATAGAATAGCTTATATTTCAAATGAATTCTACTGTTTGCCCCTGAGAAGATTCTGAAGATCTGCCATCTCATCACGGAATCTTGCTGCTTCGATAAAATCGAGTTCAGAAGCTGCTTTTTCCATACTTTTCCTGGTCTTCTCTATTGCCTTTTCCAGAGCCTCCCTATTCATGTATTTAATTACAGGATCTGCAGCGATATCTGGCCTGTCCGGCTCAATATATGCTCTTAAAGCTACTCCCTTTTTGCCCATCCCGCTAAGCACTGACCCTATTTTTCGAACAATCTGAGTTGGGGTTATGCCCATTTCCTCATTATATTTCATCTGCTTTTCCCTTCTCCTTGATGTTTCATCGATTGTCTGCTGCATACTTCTTGTAACATTATCAGCATACATAATTACTTTACCGTTCAGGTTACGGGCTGCCCTGCCGGCAGTCTGGGTAAGTGATCTGGATGATCTCAGGAATCCCTCTTTATCAGCATCAAGAATTGCAACCAGTGATACCTCAGGAAGGTCGAGTCCTTCGCGCAGCAGGTTAACTCCCACCAGGACATCTATTTCACCCATACGCAGACTCTCCATAATATCAATACGCTCAAGAGTGTCAATATCTGAGTGGATATAACTGCATTTGATCCCGTATTTAATAAGGTAAGCGGAGAGCTCCTCTGCCATTCTTTTTGTAATAGTTGTCACCAGTGTTCTCTCACCATGTGCCGTTCTCGACCTTACTTCAGCCATCAGGTTATCGATCTGGTTAAGGCTGGGCCTGATTTCTATCGGTGGGTCGAGGAGTCCGGTCGGCCTGATAACCTGGTCTACATATACTCCTTCACTTTTTTCGAGTTCATAATCAGCAGGTGTGGCACTCACAAAAATTGTTTGTCCGGTGAGCGATTCAAACTCCTCTATTCTCATGGGTCGGTTATCGAGTGCTGCCGGAAGACGAAAACCATATTCAACAAGATTCTGTTTTCTTGAATGGTCACCTCCAAACATTGCCCTGATCTG
This sequence comes from Bacteroidales bacterium, assembly GCA_038207725.1. Taxonomy (GTDB): domain Bacteria; phylum Bacteroidota; class Bacteroidia; order Bacteroidales; family VadinHA17; genus LD21. The sequence continues at coordinate 5,095 of JBBQZN010000097.1, read as the reverse complement.
CGGGAGACTTACATGGCTCTCATCAATCACAGTAATAAAATCCTTTGGAAAATAATCCAGTAGGCAGAATGGTCTGGTGCCGGGTTTTCTTCCATCAAAATAACGCGAATAGTTCTCAATTCCGCTGCAGTAACCAAGTTCTTTGATCATCTCCAGATCATAGAGGACCCTCTGTTCTATTCTCCTGGCCTCTTCACGCTTGCCAATGTCGTTGAAACGGGTAACCTGCAGCATCATATCATCCTGTATTTCAGCAACTGCAAGGTTTATTCTTTCTCTTGTTGTGACAAAAATATTTGCAGGATAAATAATGTATTCTGAAAGCGTATCAATCCGGTTGCCTGAAACGGGCTCAAAAGTATTAATCTCCTCAATCTGGTCACCTAAGAATACAATACGCACAGCAATATCTGCATAGGCAGGGAAAACGTCAACAGTATCGCCCCTTACCCTGAAAGTGCCATGTTTGAATTCGAGTTCATTGCGCGAATAGAGACTATCGACAAGTTTCCGGAGAAAAACATTCCTTCCGATATTCTGACCTATTTTTGTATGCACTGTATTAGAGTGAAAATCATCAGGGTTTCCGATACCGTATATACATGAAACAGAAGAAACTACAATCACATCATGACGTCCCGAAAGTAGTGCTGATGTAGCGCTCAGTCTCAGTTTTTCAATCTCTTCATTTATTGAAAGGTCTTTTTCTATATAAGTATCTGATACAGGAAGATATGCTTCGGGCTGGTAATAATCATAATAGGAAACAAAGTATTCAACCCTGTTTTCCGGAAAGAACTGCTTGAACTCACCATAAAGCTGAGCTGCCAGTGTTTTATTATGACTAAGAACAAGTACAGGCCTGTTTACCTGCTGGATGACGTTGGCAATTGTGAATGTTTTCCCTGAGCCAGTAACGCCAAGCAGTGTCTGGAAAGGCATTCCTTTCTCAAGTCCGTCAACAAGTTGCCTGATAGCTTCCGGCTGGTCGCCGGTAGGTTGAAAATCTGAGGTTAGTTTAAAATCCATTGAAAGTAGTAATATAACGAAGTGCAAAAATACAAAAAACAGATAATACAAAGTTCGGCGAAGTCTGTGACTTCGTCGTGTATAATTGTAGTATGGTTAAATACAAGCGAAGTTACAAACTTCGCTTAGCTGAAATATGCATAGTTCGGCGAAGTCTGTGACTTCGTCGTGTGAAATTGTAGTTAAAATAAATTCAAGCGAAGTTACAAACTTCGCTTAGCTGGATTGTTGTTCGGCGAAGTCTGTGACTTCGTCGTAGATAAATTGCACCTATTAAAACATTAAATTAATTTTTTTATTATTATTTTTGATATAAGTATATATGTCTTTTTCAAGTGCTATTGAAAAACAATGACTACAGGTTACCAGATTAAGAATCAGGATGCTTTATATTTCCTGACTTTCCAGGTTGTTGATTGGATTGATATCTTTACGAGAAAATACTACAGAGACATCATTATCGACAGTTTTAAATATTCTATTGAAAATAAAGGCTTTCAAATATTTGCTTATGTTATTATGTCAAATCACATTCATCTGGTAGCAAATAGCAGTTTAGGATGTTTAAGTGAAAATATACGTGATATAAAAAAATTCACCAGTAAGAGGATAGTTGAAGCAATGTCAGAAATACCAGAGAGCAGAAAAGAATGGATAATTAACAGATTCAAATTCAACGCATCACAACGTAGCGTAAATAAAAAATTTCAAGTATGGACTCATGAAAATCATGCTATTCTACTTTATAGTAATGAATTCATAAGAAGTAAGATAGAGTATATACATAACAATCCGGTAAAGGCAGGTATAGTTGAAAAGCCAGAAGACTATATATATTCCAGTGCGAGGAATTATGCTTCTCTTAAAGCGCCAATTGACATCCCCCTGTTGATATTACCTTGGATTACATATAGATAAATTTGAAGTCTGAAATCTTCATTTTGTTAAAAAGCGAAGTTGCAAACTTCATTTTGTTAAAAAGCGAAGTTACAAACTTCGCTTAACTGAGCGAAGTTACAAACTTCGCTTAGCTGGATTGTAGTTCAAATTAATACAAGCGAAGTTGCAAACTTCGCTTAACTGGATGTGTTCGTTTAGCGTGGCTCGGCGAAGTCTGTGACTTCGTCGTATCAAATTGCGATTCGGTTAAATACAAGCGAAGTTGCAAACTTCCTTAGCTGACTTCGTCGTATGAAAATTTCACCTGCATTAACAGATTACATAACAAAAAAGGCGCCTCATCAGCGCCTTTAAATATCGTAATTATTACAATTAACCCAGATATCCCTTTAATAAACGGCTTCTGGATGTATGCCTAAGCCTTCTGATAGCTTTCTCTTTTATCTGACGAACCCTTTCACGGGTAAGACCAAATTTCTCGCCTATCTCTTCGAGAGTCATCTCCTGACATCCGATTCCGAAAAAGAACCTGATAATATCTCTTTCCCTTTCGGTAAGAGTTGCCAGTGCCCTGTAAATCTCTCTTGAAAGAGACTCATCCATCAACAGTTTATCTGCTACCGGGGAATCAGAGTTTGTAAGAACGTCAAGCAGAGAGTTATCCTCACCTTCAATAAAAGGTGCATCAACAGAAACATGACGACCGGAAACTTTCAGGGTGTCAGTAACTTTCTCCTTTGGTAATTCAAGAACATCTGCAAGCTCTTCAGGGGAAGGAGTACGTTCGTTTTCCTGTTCAAATTTTGAAAAGGCCTTATTAATCTTATTAAGCGAACCTACCTGATTAAGTGGTAAACGTACTATTCTTGATTGTTCTGCCAGAGCCTGAAGAATCGATTGTCTGATCCACCATACTGCATATGAGATAAACTTGAATCCTCGTGTTTCGTCAAATTTTTCTGCTGCCTTAATAAGGCCCAGGTTTCCTTCATTGATCAGGTCTGGAAGACTTAGTCCCTGGTTCTGATACTGTTTTGCAACAGAAACAACAAAACGCAGGTTAGCTTTAGTAAGTTTCTCAAGAGCAGCTCTGTCGCCTTTCTTGATCCTCTGAGCCAATTCAACTTCTTCTTCAACCGATATCAACTCCTCCTTACCAATCTCCTGCAAATATTTGTCGAGTGAAGCACTCTCCCTGTTTGTTATGGATTTGGTAATCTTTAGTTGTCTCATTCTGCCTCCTAAAAAATTTTTGCAAAGATATCGCTTTATTATGTAATAACAAAAATAAAATACTATTGTTGCATCCAGCGGATCTGTTTTCACAAATCCGCTGGAAGACAACAACTTATATTTAAGCCCTGTTAATTCCCGAACTGGAAAGTAAAGAGTGTTCCGTCAGACTGAATCCCTCCGATCGACCTAAGGCTTGCACCGTTATTTGAAAACTGGCTCACTTCAGAAGGCGTTTTTACCTTTTTCCCATTGATACTTAGAATGATATAACCACGCTTGATGCCTATATCCTTAAATTTACCGTCATTAAGTTCAGCAACTTTTACTCCATAATCAGTATTTAGTGATCTCATTTCATCTGAGCTGAGTTGCTCCAGACGCGCTCCAAAAACATCAGCTCCTCCCATTCCGGCTTTGACGATTGCCGTATTTCCGTCAGAATTTTTAAGCAAGATTGGTACTGTGTTCTCCTTTCCACCTCTGATATATGTAATGCTGACTTTGTCGCCCGGACGATGTTTTCCGACCTGCTCCTGTAATTCCGGCACTGAATTTACCTGTACTCCGTCAAATTTAACAATAACATCATTTACCTTCATGCCTGCACCTTCTGCTGATCCGTTCTCTACAATATTGGTCACAAGAACCCCTTTTACCTCCTTAAGATTTTGCTTCTCTGCATCTGCAGACTCCACATCCTTAATATTTACGCCAATAAGTGCACGCTGTACCTCACCAAATTCCTTAAGATCTTCAACAACTTTCTTTACTATACTCACAGGTATAGCAAATGAATTTCCGGCATAGGCTCCATTTGGTGAAATAATTGCAGATGTTATACCCACAAGCAATCCTTTTGTATTTACCAGAGCACCTCCGCTGTTACCCATATTCAGAGCAGCATCAGTCTGGATGAATGATTCAAGCCTGTAAGTTCCATCAGGCATTGTAAAGCTTCTTCCCTTCGCACTGACAATCCCTGCAGTTACCGTGGACGTCAGATTGAATGGATTACCGACTGCCAGTACCCATTCGCCAAGCCTCAACTGCTCGGAATCTCCATATTTAATAAAAGGCAGATTATCCGACTTGATTTTTAAAAGCGCAATATCAGTTGCCGGATCTCTTCCAATTACCTCAGCAGTAAAAGTCCTGTTATCATTTAATTTAACTTCAACTGATTCAGCACCTTCAATAACATGGTTATTAGTAATAATATATCCGTCAGCTGAGATTATCACACCTGAACCATAACCGCTAACCTCTCTTGGACGTGAATATCTGTCGCCATAGAACCACTCCATTATGGGATTCTGTGCCTGTGAGCCCATCATGGTTTTAGTACGCACATGAACAACTGCATGAATTGTTGACTCAGCAGCATATGTAAAATCAATCTGTCCCTCCTGCATCTGCATCGATGTAAGAAAGGCTCTGGCATCGCGGATTTCAACTGAAGAACTGTCCTTTGATACTCCGTCAAATGGCTTTTCAATCAACTTTGTATAAGTAAACAGAGCAATTGACGCTCCAAGAACTGCCATTAATAATCCTCCAAAAATATACTTTCCTTTCATTTTTTATAATTTTTAATTTAACTTATATGTTTCCGGCATGCTTAACCTTTTATCATGTCTTCATAAAAGATTCATATCTTTATAACCGTTTTTTGTTCTTATTGTTTCACAAAGATCATGCTTTTTTACATTGATACTCTAACATTTAACAACTCTTTAACATGGATTTAATTCTAATTAACAATTATACCATGTATGTAAAGGGGTGAGGAATGAGCGTAGAGCGGAGAGAGTAAGCGTTGAGCGTAGAGCGTAGAGCGATGAGAGGTGAGAGGTGAGAGGTGAGAGGTGAGAGACAAAGAGGTGAGTGTCTTATCCTGAAATAGGTTTACATAAAAAGTAATCTTTATTAA
>JBBQZN010000096.1:0-7883 GCA_038207725.1 Bacteroidales bacterium | reverse complement strand
GGTTCATTTGTAAGAACGATTGGGATTACCAGAGCAAATGCAAAAATAGGGATGATGAACTTAACCTATAATATTTGTCGTTGTGTACAACTGAAAATAGTAGTTGCCATGGGATAGGTATGTCCAAGTGTAAAAGCCATTGTTTTGCAATAAATTGATTATTAATAATATATAAATAGGGGGGGGGTAAAAATTAGGTTTTTAGAAACCTAATAAATATATTTGTGTTAAACAACGGCACTAATAAAATAGTAGTTAGAGGTGCCCTTAATGTTGTAACTTTGATTAAGCAATTTATAAAACAAGAACATCATGAAAAAAATAATCTGTCTTTTTGCCGGTCTCGTTCTTCTGTCGATGACTGAAATTTTTGCACAAGAATACAGCGCCATCAACTACTGGAAGATGGAACAGGATGCTGAATATGCAAGGCTTTTTAAGAAACAGACATCGGGGGAAATTCTTTCAACTGAGGAAAACAACTACATGTTTGAACATAAGGCAAAGCTTGCCGGTTATTTTGAAAAGCTTTCTGACAGCGAAAAATCATTCTACTATCAAAACAGAAAAAGTTGGCTGGAGAATCCTGAATCTCAGGTTAAGGTTACAACACAACAGGAAGCGGAAGTTTTTTCCGGAGAGAGGAGCATGTATACACAGCACCTTGTTTCATCGGGATTCTTTGGATTCATGTACGGTGCCTCTGCGGCTGCAATTTTTGATATGAGTGAAGGCGGTGCATTAGCTTTGCCGCTGTTGTCAGCCGGTGCTTCAACATTAATTCCTGTATTAACTATCAAAGACAGGAACGTTTCATATAATTCCCTTGCTCTTTCCCTTCATGGAAAGTCAGTAGGTGCAATGCAGGGAGCAGCATTATCAATATTAATATCGGGTGGTAATGATTTAGAGGGGAAACTCATTCTGGGTCTTTCAACATTATCGAGTATTGTGTTGGGAAGGGTAGGCTATACCCTTGGAAAAAACAAGCCATGGTCGAGAGGAAAAGTTGCTCTCTATTCGCATTATGGCTTTATGATGCCTCTTGAGGGGGTCGCCCTTGCTTTTGCATTTGAGTCGGAAGATCCGAGAATATATGGAGCAGCTTCACTGGCTTTCGGGGCTGGAGGCTATCTTATTGCCGACCGTATTTCAAAATGGAATGATTTTAGTCTTGGTGATGTGAGAGCAACAACAACACTTTCCACATTACATACAGCATTAGGTTTCTTTATTGTAGGTGATAAAGCCGGCAATAATAATATAGCACCATCAGATTTTCTGATTCCTGCGGCCGGAGCGCTGGGAGGTACTTTAGCCGGACATTTATGGCTTAAAGATGCCAATCTTACCAACCAGCAGGGGCGCAATGTGGCATTAGCTACAACGGGGGGATCTATTATGGGACTTGGATTAGCAGCACTCTTCACGCCTGAATCAATAACTCCCTACTACATAACAGGCTATCTGGCAGGCCTTTCCATGTACGCTGTAATGGTTGGAAAATGCAAAAAAGACAACACGATACGATTATCAGTAAAGGATGATGAGAAGCGCTGGGATATAAATTTCATGCCACAAAACATACTGGTAAACCGGCAGATTGCCTCATATGTATATTCGAATCCGCAAAAGAGGGTTACGTTTCTTCCTGCATTTTCTGCGTCTGTTAAATTTTGATACATTTGGAGTATAAACAGAATTATATGCTAAGCTTAAAATCAATTCTTTCCCATTCTCCTTCGGTAGTTACCAGAAAAACGGGAAATGAATATGTTCTTGTTCCCATTGCAAATAATATTGCCGATATGACAAGTGTTTACACTTTAAATGAAACTGGGGCATTTATCTGGGAGCAGATTGATGGAAAAAGAGATGTTGAAGAGATAATTGTGATGCTTACCGGGGAGTATGATGTTAACTTTCAGAACGCCTCGGAGGATGTTTTTGATTTTGCTGAAAAGATGACTAAGTATTTGATAATTAATTAAATATTTCTTCCGTTTAAAGATTCTTTTTGCCACTAAGACACGAAGACACCAAGAATTAAATTGCCCCCCAATCCATCCCGCCGAAGCGGGACAAGCTCTAAAGGGGACTTATTGATTTACAAACATTTATAAACCCCCTTTAGGGGGCAGGGGGCAAAAAAACAAGGGGTTTGAATAGAATTCAGACTTTTCAACACTCCCAAGGGGGCAGAAAAGATGGAAAAAAATAATTAAGCAAGAAGAGTCAATAATAGTTATGAGGAGTTATAATTTAAATATTGCAGGATATAATATCGGCTTTGAATCGGCAGCCGGGGGTCCTGATCTTGCTCCGTCGGAAAGGTTTTTGAGGAATATAACTGATAAGAAAGGAGAAAACATTCTTATCGGAGTTCATTCGGGAAGCCTTATTCCGGATGTAAGGGCGGAAAGGGTATTTCATGCACCGTATGTTGAGGAGATCAATGGAGTATTAATACAAAACAGGGCTGATTTCTGGAGCGTCTGGAAATACCGTTCCGATCTTTTCATAACGACAGTATTTCCTCTCTCACTTTCAGAAAAAAAAGCAACCCTTAAGTTTTCACTCACGTCGATGGAGTGGGACTTATGGATTAATGGGACCGAAAGCGAAATTGATCCTTTTGAATATCCGCTTGACGGACTTATCATTTATTATCTTACTGTGATTAATGACGACATACTTATTCATGCCTCAGGAATAATAAATAAGGGAAAAGGGTATCTGTTCAGCGGAGTTTCGGGGAAGGGCAAGTCAACTATGGCCAAACTTTGGGAAGACTCAGGGGCAAAAGTTATACACGACGACAGGCTGGTGCTCAGAAACACCGGATCGGGTTACAGGATGTACAATACCCCGGTTTATAACAATGATGAACCCCGGGATGCGCCTTTGAACAAAATATTTATAATAGAACACGGAGCGAATAACAGTATTGTTCCTGTGAAAGGTGCAACGGCGATAACACTTATTATAGCTAACTGCATACAACATCACTGGGGATCTGAAATAATTGCCCGGCTTCTGGGATCGGTCTCCCTTATGTCGGGTGTGGTACAAACAGCTCATCTGGCATTCCGTCCGGAAAGGCATGTAATTGATTATATCCTTGAAAATGAATAGATATCTGAGCAAACAGACAATAGTGAAGGATATAAGCCTGACGCTTCTTTCGGAAGGAAAAACTATCAGGATTAAGGCTCATGGCTATAGTATGTATCCATGCATTAAACCGGGTTCAATGTTGCTTATTGAGCCACTGAAACCAAAAGGGTTTCCGGTTCCCGGAGAGATAATTGCGATAAGGAGGGAGAGCGGACTGGTTGTGCACAGACTTAATAAAACAATCATCCAAAACGGAATCACCTATTATATAGCACGAGGGGACAGCAATGCTTATGCGGATAAACCTGTAAAGATTAATATGATTGCAGGAAGAATTGTGAGGGCAGAAACGACAGGAGAGAATCAGAAGCTAGCTGATATTAAGATAAACACGAATCCTGATTATATAAGGAACAGGTTTAGGGTGATTGGGATCATTCTTTTGGGGAAAATTAAAAGGAGATAGATGAAGGAGAAAGTTATATTATTCGGTAAGTCAATGAGTCTGGTTTGGGAGAGTGCTCCGGGGTGGGCATCTGCCAATTTCAGTATCTCTATTGTAAAGAGTATTCTCCCATTGATTCTTCTCTGGCTAATCAAAGCTGTAATCGACGGCGTAACACAGAATTCATCTGCAGAGCCGGGTGCTACATCAGTAAATGTACTCTGGCCCATTCTTGCCCTGGCAATAATCTGGTTTCTTGATGAGGCTTCATCGGATTTCAGTTCTTACATTAAGAAGAAACAGTCATACAGACTTGAGGCCTATATGTATGATCTTCTTCACAGAAAGTCGGTGGCTCTTGATCTTATAAATTTTGAACGTCCCGAATATTTTGATATTCTTTCGAGAGCATCGAGGGAGGCTCCCTGGCGTCCGAACAGTATTCTTAATAATCTTATTGGAATTTTCAGGAGTCTGCTTTCACTTGTTGTGATGGCAGTGCTGATATCGAGTCTCAACTGGGTGCTACTGGTACTTCTGCTGGTGGCGAATATCCCGGGAGTATGGTTAAGGCTGTATTTTGCTGATGTTCTCTACAGGTTCCAGAGGAAACAGACACCGGAAGTAAGAAAATCGGCATATTTTAACTGGCTGCTTACGGGTGACAGGCCATCTCGCGAACTTAGACTATTCGGGCTTGGAAATTATTTTATCGGGCTCTTCAAAAAATCATTCAGCAAACAGAAAGAGGAAGAGCTAAATATTATCAGGAAAAGGACAATCATCGAGCTTGTCTCAAATCTGTTTAAGGCAATTGCATTTCTTGGTGCACTTTTGTTTATCGCTCGTCAAACAATAAGTGGTAAGCTGACGATAGGTGAGATGGCGATGTTTCTGCTTGCCTTCAGGCAGGGGATGCTGTATATCAGGGAACTATTCAGTTCAGTTGCCGGATTATATGAAGATAGTCTCTTTATTGGCGACACATTTGAATTTCTGAATCTAAAAGAAACTGTTACTGCAATGGAGCCCCTGAAAAGTTGTTCTCCGCTAAATAATAAAATAGTTTTAGAGGATGTTTCATTCACATATCCTGGAAATAAAGATAAAACGATAAGCAATGTTTCCTTTGAGATAAACCGTGGAGAGATAATAGCACTTGTTGGTTCAAACGGAGCAGGCAAGAGCACACTGGTAAGACTGATATGCAGACTTTATGATCCGGATTCAGGTGCCGTTAAGTATGATGATGCTGATATAAAGAATATGGATCCGTCAGAATACAGGAAGCAGTTTTCAGTTGTATTACAGGATTTTATGCTATATAATCTCACGGCAGGTGAGAACATAAGGATGGGGAATATAGAAGAGGCAGGTGGTGGTGGGAAGATAAGATCGGCAGCGGAGACGACAGGGGTTGATAAACTGATAGAGGCCCTTCCGGAAGGGTATGACACTTTCATAGGAAACCTCTTCGGGGAGAGTCGCGAACTAAGCTGGGGGGAGTGGCAGAAGATAGCCCTTTCAAGAGCATTGTACAGGGATTCGCCGCTGCTTATTCTCGACGAGCCCTCGAGTGCGCTTGATGCAGACACAGAGTATGATATATTCAACAGGTTCAGGGAGATAGTAAAAGGAAGGACATCGATACTAATCAGTCACCGGTTCACAAATGTAAGTCTGGCCGACAGGATAATTGTGCTTGACAAGGGTACAATATCAGAGACTGGCACGCATGATGAGTTGATGAAGGCTGGCGGGAACTATGCCAGGATGTATCTTAAGCAGAGTGAGAGGTTTACTGTTTAGGTGCCATCCGGTTTATTCTTGTGTAGTTAATCCAACTTAGCGCCTTAGTGGCAAAAAAATGACATTTCGGAGTGGTCTCAATAAAATATCCTTAATAAAATTCACGGATCATTAGATTTATTGAGCTTTTGAGCTTAATGTGGTATAAGTTAGTCATGTGAATGTGGGGAGAAAACAAATTATTTTGAACCTGGCAGTAAAAAAGTTCGAAATATATTTGCATATCTATTTCTGATTTTTTAATTTTATGTCGATGTGTGTCTTAACAATATAATCTGCGGAACTATGGATAAGTTTCATCGGGATACAATAAAAGCGCGAATAATCAGACTCGCCACACTAAGGAGTACCGGTACTCCGGAGCAGCTGGCTACCAGATTTGAGATTGCCAGGCGGAGTGTAAAAAGGATTATAATGGAGATCCGTAAGGAAGGAATCGAGATCAGGTACAGTCGAACAATAGGGTCGTATGTAATTGATTAAATTATTTTTTAAATACTTGAAAAAAAGTATCTAAAAAATTTTATTCTGGCCCCGAAGGTTATTAAACTTGTATTTAAGAACCGAATACAGTTGTAATAACCAGAGAACTGAAATATATTTTTTAATGATAATATCATGTGTGTTTCAAATATGTCTTGTGCTAAATTTCAAATTAGGATTTCCATTTGCATCTTGCTGCATTTCTCGTGAATTATCCAGTTCTTTGTGAACTGATGGTCGCCCGACCATGAACCCCCGCTGCTCCGGAGATTACTGATTCTCTCCGGAGCTTTTTTTTACCCCTCCCCCCGGACTGAAGTCCGGGGCTATTGGCACATACCGGAATGCCTACCTGTAGTCAACTAACTCCTGGCTTCAGCCCGGAGTTATAGACCAACCCTCCAATACGCGCCGGTGCAGAAACTGAATACATCTCATAGCTGGCCGTCCGGCGCAACGTGAGTTAACCCAGCTTATATGATGTCGGCTCTCTCCATCCTCCCATATATCGGATGGCGCCGGGTGCTGTATACCTTATATTATATGATTCTGGTCCGGCGCCGGGGAGTAGGGTCAGTGGCTGCTAACCCCGGGGCAGAAACCCCGGACTGAAGTCCGGGGTTTGTTTATCTGAGAACATTTCAAACCCATATTTCAGAATAAAGTCATTTTGTTCATCTTCCCATGTCTTCTTCCTATGATGCTCTTCCTGAGTATAAATATATTTGCGGACATTTCGAATACCAGAATCGCTAACAGATACGGCATAATACTCTTCAGCCCATTTAAATTTATATGGAGTGAGCTTTTCTTTGTTTATCCAGAAAGATGCTTCCCCTTTGATTAACCGTAGAACTTCCGCTAAAGTTTGGGTTGCACCTAATGAGATCAAACAATGAAGATGGTCTGAATAACCATTCAATGTATCAATAACGATACCTTTTTCTCTGGCATTTAAGATTATGTGTTCAATTACCTTTTTCCGTTTTTCAGAAACAAGAAAAGGGATTCTTTTTTTTGTTCCCCATACACAATGGATCCAAATTTTCACAAATGGCATAACAATTAATTTAATGGTTAAGTTATAGAATAATCCCCGGACTTCAGCCATGTCGGGATGACTCCTCCGAATGGTGACCTGAGTATAAACCGCTGATCGACGTAACACCTGCCAGCATATCTACCTGTACTAACCCGTAGTTGAACTAACTCCGGGCTTCAGCCCGGAGTTATAGACCAACCCTCCAAAACGCGCGCCGGTGCAGGAACGGAAGACATCTCATAGTTGGCCGTCCGGCGCAACGTGAGTTAACCCAGCCAATATGATGTCGGCTCTGCCCAGCCTTCCATAGATCGGGTGGCGCCGGGTGCTGTATACCTTATATTATATGATTCTGGTCCGGCGCCATCGATTAGTGTGAGTGGTCGTTAACCCCGGACTGAAGTCCGGGGTTAGGATCACCTACCGGTATACCTGGCTGTACTCAACCCCGGGCTGTAGTATCACCTGTCTGGATATACTCCTGCACTTACAACCCCTGGCCGAACTAACTCCGGATTGAAGCAAGCCCGGGCTTCAGCCATGTCGGGATGAATCCTCCAAGCGCTGACCTGAACACCTAATCCTCTGGCCGAACTAACTCCGGGCTTCAGCCCGGAGTTATAGACCAACCCTCCAATACGCGCGCCGGTGCAGGAACGGAATACATCTCAGAGCTGGAAGTCCGGCGCAACGTGGGTGAATCCCTCCTGGAGTGTCTCAGTGGGAACAGGAATTATACTTGGTCAGTAGTGAGATGATATTGGTTTTATTCACTTTTTCAAAGAGCGGGTGGCGCCGGGTGTGAGATACCATACATTTTATGATTCTCGTCCGGCGCCAGAGAGTAGAGTGAGTGGTCGTTAACCCCGGACTGAAGTCCGGGGTTAGTGATCAGTCACATGGACAGGGTTTTAGTCCAAAACCATGGGTATTACCTATAGTTAAGATAACTAATAGCACAGAATCTGTCATTTTGCATGTTCAATA
>JBBQZN010000095.1:0-7974 GCA_038207725.1 Bacteroidales bacterium | reverse complement strand
GATTAAGAATCGGCTGTCCGCTAAAATTTGTACTTTTACTCATGGTTACTTTTGGTTGTGTAGTAACTCCAAAGATAACCATCTGGGTTGGTCTTAACCGGCCAACCCTCTTTTTAAGTTTTTACCGGACAACAGTGATTTAATAAGAATTGTTTATTAAACGAAACCGGGAATGATTTCTTTGGAATCATTCCCGGAAAATAAATTTAACAAGTCCAAACACCATCAACAAGACCAGCTGCCTTGCAATTTGACTTACAATCCGATTCTGAAGAAGCTGCCATATGTTCCCCATTCAGAGTACATGAACATGAGCAATAATCGTATCCCCCTCTGAGTGTAGTCAGTTCTTCATTATTCATCAACCTTTCAGAATTGATCTGTAATTTATTAAGTTTTTTCATCTTAGTAAAATTTAAATGTTATTGAATTTCAATTTTGTTGTTTTAAAGACGGATTTCATTATATGGCATGGCTACCTTTCCGGTTAAAACTTTATCTTTGCCAACATACCTCCTTTCTTTTGAAGGAAAGGTCCGGGCAGGAAGTGGCGCAGGGCGGGGAGCGGAGAGCATGGGGCTGATCGTGAAAATCATTTTGCCCCATGCCCAAAGCTCCCTGCTCACAGCAGAGAGACTTCCTGCCCTTCTCTTTCATTTTGTTAATAGTATGATATTGAGTGTATTTCATGAGAAGATATTAGATCATTTAATAACTTAGATGTTTTATATATTAATCATTTGTTCTACTTTAAAAATTTCAGAAAAGTATTTTATGTCTCCAATATCATATTGACCGGGAAGCTGATAGCCATTAATAAAGAATGTTGGTGTACCGAGTACATTGCATTCCTTAAACAGCCTGAGGTTCTCATTGCTCACGTCCTTCAAAAAATCCGAATCCTCTATAACACAGAGGTTTTCAGATACTCTGCTTCTTGAGTATGGATCTGTACTGTACCAGGTTTCTAATAATTCTAAGGCTTCTTTGGATTTGTTTTGTGCGTTATATTGGTATAATGCATTAAGAATCTTACTGTCATTCGTAACCAGAATTAGATTCACAGACACTTTTGCTTCAGACTGCAAAATTTCTTTGATTTTTTCAAAAGCTCTTGCACAATGTGAACAATTAAGACTTAAAAAAGCTGTGATCTTCATGGATGAAGCTTTTGCTCCAAACAAGAGACTTGTGCTTGTAACAGGTATCTCATAATGATTTTGGTTTGACAATAGAGACCTCAGAACATTTGGATTTTTCTTAAATCCAAGATTTTTATAGAAGTTTAACTCATTTGATGTCTTTTCCCTAAGGTACATTATAAGCAATATGTATACAATTCCGATAACAAGGAATGTCAGGATAAAACCGGGAATAGCAAAAATAGAAAAATGCAGATTTGAAAACTGTGGCAGTAATAAAACAAATTCAGTTATCAGCAGTACCTGTACCCCCAAACACAAAGGGCACCATTTCTTAAGCACAAAACCCTGGTAATAAACTGAATAAACCGGATATGGTAATGAAAGCGCGGATACAATTGCCAATATGGAATAATCTGATACTCTTAACCCTAGCAATAAAAATAACAGACCTCCTGTAAAATATATTACACCTGAATCGGCCCAGCCAAACCAACCAAAAAACTTTGCTGATTTGTCGTTTAGTACAGTATTACAATTTGTTGATTGGTTCAGATGACACAGCTTATCAGTTAAAGTATTCCGGATTTCAAATTCATGCAGAACCATCAGAACAGAAAGTACAATACCTATTGTTTTTGTCAGTAATAATAAATATACCGGATATCCTGTAAATGCTGAAACTGATTGAGTGGAATTAAATATTGCAAGTATGATATAAAGTATTATAGCAGAGATTGCCACGGGCAAGACTGCTTTCCCCAATATTCCGTTCTGCCGTTTACTCCGGAAATCCTTCTCTCCCGAGCTTTCATTGGGATTTAACAATATTACAGCCCCAGAACACTTTTCTATAAACTCAGTGTAAGTTGTTATTCTTTTTAAGCTATATGATTCATAATATGTAACACGGTTATCCTTTATCTCCGACACAAATGCAATCTGGCCGCCGCCGTTTTTAAAATGTACTATATATGGAGCTGCCAGTTCCTGCATTTCGTCAGGAAGATACTTTAAAGGGTAGTGGTCTACATTCCATTCCCTTAAAGAATCACAAATACTTTTAAATGTCGGGTAATGAGGATTCGATTTAAGAGCCTCCTTTACAGAGCTTCCGGTTACCGGTATCCGGAAATGTTTCACCGCTCTTTGAATTACCGATACTGTATTATCTTCCTTCGATCTTTTCATATACTGTGGCTTTTTTATCAGCATTCGTCAACGACAAAAAGATATTGTTCATTTCTTCCGCCATACGGGAGGATCCATATTTCTTGCTGAAGTTTTTATTTGAATTCTTTGCGAGAACTGCCCTTAAGCTTTTATCCTCTGCGAGCTTTAAAATGGCATTTGATAATTCCTTAATATTAAAAGACAGATCACCTTCCTCACTTATAACAGGATTGATAAACAGACACCCTTCTTCAGACAACAATTCATCCAATCCATTAATATTCGATACTATTAATGGGATCTGATTTGCCATCATTTCCAGAACTGTGTAGGGACAATGATCATACATTGAAGGCGCTATACCAATATCAGCAACCTGGTAAAATGATGCTACAAGATCCTTCTGAATGAATCCGGTATAAGTAACTTTTCCGAAGGAAGATTGCAGCTTTTTCTGGCAATCCTGTATACTTCCCTGTCCAAGCATGACCAGTCTTAAGTTTCGATTCTGTTTACAAGCCTCTTCAAATGCCTCCATCAGAAAGAAAACTCCTTTGCAGGGATCAATCCTCCCGGAGAAGAGGATTATTATATCATTTTTATTGAAACCAAGCCTTTCCTTGATTTCTGTTTTTTCTTCTTCTGAAATGCTTCTGTACTTTTTGTAATCCAGTCCGTTAGGCACAACTGAAATCTTTTCTGAACTGATGCCATATTGATTTACAAGGAAATCTTTCATATACTTAGTTACCGACACAATATGATCGGACATCCTGTACATTTCTTTTTCTGTAGATAATGTAAATTCGATGTTATTAGTGGGCTCATCAATATTCAGACCGGGAAGCTTCTTCCTGTTTCCTTCAAATATCTGTTGCCACTGAGCAAAATGAACTATGCTAATAACAGGATAATCAAAAGACTCCTTCAGTTTAACAGCAATTGCAAGATCGTCGATATAATTTATCTGAAAAACAACTTTCTCTTTTAGGGGAATGAACCCGGATAAAAGCTTTACAACAGAAGAAGCGTATCTTTTTTCAGAGGCTTTACTATTTCCGATGGGCAACTGAGGTGCTGGTATGTTAATTTCGGTAAACCTCTCAGATACAGGTTTTACAGAAAACTCTTTGTACTCACTGTTTCTATAAGATACAAGAAAGATATTAATATCTGGTATGTTCAAAAGTGCCTGAGTCAGCTCATTGATATATGTTCCGATGCCGTATTGCATTCCTCTGGAATTCGATCTGAATATAAATAGCGATATCATATCATTGCAGATTTGCACTTTCTTTTTTACAGGTTTCGATAAATTCCCTTCGGTTTTTTATTTGATTCGTTTTATCAAGATACCTGCTTGTTTTCCCTCTCGGGTGCCATAGGTGAAAAAATGGCCCGTCTTCAAAATGGACAGGGAGGCTCAATATCTCAAGTCGCTTTACCCTCTCAACATCCTCGGGGCCCCAACCATGAAAATTCTCATTTTCACCACCTGTTTTTATATACTCCTCTTTGTTGGTCAGAAAAGCGCCTCCGGTAGAATGATAACCATACATTAAAGGCAAGGCGGAAATATGTTTGAAAAGAATTTCTATCTTTTCCGTCTTTTTAAAAAGACCACTTAGGTATTGATCACAAACAAAAACTCTCCCATCGTATGGGATACTCATTACAGCCTCTCCTGTACGGATTTTCACAGCAGAGTTAAATACCTGTCCTGGAGGTATTATGGCATCAGAATCCCAAACACCAACAAACGGAGTATCTGCTAATTCAATAAGCCGGTTAATATATTTTGTTTTATGAAAGAATGCATTTTCGTCTTCTATAAACTCATAACTGAAATTTTCATTTTTAAAGTCAGGGTAATAGTTTCTTGTTGCATCTCCCTCAACAACTATAAACTTTGTATTGAAATCCCTCAGAATGAAATTTATCGAGGCGTCAGCATTTTCTTTCCGTTCGGCCGAATCAATGCGAAGTGGCATAAGGAAGGTAAAGTCTGAGAGATCTTTCTTGCAGTCCAGCAGTCTGGAAGGCATACAATCTTCTGCTGGTTGTGTTTTGACATTATTATATAATTCAGATTCCATCTCTTGTATAACTCAATTGCATTAACTTTCAATCAGGTGCGTAATTTTCTCTGAGCTCTTGCTTTGTGCCCTGAGAAATCCCAACCCTAATCCGGCCAATCCTGTCAAGCCAAGACTATCTTTGTTAAGCTTATTTAATCTGTCTGACAAATTATTATCGTCTTCGATATTCTCAAGCATCCTTTTAAAAGACAATTCTATACCTGGTTCCTCTGAGTAATATGAATTATAAATCAGCTTCTGCCAGGTTTCTTTTATAAAATAATTAGTGCTGGTTTCTTTGTTTAGGCCGTCAATTGTTAATCCAATATTCAATTTGTTAGATAATTCCTTAAAAATGTTTCGCAAAACTTTATCTGAAACAGTTTCACCTGCTTTCTTAGTTATCCGGTAGAGTTGTCGCAACCCGGCATAATCGTCAGAATTGTTTATTACCTCATTTATATATTCAGGTATGCAATTCAGGATGTTTTTAACTTTCACTGGAAATATCTTTAACCTGTCAATTTCCAATAGAAACCAGAAAAGGGAAATAATTGTATCGATACTCAGCGATTTTGTTTCAAACCTTGTAAATTGCTTCTGAAGTAAAATTCTTTCACATTCATCGGTCATAAAGATCAGATGGTACTTCTTGATCAGTGTGTTAAGATCATTATCATCGATTATGTGACCACAGATACGAGATATATAATAATGCCCATAACAAAAAAAGTCATTGCAATTATTAATAAGTATAGGTGATTGAAGTCTTATGCGATAAACAGAATTATCTATATCCGTTAGAGCTTCATCAGTATCAGCCTGTACAAATCCGTTCTTAACAAGGTATTCAATACCCCAACCTATACCGGTAAGTCCATTAGCAAAATCAACAGGTGTGTTTGTGTTTATCTCTTCGTAGATCTCATCGATAAGCTCCCCGGCATAATCTCCAAAGATTTTGTTCCCGGAATATCTTGAATAGTGGTAAAAAAAGATGGCAATACCCATTTTGCCGTTAAGCAGCCCCAGGTTATCTGTAAAGCTAGCGTTTAAAAGAAGAACATTTGCAATCCTTCTTAAACGTCCTTCAATCCTGCTTTCTTTTGGTCCATTTTTCTTTATCAAATCATCCATTATCTATTTTTGTCATGGAATTTTGTTGCCTAATAATTAATTATGCAGATATTCTATTATGCAAGTTAGTTGACATTAATGTAATTGTCAAGTTACCATGGATGGTTTGCATGTATTCCCGATAGTTGGTATGGAATAGGGAATAACTAGCATAAAATAGCGATGGTTTGCATGTATTCCCGATAGTTGGTATGGAATAGGGAATAACTAGCATAAAATACCGATAGATTGCATAGCTGAAATCTAAATTATTAATCAAAAAATATCAATTTCACTTCAACAGGCACGAAATAAATCAAGAAACATGTTGAAATTCTATCATGTTTTCTTTGAATTGCTGTTTTTTACTTCGAGATAATGGCACTCTAGTATCATTTGGTAAAATTACTTGACCACAGGAGAAACAGTAAACAAATCGGCAGTTTACAATATAAGAATAGTGGCAACGAAAAAAATGAGGCATTGGTAAATATTGGAGATACTCTTTTAGAAGGTATTTGGTGCTAACGCTTTCTAAACTTTCAAGAACAATTACTGATCCTTTCTGATAGGCTTCAATGTAAATAATCTTTTGAATCGATATTAGTTTTAATCCTCTGTCTAAATGGATCTCAAGAACTTGATTGTTATCGGAGATTGAAATATTCATAAAAAAGCATTTTGCTAATATTTACAACCATTTTTATTATTGACTCCTCCGAATTTGATGAACTATAGCAAGTTGTTTCCGCGAGAAATCGACATTGACCTGCCGTTTAAATACTTTAGCTTGGCTCGTCACATAACCATTACCTAGAAAACGCAGGTATATTGACCAGGGCGTAAAGACAGCACGAATAAAGAAATATGTATAAAGGGCCAGTAATGAGATATCAATGATGTTAGAACTGAATAAAACGTACTTTCTGTAAAACACCAGATCACTGATAAATGCCAGAATTAACAAAGCCACTGCCCCGAAAAACCAGATCTGTTTTGCGATTATTAAGCCGTTGTTCAGATTATCAGAATAGATAAACTGAGTAATAAGTACCAATGAAGTCAGTATGCAATATGGAAGCTTACCTTTCATCTTAAATGTTGTTTGCAGAAGCTTTCACAGGAAAAGCAGAATAAAAATATAAAATAATTATTGGAATTACAAAATGCCCCCCCCCATTTATAATGATTCTAAATAAGATAAATGGCGGTTTCAGCGATAAGTCTTCTGTATAGAAAATAGCATTAGTGCTGTGAGGGGTTTAGAACCGAAGGAAACATTTATAGCTCCGAGGCTTCCGCAGGCGAAGCGGAGCCCGGAACCTAGCGCTTACGGGAATAAATAAACAATGTGATCAGAGAGAACACCATCACCCGGGGAATGCCCCAGGAGCATTACATAGATAGAAAACTATTTGCGAAGTGCTTATTGTAAAGCTTTGTAGCTTAATTACAATCTACTTAAAGAGATCCTATGCTTAAGCCAGTTGACAAAGCCTTTTTTGCGAGATCCAGAACAAGTTTTGACGGGTTATAGGCGTAATTAATTGCCTTAATACATTCTTTTGCTCCTGGTACCTGGTTAAAGACTGCAGATAGAACATCGAGGGGATCTTTCGCATTAACCAGTTTCACTGCGGTATGTACAACCTGCGAAGCTTTATCATATTCTTTCACTCCTGGAACGTCTCTTGCTATACTCATAGCAACGTTTTTTGCTGTATTTCTCATTTGGTTCTTCATAGTGTGATAATGAGAAAACTTATGTTGCTGAGATCTCTTGTAATCAAAATTTGTATCAAAGCTCTTTTCACAGTTTTGAACAAATTTCATCCGGTCAAAGCCGATCTGGACCTCTTTGCCGTTTATTATATTCTTTGAGTTTTTGGCGTTCGCCATCGGGCTTAAGCGGATCTTCTTTGACTCGTCCATTCTTGAAACAACAACATGCACGTGCGACTGTAGTCCTTCCTTCTTATCTCCGGCTTTATATAGTCCCTCTTTCACCTCTGCTGAATCTCTTCCATGATACCGGGTGTGTTCTACCTTTCCAAAGTAGACCAGGCTTTCTCCCGTTAATCCCCGGTTGAAATTTTTAGCGTAGTCATCCATAACTTTCCGGGTATAATCCTTCAGGGCCTCCTCGTAACGTTTCAGCTCGATGGCGGTAAGTTGTGATATATTTTTAATATCTCTCCCGGAAGCTTTTCTTCCAATATGCCTTAATTCGTCCTTGCTTGGATTAACAGAAATCATGTAAAATTTGGTTTCGTCTTTGCCAAGCCTTCCTTTGTTGTTGTCAATAGAACTTTGCGCTGAGCAGTAAGAAACGTCACTGCTTTTTTGGTCGAAAAACTTCTCCTGGCTTAAGGGATCCTTTTCCAGATTTTCCTTCTCCAGATAATCAATAAGGGCCCTGCAGCTCCCCCTGTTATTATCCTTTTTTGATGAATGAATCTTAACGT
>JBBQZN010000094.1:0-8110 GCA_038207725.1 Bacteroidales bacterium | reverse complement strand
GCTAATTATGGATTCAGCAATAACCCGTTATGGTATTGATGAATGGAAAGCGTGTGTTATGACAGATGAATTTCATGGTCATCTGGGTGTTTACTCTATAGTCGGTGCAAAAATGGGAATCTATGCCAGGGAGTATTTCGGGATAGGCACCGATCTGCTGGAAATCAATACATATGCAGGATCAACTACTCCTTTCAGTTGCATGAATGACGGATTGCAGGTAAGCACAGGGCCTCATACATCAAAGAACTTAAAGCAGTCATTGATAAGGGAGTCCAGGATTACGGACTTGAGGATGAAGGTTACTGGACACTTGTGAGGCAGACATCCTTGAAATACTGGTTGGAATGGGACAGAAAGAAGATATTTGAGTTAAAAGAAATAAGTTCAGATTTATAGCCTTTTAAACAAAAAAAAACTAATATGATGTATTAGTTTCTATTAATCTTACAAACCAAAATTTTAACGGCCCGTAGCTCAGATGGCAGCAGCACGTGACTCTTAATCATGGGGCCGAGAGTTCGATTCACTCCGAGCCGACAAAAACCTTATCCGAATATAATTTGGTATATAGCCAACAAATCACTATCTTTACTTATTCTTATATAAGAATTATTCTTATCTGATAATAAATATGAATGAATAAGCCTGAAATCATAAAAACGATCAGCGGAAGCGGCTTAAGAGTCACTCCACAAAGAATAGCAGTTCTTGATGCTGTGATTAGTCTGAAAAATCATCCGACAGCTGAGAATGTAATCGACTTTTTAAAAGCAAACCATCCGAATATTGCAGCTGGTACTGTTTATAAAACACTTGAAACATTTGTTGAGAAAGGAATAATCTGTAAGGTCAAGTCCGATAAGGATATAATGAGATATGATGCTGTTTCAGTTAAACACCATCATTTATATTGTGCTGAATCTGAACGCATTGAAGATTTCTTTGATGAAGATCTTTCTAAAATGATCGACAAATATCTGACAAAGAAAGTTATCCCGAATTTCACAATAAAGGACATTAAACTCCAGATAATAGGAACGTTTACCGACAGAAATAGAAAAAAGTAATAAACTAAAATTGATAAGCTATGGGACAAAAAGGAAGATCAATCGTAAAAATGGATGTTGATGAATTAATCAAACTCCTCAACAAAGCCTTATCTGATGAATGGCTTGCATACTACCAGTATTGGGTTGGCTCGAAGGTGGTAAAAGGACCAATGAAAGACGCTGTTATTGCTGAACTGACCCTCCATGCAACTGAAGAATTAAGTCATGCTGAATTACTTTCAACACGAATCATTCAGCTTGGAGGCACTCCGGTATTAACTCCTGAAGACTGGTTTAAACTGACCAATTGCGGTTATGATAAACCAGACGATGCCTATGTTGAAGAGATACTTAACCAAAACATAAAAGGTGAACAGTGTGCAATTAAAGTATATAGTGAACTACTTGATATAACAAGAGTTGCAGATCCGGTTACCTACAACATCATCCTGACAATTCTTTCGCAGGAAGTGGAGCATGAAGAAGATTTATCTTCATTAAGAGAAGATCTGGAACTGATGCTCGAAAAGAGAAGGTAAAACGCTAAACGATAAACGTAAAGCTCTTCATTGACCCTAAGGGAATGATCAGAGCAGTAATTTATTATCCACTTAGCATGGGACGCAACTTTGAAGAGATATACAGAGCGCTGATAGCAATGAAAACTGCAGATGCATTTTCAATTGCAACACCAGCTGACTGGCAGCCTGGTGATGATGTGATCGTTCCAACAGCCGGGTCGTGCGGAGTTGCAAAAGAACTAATGGAAAACAAAGAAGAGATGCATTGCTATGACTGGTTCTTTTGTACCAAAAAACTTCCAAAAGAGACAGTACTGAAGACCGTACTGAAGAAGTAATTTAAAAGGGTGGTAAACAGATTACCACCTTTTTTTGTTTATTATAAATCATATTAAAATTAAACTATATTTGAACTGGCCTTAAAATTGATATGTTACCGGTAATGTTGAAGAGATTAAGCATAAATATTTCGAAGTATTTTTTTCTACTTCTTTTTCTCGGATTTTTCGGGAGTACTACATTTTTTAACCATTCTCATATTGTAAACGGAATTACAATAGTTCATTCACATCCGTATAAAAGTGCTAAAAATGGAGTTGCAGAGCACTCTCACTCAGGATCCGGATTCCTTCTGGTGCATTTCCTCTCCAATATTATTGCAACTGTTTCTTTTGCACTGATATCCTTCGCCATCCTTTTAATTCTGAAGGAGAAACTCTCAACAATATTCAACAATTCATCTTTATGTAAGCCCCTTTATAATTCAAATCTTCTTCGGGGACCTCCCATGGGTATGCTTTACCAGATCTTTTAATTTTTGACTGCTATTGATTTATGATCAAGTAGTTATATACTATCACGGGCATCACCTTATACAATTACAATGAAATATTTCCTGCTTTTTTGCACTATTGCAATAGCTGCGTCCTGTCAGAACAATAACAGACAGGATCAGCCGACAGCTATAAAACCTATAACAGATTCTACCATTATTCCGGGGAATCCTGATCTTACAAGTAAAATAAAAATCTTAAAAATACTTCAGGAATCCTATATTAAAATAATACCTGCATCCGGAATTGTAAAGGCAATACCAAACAATTATGCTGAGATCGCTTCACCTTTTTCAGGAAGAATTACAAGATCATTTGTAAGTCTGGGACAATTTGTGGATGTCGGTTCTCCGGTTTTTGAGATCAGTTCCCCAACCTTCTTTGAAGCAGGTAAAGCTTACTATCAGTCGAAGCAGGAAATGCAGCTGACTGAGAAAAACCTCAAAAGGCAACAGGACCTCTTAAGTAATGGAGTCGGCACTCAGAAAGACCTTGAAGAGGCTGAGGTCAACTTTGAACTTTCAAAGCGTGACTTTGAAAACTCAATAGCGAGTCTCAAAGTATATCATGTAAATCCTGATGAACTGGTCTTGGGTCAGCCTCTGATTATACGATCACCGATTAAAGGGGAAATAGTTGAAAATAATATAGTTATTGGCCAATATCTCAAAGAGGACGCAGAACCGGTTGCTATTGTTGCGGAACTTAGTAAAGTTTGGGTAATCGGACAGCTTAAAGAAAAGGATATTAACTCAGTTCACAAGGCTGATGAAGTGGAGATCAGACTAACCGGTATGCCTGATGCACCTGTAAAAGGTGTGGTTTTTCATGTCGGGGAAATTCTTGATGAAGCCACCAGATCAGTACAGATATATGTTTTATGTGAAAACAACGATCGTATTATGAAACCGGGAATGTTCGTAACTACAAGGTTTTCAGAAAATACCGGTGGTGCAATTCTGATCCCTGAAACTGCACTTTATCAGATGGAAGAAACCAGTTTCATCTTTGTTTACCTGGGTAATGATAGATATGTAAAACGGCATGTGGAAGTAAATGGTACTGACGGCAACCGTGTAATTATAAAAGCCGGACTTAATCCTGGTGATGAAATTGTTGTTGAAGGAGGAAGCCTTCTGTTAGATATAAACACAAAATTATGAGAACCATTATTCTTATTGCGCTCAGGCGCTGGAGAATAATGATCGTGTTATTCTCTATAATAGCCATTTTCGGCTATACATCATGGAAACAGCTTTCCATCGAAGCCTATCCCGATATTGCCGATGTTACAGTTCAGGTAATAACTCAGGTTCCGGGCCTGGCCGCCGAGGAGATTGAACAGCAGATCACAATCCCGCTCGAAAGAGAGCTGAATGGATTGCCCGGGCTAACCACAATGCGTAGTAAGAATACCTTTGGTCTTTCGGCAATTATCCTGGTTTTTAATGACGGAGTTGATGACTACTGGGCACGACAGAGGGTACAGGAGCGTCTTTCTGATGTTGACCTTCCATATAATGCAATGCCCGGACTGAATCCACTAACCTCTCCAACGGGTGAAATATACCGGTACATTATCGAGAGTAAAAGTCATGATTTGAGGGAACTTACGGAGTTAAACAAATGGGTGATAATTCCGAGATTAAAACAGGTAACAGGCGTTGCTGATGTCAGTAACTTCGGGGGAATAACGACTCAGTTCCAGATCGAAATCGATCCTCTTAAACTCGAGCAATATGATCTTTCTCTTTCTGATGTAACGGATATGATTGAGAAGAATAACTCCAATGCCGGAGGCAGCCTGCTTCAACGCGGGGATTTGAGTTATGTCGTTCGCGGAATCGGACTTGTTAAAGATCTAAGTGATCTGGGTGAGGTAGTGGTAAAAACAGAAAACGGGATCCCAATTTTTGTTAAGGATCTGGGAAAACTAAAATACGGCAATCTGGAACGCAAAGGAGTACTCGGCTTTACTGACCTTACCCGCGATTATCCCGAGAGCGTTGAGGGTATAGTCCAGCTACTGCGTTATCAGAATCCATCCACAGTACTTACCGGTGTGCACGCGGCAGTAGATGAACTCAACAGTGAAATCCTTCCGGAGGGTGTAAAAATTCATCCATTTATGGACCGTACTGATCTTGTAAAGACGACTCTTAATACTGTTTCCCATACTTTACTTTTCGGGGTTCTGCTCGTCATTCTCGTTCTGATAGTGTTTCTGGGCAGCTGGAGAGGAGCTTTAATAGTCTCAATTACAGTTCCTCTTTCTCTTCTTATTGCTTTTATCCTTATGTATTTAACAGATATTCCTGCAAATCTTTTATCGCTGGGAGCTATAGATTTTGGAATTATTGTTGAAGGGGCAATTGTTATGATGGAGACAATATTAAAGAAAAGGGAAGACCATCCTGACTCTGTTCTTGAAGAGGTCTCAGTTCTGGAAAGAACAATTGAAGTAGCTAAACCAGTTTTCTTCTCAACATTAATAATTATAACAGCTTATCTACCTCTTTTTGCTTTTGAACGTATTGAGAAGAAACTATTTACTCCGATGGCATTTACTGTAGGATATGCTCTTATAGGTGCCTTACTTGTAGCACTGTTTCTTATACCCGGACTTTCATTTATTGTATACAGGAAACCTCAGAAAACGTATCATAACAGATGGCTGTTAAGGCTGACAGACATCTATAACGATCACATTAAGAAGCTGGTAGCAAAACCTAAATCAGTTTTTGCGCCCCTTTCATTTATCTTGATTGCTGCCACATTTTTAACAATGACTGTAGGTAAAGATTTCCTGCCTCAACTCGATGAAGGTTCTTTATGGTTACAGGTTCAGTTGCCTCCCGGTCTTTCACTTGAAAAGTCAAAAATAATGAGCGACACTCTTCGTAAGCGATTAATTAAATATGAAGAGGTTACTTATGTTATGGTTCAGGTTGGCCGCGATGATGAGGGGGCAGAATCATTTTCAACATCTCATCTTGAATGTTCAATTGGTCTCCGACCATACAAGGAGTGGAAAAGAGGTAAAAGAAAAAGCGACCTTGTTGATGAGATGGCAAAGGAGCTGGCAAAAATGCCGGGTTATACTGTCGGATTTTCACAACCGATAATTGACATGGTTATGGATCAGATTGCAGGTACGCACAGCGATCTTGCAGTAAGGGTTTATGGAGAAGATCTGCAGGAGAGCAGAAAAGTTGCCGAAGATATCCTTAAGGTGCTGGGAACAATCAAAGGCGCTGAAGACCTTGCAATTGACCAGGAACCTCCTTTTCCACAACTGCAGATTCATGCCGACAGAGAGAAAATTGCACAGTATGGCTTGAATGTATCTGACGTATCTGAACTTATCGAAGTTGCTATCGGAGGGAAAGCTATTTCACAGATCTTTATCGGTGATAAAGTGTTCGATGTAATATGCCGTTATGGAGAAGATAGTCGCGATACTCCTGAGAAAATTGGAAATCTGATGCTTACATCTGCCTCCGGAGCTAAAATCCCTCTCTCACAAGTTACTAAAATCACGCTGACAACCGGCGCAAGTACTATTACAAGGGAGATGAACAAAAGGTATATAACATTGCGAATAAATCTGAGGGGTATCGATCTTACAGATTTCATCAACAGGGCACAGAATGAGATTAAAAACAATGTAAAATACGATCATACAAAAAATCTCGTCAGATGGAGCGGACAATTCGAAAACCAGAACAGGGCGTATTCACGTCTGGCAATGATTATTCCTCTTGCGCTGGCAATAATGTTCCTTCTGCTTTTTGCTGCTTTCAACAAATTCAACCAGGCAGTCCTGCTTATGGGTCTTGTTCCTCTGGCATTTTTCGGAGGCATGCTTGCACTTAACATTTCGGGAATGACATTAAATGTCTCTTCAGCAGTTGGATTTATAGCATTATTCGGCGTTTCAATACAAAACGGGGTTATTATGATCTCTCATATGAATGCGCTCCGTAAAGGGGGTACAGAATTGAAAGAGGCTGTATTATCAGGGTCCAAACACAGGTTCAGGCCAATACTTATGATTGCAATGGTTGCCGTTGTCGGACTATTTCCGGCTTCTGTCTCAACAGGCATAGGCTCAGATGTTCAGAGGCCCCTTGCAACTGTTATTGTATATGGACTCTTTTTTGCCACTATAATAACCTTATACGTCCTGCCTCCGCTTTATTATATGATGGAGAAGAAGTGGGGTGATAAGAATTAATCTGACTATTATGAGAAAACACATATTATTAATGTCAATAATCTTCCTTAAGATCTCCTGTGTCAATGCCCAGGATGAGGTTCCATTCAAACATTATAAGATCAGCTTCAGCGAATACCTGGAACTGGTAAAAACCCATAATCTGGAATTTGCTGCCGAGAAACTTAATATAAGTATTGCAGAAGCAGTTATTGAAGCTTCAAAAGTCTTCAACGACCCGTTTCTGTCATTTGATGTTACAAGTGCTTCGGAAAACAGTTCAAGAACCGGATACGGATTTTCTTCTGAGCTGGTAAAAACAATTGATATCGGAGGTAAGAGGAAAGCAAGAATTGACCTTTCAAGAAGTGAAAGGGATCTTACTGCTGCACTTGTTAATGATTATCTTCGTAATCTTCAGGCCGATGCAACACTTTTTTATCTGGAAGCAATGAAACACAGGCAGCTCTTTCTGGTCAGAGATAACTCATACCAGACTATGAAGAAACTCGCCGAAGCTGACAGCATCAGATTTAAACTCGGGAGCATTATGGAAATCGATGCCATTCAGAGCAAACTTGAGACCGGAATATTGCGTAATGAACTAATCCATGCGGTTTCAGAATGGAAAAACTCACTCTGGGATATAGCTGTACTGACCGGAACTTCAAGAAAAGATACCCTGTTCTTACCGTCCAGTCACCTTCATGATGTTTCAAGAAATTTTGTTCTTGACAAACTGATAACGGAAGCGCTTAACAACAGGGCAGACTTGCAGGCTGCGCTTCTCAGTAAAAACGTCTCGCGGAATGCTCTTCAACTTGTAAAGAAAGAACGAAACACCGATATCGACTTAAAAGTTGGTTTTTCGAATTCGTATCTTATAGGAGTAGCTGCGCCTTCTGCTACAGGCCTGAGTGCCGGTATCGCATTGCCACTAAGGTTCTCAAATCTTTATAAAGGTGACATAAAAATAGCTGAAGCCCGGATTGAACAGGCTGAAAATCTGTACGATCATGCAGAGCTGAGGATCCGAAGCGAAATAACACAGGCATGGGAATATTACATGGATTATTGCAGTCAGGTAGAAAATTTCAATAGCGGATTGCTCGAGAATGCAGAGAATGTAAGGAAGGGGAAAATTTACAGCTACCAGAGGGGAGAAACATCTCTTTTGGAGGTTCTGAACGCACAGAGAACATATAACGACATTCAAACGGCATATTATGAAACACGATTCAAGCAGGCAGCAGCGCTCGTTGAATTGGAGAAAGCATCGGGAATATGGGATATTTCATTCTAAGGTTTAAACTTTCCTGATTATTGCCGGCTATATGTTTATTTATAGCCGGACCAGCCTTTTCATCTGAACAAAACCACTCAAAATCCGTTATAAAAATATATAAGAGGAATAATATTGATACTTATTATGACTTGATTTATTGTGTTGAGTATCTTTGTGACATCCGCTGCAACACACCTTTAAGA
>JBBQZN010000093.1:0-8224 GCA_038207725.1 Bacteroidales bacterium | reverse complement strand
CGAAAGTTAAAATAATGAAATAACAGACATGAACAGGATCGCCCAATTTGCTGTAAGATACCCCGTTACAGTATTAATGCTTGTACTGGGGATAGTTCTGCTGGGGTTTATCTCTTTTGGTAAGCTCGGGACTGATCTTTTTCCCGATCTAAATACCCCAAAGATCTATGTTGAGTTAAAAGCCGGTGAAAAACCGCCTGAAGAAATTGAGAAAAACTATGTCGATCAGATTGAGTCGCTGGCAATGCGTCAGAGTGATGTAGTGCAGGTTACCTCAACATCGCAGGTTGGCACAGCCACTATAACGGTTGAGTACGACTGGAACAAGGACATGGATGAAGCATTTCTTGATCTGCAGAAAGAGCTCAACACATTCAGTCAGAACTCAGATCTCGACGATTTTTCTATTTCACAATATGATCCCAATGCAGCTCCTGTAATGGTGGTAGGCCTCAGAAATCAGGCAATAACAAATATGGATGAGTTGAGGAAAGTGGCTCAGAACTATATCAGGAATGAACTGGTAAGGATAGAGGGTGTTGCTGATATTAAACTTTCAGGTATTGAAGAGAGCGAAGTTGTCATAGAAACTAACAAATACATTCTCGAATCATTCGGATTAACAGCTGATGCTATTGCTGCCCAGATTAATAATTACAACCGTAATGTTTCGGGTGGTTCCATAATCGACATGGGATTGAAATATGTTGTTAAAGGTGTCAGTGTCCTCGAAGATTTAGATGATCTTGAGAACATTATTGTCGGATTTAAAACAGTTTCAGCTACATCTTCTGTACAAGCATCTGCAGGAACCGGCTCAGCAAGAGTACCTGTATATCTTCGCGATGTAGCTACAATAAAATTTGCCAACAAAGACCCTGAGAACATTGTAACAATTAATGGTGAACGTTGCATTGGACTTTCTATTTACAAGGAACCAAAATACAATACTGTTGATGCTGTAAAGAGTATTGAAGAGTCGTTGGTCGTACTTGAAAAAGCTTTACCCGGATATGAGTTTATAAGAGTTCAGGATCAGGGTGCGTATATAAACAGTGCCATAGGTGAAGTGAAAAATACTCTTCTGATAGGTATCCTGCTGGCTGTCTTTATACTCTATATATTCCTTCGCAGAATTGGAACTACGCTTGTTATAAGCGTTGCAATACCTATTTCCATTATTGCGACATTCAACCTTATGTATTTCAATCATCTCACCCTTAACATAATGACTCTGGGAGGATTAGCCTTGGGGGCAGGGATGCTTGTCGATAATGCTATTGTTGTACTTGAGAATATTACCCGCTTACGTGAAGAGGGTGTTGAACTTAAGGAAGCAGTAATCAGGGGTACAGGAGAAGTAGGAGGTGCTATAACTGCCTCAACTATTACCACAATCGTTGTATTTCTTCCGATAGTATACCTTCATGGAGCTTCTGGTGAGATGTTCAAAGATCAGGCATGGACTGTAGCATTCTCTCTCATTTCATCACTTCTGGTTGCAATGCTTATTATTCCTATGCTTGTATCCACCACTTTCAAGGATAAAAACAATAAAATCCAGACTACTGCTCCACTGCACTTTAAATGGTACAAAAGAATCCTCGAGAGAACAATTGAAAGGAGATATATGGTAATTCTTTTCTCAGTTATACTTATGGGATTTACAACTCTCCTCATCCCCCATTTAGGTAATGAATTCATGCCTAAATCGGAGTCTGCCGAATTTACTGTCAATCTTAATTTGCCTGAAGGAACATCTCTTGCCCGAACAGAAAGTACAGCATCCAAAACGGAAGGGATAATCAGGGAACTTCTTCCTGAAAAGATTAAAATGATTTACTGTCAGGCAGGAAGCGATAATAATTCTTCCCTTGCCCAGACAACAGGTACAAAAGGCGAAAACACCGCTACTCTGAAAGTCATTCTTACCGATGATTTCAGATCAAGAACCGAGGAGGCAATTACTTTAATTGGCACCTATCTGAAAAGCATCCCCGACATCGATATAACATTCACACGTGATGAGACTGCTTTGCAATCATCGCTTGGAACGGAGACTGCACCCTTTATACTGGAGATTTCAGGTGAAGATTATGTTGAAATTGAACGAATTGTGAATGAGTCAAAGATGCTTCTTCAGAACCAGTCGGGCTTATTTAACATTACAACATCACTTGATGAAGGAACTCCAGAAGTTGAAGTTCAGATTGACAGGTTCAAGACCAGCTATTACAGCGTGAGTGTTGAGAATGTAATAAACCAGATTAAGAGTTACCTGGCAGGTTCTTCGGCCGGAAGTTTTGAGAAGGATGGTGAGATAAAAGATATTACAATAAAGCTTGGCGATCTTTCTGTTCATCAGCTTCAGGACCTTATGATAAGCGCGGGAAGTGTTAAGGTTCCCCTCAGCGAACTTGCTGATATTAAAACTATTGTTAGTCCACGGGAAATTACGAGGAGAAACCAGACCCGGACAGCTTATGTCTATGCAATGGTAAAAGCGGATACCCCTTTCGATAAAGTTGTTAAAGAAGCTGAAGCATCGCTGAAAGCAGTAACTCTGCCGCTCGATTATAAAATGGAATTTACAGGAGAGGAGCTTAAAAGGAAAGAGTCGATGTCAAACTTGTCATTCGCTCTGATGCTTTCACTAATCCTGGTGTTTATGGTATTGGCTTCTCAGTTTGAATCAGTGATACAGCCATTTGTAATTATGCTCACAATCCCACTTGCCGGAGTTGGTACGGTTCTCACATTCTTCCTTTTAGGCGAAACACTTAATATGATGGCCTATATAGGAATAATAATGTTAGGAGGTATTGCTGTTAATAATGCTATTCTGCTAATTGACAGAATAAATCAGCTTAGGGAAACCGGCATGGAGAAGAAGGAGGCAATTGTTGCTGCCGGAATGCAAAGGATCAGACCAATTATGATGACAAGCCTTACAACAATACTTGCACTTCTGCCACTTACCATAGGCGTAGGCGACAGTGCTTCACTCAGAGCTCCGATGGTGCTTGCTGTAATTGGAGGACTGGTATCTTCAACCATGCTTACGCTTATTGTAATTCCTTGTGTATACTGGGTTTTTGATAATCTCAGCAACTGGCTTACCGGATCAGGAAAAGTAACTATACAGGACTGATAATCTTCTTATAAGACAAAAAATGGATTTTATTTTAAAAAGAAGAACACTTGTAAGTATGCTCTTCATCGGATTAACGATGTTAGGGTATGTATCTTACAAGAAGCTATCGGTTGAGCTGCTGCCAAACGCTGAGTTGCCTTTTCTGGTAGTTCAGGTAGGCACACCGCTTGAAATGGACCCAAAATACATTGAGACACAAGCGATTATCCCAATTGAGGGCGCCATTGGAACTCTTGAAGGAATAGAAAAAATTGAAACCGATATAACTTCAAGATACGGGACAATTTATGTCTACTATAGCCAGAATGCAGACATCAAGTATGCCAGTCTCAAACTGGAGGAAAAGATTGATCTGGTAAAAGCTTCTATCCCGTCGGAGTTTATGATAAACACGATGAAAGTCGATTTAAAGCAGCTTACAAATCAGTTTATGTCGCTTCAGGTAAGGGGAGAAGGAGGAACCGACAGAATAAGAAATATTGCTGATAGAGATATAAAACCCAAACTTGAAAATATAAATGGGATTGCCGGAGTTCAGGTTTTCGGAGGCCAGGAAAACTCCATCGAAATACAGCTGAATGAAAGAGCCTGCAAAGCAAATGGTATAACAGTAGGTCAGATCAGAAATCTCCTTAGCAATAACGGAACTAATAAAACATTTGTAGGGAAAGTCGTTGACGGAAGTAACGAGCTATTTGTTAATGTATCATCAGAGTACACCGATGTAAAGCAGATTGGAAACATCATTGTAAGGAATGAAGGCCCGGTGATGCTGCGCGATGTTGCTGAGATCTTCTTCGGCGTCAAGGAGCAGAGTTCATACAGCCGTGTTAACGGGATGGATGCTGTTACTATTACGCTTGTAAATGACAATCAGGCAAATCTGATTGATCTTTCGCATGAAGCTGTAAAACAGGTAAATGAACTGAACAAAAAACTCGAACCAGAAGGAGTTGAAATCGTTATCCAGAACAATACCGCTGAGATAATGGAGAAGAATATCAATCAGATAATAAACCTTGCACTGACAGGCGGACTGCTTGCTGTAATGATATTATGGTTCTTCCTTAGAAACATTCGTCTTGTCACAATAATTGCTATATCGATACCAATATCTGTTTATTCAGCTTTTAACTTTTTCTATGCCTACGACATCTCAATAAACAGTCTTACCCTTGTAGGCATGGCGCTCGCTATTGGTATGCTTGTCGACAATTCTGTTGTTGTACTTGAGAATATTTACAGGCTATCGGGACAGGGGAAGGACCCCAGGACAGCCGTAATACAAGGGACTACCGAAGTATGGCGATCAATTTTCGCCTCTACTTTAACTACAATTATTGTCTTCTTCCCATTCATTTTTGCCGACAATTTTATGGTAAAAATGGTAGGCAAAAACATCGGGATCTCTATAATATCGACTCTTACTATTTCTATGGTAGTTGCCTTGCTTCTTATTCCTATGGCAACATACTACCTTTTAAGCAGATCAGAAAAAGGCAACTCTGAAATATTCAAAAAACTGTCGATGCATGACAGGTTAATTCAGGGATACTACCTTATTCTTAAAGCGAGTATGAGAAACCCTGCAGGCACAATTATTGGCACTTTGGTTGTATTTTTTGCAGCACTTCTTATAAGTCTTACTCTCAGTATTACTGCTACACAGGACATCAATACTCCAAGTTTCAGATTATCTGTTACAATGCCTGCCGGATCGACACTCGAAAAAACTGATGCTGTTGTGGCTGAGATTGAAGCAAAACTGGCCTCAATACCTGAGAAAGAGGATATCTCATGCAGGATTGAAGAGGAACAGGCTACAGTAACAATAATTCTGGCTGAAGAGTGGGATAAAACAAGTAAAAGAACTTTGCCTGAAATAAAAAACGATATTTCAGAAAGGACTAAAAAGATATCTTCCGGAGAGGTGACCATGGATGAACTTTCTACCGGAGGTGGTTTCAGTGGAGGTGGCGGAGGTGGTGGAATGAGTAACCCGGGTGGAGATTTCCTCAACCTTCTCGGCATCGGCACTAAGAAAGAAAGTGTAATAATAAAAGGCCAGGACTTTGAGCAGATGAAAAATCTGGCCGATGATATTAAAACATACATTGATGACTTAAACACCATCAGCAGTTCGAGTTTAAATGTTCAGGATAACAAACCGGAAGTACAGCTCCGTTTCGATATGGACTACATGGGAAGAAACAGCTTCACCCTGGCAAACCTCTCCTCATCTCTCTCAACCTTCGGAAAAGAAAACTCTTCGGGAGTTACATTCAAGCAGGGGACAGAGAATTATGATATTATTATTAAGTACGCTCAGGAAGATACCCTGGTAAAAGAAAATACAGCTAAAACAATTGATGATCTTAAGCGGCTGGAGGTTAGTGGTGGGAATGGGTCAGTTATGGAAATGCAGGAACTATCCAATATAGTATTCTCATCCGGAATGGGCAACATACACCGTGAAAACCAGGAAAAAAGGGTAACAGTAACATTTAACTTCAATGAGGAGATAAAGAACTCAAAGGACCTGCTTGAAGGAGCAAGACAGGAGATAAATTCAATAATTGCCGGTTTGAATATTCCTGCGGGAATAGCTGTTGAGGTTGTGGAAGAGGATAGCGGACTCAAGGATGTCTATTATGTAATCGGCGTGGCATTTCTGCTTATTTTCATGATCCTGGCATCTGTCTTTGAATCACTTGCAACCCCAGTGGTGTTAATGTTCAGTATTCCGCTTGCTGCACTTGGTTCTCTTATAGCACTTATTCTTACTGGAAATTCCCTTATAAACCTCAATACTCTTACAGGCTTACTCATACTGCTGGGAGTGGTAGTAAATAATGGAATCATTCTTATTGATTATACAAATATACTTAGGAAAAGAGGCTTCAGGGTTCAGAGAGCCCTTATGACAGCAGGGGTGGCAAGACTAAGGCCAATTCTGATAACTGCCTGTACTACAATAATTGCCATGGTTCCTCTTGCAATGGGTGAAGCTGAGTTTGTATCAGTAATCGGAGCCTCTTTTGCAATCACAGTAATCGGAGGCCTCACTCTTAGCACTCTCCTTACTCTCGTCTTTATACCTACCTTCTATATCGGGCTCGAGACTGCATTGCAATGGTTCTACTCACAGGGATGGAAAAACAAGGCAACTCAAATAGTTCTTCTGGCAATTCTTCTGGCTGGCATTTACTTCTACATCGACAAATTTATCTGGCAGGTCATAATTTCTCTTCTTTCTGTGATACTTGTCCCGGCAAGCACCTGGTTTATTATGAACAGTCTCAGGAAGGCACGCGAAACAATTATAACTCCCGGAGATAATATCACAATTCATATTCAGAGTCTGGTAAAAATTTATGAAAGGGAAAGTCGCTGGTCGAGAGAATGGAAAGCAGGCGCCAGAATAAGGAAACGCCTGGGTCTGGAAAAAGAGTACAGGTCGTGGAAAGACATGAGCCAGGTAATGTGGCAGATTCCACTGCTGGGTTTCATAATTTATTTCACCTATTTCTTCCTCAATAAGGGATTCTGGATCTTCTTCTTCAGTATCATCACATGGTTTTTCCTTTCCGCAATATGGACAGAATTTAAGGAGCTGATGTCTAATCTTTCCATTAACTCAGAAAAAAGATATCTCAGGAAACTTTCTGCTGTTATTGATTTCACAGTATTCTGGATCATTCCCTTACTTAATCTCATCTGGTTCCAGATTAAGTGGGAAAATATTGTTGTTGTCATTATACTTGGAGTCCTCTGGTTTACCGGACTCATAATTTATAAAACCGGACAGAAACTCACTCGGGAAAATATTGATATCTACCGCCTTGAGGGAAGATTCAAAAGTTTACGAAAGACCTTATACAGGGTAGTTGCTGCAGTGCCTCTTATAGGTAAGAAGAAAAAGCCCTTCAAGGCCCTCAGTTGTGTTTCTATGACAATAGGAAACGGAATGTTTGGCTTGCTTGGTCCGAACGGCGCAGGTAAAACAACCCTTATGCGAATCATCTGCGGAATCCTTGAACAGAGTTATGGAAAGGTCTGGATAAACGGACTCGATACCCAGAAAATGAGGGAGGAGTTACAAGGACTTATTGGATATCTGCCACAGGAATTCGGCAGTTATGAAAATATGACCGCACATGAGTATCTGCACTATCAGGCTATGCTCAAGAATATTACAGATGTGAAAACAAGAAATGAGCGTGTCAGCTATGTTCTGGGGGCTGTTCACATGGAAGAACGCAGGCATCATAAAATAGGTTCATATTCGGGAGGTATGAAACAGCGAATGGGAATTGCCCAGATATTGCTTCATCTTCCCAGGATACTTGTTGTTGACGAGCCTACTGCAGGACTAGATCCGCGTGAAAGAATAAGATTCAGGAACCTGCTTGTTGAACTAAGCCGGGAAAGAGTAGTAATTTTTTCGACTCATATCATAGAGGATATTTCAAGTTCATGTAATCATGTTGCTGTACTGAACAGAGGAAAACTCAGATACTTTGGAAAACCAATTGATATGACCAGGGAGGCAGAAGGCCATGTATGGCAGTTCAATATTCCGGCTAAAGAGTTCGGAGCATTTGTAGAGAAGAATCTTGTCGTTCATCATATGTCGGAAGGTGATAATGTAAGAGTGAGGGTAATATCGGATGAGTCGCCATGGGAAGGTGCAATAAATGCAGCACCAAATCTCGAGGATGCATATCTGTGGCTCCAAAGAAAGAAAATAAATTAGTTATCCTGAAAATATCAAAAATGCAAAACAATGAAATCCAGTAATTTATATAACGGAATCGATCTGGTCTATAAAATGATCATTTATAATCTAAGGATCATTTTTGCAAACAGGTTTATCTGGTTTCTGGCAGGATCAATACTCTTTTATCTCGGATTGTCAGTAATCTATGTGTTCACAAACGAAGTCTCGAAAATGAATGATCTTTACGGAGTCTTCCTCTTTTCCGGTATTCTGCTTGTGTTTTACCCCTCAGTATTCGGAATACAGAATGATCAGGATGCCCGTACTATCGAGATACTTTTTGGCATACC
>JBBQZN010000092.1:0-8250 GCA_038207725.1 Bacteroidales bacterium | reverse complement strand
TTCCTGTTTCTTAACCTGTTATCCGAGAATGCCTTTATCAGCAGATCAAGACCTTTGTAGGCTCTTATGAATCCAAAGAAAAGAAGATAAGAATAGCCGGCATCCAGGTTAAGCTTTGAAAGTGCCTCCTCTCTTCCGGTCTGCTTTCCATAATTATCAAACAGCGGATGTGGATTCAGCTTTACAGGGATATTTTTTCTGAACTGCTTCAGGTCATCCAGAACAGTATGTGACATGACAATAGCTCCATCTATACTTCCTGTAAAGTATTTTGTAAGAACCTTATCACCAATCCTGTTTTCATGAGGGACAACATTATCGAAAATGCAAATTACAACAGTATGCTTATTTGACTTTGCAATACGGGCGATTGTGCCCAGGCATGGACCCATAAACGGGATCCAGTACCTGATGAGGAGAAGGTCAGGTTTTTCCTTTTTTATTTTCAAGCCGGTTGCAACCCAGTTAAAAGGATTAACGGTATTTATTAACCTGTTAATTTTGATGCCAATGGGTGCCGGAGCATCAGTATACTGGGTTTTTCCGGGGAAAAGTAACCCGGGATACTGCAGGCTGAATGTAAATACTTCAATGCTATGACCTTCATTTACAAATTGTTGTGCAAGCCTGTCAGTGAATGAAGCAATACCTCCCCTGTAGGGAAAAGCAGGTCCTATTGAAATGATTCTCATTCTGTTATAATTATTCCGTGAAATTAAGTAAAGCTGCGGTAAAATTGAATTTCTGTTAAGGTCAGAATTGCAACTCTTTTTTTTGTCCTGCATTCAATATAATATCCTGCCGGGTGCCATTATATAAAATGGTGCACTTCCCTCCTGTTTCTGAAAATATTTCAGCTTTTTCAAGACTGGAATCAGCCCACTTCATATTGACCATAAAACCTCCTCTTGCACAAAGCCCTTTGACTTCTCCCTCTCTCCATGAAGAAGGTATTGCGGGAAGCAGTGTTATAATTCCTCCATGAGACTGGATAAGCATTTCAGCAATTCCGGCGGTACCGCCAAAATTGCCATCGATCTGAAAAGGAGGGTGTGTATCGAAAAGGTTATTCAATGTAGATTTGCTCAATAGTTCCCTGAGATTACAACCGGCAAGGAGGAAAATGGCCATTATAAACAGGACAATGTAATTAAGGACCTTCATAGAAACAATTTTAAGGGAAACTAAGATAATGATTTACTTCTTTAAGGCTGCTATTTTAATCTGATCTAATTGGTAAGTTCCCTGAGGATAATTTTTAATGCTGTCGTGGATACCTTCTTTAACTATACCATTTAGCTTTTATTTCAAATGTTTAATGAGCTGATCGTATTTTACATTAAATTGCAGCATCTAACTAAAATTCAATCAAATGAAGTCATTTTTTATTATAATTTTTCTTTTTATCTGTTCAGCCGGAACCGATGCACAGACAACAGAATCAAGACTCGATCAGGCTGAGTTAATGAAACAGCTTGCAGGCATCTGGAAGTGTGATATAGGAAAGGACACAGTTGCAACATGGTCAATGATACCTTATGGATCCGGGCTTGAAGCAAGTCTTAAATATGTTACGAAAGGAAAAATAGTTAAAGAAGGCATAGGTGTTTACGGTTATGACAGAAGCATTGATAAATGCGCTGAAGCAGGAATCATTCTAGGAAAGGATATTGGAGTTTATGCATTCTGGTTTATCTCAGAGAATAAATACTTACTTATCCCTTATGCTGATTTGATTGATCCGGAAAAAGCATCTTTCAATATGGAAGTGGAGTTTAAATCACCTTATGTGCAGGTAGAAACTACTTTTATTAATGATAAACTTGTTAAAACCAAAACATGGACAAAGAGTGAATAATGGTCTGGTGATCTCCTGCGCAACACGCTCGATTTCAGCAATTACCTTCTTCCACTTCGGAACTGAAAAAGATATCGTATCAAGAACCTTATCAACACTCTTAGAAGTTAATTCGAATTTTTCAATCCCAAATTAGTCAACCAAGATGTTACGTGTTAAATGCTTTTTCGTCCCTTTATGTGGGTTTATAGTATGTAAATAAGTTCCTTGAATCTTTTCTCATTTGCAGAAAAAAGAGTCTCTTCAACCAAATCCTTCCATCTGGTTATCATTATATTATCAGGACAGTCAATTTTCCCAATAAGCGAAAGAATCCTTGTAACTTCGCAAATATTCGCTGACTGAAGATCAAGAACAAATGGTTCCAGAAATTCCCTGTCATGAACGGAAAGAATTAACTCAGGGGTTTTTACATTCTGGTTTTCTCCTCCGGGTTGCTTATCAGAAGATAAAATTCCATTGCCTGCATTTAAAGTAAACCAGACATTGGTTCCCTTTCCTTCTTCCGAATCTATGCCAATCTCCCCTCCCATTGCCACGGCAGCAAGTTTACAATAAGCCAGACCAATACCAGTTGAGCTGTTATAGAGAGTCTCTTTCCTTACGCCCTGATTACCCATTTTGAAAAGGTTTTCAATATGCTCCTTTGGGATGCCGTTGCCATTGTCTTTAATGCTGATCAAAACCATTTCATCTTTTCTGCCTGCAGTCAACTGAATACTGCCACCGGAAGAGGTATACTTAACCGCATTGCTCAGTATGTTTACCAGAATCCTGTTCACAATATGCCTGTCAGCATTGATCCAGCATGATGAGGAAATGTCAGTAGCAAGATTGATAGATGAACCTGCCAGAAGCGGCGAAAACTTCTCCACAGATTTATTTACAAGTGTACCAAGATTGATATTTTCGAAATCTATTCTCATAGCCTGTGATTCAAATTTATGTACCTCAAGCATATTGATTATAAGATCAAGCATTTCGAATGAAATCTGCCGTATTAATTTTCCTGGTTTTGAAGGGAAGTTTTCTGAATCGGTCAGGTTGAGTATAACATTAAGCGGGTTTTTCAGGTCGTGTATCATCATCCGCACCATTTGCTGTTGATAGGCATGCAGCTTTTGAATCTCCTCGTAGGCTATTCTGAGTATTTCAGTTTGTTTGGCATTGAAGTCTTTCTGTTCTAGTAATTCCCTGTTTTTTATTTCAAGTTCCTGCGCCAGTTCAAACTTCTGAACAGCATAACCTGAAATGGAATCCCTGATGTTTTCAAGATGCATTGTACGCTCCTTCACCTGCTGTTCCACATGCTTATCCCTAACTTCTATCTTCCTAATAACCTGCTTGTTTTCGGATAATATTTTCCTGTAAAGCCTGAAATAGTAAAATGCAGATCCGGCGGGCAGCAATATAAGAGATACTAGAATAACTATGAAAACAACTCTATCTGGCATTAAATAAACAGTTAAGAGAACATCTTATAAATCAATTGTGTAAAGCAACAAATTATTTCTGCTAATTGAAGAAATTTTTTTTGTTTTATGAGTATCGGCTATAGTAATAATTTTGCATAATGGAGAGGATGAGCTCACCGAAGGTAATCTCCTGAAAAATAAGAAATTGCAGGATAAATTGTTTATACAAAATTCCCGATAGCCATATTTAGTTTCATAAAAGATTTATAACTAGTTTTACTTAAAATTTCACACCGTCATAATTATAGTGTAAAATTAGGGTTTTTAACCACCAACAATGAACGAATACCAGATACTGATTGTAGATGATGATCCGAAGCAGCTTGTAATCAGGATTATACTCAATAAGATGCCCGGTAAGTATTTTAAGCTGTTTTGGATTATCATCTACAATTAGTATCTGGTATTCGTTCATTGTTGATGGTTATAGGACCGCTTAAATATAATAAAAGCGGTTTATGTCATGTACCAAGTATAAATTATTATATGACTATCGGCAATCAATAACCCTTTCCCGTTTCCCCCAGGGGGGAAAAGCCTGCCTTGGTGCTCCTTCCCCCGTGGGGGAAGGTTGGGAAGGGGGTAATAACTATTCAACAATTATCATTTTATTCATGATTCCCGATACTCATAAATTATTAAATTCAATACAATACAAAAATGACCTCGCAATGTATCCTATATCTTAATTTTAATTGAGAGTGCAAGGTACCTATATTTCTGAAATTTCCATAAGCTTCTCACTGCTGCCAAGAATTATATTGACATATTTCTTTCTTACTGCAGAATCGAGGTCAGATTCTGCCAAAAGATTTGAAATCCAAACAATTGCATTAACCGGGGTACGCATATCATGAGAAAAGTTGACAATAAGATTATTTTCCATTTTTTGATCCTGCTCATGTTACATCCGGGATTCAATTATATCTAATAACAAGCCTTAAAAAATGCCTGAATATCTGCCACTTATGTAATATGTAAGATTTTGTAAGGGTATTGTAAGGTATTGTAAGGGTCCGAAAGATACAATATTTATTACTTCAGAGTAGACTTGCACTTTGAATTTATGAATAACTATAAATGAAAGATCAGATGACACCATCAATCCTGCCAGAAAATATTGATTTCTTACATATTGAAATCATTCTTTTTCCATTGGCGGAAAATGATGTAAGAAAGGTATTATCCAATTGGCTTAAATAGTACGGAAACCT
The DNA here is from genome assembly GCA_038207725.1 of Bacteroidales bacterium. Classification (GTDB taxonomy): domain Bacteria; phylum Bacteroidota; class Bacteroidia; order Bacteroidales; family VadinHA17; genus LD21. Next base: position 3,703 of record JBBQZN010000092.1, on the reverse strand, counting down.
CTTCTTAGGTGCTGTCATTCAAATTATTATGAGTAAGAAATCAATGTGACTTACGGTGCGTATGCTATACCTTTTTTGCAAATTTTCAATAAAAAATCAATTGAAGCCTTTTATAATAATCCTTGCAGTGCTTTTTGTTGGATTGACACCAGCTTCTGCACAATTCATAAGACTTCCATCTCAAAGAATTAAATCTGTCACAATTAATGAATTTACTTCAAACATCGGACTTTCTCAAACCACAAAACAATATGCCCATTCTATGATAGGATTCACTACCATCGAGGGAATACAGTTAAATGGAAATGCTGTTGTGGCACTGGGTACGGGTATTTCATTTTATAACGGAGGACCGCTTCTCCCGATATTTATCGACCTTCGCTTGAACTGTTATAATTATGCTAAATACACTACCTATTTGTATGGTGATGGTGGGTTTTTATTTCAAATCTCAAATAAAATTGAGTACTCAAAATTATTCATCAATCCCGGCATCGGTCTGAAATATGAATTAAGCCGGAACCTCGCCGGCAATTTTGGCCTCGGCTTTTTTGTACAGCAGGGGACATGGAGAGATTCATTCATAAGTTTAAAACTGGGAATCTCATTTTCACCTCAGAGATAGCGACACAGGTCAGCATTTCATGAATTCAATAAATCTCAAACTTTCATTATGTTCAAGAACAATAACATAGCAGCCATTCTCCTCGTTTTTCTGGTATCTGTATCGTGTGTTACCACAAAGAAACTGACTTACCTTCAAAACGAAAATGCGCTTCCTGATTCCACCGTTTCGGCTACACCACATAATTATAAAGTTATTCCCTATGATAATCTATACATAAAAGTAGTCACGCCCGATCCGAAATGGTCTGCCATGTTTAATGCATTGCCGGTTGCAACAAACGGGATTAATGTATCGGAACAAAGCGCCGACCTTGTCAGTTATCTTGTTGATGGAGACGGAATGATCCGGATCCCTTACGCCGGGAAAATATTTGTTTCAGGCAAGACTCTGGATGAAATAACTTCTGATGTGGACAAGGCGCTCAGGGATTACATTGCCGATGCCTCAATCACTGTGAAAATGATAAACAATTATGTGAGTCTGATAGGCGAGGTAAAGAAACCAGGGAGATATCCGATTTATAAAGACCGTATGAACATCTTCCAGGCGCTTGCACTGGGAGGCGACCTGACCGATTTCAGCAACAGGCAAAAAATACAGATCGTGCGACAGACGATCAACGGCACTGTTGTAAAAGAATTTTCGCTGATTGACAGAACTATCGTGACATCGGATTTCTTCTATGTAATGCCCAATGACGTTATTTATGCCAAACCGATCAAAGGCAAGTTTTTCCAGATGAATGCCTTCCCCTACTCAGTTATACTCAGTACTGTTACAACTTTCGTTCTTATCCTCAATGTTCTTAAATAGGTTATAGAACTTACTAATACTCAAACAGAAAACATGAACCAGAATTCTCCCGTAAATAAACAGAAACCCAACCACGAAAGTGAAAAAGAGGTTGATATCATGAAGATATTCTTTCTGATGCTTTCCAACTGGTATTGGTTCATCCTTGCCCTTTCGCTGGCTCTTGGTGCTGCCTGGTTTTATAAGAAATTCACTTTGCCGACATGGAGGGTATCAGCTACTGTAATGATTGAGGAAAATACAAAAAACAAGGCAATGATCGGCTCCGAACAGTTGCTGGAAGGTTTTGGAGTAAGACCGGGGATGCAGAATCTCGATAACCAGGTAGTTATCTTAACATCATGGAATATCATAGATGAAACGCTCAGTGGCCTGCCATTTGAAATCGAATATTACCGGCATGGAAGAATAAATAAAGTGACACTTTACCCCGGCAGCCCCGTCAGAATCTGGTACGACAGCAATGAAAAAATACCAAGGGATGTTGAGTTTGAACTGAATCAGGTCAGTCCCGCTGCATATTCTCTTTCAGTAAATAACAGCGACATATTCAGTTTCGAAACCAAAGCCTCATTTGGCGACACAATCAATATCAATGGAGCCAAAGTAAGGATAGATTCTGTTCCCGGCGGATTTTCGGGACAAAATAAAGGCAGGGCTTTATATTTCGTTTTCCACAGCCGCGACAGGCTCGTTGAGAGTTACCGTTCACGTCTGAAGGCTGTACCGTCATCTAAAGCCGGGACGATAATAAATCTGACGCTTGAGGGGACCAACAAAATAATGGATGTTTATTTCATGAATAAGCTGATCGATGTCTTCCTGAACAGCAATCTTGAAAGAAAAAACAATGAGGCGGTACGCACTATAAACTTCATCGATGAACAGCTGACGGGAATAAGCGATTCACTTTCAACCACAGAGGACAAGCTGCAGAGGTTCAGATCAGCCAATAAGGTGATGGACATGTCCACACAGGGAAAGCAGATAATAAGCCAGACGATGACACTTGAAAATGAGAGGGCCAGGCTTGTAATCGAATCGAATTATTTTGAATATCTGGCAGGATATCTTTCCAAGGAGGTATCAGCGGAATTGCCTGTTTCACCTGCGACAATGGGGATAACCGATCCCGGACTCATGAAACTTGTTCTTGAGCTGGCCGATATTCAGGGAGAATATTTCAGCAAGAACATCGGGAATAAGAATCCCATGCAGACACAGATCTATCAAAGGCTGTTAAATACCCGGCAGGCGCTGAATGAGACACTCAAGGGTGTCAGGCAGGCCAATGGCATTGCCCTGAAAGAAAACAAGGAGCAGATACGTTTAGTCAACGCCAGCGCGGTAGTGCTGCCAAAGACTGAAAGAGAACTGCTGGGATTTGAAAGGGAGTTTAAGCTTAATGATGATCTGTATTCATTTCTTCTTGAGAAGAAGGCTGAATCACAGATCCAGAAAGCTTCAAACTCACCCGATAATGAAATTATTGACAGGCCAAGACCGGGGAGGCTGCCTGTTGCTCCAAAGATTATGATAATATACCTTATGGCTTTACTAGCAGGTTTAGGGATTCCATTTGCTGTAATACTTGTTATTCAGGCCTTTAATAACACGATCAGGGATGAAGACGATCTGGCTAAGATAACTGATCTCCCGGTTGCAGGTTATATACCGCACAGTGGACTGCAGACACATGCCGATGTACGTGAAAAGCCATCCTCTGAAATTGCGGAGTCGTACAGATCGCTCAGATCGAGGTTGAAGTTCTTTACCAGGGAAATTAAATCACCGGTGATACTTGTTACATCCTCTATGGCAGAAGAAGGCAAGACGTTTACAGCGATCAATCTGGCATCGGTGTACAGTCTGATGAATAAGAAGACACTGCTTGTCGGGTTTGATCTTAGGAGGCCTAAGGTCTGCAGCGAGTTGGGAATTCGAAATGAAAAGGGAATCACGACATGGCTGGTAGATAATGTATCGCTTGATTCACTTATTGTAAAGACAAAGTATAACAATCTTGATCTTCTGCCATCCGGCCCGATACCTCCTAATCCGGCAGAGCTTATCGGCTCTGAAAAGACAGTCGAATTAATCGCCGAGCTTCGGACCCGTTATGATTATATAATTATTGACAGTGCCCCTATAGGCACCGTTTCTGACAGTTTAACACTGGGTACACTTGCTGATGTTACTCTTATACTTGTTCGTCACGGCAAAACGATAGGGCCTCTCCTTTCCAACACACTTTCCGAGGTA
>JBBQZN010000091.1:0-8741 GCA_038207725.1 Bacteroidales bacterium | reverse complement strand
TTGAATGATTACAATAGGATTTTCAAAAGCCTCTGATGAGGGTAAATATCAGCTTTATGTAAAATGGCTCAAGAGCATAGATCCTTCACTTGAGAGTATTAGCTTTTACGGGATGGAGCTACCTGATGCACTGGCCGCCATGGAGAAATGTTCTGGACTGGTTCTTTCGGGAGGAGCAGATGTGCATCCATCATATTATGGAAAAGCCGAGGAAGAAAACCGGTGTGAGTGCGACCCTACACGGGATATTCTGGAGTTTGCACTTATCGAAAGAGCTCTTCAGCTAAAAATGCCAATACTGGCAATATGTCGCGGTGAACAGGTTTTAAATGTGAGTCAGGGAGGAGATTTAATAGTTGATATTCCTGCCGATCATGGAAAAAGTGTGATTCATAGTTCAGATACCGGCCAGCTGGCGTATCACAGTATAAATATTGATGCCAATTCTATTCTTTACAGATTAATAAGGGCAACATCGTTCGATATTGTCTCTGTTCACCACCAGGCAGTAAAAAACCTAGCACCCTGTTTTCGGCCAACAGCATGGGCTGCTGATGGAATAATTGAAGCCTTCGAATGGCTGGATCAGGAAGGTAAAGGGTACTTAAATGCCGTTCAGTGGCACCCCGAAAAGGGTGATTATACAAATGAGTTAAGTCAGGTTCTTGCCAGGGATTTCATTGAAAAGGCCGGTTCTTATTCAAAAACATGTAACTAATCAGGGGTATAAGTATTGGAGACAGAAGTCAGAAGACAGTGAGAGGTGAGCGTAGAGCGTAAAGAGAACACAAAACAAAATCTTTGCAAGCACATTGCCAGATCCGCACAAGCGGACAGCGCCACCAACGTTTAATCCCTCAATCACCGGGCCGTCAGATAATGGTTCGTAATATTATTACCGAAGTATCTTATAATATTCAAACAGTGGTAGGTGCAAAGAACTGCCTGCCTATTGATTACAAGATAACGAACCAGAACCATAGCAAGGCAATGGGCAATATGGTACAGAGGACAAAGAGCATTCTAAGGTCAAACTAGTTCATCGTACTTTATGGCATGGGCTATTATACCGGATCGGAGTTAAAGATTGCACAAGACCCGGGAGTAGAAACTATGGTTGCCATATCTGGGGTACCATCAACAAGTCAGGCTCCCGACCATGTTTATTATGTTGAGCATTTCAGATCTGCCAGCAAATTAAGGACGAATGATAGATAAGTTTGCTAATAAGTTGATTGTTCTTTACACAAAAAAGAAACGCTCTTTTCAGAGCGTCGGGTTAAAGATGCTATCTTTAACGATGTTTTAGTGATACAAAGGTATACAACTGCGTATGAATTCTGCAACTAATATAGCAAAAAAAGAAAGAGTTATCGTCTACATTGATGGTTTTAACATATATTTCGGGATACTTGAAGCAGGTTTTCTTAACTGTAAATGGCTAGATATTAACAAACTAGTCAACAACCTGTGCAAGCAAATCAAGAACTGGTCGAAATTAAATATTTTACAAGCAGAGTAAGTAATAATCCGGATAAACAGAAAAGACAAACTATTTACTTTAAGCTCTTGAATCTGTTGGCATAAAAATATTTTACGGTCACTATCAAAGTGACAAGACAGAATGCAAACAATGTGGTAATATTTGGCCAACATATCATGAAAAGATGACAGACGTGAATATTGCTACCCAGATAATTATAGATGCATATCAAGACAAATATGATATGGCTATGCTTATTTCTGGTGACAGTGACCTAGTTCCCCCGATAAAAACAATTCACGAACATTTCAAACATAAAAGAGTCTTTGTAGCCTTCCCTCCAAAAAGGCACAACGCTTCAGTTGCTCTTGTTGCTAAAGGGTCCATAATGATTGGGCGGAAAAAGTTGGTTGACAGTCTTTTCGATGAAGAAGTTCCAAAGAGGGACGGCTACATTCTTAAGAAACCTAAGGAATGGATCTAGCTTGTGACATTTGAAAAATTTAAACAAAGAAACTGGCTATACGGACCGTTTAGTTAATTAGCTTCGCTGAGCTCGGATCGGGTTAGAATTCAGGTTGCTTCGCAAAGGAAATTATGGTCGATCCTCAGTCCCTTGTCTTTTGCTCGCCATCTGGACAATTTTATCATGATACCGAGGGGATTTCATTGAAAAGGGCGGTTCTTATTCAAATACATTAAAAGTCCTCCGTTAAATGCGGGGATACTTAAAAGCAATTCACTATTGTCTAACTCCACAGATTCTTTGTAGATTTGTGAAACTCTATGATTCTATGAAAAAAACTTATTTGTTATTTTTTCTTTTTACTCTTCTGTTTCCCCCGATGCAAGGAAAAGAATACCATGTATCTGTAAAAGGAAGCGATTCCAATCCAGGCTCTGCAGTTTTGCCATTTAAAACTATCTCTGCAGCAGTCAAAACTGCTTTCCCCGGTGATACAATTACTGTCCATGCGGGTACATATCGTGAATGGGTTAACCCATTACGGGGAGGTGAAAGCGACACAAAAAGAATTGTATACCGGGCTGCCCCGGGCGAAAAGGCTGAGATTAAAGGTTCAGAGGTAATCACCGGATGGAAAAAGGAGAAAGAAGGAGTATGGAAAGTTGTTATTCCAAATACTTTTTTTGGTGATTATAACCCTTACCAGGATTCGGTTTTTGGCGACTGGTTTGGAAGAATGGGAAGGATACACCATACCGGCGAGGTGTTTCTAAACGGCAAGTCACTGTACGAGAAAGAGACACGCGACAAAGTTCTTAACCCGATCCCCGATACAAAAATAAAAGATCCTGACGGATCAACTTACACCTGGTATTGCGAAAGCGATGCAGATAACACAATAATATGGGCCAATTTTCAGAAGTTTAATCCGAATAAGGAATTTGTAGAAATTTCGACAAGGAGAACCTGTTTTTATCCCGATAAACCCGGTGTTAATTATTTAACAATAAGCGGATTTTATATTAGTCAGGCAGCAACCCAATGGGGCGCCCCAACAGCCGAACAGGTTGGGATGATAGCAACTCACTGGAATAAGGGATGGATTATTGAAAACAACATTATTAGCGACTCAAAGTGCTCCGGAATAACACTTGGTAAGGAACGGGGAACCGGACATAATGTATGGTCGCTCGATGAGGGAAATGTAAATCGTGATGGGAATATCCATTATATTGAAGTAGTATTCAGGACTTTAAGAAATGGATGGAACAAGGAAAATATAGGTTCCCATATTGTCAGGAACAACATAATATTCAACTGCGAACAGACAGGTATCTGCGGAAGTATGGGAGCAGTGTTCAGTACAATTGAGAATAATCACATCTACAACATCTGGACTAAAAGGCAGTTTAACGGGGCTGAAATAGGCGGGATTAAATTTCATGCCGCAATTGATGCAGTCATAAGTAAAAACAGGATTCACGATTGCGGAAGAGGATTATGGCTCGACTGGATGACTCAGGGTACAAGGGTTTCTGCTAACCTAATGTATAATAATGATCTTGAAGATCTGTTCATCGAAGTAAACCATGGTCCTTTCATAGTGGATAACAATATATTATTATCACCCTTTGCCATCAGAACTCAATCGCAGGGAGGAGCATATCTTCATAACCTGATTGCCGGAGCTGTTTATACCTGGCCTGAGCCTAACCGGTTTACTCCGTATTTTTTAACACATTCAACCGACGTAGCCGGCATTACTACAATATTAGCCGGCGATGACAGATTTTATAATAATATTTTTGTCGGGAATGGTGCTAAGGTAAGCAGCAACACTAAAATGAAATACGGAACTGAAGGGTATAACAATGCAAAGCTTCCTTGCCGGATGTCTGGAAATGTATATTATTATGGTGCGAAACCATGGGTCAGCGAGAAGGTCTTTTTTGAATCTTCGGCCTTCAATCCTGAAGTTACTCTAAAAGAAGATGGAGAAAGTGTATATCTTAAACTTACTTTGGAAGGCGGAATGCCCGGCAATAAAGTTCAGATTCTAACAAGCGAAATTCTGGGTAATGCAAAGATCCCAAAAGCCCGGTTTGAAAATGCCGATGGTACTCCAATAATCGTTAACAAAGATTTCTTTGGTCATTTACGTTCTGAAGAAAATTCAGCTGCAGGTCCGTTTGTTGAATTTGCGAATGGACAATTGGTTTTGAAAGTCTGGTAAAAAGATTAATTTTGCCGTCCATCGGATTTTGATGGGTGTTATAATACTGAATAATAAATAGTAAAAAATGGAGTTTTTTCAGTCCCTGTTTGAATGGTACATGGCCAACCTGAATTATTTCACAGTTGCGCTTCTGATGGCAATAGAAAGTACTTTTATTCCTCTTCCATCGGAAATAGTTATTCCATTTGCTGCTTATAAAGCTGCTCAGGGTCAACTGAATGTATTCCTTGTTATCTTTTTCGGAACTGTGGGGGCATTGACCGGTTCGCTAATAAACTATACTCTTGCCTATTACCTTGGAAGGCCTATCGTTTATGCCTTTGCAGAATCAAGGGTCGGGAAGATTTTTCTTCTCTCTAAGGAGAAAGTTCAGCATGCAGAGAATTACTTTTTAAAGAATGGTAAGACTTCCACTTTTATTGGCAGGCTTATACCCGGAGTCAGACATCTCATTTCTATTCCGGCAGGTCTGGCTAAAATGAACCTCCGCGACTTTATGCTTTATACATTTGTTGGGGCAGGAATATGGAATATTATACTGGCAATTGTTGGATATTACCTTTATGAAATGAGGGAACAGATCTTCCCCTATTTGGAATATATTCTATACGTTATAGGTGTCGTTTTTGTGATATATCTGATAATTACGATCAGAAAAAACAAGAAAAAAGTGAATACTTCAGAACCGAAGTGACAGGTCGGCCCCTTGCGATAATTTTAGAACCTGGCAATGAACTCAAGGGTAATTTTATCTGTATGAATTGGAAGGTTTCTCTTGAAATATTTTTCATAGTTTAGCCTTATTTCAGCAATGAACTGCTTAGGTTCAAATCCGGCATTTATTCCTATTGTAAGTCTTTCAGCGTCAGTCTCTCTCTTAAATATAGCATCTCCGATAAAATCCCATCTTATTGTTGGGGTAAGGAGTGGGATCATTTTATTGTTTAGTTTAAAATTGTAAAAGGAATGAATATATAGCCCATCATCATGAATCCGAAATGATGCTGTATCGGTCCAGTGCCTGGTGATATATTCAGACTCAATCATAAAATTCCCGGTAACATATCTTATCTCACCACCAAACATAGCAAGATGGTTTTTATATGCTGCATCCCCGTAATAGAGATTTCCGGTTACTTTAAAACCTTTTTCAGAGCCTGCAGATATGCGACCAGCCAGATTGGGTTTATCTTTCCATTGAGGGTTATTATTTCCGGTTCCATTAACAGCTCCTATCAGAAGGTCAACAGGAATACTTCCGGTGAATTTGTAATTTACATAGAATCCTATATCGCGCATCCCATCATTTATGTATTTAGCCAAAAATGAACGATTTGCAAAAATATTATCTGCCGGACTTCTCATATAGTCAGTACTGAATGGGATTTTTCTCTGACCCATATAAAAGTCCAGATTAGTAACAGGTGTAAACCTGACATAGGCATCAAGCATCTTCATCTTTCCCTCATCAGAAAGATCCAGTTCAGCCCTGTATGAGATAAAAGGATTAATCTTTCCTTTTGCTCCGAATCGTGCATTTCTAACCTCAAACCTCACTTTGGAATTATTGAGGTCAAATTCAGCTTTGGTTTTAAGAATACCGTCAATATCAGGCAGATATTCAGGATTTAATTGAGTAATGCTCTGAGAATACGAATATTGGGGAATAAGAACTAATATAATAAATAGTAGAAAACCTGATTTTTTCATTCGACTTATTAATTAGCAAGAAAGGTTAAATTCAAAAAGATGTATATCCTTTCAAAAATAAGAACTATTATCAGAAATCAAAAATATTGTATCTAATCAGTCGGAAGCCCTCTCTACGCTCTCCACTCTCCGCTCTACGCTCTACGCTTCCCGCACGCCTCTATTTTTAGCGCCGGTGCCAACCACTGGTTTCTATAATATTTCTGCTCCGACGCCATATATTTTTTTGCTTCTTTTTCTACCAATATGTCGCCCATACTGGGCTGAAGAAATATTGTATCTAATCAGTCGGAAGTCCGCTCTATGCTCTATGCTCTACACTCTCCGCTCTCCGCTCTCCGCTCTCCGCTCAATGTCTTCTGACTTCTGTCTCCAATACTTATACCACTGATTAGTTACAAAGGTTTAAGTAAGGTCGGCGTCTCTTTCAACATTTAATGGAGAGAAAGCCGGAAGGCATACCGCAATATAATCTGCACCTCCTTCAAAAGGAGTACTGTACTGAACCCACTCGTCCTTTGATGTCATTATTCCCTGACCTTCAGCAATAATGAACTCTTCCTTTTTTGTTGTGATCTTCAGTTTACCCTTCAGAACAACTGTATATTCATTGAATTTGGGTTTCTGTCCCGGTTCAAGCCATCCTTCAGGACTTGTCATATGGGCTATGCTTACCTCTGAGGTATTGCTGTTAACATGTCCGAAATACTCCCTGATTATCTTCTCTTTTGTGCCGGCAGCCTTTATTAAGGCCGGTGATTTAATAAATTGTATCATAGTGACTTATCGTTTAAAAATTGAGTTATTGTTTTATAAATTCAATCCTCAAGATAGCCAAATTTGCCATCATAATAATCCTTATACGCCTGTTTGATTTCCTCTTCTGTACTCATTACAAAAGGTCCGTATGAAGCAATAGGTTCATTTATAGGTTCGCCGCTGAGAATGAGAACAATGCTTTTGCTTTCTGCCTCAATTGTAAAATCTTCCCCGTCGTGGGCAAAGTATACAAAACTGTTTTCAACTGCTCCTTTTACTCCATTAATCTTCACAGAGCCATCAATAACCAAGATCCCTGTGTTGTATTCCTTGTCAAAGCTGAAATCTGCTGTTATTCCCTTTTCAAGTTTTGCACTGAACATATTGAGAGGAGTGAAGGTGAATGCAGGTCCGCGCTATCGTGGTGTGCCACTTTTCCATGGTAAGCGATTGTAACTGTCTCAAAACCTCTGTGAGGGTGAACTCCTACACCTTTCGGAGTTGATGATGGAGGTACTGTCCATTTGGAGCCATAATCCATAAGAAACCACGGACTCATTCCTTTTAACCCTATCTGCGGGAGAGAAGGAAAGAAGTTGTGAACTCTGAATCCGTCACCAACCATATGGAAGGGAGGAGGTGGAAAAACTCCTGCAACACTTTTATATTCTGATTTCATCTCTTTTGATTTTAAATATCATTAAATCGCAGAATATGTTGTTGTTAACTTAATAATTTGTTAGAAATAAGACTTGACTGTCTATACTTTTATCCTTAGTCACACCGAACTATTCCCCTAAGTATTCAAATATCTTATCGATCACTTCAAGACCAGCTCTTTTTCCGGTATCTGAATATAACATATTATTATTCAGGTCGTAAAGCGACAGAGTTACTTCTGAATCAACACTTTCCTTGATTCTCCTCGACATATTTCCCGATGCGGGAGCCTTAAGTTCTCCAAATGTCTTTCTTACAGCCTTAACCTTCAGCAGATAACTTTTGTTTTTCAGAGTCAATGACACTGAATCATTATCATGCAATACATCTGCCAGTGATGATTTATTGTAAGTGCTGAATAAAATAAATTCACCTTTATAATAGAGGAAGACAATGAAGCCCATGAAGAATTTACCCAGCCAGGGTATTTTCGCAACAGAGAAAGTGAATGAAGTATGAGCATCGGAAAAATTGTTTGACTGGATCCAGATCCAAGCTTCAGGAAATGAAGTTCCCCAGTCTTTTTCAATATATCCCTTACCTCCTGTGAATGAAACCTGAAGCTTGTTAATTTCTAAATCTCCTGTCAGGGAGTGATTTACAGATACTAACCCATGTTTGCATTCCATAAATGGCACGAAAGAGTACCAGCCCATAATTCCGGGTGAAAATAATGACGACGGATATTTTATAATCTTGCTGTACGATATTTTGCCTTTAATCTTAAAGTTTTCAGAGTCTATATCAAGGGAAACAAAGTTACTGGTGAATCGCGATTTTCCTATAACGATGTCAAGTGAATCTTTATTAAAAGAAAACTGCTCAAGTGGAAATGTTATATAATCGGTATCCCCTGTTATTCCATTAATAACCTGAATGAAAGCGTGAGAATTTGTTCCATTCAGCGATATCCCCGGGATAAATGACCATACCTGATCAAGATCTCCCGAAACATGTTTGAAATACCATCCTTCAAAATAGTTTATCTTTTTCAGATTCCCCTGAAAGAGCTCAGGATTATACAGACGTAATTTCATTTGTTGATTTATACAGAATTATAACAATTAATACACTTATAAGTTCGTCTGAAGGCTTACCTGTTTCCGAGGCTGTAAACAATATCCTTCATACTATGAGCCCATTCAATATGTGATTTTTCGTTTGTAAAGCTCTGCCATGAAACGGGCTTCCCGAAGGTAAGCGTAACTGTAGAATTTCTCTGCTTATGCATTTCACGCGGAAGAAGAATAATTTCAACCGACAGTTTAATACCTAAAAATTTTCTTATTCTGTCGACACGATAAAACAGTTCTGAATTTCTACCGCTGATATATACAGGAATTATATCACGCTTATATTGAATTGAT
>JBBQZN010000090.1:0-9919 GCA_038207725.1 Bacteroidales bacterium | reverse complement strand
ACCAGTACGCCAACGGAATAAAGAACAGACTCACTACGGTTCCGAGTGACATCCCTCCGATCAATGCCAGCGCCATTGGCCTCTGTAGCTCCGAACCCATTCCTGAACTGAAAAGCATTGGTATTGTTGAAACAAGCGACGCCATGGCTACCATTAATATCGGTTTAAGTCGTCTCGAACCTGCAGTGTAGATCGCTTCCTTTAAGGCCATTCCCTCTCTGCGCAGATTGTTTATAGTATCAACTTTTAATATTGAGTCGTTGATTATCACACCCGACATTACAATCAATCCGATCATTGTCATGAGATTGATTGTCCCTCCCCAGAGTTTTACCAGCAGCAAGGCACCAGCAATATCGATTGGTATTTCAAGGAGAACTATTATTGGCTGAGTAAGCGATTCAAACTGCGCCGCCAGTATAAAATAGAGAAGAAGAAGGGCAACAATAAGAATTATTGCAAGCTCGCGAAACAGCTTCTGGCCGGTTATCAGCGATCCGCTGAACCTTACATCGATCGATGGATCAGTTGCAAGAAGATCTCTGATTCCGGTTGTCAATACCTCCGGTGTATTTGTACTGATATTCATGCTTACAGGCACATATTCGCTATGCATCCCTCCTTTTATTGTCTTGTAATCATGAACACGCTGCACTTTTACTATGTCACCAACAGGTATCAGCTGAGCTGACTTGTTCCTTACAAAACCCGAAGAAACTATCTCGCTTATCTGCTTTTCCTTATCCGACAGTACTATAGGCAGCATCTCATAAGATGCCCTCAGTTCTCCTATATTATTCTGGTTAAGGGATGTTTTAAGTGTGTTATATACACTTATCGGATCAATATCGTATAAAAGCATCCTGTCGGGATCGATCCTCAGCAATATCTTATCTTCCAGTGGCGGAGGCGAGATCCCTGCTTCAGGGTACTCTTTCTGAAGTACTGAAACAATATTCATCATCTTATCCACAGGTGGACCTTCCTTCTCTTTCATCATGCTTACTTCCGCAACCAGCGGCGACTCGGTTGCTGAAAAGATCTTCTCAAATATGTTTTGCTGGGCAGTTATGCTTATAAGCGCTCCCGGGTACTTTTTCCCGATAAACTCATAAGAGTTTTTTTCAATCACGCTCTTCAGATCGTATCCCTTTGCCTTAACATAGATCCTTGCCTGTGTGTACGACTGATCATAATCGCGGTTAAACAGAAATTGCTGTTCTCCTATAAATGAATTTGTTTGTAGCGTATAATCTTTATTGTAATCAAGCAGTTCATTTATCCTCCTGTGATTTTCATTTACATCTATATTCTCATTCCAGTCGACCGATATAACCAGTTCATCCTGACGTACTGCCGGGAACTTTCCTTTCTCCATTGTAATGAACAGCCACAACATTACAAGTATTATTGCCAGAAAAGAGAAGAGCATTGTTTTTCTGAACCTGAAGAAGAAGTTCATTCCTCCTTCATAACTCTCTTCCATTCTTTTAAGACTGATTTTTTTGACAAGTCTTGTGAACGCACCCTCTTTGCCGTTTTTGTAAAGAAGGTAGTAAATAGTTGGTAACAAGGTTATTCCAACCAGAAGCGAAACACCCTGGCCAATAACAATTGCTATAGCCTGATCATAAAATAAAGCTCCGGAGATCCCGCTGAGAAAGATAAGTGGAATGAACACCGCGCATGTTGTGAGAACCGATGATATCAACGGTGTAATAATTTCATTGGTTCCCTTAATACAGGCTTCAACAAGCGATAAGCCTTTGTCTATCCACTGGGTTATGTTCTCAATTACTACAATTGAGTTATCTATCATCATCCCTATTCCGAGGATTAGTCCGGCAAGAGATATTATATTAATTGATAAACCCACAACATAAAAAAACAGGAGACTGATAACAAGGGTTGCCGGAATGCTGAAACCGATAATGAGAGGCGATTTTGCATCTTTGAGGAAGAAGAACATAAGGAAGAATGCAAGAATACCACCCGCCAGAAGGTTTTGTTTAAGGTTGGAGATTGAGTAATCAAGCAGCCTTGTCTGGTCTTGCGAGATCTCAAAATCCATTTGCGGATAATCTCGCCGGAAGATGCTTATAATCTCATTCATCTTTAACTCAAGAGATGCCATCTTAGCAGTTGACTCTTTTATAATAGCCAGCGATATTGCCCGGTTACCGTTCGAATAATACAGACCTCTGGGCCTCTCCTGCCTGAGTCCGATATCTGCAAGATCTTTTAGCTGAAGTAGCCGGTTTGCCGACTTGATGTAGATATCCCTTACATCGTTCAAATCTTTGAGGTAGGAGCTGAACTCGAGGTTATAGAGGTACTTACCGTCTTTAACGAGTATGCTTCCTATATTTATATTGTTTATCTTAACTGCCTGGGTTATATCATCATCGGTAATACCCAGACTAAGCATCTTTTTCTTATCAGGGATAATGTAAATCTCACGTTTGATTTGTCCGGTGATATCTGCCATTCCTACCTCCGGAAGCTGTTCTATTCTCTTTTTTATCACAGTCTCCGAAAACTCACTCAGTTCAATGAACTTCTCATCGCCGGCCTGCTTATCGAGAAGCGAGATATTAAGCATAAATACAGGTATATCCGTTGCGCTGGCTTTTATTATCCTCGGACGTTCAAGATCGCGTGGAAGGTTGTTCATGGCACCATCTACCTTTTCGTTAACCTCCATAAATGCGAGGTTTATGTCGTTGCCATATTTGAATGTGAGTCTGATAAGCGCGCTGCCGTTCCGCGATTCAGACTCAATATTATCTAGTCCGGGAACCTGCAGAAGGTTACGGCGGAGTACACTTACAACGCTGTTCTCAAGCTCTCTTGCGCTCACATCGGGACGCGATACTGCTACAGTTATCTCAGGAATATCGATATCGGGCATCAGCGATACCGGCAATCGGCCTGAGGCCACGATCCCTAGCATTATTAATGCCAAAAAGGTCATTATTACTGCTACCGGTCTTGTGATGAGAAACTTAACCATATACTACTCGATTTACTGAAGTTTATAAAAAGCCCAGGGCTCAGAGCACAGGGCTCAGGGAAAAATTCATATGCTTTTTAATGTTTTTCTGAAATTAGTCAGCTTTTTACTTACAAATAATAACTTGCTATAAACACTTTTCTTCTCTTCTTCATTTATAATATTCCTTCTTAAAAATATATGAATAATATTTGCGCATTCAAAAACAGATCGTCGGGAAATATTCAAAAAGTTGGCAAATTCCTTATCCGAAAAAGAACCGGAACCTTCAGCAATATTGTTAGAAATACTCATTGTAGCTGCCCTCAATTGTTCAGCGAATTTGTAAAATCTTTTTTCGTCTGCTTTTTCAGCAAAATCAAATAAAGTATCAGAAAGAACCATTGAGTCTTTCCAAACATCTAGTTGCTCAAATCTAAAATCATCCATCATCTTAAATTTTAATTATTCACGTTCTTGCCCTGTGCCCTGAGCCCTGTGCCCTGCGCCCCTCATCATAATCGGCTGATAAACAAATAACCCAATCAAACTAAACACTAGTCCGCCAATTGTCCCTGCCGCCAACGCAAACCAAAAACGTTCATCCTTCCCGCTCAAAAGAAATGGTATTAGCCCGATAATCGTTGAGATTTTTGTAAGGAATATCGGGATTATCTTGCCATTAAAAGCCTTGAGATAAGCCTCTCTTACGGGCAGCAGTGGTTTTCGTTTCCGGATGCTGTTAAAATCGTTCAGAATATAAAGCGTTGCATTTACTACAATGCCGCAAAGCAGTATAAGAGCTGCAAAGACTCCTTCATCGGGTGTTATTTTAAAAAGATGAAATGTAAGAAAGACTCCGACGAAAGAGAACGGAATGAGACTAATGACTGTAAACGGCTGCTTAAATGACTCAAGCAGAATAGAGCATATGAAGTAGATTATCAATATAACAAGGATTATCAACCAGTAATTTGTTGATTTCTGGTTCCAGGAGTAATTATATGAGCCGCTCTGAGACGTATAGCCGAGAGGCAGCATGGCTGATGTTTCATCAATATTCCTGTCGAGGATTAACTTGCCAAGTTCATAGTTGCCTATAAAATCATATCCTACTGTTATCACATATTGCTGATCCTCACGGCTTATTGTGTTGTTACTTACCTCCCTTGTGACATTCGAAAAATCTTTCATTTTAACCCTGTAACCCGAATGTGTTATCAGCGGCGCATTCTCAAAGCTCCAGTAATCATATTCTTCCGATTGAAGCGACTTTACCGACACAGGTGTCAGTTCTCCGTTAATAAAAGCCCTCTTAAAAGCCGGTGAACTTCTCGAAAATCTTTGTGCTTCGCTGAATGCCAGCGCTACATCGGAACTTGTACCGGTAAGGTAATACTTATCCATTTCAAGACGGTTCCTGTACGATTTTTTGTTACCGCCACCTATCATATAGCCTTCTGATGTACCTCCAAGAATAAAAACCTCTTTTATCCTTCCCTTGCCACTTGCAATCAATCTCTCCCTGAGGGCTTCCGAGTAGCTATAAAGTTCGTCGTAATTATAACCTCTCATCTTAACCGAGTATGTTGTACGGATATAATCGCTGTAGACCTGGTTACTGAAAGCCTTTCCTACACCATAAACAGTTGCATGATAACTGCCTATACCGTTCATGTAGTCTTCAATTCTTACTTTCAGAACAAAAGGAAATATAGAAAAATCAAATTCAGGCTTAAATGATATTGATACCGTAGCGTCTTCAGCGCCATAGATACTTGTTGTGAACATTTCTATTTCACCGCAGGCAGCCAGCATGTTCTCAAGTCCCGAACATGTTGTATTAAGGTCCGAAATTGTCAGACCCTCCTCACTGAGACCAATATTAACAGTAAGCTTTGTCCTTTGCACCTCATCGGAATTGCCATAATAGTAGAAACTGCTGCCTTTAACCTTTTCGCTAAAGAGCCGGAAAGTCCCACCAAGTAACTTATTTACAATTGGTTTAACACTCTGTACGTATTTCGGATTGCCAAGAGTTTTATTGTAAGTCTTCTGAAAAACCGTAAGTTCAGTATTATCCTGATTGTTTTTCCGGTCTTTTGGAAGCGAATCGGGAAGATAGAAAACAGGCAACCCGAAAATCAGAATGGCAATAATTATAAGGGCAACCCTGAATCTGATAATGAAGTTGATACTTTTCAGATAGAGCTTTGAAAACCTTACAACCCTCCTTTTTCGTTTCACAACAAGGGCATTGAATTTCGGACTCAGCCGTATTTTCTCAATCAGCGAAGGAATGAAGAAAAGGGCCACGGCAAGAGATACAGCAAGGTTGATGATAACAACTGCGGCAAAATCGGAGAGTGTTATTTTCGAAGCTTCATCAAGAAAAAAGATAACGACAAGGGCACCTATTGTTGTCAGTGTTGCTGCAAGAAGAGAAACTCCCACCTTTCTGTTTTTGTGATACCTGATGTGGTCGGTCATCACAATTGTGTTGTTTATTATTATACCAAATGATACAGTAATGCCTGCCAGCGAATAAAGATGGATCTCAAGTTTAAAAAGATAATAAAAGATGAAAGCAATGAAGATATTGGCTATCAGACTTATTGTTATTATAAGCAGATATTTAAACTCACGGCTTATCAGCAGCACAAAAAGAAGCAGCAGTATTACAGACAGGATGGCCCTGTAGATGTTTTTTGTTATTTCCTCTCGTATAAAAGTTGTATTGTCAACAGAGGTTCTTATACTGTATCCGGGAGGCAGTTCTTTCTTAATAGTTTCAATCTCGGCTTTTACAGCATCAGCTACCTTGATATTATTTACATTTTTTCCCGCGCTAACTGTAAGGTTGACTGTGTTTAGCCCGTTTATACGGTAATAGCTTTGCGGCGGCTGTTCTATAAGCTTCACTCGGGCCACGTCGGTAAGATGAATTATTCTTCCCGCCTGCTTAGTTACGGGAATATCATCCCATCTGAACTCATCCTTGTTGTTTCCGGTAAGAGTCAGGTAGGTTCGTTTTGAGAGGCCATCGTTTCCTTTTTCTGTTGCTCCGCCTATCTCTCTTTCGAGAAGATAATTGTTTATTGAAGCGCTTATTTTGGAGGAGCTGATGCCTGCCGAAGCGAGTTTTTCCTGATCATAAACAACCTCCCATTGCTGAGGTGTTGCGCCATAAAGGTTTACTGTATAAACGCCCTCAATAATAGAGATCCGTGGTTTTATAAGCTCCTCGGCCAGGGTATAGATATATGATGTATTTGCATTACCGTTTATCTGAAAGGAGAGTATCGTTGAACCCGACTGGTTCGATGGCATATTCATACCCACCACCGGAAATGAGACAGCCTGAGGAAGTCTTTTACGTGACTCGCGCAGCAGTGATGCCACCTCAAAACGTTTCGCCCTCAGATCAATGTTTTTGTCGAACTCAACTGTTATTCTGCCATTTTCATTATTTGTTGAAGAAGAGATCTTTTTGACCCCTGTTACGGTTGAGAGGACACCCTCAAGAACAGTTGTAACCTCCTGTTCAACAACCCTTACTGGCGCTTCAGGCCAGCTCCAGCTTATTGTGAGGGAAGGAAGATATCGTGTTGGATTAAGCTGAAGAGAGAGTAAGGGTATAACAGCAGCCCCTATTATAATCAGCATTACAAAGAGTATGTTGATCGTAAAAGTTGAGAAAAGGGCTCTGTGTTGAGACTCCTCTTTCATTGTTCCCTGACTGTTGTTTCGTGAGCCAGGTTAATGTTTCCACCAATAATTACAAGGTCGCCCTCGGCAAGGCCCTCTTTGATTGAGAGACTGGTACTGTTCTCAAATTCTACCGTAACATATTTCCAGATGGCAGTTGAGTCGAGGCGGACAAATATCACATCTTTCCCCTGTCGGATTACGAGGGCTTCTTTGGGAACAACAAGCCGGTTCGCAACAGGCTTTCTGATAACAACTTTCACGTTCATGCCATCGATAAGCCGGCCATTGTTCCGAAATCCGGCCTTTACCTTTACCATACCGTTTTCATCGACCTGAGGATTGATCTGAGTAATTTTGCCTTCAATGAATGTACTGTCGTTTATAAACGGAATGATACCGGCAGGCATATCTTTACTAATGAAACCGTATTCCGATTCTATTACCTGAAAATTGACCTCCATAAGCTCATCAAAGATTACAGTACAGAGGCTTTTATAATTCTGCGAAGGATTCCACTGCGCTGCTTCAAGGTTAGCGACAACACCGCTTGTAGGGGAATAGATCCGGGTATTGTTGTAATTATATTCTGCAATTGTAAGGGCTGTTATGGCATCATTCAGACCCGACCTGATGCGAGATATTTTTATTTTTGCAGCAGATAGACCTGTTGAATCGGGAGTGGAATAATTACTCAGAAGGTCATCCTTGAAATTTATCTCGGCTTTTTCGAGACCCTGCCTTGCCTGGATGAGCCGGGTTTTATAATCGAAATCCTCGATAACGGCGAGCAAGTCACCAGATTTTACTTTCTGACCGTTTTGGATATATAATTCTTTTATAATTCCGTTAACCTTGAAAGGGATAACGGCTTTCTCAGATGAATATGCTTTACCGTTGCTAATAAGCTCGTGGTAAAAAGTTGATTTTTCGAGTTTTACTGTTTTAACCATTACGGCCTCATTACGGGAATTACGGCGTGCCATCTCCTCGAGGTTTTCGGCAGTTTTCTGTTTACAGGAGAAGGTGAATAATACAATAAGCAGGATTTGTGCAATATTTCTGACTTTCAGCATAACACTTGACTTAAAAAGGTTCGGATAAACGGTTTATAAATTTAAAGAATATTTTTCAGAATAAGGAGAGGTTATGACTAAATATTTCGTTAATACATGCGTAAGAATAAGAAGTGAACAATTGATCATTGACCATGCATCTGAATTACTCAATATTTTCTTCTCTTTGAAGCATGTCACAATAAATGGTTGTCACTTGAGAATATTCTTTTTGCAAGAAGATGACATTTTTTATTCTCCCACTTTTATCAATTTTAAAAAGGAATGGAGAAAATGCACTATCAGCAGGTAAAACCAATTTCCTCCTGTCGTTATAAAAGGAAGCATCGCCAACCTCCTTATCTTGCAGTATTTTTATCAAGGAAGAATTACAATAATATGAGCCCAAAACAAACAGGTTCATTCTTCTCTCTTTAAATAATCTTATAACTTTATCTATTGATTCAAAATAACAATCCATACAAATATCTTCATTTAGGCGTAAAATAAGTGATGGATGATGTGTTTGGAGAATTCTGTACACCACTTAGACACATAAAAAGAACAATTAACTATATACCGGTTTTACCGGACAACAATGAAAATAATTATAAAATATTATTACACATTGCACGTAATATAAATAATTCTTTATACTTTTGTATATACAATGTATAAACTTATAATATGAAAGCAACAATTCAGAAATGGGGAAATAGCCTTGCTATTAGAATTCCTAAAAATATCACTAAAGATACAAGGTTATCTGAGGGAAGCAACATTGACATAATGGTTGAAAATGGAAATATAGTTTTAAGCCCGAGAAGAAAGGAATATTCCTTAAAAGAGCTTTTAAAAAATATTACAATTAAAAATATTCATTCCGAAATACCAACAGGTGATCAAACCGGAGGTGAAATATGGTAATATATGTTCCAGACCGGGGCGATATTGTTTGGCTTCAATTTAACCCCCAATCAGGTCACGAACAAGCAGGGAAAAAGCCAGCCTTAACGTTGTCTCCAAAAGCATATAACCAAAAAGTCGGGCTTGCAATTTTTTGCCCAATCACGAACCAGGAGAAAGGTTATCCTTTTGAAGTAAAAGTAGGAAGTAGTAAAATAAGCGGTGTAATATTAGCTGACCAGGTTAAAAGTCTTGATTGGAAAAAACGAGAGGCTGAATTTATAGTTAAGGCACCCTCAATTGTAATTAATGAAGCTATCGAGTTATTAAAAACTTTAATCTCATAAAACGCAACTTTGACGGCATTATTGATGAAGGATCCGGCTGGCAGATCTCGGATCAGCAGCTACCGGCAGTACGTTATTACAGCATTTCTCGCCTCGAGTTGCAGATCCGGAAGGTTACAAGAGGAAGATGCTCATTCGTCCCTGGATGATGATTCAGCAGAAATAAAGTATGAAACCAAAAAAATATCGCCCCGGTTTGAAACGATCCATTTTTAATTGAACTGATCGAGAGAATACTATTTGTCTTTGCAGTGACCAAAAGTGCTCAATACTATAACCGTGACCACGTCTTCATGGATTTCGTAAATGAGGCGGTGTTTGTCGGAGATATGACGAGACCATTTGCCGGCGTAGCCGTATTTTAGTTTTTCGGGGTTGCCTGTGCCTGTCTCAGGATACTCCTAAACCCATGAGTCCTTGTTGCATTTCCTTAGTGAGGGTTACTGTTTTTCCATTCTTTGTTTGTTCGAAAAAACAGTGACCTTGACCATATTTGGCCGGTTTTGGCACCTATATCACCGAATCGGATTTATTCCCTTTTTATCCTGTTGCTACGTAGCTCATTTTACGATTCTCCCCGAACAACCAACAAAAAAAATGTATCCCAAATTGGGATACAACACAAATTATTCTTATATTTGCAAAATGAGAACCATTGCATTTAGAACCTTGAGAACGTTTTTCGAAAAGCCAGAGTATGCTGATTCAGAGGCTTCTTTGCGAGCATGGTATCATGATGTAAAGGCATCTGAATGGATAAGTTCTAATGATTTAAAACAACAATACAAGAATGCAAGTATTGTTGGAGAAGGTAGAGTTGTCTTTAATATAAAAGGCAATGCTTATAGATTAGTTGTTGCAGTTGATTATGAATTTCAGGTAATTTTTGTACGATTCATTGGAACTCATAA
>JBBQZN010000089.1:0-10027 GCA_038207725.1 Bacteroidales bacterium | reverse complement strand
AGTGGATACAGGCATTGGTATTCCAGAAGATTTTATGCCGTTCATTTTTGATGAATTCCGGCAGGCTGATGACAATGCTTCGCGAAAATATGTAGGAACCGGACTTGGACTGGCAATTGTAAAAAAATACTGTAATCTGCTCAATGGCAGCATCGATGTAGTTAGTGCTCAGGGAAAAGGATCGACCTTTACGGTTACATTGCCTGTTAAACCATCGGATTTTCAGATTGAATCGGATAGTAAGCCACTGCAGCGTGAAACTTCAAATACTCATTGCAGTACCAACTCTGCTGGTAAAACAGGAGCCGGTAAAACAATATTGCTTGTAGAAGACAGCGAGCCGCAGATTATACAACTTAAAGACATCCTTAGTTTTGAAGGATTTGTTATTAATGTGGCACGCAACGGCAGGGAGGCACTGGAGGCAATCAAAAAATCAATTCCCGATGCTATGATACTAGATCTTATGATGCCGGAAGTTGATGGTTTTGAAGTGTTGAAACATATCAGGGAGCTTAAGGAGACAAGAAACATACCGGTACTTATTTTAACTGCAAAGCATATAACCAAAACTGAATTAAGCTTCTTAAAGGAAAACCACATTTATCAGCTTATTCAGAAAGGATCAATAGGCAGGAGCGATCTTCTTGCTTATGTTAAAAACATGATGATACCAAATGTTGAAGGCGTTGCCGGTAAAACAAAATCTGTAATTACAAAGAAGCGATCTGAAGGAAAAGCAAGCATCCTGGCAATAGAAGATAACACCGATAATATGATAACCCTTACAGCATTGCTTGGAGAAAAATATAGAATAATTCCGGCTAGCGATGGACCCGGGGGGCTGCAAAAGGCATCAGACGAAACGCCCGATCTTATACTTCTCGACATCTCATTGCCAGGCATGGATGGATTTAAAGTCCTTGATGAGATAAAGAAGAATGATAAAATATCCCATATCCCCGTTGTGGCTCTTACAGCACGGGCTATGAAAGGCGATCGTGAAGAACTGCTGGCTTATGGCTTTGATGGATACATAGCTAAACCAATTGATAGTGAGACATTTGAAAAAGCGATTGAGGAGTATTTAGGCAATAGGCAGTAGGAAGAAGTAAAAAGGCAAAAGGCAATAGGCAGTAGGAAGAAGTAAAAAAGGCAAAAGGCAATAGGCAAAAGGCAGAAGAAGTAAAAAAGGCAATAGGCAATAGGCAATAGGAAGAAGTAAAAAAGGCAATAGGCAATAGGCAAAAGGCAATAGGCAATAGGCAATAGGAAGAAGAAGAAATGATAAAGCTAAAAAACATGGAAGCTAATATTTTTAAAGAAAATGTTCTAATAAATAATACTATTGCCCATTGCCCCCTGCCTATTGCCCACCTATTGCCTACTGCCTACTGCCTTACCTACTTCCTCTTAAATTAACTTTTATCAATAAACAAATGGAGAATAAAAAAATTAAAATCCTGGCAATCGACGACAATAGCGATAATCTGGTTGTGCTACAGGCATTAATTGCAGATGCTTTTCCTGAAGCGGTTTACCTTACTGCCGACTCAGGGAGAAAAGGTCTTGATCTCTGCCTGGCTGAAGTGCCGGATGTAATTCTTCTTGATATAGTAATGCCGGGAATGGATGGTTATGAGGTTTGTACAAAACTTAAATCTGATAAAAAGCTTAAAAACATCCCTGTTGTGATGGTAACTGCTAACCGTGCCGATAAAGAGAGTCGCATAAAAGCACTTGAGGTTGGCGCCGATGCATTTCTTCCCAAACCTGTTGATGAATCTGAACTGAAAGCTCAGATAAAGGCTATGTTACGTATTAAAGGTTTGGAAGACCTGAAAAAGAATGAGAAACAACATCTTGAAAACTTGGTTCTCGACAGGACTGAAGCACTTGAAAATGAGCTGGCTGACAGGATAAAGGCAGAAAACAAACTTATCACTTCATTAGACAAGATTACACTGAACAGAAAGGCGATTCTAAATCTTATGGAAGATTTAAAAAGCGAAGTGGATGAACGTAAAAAGATTGCTGAAGACCTGAAATCGGAGCGAAATCTTCTCCGGACATTAATAGATAATATACCGGATACATTTTATGTTTTTGACAAAGATTGTCGGAAAATACTGTCTAATAAGGCAGATTTAAAAATTATAGGTTACGAATCAGAAGATGAAGTATTAGGAAAAACCGATCTGGAAATATATCCTGGTGAGCAAGGAAAACTTTTCTATTCCGATACTATGAATGTGATGTTAACAGGTACTCCAAAAGTTGATTATGAGGAGAAATTCATTAGCATCGATGGTGAAACAAGGTTCCTGAATACTTCACAATATCCTTTTTTTGATTCAAAAGAGAATATAATAGGAGTGGTAGGTGTCGGACATGATATAACAGAAAGAAAGAAAGCCGAATTAAATCTGAGTTTAAGAAACAGCGAGTTACAGTTTCTTAATAAACTGGCAATGCAGATGGCAGCTCTCGACACAAAAGAAAATATGTCTTCATTTCTTATTAAGAACCTCAAAGAGTTTTCAGGATCGGAATTTATTATTTTTTCTGAATTTCAAAAGGAAACCAATACTCTTATTACCAGGCATGTGGAGGCTGATCAGAAATTTCTTAGAAATTTGATAAAACTCTCAGGCGACAGAATAATTGATAGTCCGGCGCCAATAAATATGACAGAGCAAAACTACAGGGAAATTGTTTCCGATATTGTTTCTGTTAAGAAATCGTTATCAGAGATTTCATTCGGGGCAATTCCCGCCTTGATAAGCAAAGGATTCAACAGTTTTACTGGATTCGACAGGTATTATGGCTTATCATTTGTTATTGCCGGAGAACTATTCGGCACAGCGCTTATGGGATTTAAGAAAGATCAACCTTCTCCCTCGATGGAATTATTAAGGTCTTTTGTCCATATGGCTGCTGTTTCTTTAAAACGGCGAAACGCTGAGGAAAAACTCATTAGAAGTGAGGAAGAGTACAGGCAGCTTATTGAAAATCAGGGTGAAGGTGTAGGCGTAGTTGATCTGAAAGAAAGTTTTGTCTTCTCCAATCCGGCTGCTGAGCAGATGTTTGGTGTGGAAAAGGGAGATCTGGTGGGGCGTAATCTGCTGGATTTTATATCAGAAGATAATAAGAGTATAATTAAAAGCGAATCACAAAAATGGGCAATAGCCTTAAAATCAACTTATGAGATTGATATTTTGAGACCTGATGGTGGGAAGAGAACTATACTTAATACTGCAACCCCACAGTTTGATAAAGATGGAAAACATACCGGGACATTCGGCGTTTTTCGTGATATTACCGACCGCAAGCTTATGGAGCAAAAGGTTATTGAATCAGAAACTTATTACCGTACTCTGATAGATATTTCGCCCGACGGCATCATAACCTGCAATATGGAAGGAGAGATAACCTATGGCTCGATAAAAGCTCTTGAAATATTTGGAATACCCCCCGATTCTGAGATTAAAGGATCAACTATACTTAATTGGGTAAGTTCTGATTATTCAGAAAGTGTTATGGAAAGGATTTCTGATATTCTTTCCGGTAATATAGCTCCGGAAACACGTGAATACAAATTAATGAAATACGATAAATCGGTTTTCTGGGGAGAATTGTCTTCATCACCGCTTACAGAAAAGAACGGAAGTCCATCCGGTTTATTAATAGTATGCCGCGATATCTCTGAACGTAGGAAATCAGAATCAGACCTTATTCGGGCAAAAGATAAAGCAGAGGAGAGCGACAGATTAAAAACTGCTTTCCTTCATAATATTTCGCATGAAATAAGAACTCCTATGAATGCGATTATTGGTTTTTCATCTCTGCTTAACGAACCAGGTGTTGATGCAGAGTCGCAGCGATCATTTATTGAGATTATAGGAAATAGCTCTAATCATCTTCTTTCAATCGTAAGCGATATTATTGAGATTTCAAATGTGGAGGCCGGGTTACTTAAACTGTCTCAGGATGAAGTGAACCTGAGTTCAATACTTAATAAACTGCTCACACAGTTTGCTCCAAAATCTGCTGAAAAAGGAATTGAATTCAATCTGGAAAATATTCTTCCGGAAAAGATATCAAACATTAAGACAGATGCTAATAAACTTACTCAAATATTGACAAATCTCTTAAGTAATGCTTTTAAATTTACTGCTCAGGGAAAGATTACATTTGGCTGTAAACTTAAGAACGACATTATCGAATTTTATGTTTCTGACACAGGAATTGGAATTTCTCCACCTCAGCATAAAAAGATTTTCGACCGTTTTTGCCAGGTCGAGAACTCCGTTGCGCGGCAGTATGAAGGAACCGGACTGGGTCTCTCAATAGCTAAAGCATATACTGAATTGATGGGAGGAAGGATGTGGCTTACGTCTGAGAAAGGAAGTGGCTCAGTATTTTATTTTACTATACCTTATATAATTTCAGGTAAAATTGAAATGGCAGAAACATTGATATATAAAAATACTAAGTCTGATAAAACCGGGAAGAAGACAATTCTTGTAGCCGAAGATGAGGAAACGAACTATATGCTAATTGTTGAATTGCTCGCATCTCTTAATGCTGAGCTTATACATGCAGTAAATGGTAAAGAGGCGTTAGAAATATGTGAATCGGGAAAAGAAATAGCTCTTGTGCTTATGGATATTAAAATGCCTGTTATGGATGGACATACAGCAACCCGTGAGATCAGGAAATTCAACAATGTTGTTCCTATAATTGCTCTTACTGCCTTCGCCTTCGAAGCCGACAGGGAAAAGGCACTAAGCAGCGGTTGCACAGATTATCTTTCAAAACCGGTAAGGAAAGCAGTATTGCTTGAGATGGTTAATAAGTATATGTAAATAAGGCAGTAGGCAATAGGCAATAGGCAGTAGGCAATAGGCAATAGGCAATAGGCAGTAGGCAATAGGCAATAGGCAATAGGCAGTAGGCAGTAGGCAATAGGCAATAGGCAATAGGCAGTAGGCAATAGGTAGTAGGCAAGACAATTAGACACTAAAAAAGGAGGTAACCATGTGTGCAAATGAAACCGGAGTTGAGATGGGGTTTACTGAAAGGAAGCACCCTGCAGGAACCCATATGTGCCTTGTTTTTCAGGATGAAAAAGAGAGACGCCAGATAATGTCAAAATTTGTCGGAACAGGTCTTCTTTGTAAAGAGAAGGTAGCATATTTTGCTGATGTAATGACAAAAGAGGAGGTTGTAGACTGGCTGAAAGAAATTAGTCCTAATATTTCCGAAGAAATTGCTGCGAATAACCTGTTTGTCCAGGATACCCTGAGTGCTTATTGTCCTGATGGGAAATTTGTACCTGATGAAATGCTTGACAGGCTGATAGCATTTTATAACGATTCTATTGAAAATGGTTATGGAAATGTAAGAGCGAGTGGTGAAATGAGTTGGGCATTGAAAGGAATTCCCGGTTCGGAGAAACTGATGGAATACGAATCGAGGCTTAACATAGTGTTTAAGACTTATCCCATTACCGGAATTTGCCAATACGATGCTAACAAGTTCAGCGGGGCGCTTATTATGGATGCTTTGAGGGTACACCCTATGATGATAGTAAAAGGACAGATTGTTCATAATCCATATTATTTATCTCCTGAGCTTTTCCTTGAAGAATTCAGAAATCGGAATAATTAAGTTTTTGTAACTAATCAGTGGTATAAGTATTGGAGACAGAAGTTAGAAGTCAGAAGAAATTGAGGGGTGAGAGGTGAGAGCGTAGTCAATTGCCTGAATAAGGTTTACATAAAAAGTAATCTTTATTAAGGATTATGTAGGGTTTTGAGCCACAGAGTGGCGAACTATTTGTAGAAAACGGATACCTCTCACAAAGAGCGCCGGAGCAGAAATATTATTGAAACCAGTAGTTGGCACCGGCGCTAAAAATAGAGGCGTGAGGTGTGCAGAAAACGTAGAGAGATGAAGACTATTTTGGACCAGGAATTCAAACTTCGGACTCCCGACTTCGGGCTTCCGACTGATTAGATAAAAGTTTATAAAACAGACTATTTTAAATATGGATATTCTAAACGAATCCGATAAAATTTCATCTCAACTGCTTGCGTCTGCCAGCATAATTAATGTTTTGCCAACTATCCGGCAGAAAGTCGAGCTTTTTGAAATGGCAATCAAGTCTGTTATCGGGCTAAATGACTTCTTTATCTGCCTTCGTGATTATCAAAGCGCTTCCATGAGTGTTAAGGGTTGCGAAAATTGCACATCTAAATCTGCCGGATCATACCGTGAAGAATTCATTTGCGGATTGAAGGAAACTATAGATTGCAGGATTTACAAGATAGGTACGAATGACTTTCACTTCGGATCTCTTGTAGTGTCAGGAGAGTCAGTGGAACGTTCCGGAAAAATGGAAGCCCCGCTATTAAATTTTATTACAATACTTGCAATTTCGATTGAGAATCAGCTTGTAAATATAGAATTACAGGGATTGAATGATTCTCTTATATCTGAAATTGCAGCAAAAACAAAACTTCAGGAATCCGTTCAGTTAAGAGAAGATCAACTGAGTGATCTAAATGCAACAAAAGACAAATTCTTCTCAATAATTGCCCACGATCTCAAAAGCCCGTTCAGCTCAATAATTGGTTTTGCAGAACTGCTTGTAAGCAACTACAATGAGTATAACAAAGTTCAGATTGAAAAATATCTGAATATAATCGCAGATTCTTCCAGGCAGGCTTATAACCTGCTTGAGAACCTGCTGATATGGTCGCGTTCACAGACGGGCAGGATAGAATTCAATCCTAAGGTAACTGAAATCGGTAAATCTGTTTCTTCAGGCATAGAACTTCTCAATAGTCAGATCAAAGAAAAGAATATTCAGGTTGTTTATAAACCAAAAGAAAAGCATATAGTTTTTTGCGATAATAATATGATAGAAACTGTATTTCGAAATCTCATTTCGAATGCCGTAAAATTCACACCCCATAATGGTTATGTCTCTATCGATATTAGATATGAAAATGGTCATTATGAAATATCTGTGTCCGATACAGGTGTAGGCATTCCAAAAGAAAATCTTGAAAAATTGTTCTGGATTGACAGTGACATAAAGACAAGTGGTACGCAAAATGAAATGGGAACAGGTCTTGGATTGATTATCTGTAAAGAATTTGTTGAAAAACATGGTGGAAAGATTAGGGTTGAAAGCAAATTAGGCAAGGGGAGCAGGTTTGTGTTTACGCTACCGGGGCATAAGGCATAAGGCGTATATTTTCTTTCACTCAGGAAGAGTAAAAGACGGAGAGTATTAAGTTTTATAGAAATACAGGATGAACAATTTAACAGTGTAGAATATTAGTATTATGGAATCTGATGATCTGAAAAATACAGGAGAAGTGTTGGAAGCAAATATCCGCCGGGAAAATTCTTATATCAATTTTATTTCACATGAGATTAGAAGCCGTATAAATGCAATTACCGGTTTCTCTCAGCTTATTGCAGAAGCTGATCAGTCAGATGAAGACCGGAAAAAATTTGCTAAAATAATTAAGGAGTGTTCTGATGACCTGGTGCTAATTATTAATAATATATGGGAGATCTCGAATATCGAAACCGGAGGGATTAAAATTGCTGAGAATGAGGTTGACCTTCACCAGGTTTGCACTGATATTTCAGAAAAATTCAAAGAGGAAGCATTTCATAAAAAGTTAATTTTTAAATCTGAAGAAGATGTTGAAGCTACTGATTCAATAGTTCTTTCCGATAAAGAGCGACTGGTACAGATAATAGCCACATTATTAATTAATTCATTTCAGAATACATTTACCGGTAGTATAGTTTTCGGATATTTTCTCAGGAAAGGTTTTATTGAATTTTTTATAACTGATACCGGCATTGGAATTCCTGAAAAAGATAAACCTGAAATCTTTAACAAATTCTATAAGACAGGAAATTCAGTTTTAAAAACCTCCAGTGGAGCAGGCTTGGGATTAACTTTTTGCAAATCGCTTATTGAGAGAATGGGAGGAGAAATCTGGTTTACCTCAACTGAAGGTTCAGGATCAGATTTCCGTTTTACAATTCCTCATAAACGTGCGCAGATACCTCAGGTTGCTGAGCCTATACACGATTCCGGGGTCAGTGTTCAGAAAAACAGACAAAAGGTTGTTCTGGTTGCCGAAGATGATAACCTGAATTATACGCTTATAAAAAACTTTCTCTCAAAACTTGATATTATTCTTATCAGGGCAGAAAACGGACAAGCGGCTGTGGACTTATGTAACTCAAATAATATTGATCTTGTTCTTATGGATATCAGAATGCCGGAAATGGATGGCTTCACTGCCACCCGGATTATTAAAAGCACAAAGCCCGATCTGCAGATTATTGCACAGACAGCTTTTACACACGACCGCGAGACAGCTTTGGCAAATGGGTGCAATGATTTTATTGCCAAGCCTTTTGGAAGGGAACAGCTGGTTACTCTCGTCAATAGTTATCTATAAAAAAGGCTGCCCTGCGGCAGCCCCTTAACCCAACTAACCCTTTAAAATAACTATTCCGGCTTCTTACTGTTTTTGGAGTTGAAAAGCTTAACACCTAATGTCAGCTGATGACTCCCGAATGTATTGAGAGATACATTTGAACTCAGATTATATGAGTAGTTTAACAGTATCCCGTCAAGTATTTCACCGCCAAAACCCAGTCCCCATATTCCACCTGTTCTGAATACAAGCGAACCCCATAATTTTTCAGAGTACCTGACTTCCGATGCCAGTTCGAGCTGAGACGGATAGTTCTGTCCTCCGCGTACAAGTACAAAAGGTTTCACTGCCCACCTGTCATTGATTTTGTAATTATAAGATGCATGCACCAGATAATTCTTAAGAGGTTTATAAGTTATTTCGGTATTGCTGCTGTATTTGGCAGTTCCGAACATTACATTGGAAAAGAGTATACCTCCTTCAATGTTTTTGAATCTGTAAAGAGCGCTGATATCAGTTGCCACTTTTATTTTTGACTTTTCTATTCCGTATATAAGAACAGCATCCGAAACAAAATCCTGGTCGTTGTAATACTTGCCGAGATCAATTGAGTTTTTGAAGAAACCTGCCGAGAGTCCAAAATTTATAAAGTGATTATCGGCAATCTTCACCTCGTAAGTGTACGACCCCAGAATCATTGTCTGTTTGAAAATATCGGTTTTGTCATAAATAAACCGTATTCCCAGACCCACTTTTTCTGCAAACCTGTCGTTATAACTAAGCTGGCACGTAACAGGCCCGCCATCAACCCCTGTCCAGTCGGAGCGATAGTCAAGGAATACGGTTTTCGTGTTTTTTATCCCTGCATACGAAGGAGTCATACTAAATGGATTCACATTGTAACCTTCCATGAAGGGAAACTGCTGAGCATACATTCCGGCAGGAATCAGGAGCAGTAACGATATGTATATGAGCTTTTTCATTTTTTCATTTTTTACTTTTGTCTTTTTACTTTTATCTTTTTAGTATTGGCTTCAGGCTGTCTCTTCCTATTGCCTACTGCCTATTGCCTATTGCCTATTGCCCGTTTCTTATCTTACAAGATTCACAACACCTTTTACTATTCCTTTTTCAGAAGATTTGATGATATAGTAGTACGAGGCTGAAGGAAGCGGCGATCTGTTATAGGTTCCATCCCAGTCGTTTTTGTAATCAGCCGATTCATACAGAAGGGTGCCGAATCTGTTGTAGATCTTGACAGATATCTGACCATACTGCTCAATATCGGGAATATACCATGTATCGTTCATACCGTCATTGTTCGGAGTAAAGAGCGATCTCAGGTTGTCGAATGTCGGAAGTGTGGCAATTGTTTTTGTAACAGCAGTACCCGGGTTCCAGTTATTGTTACCATCCTGTGTTGCAGTTATATTAACGGTTCCTTCCCTGTTAACAGTAAGAGTACTTCCCGAAATTGATACAATCATGTAATCTGATGCCTCAAAGCTTACTGTAAGCCCGCTGGTTGAAGCAGCAACAAGCTGGTG
>JBBQZN010000088.1:0-10420 GCA_038207725.1 Bacteroidales bacterium | reverse complement strand
CAAGGCATATCATGTTCATTCAGCAGAGGAAAACATGACTCTTCATTTTTCTGAACTTACAGATGATTTTCTTGATTTTACAGGAAGGTATTACAGAGTTCTGCCGGGAGAATCAAATGAGGCTCCGGCTATTTTCTACTTAAAGAGGAAATATTACATGTTTTCCTCTGGAACTACAGGCTGGAAACCAAATCCGGGAAGACTCGCTGTAGCTGATAGACTAACCGGAGAATGGGCAAGTACCGGGAATCCATGCAGAGGGACAGAAGAGCAGAATAAGATAACATTTGCATCCCAGAGCACTCATATACTGAAAGTTGAAGGATTGAAAAATAAATTCATTTATATGGGCGACCGCTGGACTCCGGAGAACCTTGCCGACAGCAGGCACATCTGGCTTCCGGTTGAATGGGAAAAAAATTTGCCGGTCATAAGATGGTACGATGATTGGGAGCCGGCGAAACTTTAAATAATTATTATCTTGCTGAAAATATAACTTCACTACTTTAAGCTACTAACTATAAAACCATAATTGAATGAAAAAAATTATCAGCCTTTGTACAGCATTAATGATTCTCCTGATTTCCGGGAATAAAATAAATGCTCAGGAAAATAAAAAGGATAACATCCTCACAAAAAAGGAAATAAAAGAAGGATGGAAACTTTTATGGGATGGAAAAACAAATGCAGGATGGCGGGGATATAAAACTGCCGCTTTCCCTGAAACAGGTTGGGAAATGAAAGATGGCACCCTTTCTGTTCTGCCTCCAAAGGGTGATTCTAAATCAGGAGGCGACATTATAACTGTCAATAAGTACAAAAACTTCGAGCTTTCAGTCGATTTTAAATATTCTCCCGGCGCCAACAGTGGAATTAAGTATTTTATAGATGGCAAATCAAACATTGGATGTGAATATCAGATTCTCGATGACAAATTGCATCCCGATGCTAAACTTGGAATCGCAGGAAACCGTACAATGGCAGGCCTGTATGATCTTATAGCACCAAAAAACAAGGTAGATAATGGTCCGGATAAATGGAACACAGCTAAAATAATTATTAATGGCAATCATGCAGAACACTGGCTTAACGGAAAAATGACTGTTTCATATGAAAGAGGCGATGCAGCGTGGAAAGCACTTGTAGCAACAAGCAAATTCAAACCAAATAAAGGGTTCGGGGAAGCATCTGAAGGACACATTCTCCTGCAGGACCATGGCAATTATGTATCATTCAGGAATATAAAAATCAGAGAATTAAAATGATCCTGCCAATATGAGAAGAAATGGACTTAAAGATTCGGAAATCTAAAATAAAGTTTTATTTTTAAAAAGTGAATGTTAATCTTTTGCTAAGTAATTAAATATTCAAAATGAGAAACAATTGTACTTTGTCACCTGGATGGATAAGACTATTCGTCATTGTCATGACCCTGGCCACCATGACATTAAAAACATCTGCTGAGGGTTATAACGACCCTGCTCAGGTAAACAAAAGAATTGATCAAATCAGGCAAAACTCAAATGGTCTTGTCAAATTGCACAAGCTGGCAGTAAGTCCGGGAGGCATTGAATTGCTGATGATGGAGATAGGAAGCAAAACCGTTAAGGGCAATCCGGCAATTATGGTTGTTGGAAATATGTCAGGAACAACACCTGTTACAACGGAAGCAGCTCTTAAACTCGCTGAAAAAATTGTTGCTGATAACAAACTTTGTGACAATGTTTCATGGTTCATTCTGCCAATGGGAAATCCTGATGCTTATAAAAAGTATTTCTCGGTTCCCTTATACATGGACTCAGGAAACTCAAGCCCCCGAAATGATGACAACGATGATCAGACAGATGAGGATGGGTTTAATGACCTTGATGCAAATGGACTAATAACACAAATGAGAGTGAAATCTCCGGAAGGGACATGGATTCCGGTTGCTTCAAATCCAAGGCTGATGAGAAAAGCTGATGCTGCAAAGGGTGAAAAAGGAATTTATAAACTATATACCGAAGGAATAGATGATGATAAAGACGGTCAATATAATGAAGATGGAACCGGAGGAATAAATGTTAATGAGAATTTTCCGCATCTATTCAAGTTCTTTGAACCTAATGGCGGCTTATTTCCCGGATCAACATCTGAGGCAGGTGAATTGATGAAATTTTCATTTGCTCATCCTGAAATAGCAATGGCAATCTCATTAGGATCAACAAACTACCTTCTTTCACCACCCAAAGGCGGACGCAAAGGCTCAGTAGATATGGAAAAGATTACAATTCCGGAAGAGATAGGCAAAGCAATGGGATTTGATGTTTCGCGCACTTATTCGATGGCAGAGATAATGGAAGCCGTTCAGCCTATGTTGCCCCCGGGTATGGTGCTTGACGAAGGAATGATAGCAAGTTTTCTTGGTTTAGGTGCAATTGTGAATCCAATGCAGGAAGATCTTGTATTTTATAACAAAATTTCAACAGAGTACAAAGATTATCTTAAGGCTAAGGGCATAAAAGATGAAAGGTTGGATCCTGAAGATGACAAAGAGGGATCTTTTGAAATGTGGGCTTATTACCATCTCGGTGTACCTGTTTTCAGTATGGATATCTGGGCACTCAATAAAATCAAGGAGGCTAAGAAAGAATCGAGCGGTATTACAGTTGAATCGATAGAGGCAATGTCGAAGGAGGATTTTATAAAACTCGGAGAGGAGAAGGTAGCTGCTTTTCTGAAAGAGAAAGGTGCTCCTGCCCAGTATACAGCAAAAATGGTTGTTGGCATGGTTAGCGGCGGACAGGTTTCGCCGAAACAGCTGGCAGGCATGATGAAGCAAATGCCTGCTCCTGCATCTGATGAGCAGAAAGGTGATCCGAAAGAGCTTGCACAACTAGCCTTTTCTGATTCTGATCTTCAGGGCAAAGGTTTTATTAACTGGAAACCGTTTGAACATCCGGTTCTCGGATCAGTTGAGATTGGAGGATTCGTTCCTTACACATCAAATACCCCACCTTTTACAATGGTTGATTCCTTGCTAAATTTTCATCTTCCATGGATCTTTGAGCTTGCTAAGAAACTCCCTAAACTTCATATCGCTGATGTAAAGAGTACAGATAAAGGAAGCGGAGTATATCAGATAGACGTATGGGTCGAAAACGAAGGAATCCTGCCTTTCCCGACAGCAATGGGAAAAAGAAACAAGACGCCTGCTCCGGCAATTGTTACTGTTGAAGGACCAGAAATTTCAATACTTTCGGGTAAAAAGAGAACTCCTGTCAATGAACTGGCTTCCAGAAAGCCCGTGAAAATGACTTGGATAATAAAAACAGATAAAAAGAGCACCCTGACAATCAAAATTGAATCAAAACAGGCAGGCTCAGATACAAAACAAATAAATATTGGAGGCTAACAATGAAACGATATTTACTTTCCGCAATAATATGCCTGGCTGTTTTAAATAATTCAGCTGTTAAGGCACAGGAGATAAAAGTACCGCTAAGATTCGATTACTACTATTCGTATGAGAAAGTAGTTGAAGCAATAATGGCGTTAAATAAAGCCTACCCCGAGCTTACATCTGTTGAAGAAGTAGGTAAAAGCGAAGAGGGCAGGATAATTTATGCACTGACAATAAACAATCCTAAAACCGGAACACCTCTCTCCAAACCCGGAGTTTATACTGATGGTAATATCCATGGAAATGAGATCCAGGCCGGAGAGGTATGTCTTTACCTGGCGAACAGGCTTCTGACAAATTATGGAAAATTAAAGGACATCACTGAAGTTGTTGACCGGAACGCCTTTTACATTATACCGGTTGTGAATGTAGATGGCAGATATCACTTTTTTAAGGATCCCAACACTCCCAGTTCGAACAGGGGTTTACGAATCCCAACTGATGATGACAGAGATGGTCTCGTCGATGAGGACCCCTATGATGATCTTGATGGTGACGGAAACATAACGAGCATGAGAAAGAAAGATCCTTTCGGGAAACTTAAAACTGATCCTGAAGAGCCAAGGCTCATGATTCCTGTTAAGCCGGGAGAACCCGGCGAATGGATTCAGCTTGGACTGGAGGGTATTGATAATGATGGAGATGGACTTATCAATGAGGATCCGGAAGGATATGTTGATGGCAATAGAAACTGGGGTTATAACTGGGCTCCACCTTATGTTCAGAGTGGCTCTGGCTTATATCCATATTCCGGAACAGGTCCGAGAGCTATAACAGAATGGATGCTGAAAAGACCTAATATCATAATGGTGTTCGCTTACCACAATAACGGAGGAATGTACCTGAGAGGACCTTCAGTAAAGGTAGCCGGTGAATTACCTACAGCAGATATAGCAGTATATGACCTCCTTGGGAGAAAGATTGAAAAAATTGTCCCGGGATACAGATACCTTATAAGCTGGAAAGACCTCTATTCGACATATGGTGATTTCACTGACTTTGCAAATAACCTGATTGGCAGCTACTCATTTGTCGGTGAACTTTTTCAGGTAGAAACAGAAACATTTGACGGCACTTTCTTCGACAAGCCTGAAGCAGAAGCCTCTATTATGGGAGGAAACGATATTGAAGCAGAAAGAAAAAGACTGAAATTCAATGATCATGTTACACAAGGAGAACTCTTCAAAGACTGGACACCATATAAACATCCTGTTTACGGAGATATTGAAATAGGCGGATGGGTAAAAAACAGTTCCCGCCTGCCACATCCTTTCATGCTTCAGGATCTGGTGCACAGAAATGCATCAGCAGTTATTCTTGCAGCGCAAAATACTCCTGATATCTCTTTAGAAGTATTTGAAGTGAAGAAACTCGATGGAGGTATTTATAAGGTAAGGGTAAGACTCAATAATAAAAATGCCATGCCTTCCATTACCTATCAGACCGTTAAAAACAAGCTCTATCCACTCGATCAGTTAACAGTAAGCGGGGCGGGAGCTAAAGTTATAAGTGGCGGCAAAATAACCGACATCTATACAGATAAAGTTGACTATAAAGAATTTAAGCCTGAAATACAATTCTGCCAGGTACCCGGTTTTGGTAAAGTTGAATACCAGTTCCTTGTAAGTGGAAAAGGAACCCTTGAGATCAACTTTAAATCGGTAAAAGCAGGAAATAAAAAAACAGAGGTTGCTCTTAAATAATTAGTTTGAAAACATTTATGCCATTTTTTCGAATGACAGTGACAGATAGCCACAATTGACTAAATATCAATATACTATTTTAGACTTATTGATGGAATGAATTATTTTTTTACATTTGACAAAATTTTTATGACGGAAATATTTAAACGCTGACCATAAACTTAAAACTTAACTTATGAGAAAACTTTTAACTTTTGTTGCTGCAACCTTTATTACCGGCTCTATTTTGGCAGGTGGTCTTGTGACAAACACAAACCAGAGCGCAATGTATACGCGTCTTCAGAACCGGAACGCCTCAACCGACATTGATGCGGTCTATTTCAATCCGGCAGGATTAACAAAACTGGGAAATGGTTTTTTCGCTTCAGTGAACAACCAGACTATCAGTCAGACAAAAACAATAGTGAACAACTATAGTTTTCTTAATGGATCACCCAAAGAGTATATTGGTAATGTAAGCGCTCCTGTTTATCCCGGAGTTTATGTTGTTTACAATACAGGCAAATTATCATTTTCAGCCGGCTTTAATCCTATTGGTGGTGGCGGTGGTGCAAAATATGACAAAGGTTTGCCATCTTTTGAAACAAACATTTCAAACCTTGTTCCTCTCCTTGCAAGTCAGGGTATTCCTACAACCGCTTATAAGGCTGATATCTTTTTCGAAGGTTCATCAGTATATTTTGGATATCAGGCCAACATAGCTTACAAGATAAATGAGAAGTTATCAGTAGCTGCAGGCGTAAGAGTCGTAAATGCCGCAAATACCTATCAGGGATTCCTTAAAAATATCACCATCAACCCTAATTATCCTGCATTCGGTGCAGCGTATAATGGCAGCGACGTACTTGCAGCCACATTCTTCACATCAGGGGCAACAACTCTTAATACTCTGTCTGCAGGTGCAACAGCATTTGTTTCAGGCTTACAGCCAATCATTACCGGAGGAGCCGGAGCAACACTTCTTTCAAACGGTACCTCAGTTGGTTTATCAGCAGCTCAGGTTGCCCAGATTCAACAGATTCTTGGTGCAGCAGGTTTAACACCAGCTCAGATTGGTGCTCAGACTATCACTACAGCTCAGACAACGCTTTCAGCAGCAGCTCCGGTATTTACAACAAAAGCAGCATCAATGACAGCAAACGCAGCTGCAACTCAGAATATCGAAGTTGATGCTGAAGAATCAGGCATGGGCTATACCCCGATAATAAGTGCAAACTTCTCCCCATCAGACAAATTAAACATAGCTGTCAGATATGAATTCCAGACAAAACTGGAACTTACACAGAAGGTTGGTGCAAATAAAGGTGCCGGCATATTTATCGATGGCAAAAAAGTTGTTGCCGACATGCCTGCAAGTCTTTCTGTTGGTGCAGAATTCAGACCTTCGAACAAACTTATGCTTACAGCAAGTATGAACATGTACTTCGATAAAAACAATGACTATGACGGAAGTGCAACTCTCGAAATTGACATGATTGATAATAATTTCTTTGAGTATGGTCTTGGTGTTGAGTATGGTCTTTCAGAAAAACTTCGCGCAAGTCTCGGCTGGGTCGCAACTTCAACAGGTGTAAATCTTGCTTATCAGAACGATCAGAGATACAGCACTAATACCAACACATTAGGAGCTGGTATCGGTTACATGGTTACTCCTAAGATTGATATTAACCTGGGTGGTCAGTATACATTCTACGCTGAAGGTACAAAGGACTATGCTGCCGTAGCCGGAAAATATCTTTCTGCTTTCAAGGAAACATATAACAAGAAGACCTGGCTTATTGGTATAGGAGCTAACTTCTACTTTGGCAAGTAAACCCTGATCTTTATATAATCAGAGGCTGGCTTTTTAAGTCAGCCTCTTTTTTTGGGGTACTTGACAAGCTTGAATTATTTATCCTGACTTCTGACGATTAGTGCGGTAGAGCAGCTATGGCAGGTTATTTTATGGGATAAGAGAATTTGTGCATACGAAACGGTTCTTGGCTATAGCAGGCTCTGAAAGAGCCAAATATTAATAACCCCTGGCGAAGCCAGGGGTTAATGACCACCAAGCTTTCCAGCTCTGAAGGAGAAGAATATATTAATTATGGGAAAAACTTTTCATCTGGCGTTATACCGTAGTCCAGAAGAAGTTTTCTATACTCCTGCTCAAATGAATTTTTTTGATGATGCTCATGTTGATTCTTTATATATTCAATTAGCCTGTTTATATCCATATACGAACAGGTAAAAGAGCCATAACCAACTGCCCATCCATTAAATGCAGGAAATAAATTGCTTTTTTTCATCCAGATCGAGGAAGATACTTTGATGTCCTTCACAAAATCTATGGGAGCAATAGATGGATTCATATCTGTAAGAATATGAAGGTGATTTTCAATTCCATTAATACGATACAGGTGACTATTTTTTTGCCTGGTTATCCCTGTAATATACGAATAGAGTTCATGAGCATTATTCTGTCTGATTGTTGGCAGGCTGTCCTTCGTTCTGAAAACAATGTGATACAGATGTTGACGATAGCTTGACATTTAACAAAATTTTAAATTAATACTGTAGCGAGAGAAGACTAAATTACTCATTTACTTTATTATTTCCAATTATCTTAAGCCCTTTCAGGGCTTAAGGTCAGGAGGTTAGCCGTACCCCTGGCTGCGCCAGGGGTTATTCATATTAAGCCACTTCGTGGCTTCTTTCAGAACCATAAGATCATCTTTTTTGATGTTCAGAGATGTGAAAAGGGGAGTTATTGTTTAATCGCATTAATTCTGCTTACCTTCACAAGTCAGGACCTGACTCGTACTGAAAACATACCGAAAAAATAGGAATTAGTGTGGTAAAATCATAAAAATACAACAACTATATAGCTTATAATCTGATATTTAAAAATAAAGTTTTTCGAAAAAAGCCGAAGCGTCAGAAGTCAGGACAATGATCGCCAGTTTGCAATAGAGGCCAAGAAATGAGGAGATGGTTTAAAGGGAATCCTGATCTGCTAAATTTTGATTCTGAGATGGAGTCAGGGTAACTGGCTACGTTTTAAAGATAATTTAAGCCAGACTAAACCAAGAATCCCGGCAATCGATGATGCCAGGAGAATCGCTATTTTTGAGTTGTTTATAATTTCAGGATCATTAAATGCCAGGAGCGAAATGAAAATTGACATTGTAAATCCTACACCTCCCAATATTCCTGCTCCAAAAATTGTCTTCCAGCTTAGTTCCCCCGGCAAAACAGCAAGCCCTAAAGAAGTTGCGATAAATGCCGAAAGAAAGATACCCAGAGGCTTTCCAACTAACAACCCTGCAATAATACCCAGGCTGTAAGTCTGGCCAATTCCATTAAGCAAGTTGTTTCCCAGCGGTATACAAGTATTTGCCAGAGCAAAGACCGGGAGTATAATAAAAGCCACAGGTTTATGTATATGATGTTGAACGATAAATGAGGGAGATCTCTCATCGCCATTCCCAAATGGAATTGTAAATGCCAGTAAAACTCCTGTAATTGTTGCATGAATTCCGGAGTGCAACATAAAATACCACATAATAACTCCACCGACTATATATGGAAACAGGTTGCGAACTTTCATTCTGTTAAGAACCAGCAGAAGAGCAAATATTGAGAGTGCAATAAGCAAATTTAACAATACCAACGATTTGGAATAAAAAATAGCTATTACAATAATTGCTCCTAAATCATCAATTACAGCCAATGCTGTCAGAAATACTTTTAAAGATGAGGGCACCCGGTTCCCGAGAAGGGATAAAATCCCAATAGCAAAAGCTATGTCGGTTGCCATTGGAATACCGAAACCAGATATCGCATTAGTTCCATGATTTAACAAAAAATATAAACCAAAAGGAATCAACATGCCTCCAATTGCTCCAAATACCGGGAGTGAAGCATTTTTTATTTCTGATAGTTCCCCGATATATATTTCACGTTCCAGCTCCAACCCAATAAGCAGAAAAAAAATCGTCATCAGCCCATCATTGATCCAATGTACAAGGTCATGTCCTCCCAAATTAAGGTTCCAGAAGTTTTGGTAACCTGTCTGTAGTGAAGAATTTGCAAGGATAAGTGAGAATAATGTGGCAAAAATTAACAGTAAGCCCCCTGCTTTTTCACTTGCGAAAAACTCTATGAATAACCTTGTTAATTTCATTCAGCAAAATTAATAAGTTTTGTCTACAAATATTTAGCCATTGTCTAAAACGGAACTTACCGGTTAACCAGCTAATCCATAAAAAACAAATTGTGAACCAGCCTCATATTTTTTATTTGGAAAACAAATATGACTCTCTTATTCTTAATTACATATAGAAAGTGTATTTTTATCAAAATGGGACATTACTCACTCTCCGAACTTGAAAAGCTTACAGGCATACTGGCAGCTACCTTAAGGGTATGGGAGAGACGTTATCATTTACTTAAAGCACACCGTACCAAAACAAACAGGAGATGGTATGATGATGATGACCTCAGACATCTGTTAAATATCTCCATCCTTTATCGCTCTGGCATAAAAATATCCCAGATTGCAGCATTATCACAATCAGAGATTGAGCAGAAAGCTTCGGTTCTTACAAAAGATTTTGAAAACTACAACACCGGGATAGATTCCATGATAATGGCGATGATTAGCTTTAATAAACATGCTGTTAATGAGATTCTTCTCAAGTCAATAATAAATAATGGTTTTGAAGCGACTTTCACTGGTTTAGTCTTTCCATTTCTCAGGAGAGTGGGTATATTGTGGCAGACAGGTTTTGTAAATACCGGGGCAGAGCATTTTATCTCAAATATTTTCCGTAACCGGCTGATTTTTGCAATTGATTCCCTGATCGTGCCAGATAGTAGAGGAAAACCGAGAGTAATAATGTATTTGCCCGATAATGAGCTACATGAATTGAGCCTTCTTTTTTATGCCTATCTGATTAACATGATGGGACATGAGGTGATTTATCTTGGCCAGGCGACCCCCATTGAGTCGGTGATTGAAGTAAATGAGAAAATGCAATCAGATATCCTGGTTACAGGGACAGTTTCATCAATGTCCTTTCACAGTCCACAGGAATATCTTAAAGACCTCAGCGCTACTTTCTCAAAACAAAAGATTCTTGTAGGAGGATTCCTTGCAGATGAGGCAGATAAAAGTAATTATCCCAATGTCTTTTCATTAAGGTCACCCGATGACCTGAAAAATCATCTTTCATAAGAATCAGAGAAACATATCTGACTCACCTGCACAGGGTCTTGTACCTTAGCGAACGAT
>JBBQZN010000087.1:0-10543 GCA_038207725.1 Bacteroidales bacterium | reverse complement strand
ATGACAGGATTTGGAAAATCGGGAGTGGTGAATCTATCGAACCCTGAGAAAGGAATTTACGACGCATATTACAGTCTTTTCACTTTTAAATATTACTATGCTGCTGCTGCCGGCGAAATCTTTCCCGGATTCGAAGCCATGGAGGGAATGCTTATCAAAAAGACAAGCAAAACTTCTGTAATCTGTGGTTTCAATTGTAAAAGTGCTGAGGTTACATTTCCCGGAAAAAATGACAGAGTACATGAAATATGGTACACTGATGAAATAAACGTAGTAAATCCAAACGCCTTCAATCCCTTCCACGAAATAGACGGAGTACTAATGAGTTTCTTCTTTTACCTGGGACCTTCGGAGATGCAGTTCGAAGCAGAGACAGTTTATAAGAAAGAGATTCCCGACGAAACATTTGACAGAAGGGAAAAGTTCATGAGGGTATCCCGTGAAGACTATACCGAGCTAATGAACAAGATGAAGAACATGTAAGCAACGGGTTTGTTTACAATGAAATGCAAAGAGCTCTGACTGCGTCGCATTATTCATAAA
Organism: Bacteroidales bacterium; assembly: GCA_038207725.1. Lineage (GTDB taxonomy): Bacteria > Bacteroidota > Bacteroidia > Bacteroidales > VadinHA17 > LD21. Next base: position 10,000 of record JBBQZN010000087.1, on the reverse strand, counting down.
TCTTCATTATTACCGTTTTATAATTGCAATAACAACTGATGCGTTAGTTTTCAATACAAAATTTGCCGCGAAGTGGCATAATTTGAATAACCGTGGGTGCAACCCACGGTTATGGCAACATGAAAATCTCAGTCCTGAAGAGCCTGCCCCGCCATAGCGGGGGGCTGAATAACAGACGTGTACAATAAGTTCGTTATTCAACCCTTCCAGGGTTGGGAGAGATTATCTTTCTTTACCGTGGGTTGCACCCACGGTTATTAAAATTAAACCCCATACGGGGTTAACATATCAATCTAAATTAAAAATCAAAGAACATATATATTATATTTATTATCAATACATTATAATTATTTAATAAGCTTAAAACATCAGTAGTAAATTGCAATAACAAATTTAAACTTCGCCATATTGGTGTAGGTGCATTTTTATTACCTTTGGAATGCCGCTTAAAAGAGAAAAATGGTTTTGAAAAATCTTCATACTGAAATGGATAAAGAGAAGGAAGAGCTTAGCAGGGATACTATTAAAGATATTAATAAGGAAGGGGCAAAAAAAAGCACCAAACAAGCCAAACCCGTTGAAAAAAAGAAATCATTCCTTAAAGATGAGAGGGTAAAATTTGCGTTAGGCATCCTGATTACCGGCATCGGTGTTTATCTGTTGATTGCGTGTGTTTCATACTTGTTCTGGTGGAAATATGACCAAAGTCTTCCTGTATCTGAAGTAGTTTCAGGGCCTGAAGTATCAGTTAAGAACTGGTCAGGAAAAAGCGGCCATTTTCTGGCTGAAATGGTGATCAGATATGGATTTGGCTTAGGAGCCTTCTTCATCCCGGTAATTTTTGGTGTTATAGGCCTTTATCTTCTTAATTTCCCAAAAATAAAACTACTGAAGCTTGTTACTAAACTGGCTCTTGCTGCAATAATAATATCACTTTTACTGGGTTTTATATTTCACTTTTCAAATGTATATTTAGGAAGCGGACCAGGTGGTGCCCAGGGCTACCTTATAACTAACTGGATGAATGCCTTTATGGGAAAGATAGGAACAGGAATATCCCTTCTGTTCATAACAGTGCTATACCTCGTCTTTGCCCTTAATGTACGACCAGAATCTTTCAGAATAAAAATCCCGGGTTTCCTGAAATTTAAAAAAGCTGAAAAACCAGTTGAGGCTGCTGCAACCGGTACCGAGGATAATGCTGAAGAAGAAACAGATGCGCAAGCAGAAGAGGATGATGACGAAGATGATGCTTTCATCCCTCCTCCTTTTGGAGAAGTTAATAAGGATGAGCACATTGAGTTTATTGTAAAAAATACAAACATCCCTGAAGAACAGGAATTTACAGAGCCTGAAATGACTGAGGCTGCAGGGGCAGGTAAAATAATCAGAGACTTTGAAAACGACAGAGCCCCGGTTGCAGATGAGGAAAATGTACCAATTAACATTACTCGTCGCGATGTTAACGACAGGCTTACTGATAAGGAGGTTGAGAAGATCATGGAAAACTATGATCCAAGGCTTGATCTCTCGCGTTATAAATTTCCACCGGTATCAATTCTGAAAGAACATAAATCAGAAACCGCCTTCGATAATACTGAAGTTTTTGAAAATAAAGAAAACATAATAAAAGTGCTGGGCGATCACAAGATTGCCATAAAGAGTATTTCAGCAACAGTCGGACCAACGGTAACTCTCTATGAGATTGTGCCTGAACGCGGAGTCAGACTTGCAAGGATCAAATCGCTTGAAGATGATATTGCTTTGAACCTTTCAGCTCTGGGTATCCGAATCATAGCCCCTATTCCCGGAAGAGGAACAGTAGGTATTGAAGTCCCAAACAAGAAACCCGAAATGGTTTCAATGCGTTCGCTGATTACATCTAAAGCATTTCAGGAGACAAAATTTGATATTGCACTGGCTCTTGGCAGGACAATCACAAATGAACCTTATATTGTTGACCTCACCAAGATGCCTCACTTATTGGTAGCTGGTGCAACCGGACAAGGAAAGTCAGTAGGAATAAATGCCATAATCACTTCAATCCTCTATAAGAAACATCCTGCCGAAGTTAAGTTTGTTCTTATTGATCCAAAAAGAGTGGAATTACCTCTCTACATGAAGATTGAAAGACATTTTCTGGCAAAACTCCCTGATGAAGAGGATGCGATTATTACTGATACCCAAAAGGTTATAAAAACACTGAACTCCCTTTGCATTGAGATGGATAACAGGCTTGAGTTGTTAAAAGCAGCCCAGTCACGTAACATTAAAGAGTATAACGAGAAATTTATATCAAGAAAACTAAGTCCGGAGAAGGGTCACAAATACCTGCCTTATATTGTTCTTATTATTGATGAGTTTGCCGACCTTATAATGACTGCCGGACGTGAAATTGAAGGTCCAATCGGAAGGCTGGCTCAACTTGCAAGGGCGATAGGTATTCACCTTATCATTTCAACTCAGCGACCATCGGCGAATATTATTACCGGGTTCATTAAGGCTAACTTCCCGACACGCATTGCTTTCAGGGTATTCTCATCAATTGATTCAAGAACCATTCTCGATTCAACAGGTGCTGACAGGCTTGTAGGGCGCGGCGACATGCTGGTATCTTCAGGCAATGAACCTGTAAGGGTGCAATGTGCGTTTATCGACACCCCGGAGATTGAAGAGCTTACTGAATTTATAGGTTCGCAGAAGGGCTATCCTGACGCTATGCATCTGCCTGAATTTGTTGATGATACTGATTCCGGAGCGCTTGAGATAGATCTTAAAAAGAGAGATTCAATGTTTGAAGAGGCTGCCAAACTTGTTGTTCAGCACCAGCAGGGATCAACCTCACTTATTCAGCGAAAACTCTCCATCGGATACAACAGGGCCGGAAGAATTATCGATCAGCTTGAAGCAGCAGGTGTAGTCGGTCCGTTTGAAGGAAGTAAGGCAAGAGATGTTTTATGTACCGATTTTATAGCTTTGGAACAGATTTTGAAGAGGCTTGAGTAAACGCAACTAAATGAGACCAGCAATAACACTTTTAGCCCTCCTCTTAACTTCATATCTTACATTGTATGGTCAGGCTCAAAAAGTGCCTGTAACAGACCAGGAAGCCGTAAAAGTCCTTGACCGCTTTTCCAAAGCATCACTCGATGCGCCGTCTGTCAGTATGAAATTCCGCCTTGTTACAGACAATCAGCAGGAAAACTCATCTGATACATTAATAGGGTCAATTATTCTTAGCAGGGATAAATACAAACTCGAACTTCCCGATAACCAGATCTGGTTCAATGGTGAGACATCATGGAGCTATCTGCCGGCAGAAAAAGAGGTTACAATTACAAAGGCTGATAAAAAAGACAACTCCTTCCAGAATAAACCATCAGCAATATTTACGATGTATAAGAGTGGTTACAGATGCAGACTTATAGAAGAAAAAGGCGACTACTACCTCATCGACCTGTATCCTGAAGACATAAAGAGCGACATTCTCAGAGTACGTCTTTTAATAGGAAAAACACTGCTGAACCTCAGAAACCTTGAATATAAAAGACGAGATGGTGTGGCTATAACACTTATTATCAGTGAATTTAATCTAAAAACAAAGCCGGAGCAGGATACATTTGTTTTCAAACCCGAAAAATACAAGGGAGTTGATGTAATCGATATGCGTTAATCTCTTTCAGGATAGGCGACCCTGATATGATAAATATTAATCAGCCTTTTCTTAAAGACATCTTTAATATCAGTTAAATCTTTGAAAGTAAGCGGGGCATCTGAAAACTGGGCATCCTGTTCCTGAAGCATAATAATACGGTCAACAAGTTCACTTATACTATCTTCAGTATATTTTCCAAGACTACGTGATGCTGCCTCCACGGCATCGGCCATCATTACAACAGCTGTCTCTTTTGAAAATGGCTTTGGTCCGGGATATGAAAACTCCCTCTCCACACTGGTATCCCAGGGCTGAATATCGCTAAACTTCTTAAAAAAGTAATATGCAACAGTTGTCCCGTGGTGTGTCCTGATAAAATCGATAATCTGAACAGGCAATTTAAAGTTTTTTGCCAGAATCACCCCGTTCTTAACATGGTTTATAATCAGCCTGGCACTCTCCCGCGGATTTAGATTATCATGTGGGTTTACACCTTTATCCTGATTTTCTGTAAAATAGCCGGAATTAGAGATCTTGCCAATATCATGATAAAGCGCGCCTGCTCTTACCAGCAAGGGGTTGGCGCCTATCTTTCTGGCAGCCTCTTCGGCTAGATTTCCAACCTGTAGGGAGTGTTGAAAAGATCCGGGGGCCTCGTCAGCCATTTTTCTTAACAATGGCTGGTTTGTATCAGCAAGCTCGAGCAAAGTAGTATCAGAAAGAAACAGAAATTTCTCCTCAAACATGAATATAAGCGGATAACTGAGAAGTACCAGTAAACCATTTCCGGCAAACAAAAGGTAGTCTGCAGCTACTAAGCCGTCAGCATTGCCGTTACGGAGTAATGAAATTCCGGTATATAGCAAAGAGTAGCTTATTATTACAAAGAATGAAGTATAGAATAACTTTCCTTTTCTGTAGATATTTGTAAGTGTGAAAACTGCCGCCATGCCCGATATAAAGTTCATGACAAGAAAATCAAAAGGATCTTCAACCATGAACCCGGTCAATACCAATGTTATAAGAAGAATAAAAAGTGCCAGCCTTGCATCGTAGAAAGTCCTTATAATTACAGGAATTATTGCAAATGGAATGAGTAGCAAGAGATTAAACTCCGGATAATTTATCACTATTCTTGTTAGCAGTATAAATGAGAGAGTAGTAATGTTTATGAACAGTGTTTTCCGTATCACCAAAAGTATTTCCGAACGAAAATGAGAAAGAAAAAGGTAAAGGATGAGATATGAAGAAGACACTATAATAAAACTTCCCAGGTAATTTAACAGGTTATCTCCTTCTGCATGCGGCCATATAGCCGTAACAACAATGATGCTTATAAGAAAGAAAACAAAATTGAATAAGTATTTCCCGGGAGTATGCTTCTGAACTTCAGACATTGAATTGAAATTTAATACAAGTTAATAATAACGACAAAATTAAACTAAAATTCATTGTTATGAACTGATTAGGAGATTGCCGGCGCTAAATTTGAATTATTCATGAAATTAGTTAAAGTGTTATATTCCTTTGTGTTACTTTGTGCTGTACTTTGTGAACCTTAGTGGTAAAAAAAAGCTAAACCACAAAGGCACACAAAGGTATTCACAAAGGCTCACAAAGGTTTATGAATAAAATAGGTTAGATTTTCCTTTAGATTTTACTAATTTTGAAAGAAATAATTACTAATGGATTTATTTATTTGTGAAAACGTATTTGTTCCGCTAAGGTCGGGACCCTCGCATAAATCTGAGATGCTCAGCCAGGTGTTATTTGGTGAAAAATACCGGATTCTTGACAAGTCGGGGTGCTGGATGAAGATCGAGACAGTTTTCGATAATTACATGGGGTGGATTGATATGGATCATCTTCAGAATACAGAGGATACCGGCTCATCAGACCGGCATGTACTTAACAGAAGCCTTTTATGTTTCAGAAGTGATGATACAAAACTGGTACTGGAGGCAGGATGCCAGATCTATAATCCAGATTTTGAGAAGAAAACTTTCATTGCTGGTAAAGATCACTTCAGAACATCCGAAGAATTCAGTATAGGCTTTGTAACAACAAATGATTCGTTTTCCGAAACTGCACTTAAGTTTATTAACTCTCCATACATTTGGGGAGGCAAGGTTCCATCAGGAATTGATTGTTCAGGTTTTACACAGCTCATATATAAGATCCAAGGAATTGATATTCCACGCAACAGCTGGCAGCAGGCAGAATGCGGCAGAGTAATAGATTTCATTGACACTGCTGAACCGGGCGATCTTGTATTGTTTGATAATGAGAGAAGAAAGATCTGCCATGTTGGGATGATATTATCCAAAGGACTTGTGATACATGCTTCGGGACGTGTAAGAATAGATGCAATTGATCATCAGGGCATATTTAAACCTGAAATCAATGCTTATTCCCATAAACTCAGAACTATAAGAAGAATTGTTTGAAGTTCGGAGTTCGGTCCGCCAGCTGGCGGATGGAGTTCGGAGTAAATCAGAGCTCAACTTTTTTCCTTTAACCTTTCTCCTTTTTCCTTTCTCCTTTAACCTTATAAAAAAAGGCTGCCCTTTCGGGACAGCCTTTTTTTGTTATTCTGATATGACTATTAGTTTTCTGTCATAAGTTTGTTGAAAGTCATTTCGTTGGCAGGAATAGGCCAAATGTAAGTTACGCTGCTATTTGTTGCCGGAGAAATATTACCCATACTTCCACCGTTTTTGCCGGGGATTGTCATGTTTAATCTCATAAGGTCCATATTTCTCATACCTTCACCAAGGAATTCAAAGTTTCTTTCCTGAATGACAGCTGTATAGAAATCAGCAGTAGTCGCAAAGCTGGCAAGTGTATAGCCACCTGTTGCAAATGAACGAACCCTTACAGCATTTAAGAGATCAACAGCACCCTGAGTTACAGCGTTACCTGCACGTACAAGAGCTTCAGAACGATTGAGAAGAACCTCGGCATATCTGATTATCGGTGCAGAGTTGGTATGACTTACAGCGTCCTGCCATTTTGAAAGGAAGAAGCAGTTAACAGTTCCAACAAGAGCAGTCAGAAGACCAGATTTTCTAACGTCTGTGGCATCCATTGAAGCATAGGCAGCTCCGGGAGCTGTATTCAGATAGTATGATTCAGAAGGAGTTGTATAGTAGTAATAGGGAAGAGAGTTCTGTGATCCCGGGTTATCGGTAGCAGTCATCGGTAATGAAAGAATCGATTCAGCTGATTGATATGGTGCAGCCCAGATAGCAGCATAAGTTGGACTTAATGCCAGGGCTACACCGGTTGCAGCTGTGAATGGTGCTGATGCGCTAACTATCTTTGCAGATTCAGTATTTACAGCAGGCCAGTTTCCCATATGAAGGTAAACCTTGGTTTTGAGTGCAATAACGGTATTCCTGTGAACCCTTGTTGTATTTAGTGGTGCACTACCGTGTGTCAGTACAGCCAAAGGTTCAGCTGCATTAAGATCAATAAGAATCTGTGCATATACCTGAGCTACAGTGCTTCTGGCCAAATCGCTATTTTCGGAAGTTTTCTCGGCAATTAATCTGAGAGGAACACCTGGGTTATCGCCTGCACCATTTACGTAAGGTTTTGCATAAAGCTGGAGAAGGTGGAAATAACAAAGAGCGCGCAGTGTAAGAGCTTCACTCTTATACTGATCATATTCTGCCTGTGTTATTTTTCCGGTGAGTTTATTTCCGGTCCATGCTGCATCGAGTCCTGTTGAAAAAATGTTAATAGTATTTATAGAATTATAAATAGCTGTCCAAAGGTTCTGGACCTCATTTGTAGAACCGATGACAGTGTGATTCCATGTCTGATAATTTGTAACACCATTCGTGCTCTTAGGAATAAAGTTATCAGCACGGATATCATTGTAAACATAAAACCTGCCACCAAGATAATTGGATGCTTTCATGGCATCGTACATACCATTAACCTGAGCAACGACCCTGTCCTTTGTATCAAACACGGTAAGGTCGGAAAGAGAAGTCTGGGGTACTGGATCAAGAAACTCCTTGGAGCACCCGATAGTAAGCAATAGTGCAAATGCTATTGTTATTTTGATAATATTTCTCATAATCATAATTATTTAAGTAATTAAAAACTAACGCTTACACCAAACGTATAGGTTCTGGCCTGTGGAGCGGAGTTTCTGTCAACACCCGGAGTAAGATTGGAATTACCGTTTGTTGAAACTTCAGGGTCAGATCCGGAATACTTGGTAAATACAGCAGCGTTAAATATCTGAGCATAAACTCTGATTTTTTCGATATTTGTTATCGAAGGAAGATTCTTGATTGTATATCCAAAAGAAATGTCTCTTACTTTAACATAATCGCCTTTTTCCACATTCTCGCTGATCGCGAATGAAGATCCGTTTGAAACGTTGTCGTTCATGATCGGCTTTGGAATATTTGTAACATCACCCGGAGCTTTCCAGGCTGTTTCATAAACCTCAAGAGAATTATTCCACCATCTCTGGTCTCTCAGACCTGCTTTTGATCCGCAATAAAGATAGAAACCAAATGCATAAGTGAGGTTTGCAGAAAAATCAAAGTTCTTGTATGCGAAGTTATTATCAAATCCTCCGAAAACTTTTGGAAGAGGTGAGCCAACAATTTTTGCATCAGCTGCAGTAGTAATATTTGGAGCAACACCTGAACCATCCCTGTACTGCCATCTTGTTGCAGCCGAGTTCTCATGATAATAAAGAATCTCAGCGCCGGCCTTGTTAACATAAATTCTACGACCGGTTGTAGCATCAACACCTCTGGTTTCTACCGCAAGAATGTTACCAATTGGTTCACCGACAATAGTTCTGTTTGTTGTCTCGAGACTTGCAGTAACACCTGTAAGTTCTGTAATTCCTGGGGCAAGTGCAGTAACTTCGTTCTTCATGGTACTGAAGTTAAGAGTTGATGTCCATGAGAAATTTGGTGTTGAAAAATTGAAACTTGTAAGAGTAAGTTCAAGTCCTGTATTATACATTGATCCAATGTTCTGGGGAATTGTTCCGCCAGGGATACCTTTCGAAGGAGTCTGCTGTACACTAAGAACAAGACCGTTAATATCATTGTAATAGTAACTCAATTCAGCCTGAATCTTATCTTTCAGAAGACCAAATGAAAGACCTACATCATACTTATCACTTGTCTCCCACTGAAGAGCAGCATTTCCTATCTGTGAAAATGCGAGTGTAGGGATGGCGCCATATAATCCTGCACCGTAAAGATATAATGAGCTGAAGTCACCGATAGCTGACATGTTACCAACGCGACCGTAACTTCCTTTTACACGTATATCTGAGAAGATTGATCCGATTGTGTTTACAACAAAATCTTCGTTTGATGCGTTCCACATTATAGATGCACCACCGAATGTACCAAATTTATTACCGGCAGCGAGGCCTGAAAATCCATCACGACGAACACTACCCTCAAGGTAATATTTCTTATTAAAATTTAAACTTGCACGTCCGAAATATGAAAGGAAGTAGTTCTCACCGATTCCGCCGCCACCCATACCGGGTGTTACCCATGAACCCTGGTAAACCTTGAAAAACGGATCAGCAACTGTTGTTTTGCTACCATTCCAGTTTACACTATATGTTCTCTGTTCTTCAATTCCGGCGAGTAAGCCTACATTGAATTTTTCTTTAAGCGTAACATTATAGTTTGCAGTATTTGTCCATGTCCATCTTTTTGGTCTGTTGAAATAATTAGTTGCAGATCCCTGTGAACCATAACCATCACCGGTAACCGGGCTCTGGAAAGAAATTGATTCAACAGAAAGGTTATCAATACCGTAAACTGATTTAAGTATGAGTCCTTTTACCGGTTCAATTGCGACAGATGTTGTTGCAAGAAGCCTGTCTGTTTCACTTGTAAATGTGTTAAGGTCAAGAGTTGGTCTTGGATTATAATATCCAAGACTTGGCAATCCGGTTGACATACTTCCGATCTGTGAACCATTTATATTATATGATCCATCATTCAGCAAAGGGCCGAGAATCGGAGGAAGAACGAATGCCAGACGGGCAGCACCTGCAGTTGCAAAAGAAGAACCTGTAACAGGAGCTTCACTGAAACCATTTGTGTAGGCAATATTTGCGCTAAGTGTTATGAATTTATTGAGTTTATGGTCAATATTCATCCTGGCATTCTTCCTTACGTAGGTATTTTTCTTAATCATACCCTCCTGGTTTGTATAGCCTACAGAAAGAAAATAACTTGTAGTAGGTGTTGATCCTGAAAAAGTAACTGCATGATTCTGCTGGAAACCCTTGCGGTAAACCTCATCAGACCATTTTGTATTTATAGGCTGGCCATTTGCATC
>JBBQZN010000086.1:0-10909 GCA_038207725.1 Bacteroidales bacterium | reverse complement strand
ATGGGACCATTAGCAATCAACGAATTAATATCAGAAAATACAAATCTGTTCCTGGCATTTATAATAGGTATAGGATTCGGATTTGTTCTTGAGCAGAGCGGATTCTCATCGAGCCGCAAACTGGCAGGTGTTTTCTACGGGTATGATACAGTTGTTCTTAAAGTATTCTTTACAGCTGCAATTACTGCTATGCTGGGACTACTGTTTTTCAGCCTCTTCGGCTGGATAGATCTCGATCTTGTATATGTTAATCCTACTTATCTGACCTCAGCAATTGTTGGAGGTATAATAATGGGAGCCGGATTTATATTAGGCGGTTACTGCCCTGGAACAAGCTTCTGCGGAGCATCTATAGGAAAGATTGATGCCCTTGTATTTATAGGTGGACTCTTTATAGGAGTATTTATCTTTGGAATGGGTTATGACCTCTGGGATGGAATGTATATGGCTAAATTCCTTGGCTCGCCAAAAGTAAGCGAGACACTGGGGCTGACTGATGGCATATTTGCATTTCTACTTATTATTGTTGCCCTCGCAATGTTTAAAGTTGCAGAATGGGCCGAGAAAAAATTCCCGCGTGCAGAGTATTAGAAATTAATTAACAATACATAATATGAATCCATTTAAACAACTCAAACCGCATACATTGCTTGCAATGTTTATAATTCCTTTGGGACTGATAATTGCAGCAGTTCCGGCTAACAAGACCAGACAGTTCAAGCTCACTGCTGAGGAGATGCTTAGCGAAGTCAATACACGTACACAGTTCGTTTCGCCTGAAACTGTAGCTGACATGATAATTAAAAAAGATCCTTCCCTGCAACTGATTGATGTAAGAAGTCAGGAAGAATTTGAAAAGTTCAGTCTTCCCGGAGCAATTAATATTCCATCTGCTGACCTCCTTTCAGTGGAGCATAATGACATTCTTAATCAGGGCGTTAAGATGAATATATTTTATTCAAACGGCAGTATTACTGCAAATGAGGCATGGATGGTAACCAGACAGCTTGGATACACAAATAATTATGTTTTGGAGGGTGGTCTCAATTTTTGGTTCGATACAATTCTGAACCCCGAGAAACCTGCTGCAACAAGTCCGGATGAAGAGTTTGCAAAATATGATTTCCGCAGGAGTGCAGGCATGGCTCTTGGCGGAGGTGGAGCAGTTCAGGCTGCAGGACCGGATCAGGGTGCTGTCTCTGCAAAACCTGCTGTTAAACCTGTTGCAAAAAAGAAAAAGGCAGCGGGTGGTTGTTGATATTTTGCTGTATTTTTGATTATTATTTAATTGATTCATATATTTGAAGTCAACCAATCTCAATATTTATGAAAAGCAAGTTTTTTACATTTATCGTAATATCATTTCTTTCTGTTCTTGCAGTAAGCGGACAGACAACAACCGAAAAAACAGACCCAATAGGTTCATGGAAGTTTGATGCACCTTATGCCCCTGAAGGTTATACAACAGGAACAATTGTAGTTGGTTTTGCTGAACAGAAGCATACGGCAACAATGATGTTCACCGGAAGTGAGTATAAACTAGCTGGCGAAAAAGTTAAAATCGAAAACGATACACTGACATTTATTATCAACCTCGAAGGTCAGAGTATTAATGTTTCCCTTAAAATTGAAAGCAATACCAAAATGACCGGAAAGGCCGTCTATTCTGAGGGTGAAGTGCCGCTGACACTTACAAAACTGGCAGTTCAGCCGAAGTAATTCTTAGATAATATTATTTTATTTCAGCAGGTTCAGCAGGTAGCGGTATTATTACCGTTTCCCTGTTTCCTTAGCTTCTAACTACACTTCTTGGAGCAAAGATGAAATTATGGTTGAAGCTGATTGATGAAACATTACAACGATGGATATCAGTGGCTGTTCAAAATGGTTTATAAGAAGAAGACTCTCTTCTGGGCTGCTATTTATTCAGATACATTCAAAGTACCATTATATTTCGGGAACAAGGCTGAACCGGTTCTTCTAGAGAGCGACTTACCGCAAAGTGTAAAGGATGACTTTAAAAATGCAAAGCGCTATGGTGCTATCAGAGCTATATCAACGAAGGTAGTGAACAATGATGATCTTGAACTTGTTCTAAAACTGGCAGATATTAAAAGTAAATTAAAATAGTCATACAGGTATAAAATGGAAAATAACTTCTATCAATTCAGTGCCAAGTCGCTTCAGGGTAAAGATCTTAGTATGGAAACATACCATGGGAAAGTTGTATTGGTTGTGAATACAGCCAGTAAATGCGGACTAACACCGCAGTATGAAGGCCTTGAGAATCTGTTTCAGAAATATAAGGACAAAGGTCTTGTGATTCTCGGTTTTCCCTGCAACCAGTTCGGAAACCAGGAACCCGGAACAGAAAAGGAGATTTCTGAAGGATGCCTGATAAATTACGGGGTGTCATTTCAGATGTTTTCGAAAATTGATGTCAATGGTGACAACGCTCATCCTATTTATAAATATCTGAAAGACAAGTTGACTGAATTGCTTGGGAGGAAAATCAAATGGAACTTTGCAAAGTTTCTCATTGACAGAAACGGAATACCTGTTAAACGATTTGCACCTACAACTGTTCCTGCAAAACTTGAGAAGGATATTGAGAAGCTGTTAAATTGATTTATCCTAATTTATTCATAAACCTTTGTGAACCCTTAGTGAATACCTTAGTGTGCCTTTGTGTTTAAACTTTTTTTTACCACGAAGGATCACAAAGTACAGCACAAAGTAACACAAAGGAATATAGCACTTTGACTTAGTTCATGAATAATTAAAATTTTATCCGATCAATATGAAGAAAGCCATTGTTGTTCTTTTTATAGTTTTCTGTTCTGTAATGGCCTCTTCCCAGAATATTGATATCCGTATTCTTCGTTCTCTGAACTCATCGCAATCGCTTCCGGCTGATAAGTTTTTTCAGTTTGTTTCCAATTCTGATGCTTATTTTGCTATTGGAATACCAGCAGTAACCGGAACTATCGGACTTCTCAGAAAAGATAATGAACTTTTCAGAAACAGTTGCGTCACACTTGCTGCCACTGTAGTAAATTCGGGAATAACTATGGCAATGAAATATTCATTCAACCGTACGCGGCCATTTATTACATATCCTGATATTACAAAGAAGTCGGGAGCCGGATCCCCTTCGTTTCCCTCCGGACATACCTCAATGGCTTTTGCTACTGCCACCTCGTTTAGTCTGGCATATCCTAAGTGGTATGTTGTTGTCCCATCATATACATGGGCAGGCTCGGTGGGCTATTCAAGAATGAGACTTGGAGTTCATTATCCTTCTGATGTTCTGGCCGGAGCACTTATAGGCTCAGGATGTGCATGGATAACATACTCTGTAAATAAAAGGCTTAATATCAAGTCTGCTCATGTCTCACAACGGCCAGCTTCAGGTTCATAGAGCCTGTCAGCAGTTGTCTGCCGCCTGATGGACCATCACTTTTATCATATCCGAGGCCTACAGAGTATGAGAAATTTCCGATTTTGCTGCCATTTGACAGATGAGAATGGATAGAGTTATAGGAGCCATATTCCATCTCCACGTTCGTCTCCATCTTATTATATTCCCGTGTCTTGACATTTATTAGCCCCGACATTCCCGATAATCCGGTAAGAAGTGCACTTGATCTTACTATCTCAATCTCTTCAATATCAGATGTTGAGAAGAAATAGGGCAGTTATTCAAACTCTTTCTGCCACACACCATCGATTGCATAATCGGGATAAGGGTATTTTTGTCCACGAACCGAAAAGAACTGCTTAATCTGTCTGCCGCGCGATTCAATAAGTCCGTCTGGTACGTAATTCATTGCTTCAATCAGGTTGACAGCACCCTGTTTTTTTATAACTGCACCAGATAATTTGCTTATTGAAGAAAAGAGTGAATTTGGCTCAGTATAAGGCCTCTTCATGAGATTCCGAGTTTCTCTCCTTGCTCTTATTACTACAGATTCAATCTCTATAGTATTTTGGATGATGGCTGACTTGTCCCGATCCTGGCCATTGGCATGAACAGTGCAAATAAAAAGTATAAAAACGAATATGTATTTCGGAAAAACAGACATGAGAGGCAGATTAAATTTAAATGAGTATCGGGAATCATGCATAAAATATTAATTTTATTTGCAACTCATACCCCCTTCCCAACCTTCCCCCAGGGGGGAAGGAGCACCAAATAAAGCTTTTTCCCTTTGGGGGAAACGGTAAAGGGGGTCATTTTGAAAATATGAAAGTATTTGTATATTAGCATTATACAAAGAAGGGAGTATTAAGTTAATCAAATTGTTAATCATTGCCGATAGTCATAAAAATTTAAATATTATTTTAAGCATTCTTATAACTATTTATTTCTGGAATTCAGAATTACAAAAATAGCCCTTCTGAATTATTTTGAAGTTAAAATAAGTTAATTAACGACTATCATGTATGTATCTTTATTACAAAGCGTTATTTTTAAAATTATAGTTCTATTTTTGTTCAGATGGCCTAAATGCAATTGACCAGTAGATTGTAAATTTGCTACTTAACATAGAGTTTCATGAGACTATTAGTAATCTTTTTTCTACTCTTTATTGCGTTATCATCCAACGCCCAGCCCTACGACTGGCCAATGTGGCGTTACGATGCCGGACGTACAGCTTCAACTCCCGAACAGCTCGCCGATAAACTATATCTTCAGTGGCAGATAAAATATTCTGCCAGAACTCCTGTCTGGGACGATCCGCTGAACCAGAACCTGATGCAGTACGACAGGATATTTGAACCTATTGTTTCTGATAATAAAATATACCTTGGCTTCAATGATCAGGATAAAGTTATTGCACTTGATATTAACACAGGGAAAGAACTTTGGCATTATTATGCTGATGGGCCGGTCAGACTTCCTCTGGCAGCAAATAACGGGAAGATATATTTTACCAGTGATGATGGTAATTGCTATTGCCTCAACGGTAATAACGGTTCTCTGATCTGGAAATTAACTCTGGCTCCTGCCTCAAATAAACTGCTTGGTAATAAGCGACTTATATCAATGTGGCCTGCTCGCGGAGGAATTGTGATTAAAGATAATATTCTATATACTGCTGCCAGTATTTTTCCTTTGATGGGAACATTTATTTATGCAATTAATTCAGAAACAGGAGCGATTGTCTGGAAAAATGAGGGAACCGGAAGCACTTATACACTTCAGCCTCATAAATCACCGGCTTTTGCTAATGTTGCACCTCAGGGGAACTTCACAATTAGTGGTAACACTTTGCTTGTTGCGGGAGGACGGTCAGTACCCGCAGCGTTTGACCTGAAAACAGGGAAGGAGCTCTACTATCAGCTGGCAGAAAGTGGTAAAACAGGGGGCGCATTCACCTGTAGTAATGAGAAGGTGTTTTTTAATCACCACAGGGAACGCCTGACATATATGTACGATTCAAAAACAGGCACTAAGATCAAATCTGATGCAGGCGAATATCCTGTGATTGATGGCGATAATATTTATTTCTCAGGAAGAAAGATTACTGCATATGTGCTTGATAATAAGAATAAACTAGAAAATGTTTGGAAGAGTGATTATTCAGCGGCCAATGAGCTTATTAAAGCAGGAGATTGCCTCTATACCGCCGATAGTACCGGTATTACAGCAATAAAAATAACAGATAATAAGCCAACTAAACTCTGGAGTATCCCTACGAGCCGGAAAATAGAAAGACTGGTTGCTGCAAACGGAAAACTAATTGCCGTCTCTGATGAAGGCGACATACTGGTCTATGGAAGTACCCCGGTTTCTGAGGTCGTTACAATTAGAAAGTCAGTTCCGGAGTTGATAGTTAAAAAATCTGATGCTGACGATATTGTAAGCAGAACATTGGTTACAGATGGCTATTCCGTTTTATTCGGGACAAAGGATCTTGAACTTATAAAAGGTTTGTTATCAACTACTTCACTTACTATAATTGCTTTTGATAATGATCCTTCACGTATATCTTATCTAAGGGAATACTTTGATAATATGGGTGTTAAAGCCGACAGGCTGAGTTTTCTCTGCAGCGGTGAGAGTTTCCCGCTTCTTCCAAAATACTTTTCATCTCTTACAATAATTACCGACCTGAGCTATCTTAAGGATCTCGATGAAGATATTCTAAAAAGTGTTTATGAATGCACACGGCCTTATGATGGTAAGATATGGATTAAAGCCAGTCGCCGTGACCAGAGCCAGCTCTCTGCAAAATTAGCAGACCTGAACCTTTACGGAGCACAACAAACCCATGGTAGCGGATATGCACTTATTACAAGAACCGGATCGCTTGAAGGTGTAGATGAGTGGACACATAACTACGGTGATATTTCCAATACTCTTAAATCTGATGACGAAAGAGTAAAGGCGCCTCTAGGGATCCTCTGGTTCGGAGGAAACTCAAATCTTGATGTTCTTCCGCGTCATGGTCACGGACCAGGAGAACAGGTAATAGATGGCCGGCTTATAATTCAGGGAATGAACAATATAAGTGCCAGGGATGTTTATACCGGCCGAGTATTGTGGGATCGGAAATTTGAAAAACTTATGAATGATACCTGGCTGGTATACTATGATGAATCTTATGACGGAGATAATCCTCTTGACCCAAAATACAATCAGGAACACCTGGCCGGATCAAACGCTCGGGGTACAAATTTTATAGCTGCAAAAGAATATGTTTATGTTATAGAAAGCGATGTTTGCCATCTGATTGATATAATTACCGGTGAACTTGTGAAGGATATTACAACAGGTGATGCTGCAACTCAGAAACTCGGGTATATCGGAGTTTATAATAATTTTCTGATTCTTGGAAATAATTTCACAGACTACCCCGAAATACGTGATCCTGATGAAAAGGCAGAGGCGAAGGCTATGAGTAATTATGATGTTACTGCCAGTAAGGAGCTTATTATTTTTGACAGGTTCACCGGCGAGAAGTTATGGAATATCAAAGCCAACAATGGCTTCATTCATAATTCTGTAATCTGCGGTGATGGTATGCTCTTCTGTCTGGATAAACTGCCGCAAAACCTTGAGACTAAGTTAAAACGGAGAGGTGAACCATTGCCTGCAGGCTCAAGAATGCTTACAATTGACATCGTATCAGGTAAGATTATTAAAGAAGATACCAAAGATATTTTCGGAACATGGCTTGGCTACTCATCTGATTATAAATATCTTCTGCAGGCTACACGTCCGTCGCGCGATATGCTTACCGGGGAAACAGGTAACAGGATGATAGTTTATAATGTCGCAACAAAGGAAAAAGTATGGGATAAGCAGCTTAAATATGCTAACCCTCCTATTCTTCACGGAGATAAGATTTATACAGAGGGGGAAGGATTCAGTCTGCTGACAGGTGAGCCCATATTTGAGAAGGATCTGATTACCGGTGAGGAGAAAAAGTGGACTTATAAAAGGGAGTATGGTTGCGGAATAGTTGTGGCAAGCGAGTATCTGCTTACTTTCAGATCAGCTTCGGCAGGATTTGTAAATCTTGATTCATTTGATGGTACAGGTAGTCTGGGCGGCTGGAAGTCAAGTTGTTCAACAAACCTGATTGTAGCTGATGGTGTGCTTAACTCGCCCGATTATACCCGAACATGCCAGTGCCCATATCAGAATCAGACCTCACTTGCCCTGGTAAATATGCCATGGATGACATACTGGGCTAACAGCAATTATAGATGGAGTGGCAAACAGATAAAACAGCTTGGATTAAATCTTAATGCACCCGGAGACCGGACCTCTGATAATAATGTTCTATGGGTTGAATATCCGTTTGTAGGAGGAGCTTCACCGGAAATTTCTGTAAAGATCGATACTGTTAATTATTTCACAATACGTAAGGAGCCTATTTCGGTAAGTTCCGAATCAACACCATGGATTTCTGCAAGTGCTGTAGGAGGAATACGTTCACTTGAAATAAAACTATCGAAGGAAAAGGAAACACCTGTAACGTCATATAAAGTTAATCTCTACTTCTCGGAGCTAGAAGAAAAAAGGGCTGGCGAAAGGGTTTTTGATGTTTCGATTCAGGGAAATAAAGTACTTGAAAACTTCGATATTGTTTTGCATGCAGGAAAGACAAATAAGGAAATTGTAAAATCCTTTTCAGGAATCGAAGCCGGAAATACACTTAAAATTGAGATGGATCCAAAAATGGGAAATACAATTCTCTCTGGTATTGAGCTTGTTGAAGAGAGTGTGCCTGTTAAACCACTGACATTAAGATGAAAAGGGCATTTTTAAAAATGATAATCGTGGCCGGACTTATTAGTCTGGCATGTACAACAAGAGTGTCGGAATGGGTACTGCTTAATGCACTTCCAAATCAATATTCACTCATCTATTTTCATAATGGTCCGGTTAATGAAACAACTGCAAAACAAAACAGGGCAATTTCTGAAAGTATCCTTACTGCCAATATTCAATTCAGAACTGTTTCGCGGGAGGATATTAAGGCCCCATATTATGGATTGTATTATGAGAATCGCCTTTTTGTCCGCTATGATAATCCCGATCAGTTAATTAATCTGACTTCGTCTCCTCTGCGTGAGAAGGTTGCTAATGAACTGATATCAGGAAAATTATGTGTTATGGTCTATCTGAAGTCAGATAATAAAGAAAAGGATGACATGGGTCTTCTGGCATTGAAGAGGGCACTTGAGAGTTCTCCTTTCGGAACAATTATTCCGGTTGTGGAGATTAGCAGAAACAGTAAAGAGGAGGCTCATTTTACTTCGCTGCTTCTGAATGTTGAAGATGATCTTAAAACAATCAGGGAGCCGATGCTTTTTGGAGTTTTTGGAAGATTCAAAGCTCTTGAACCGCTTTTAGGGAAAGGAATCACTGAGGAGAATATTACCCTGATGATTGACTACCTTACTGCCGAATGCAGTTGTCTGATTAAAGATGATCTGCCCGGAACGGATATTCTGTTCACAAACAACTGGGATAATCCAACACCAGCTCTGCTTAATAAGATAATTGATGCAAATCCTGCCATCGGTGAATAGATGCAATCCGATACTATTAAATACGACACTCTGAACATCAGGCCTTTGCCTAAATGGCTTATTGACCAGAAAGCAGGTCTAAATACACTTCAGCCTGAGAAAATTATTATGAGGGATGACAACTCTTTGAAAATTTCCAGTACTGTAACAGCATTGATTATTATTATGCTTGTAGCAATTTCGACAATTATTGTACTAAAAAAAAACAAAAATAGATGAGTCCGGTTAAATTAGTTTTCAAAGAAATATGGTACAGAAAGCTGACATCCCTGACCATACTTCTTACAGTAATTGTAGCAAGTTCTGTATCGGTGGCAATCTATACTCTGAGTAAAGCAAGCGAGGATGAGACTCGTAAGATAATGCGTGAGCAGGGCCTCAATCTCTATATTTTCCCGAAAGGAACAAACCTTATTGATTTTTATTCTGTAAACAACACAGGAACATTTCCGGATAACTATGTTGATGTACTCGCAGAATCAAAAACATTTGATGCAGTCCGTCATCTTACCGGAATACTGCAGGTCAAATATCCTGACTGGAAAGATTCTAACGGATCGACTCATCAGATAGTGTTGTTCGGATATAAGGACGAAGCTCAGCAGATCTACCTCCCTGCACAGGAGATTATGGGCTTTGATGTTAAAAAAGGTACAGTTCAGGTTGGGGCGCTTGTAGCAAAGAACATTAAACCGGGTGAGCCATTTGTAATTACAGGTGTTGATGGTAATCAGTATAGTTTTCAGATTGAGAAACTTTTGGAGGAAGGAAAGGGAATGATGGATCAGGGCGTATCATTTAATCTGGCTGACCTTCAGCAGGTTCTGGGTATGGAGGGTAAGATAAATAAGATTGAAGCTCTTGGTTGTGTATGTAAAGATGGCCGGATAAAGAATGCAAGAAATCAGGTTCAGTCTATCTTTTCAGATCTTGAGGTTACCGAAATAAGCAGCATAGCAGATGCCAGAGAAAACCAGCGTGTTATGATGAATAAATATGGAGCATTCATCATACCTTTTGTTATGATATCATGCCTTTTGATAACAGCTCTTCTCTTCTGGCAAAATGTAAAAATCCGCGAACGTGAAATAGGGCTTTTAAAGGCTATGGGAAACAGTCAGTTTTACATTTTATTTATGATTCTTTTTAAAGCTTTTATACTGGGACTTGCAGGCGGGATAATAGGTTTTTTCATTGGAAACAGTGTTGCAGATTACTTTGGAAGTGAGATCTTCAGATTCACTGCCAATAATATAAAGACAGTATGGTCAGTTTTCTATTATACAATTGTTCTTTTCCCGCTACTCTGGATGCTGAGCAGCTGGATCCCTGCACTTCTTGCAACAAAGATTGATGCGGCCAGGACATTGAGTAAGGAATAAGTAGGATTAAGGTTAAAGGAAAAAGGTTAAAGTAGAAAGGTTAAAGGAAAAAGGTTAAAGTAGAAAGGTTAAAGGAAAAAGGTTAAAGTAGAAAGGTTAAAGGAAAAAGGTTAAAGTAGAAAGGAAAAAGGTTAAAGGAAAAAGGTTAAAGTAGAAAGGAAAAAGGTTAAAGTAGAAAGGTTAAAGGAAAAAGGTTAAAGTAGAAAGGTTAAAGGAAAAAGGTAAAGTAGAAAGGTTAAAGGTTAAAGGAAAAAGGGTAAAGAAAAAAGGGAAAAGGTTAAAGGAAAAAGGTTAAAGGGTAAAGGAAAAAGGTTAAAGAAAAAAGGTTAAAGAAAGGCGAAATGTCAGAGGCTTTGAGCCACAGAGTGGCGAACTATTTGTAGAAAACGGATCCCTCACACACCAATAGCGCCGGAGTCGAGATATTGTAAAAACAGGTTTTTGCCCCCGGCGCCTTGAAATCAATAAGGAAAGAA
>JBBQZN010000085.1:0-11587 GCA_038207725.1 Bacteroidales bacterium | reverse complement strand
GCTGAGGGCTGGACCCAGGCAGATGTGAGGCCTGAACATCTATTTCTAAGGGTGAAAGGCGGATTTCTTAAAGGCAATATTTATCATGAAGGCGATAAAGCAATACAATTTCAGCATTTTGATGTTGATGGGAACGTTGTGCATGAGGAACTTTTTTCAAACAAAAGAGGCGAGTCTGTGCATAAGAAATTTAATGCAACAAGAAATAATAATAAGGGGAGGTTTTAATAATGAAATCACTATTTGGTATTGCGCCACTTCTTTTTCTGGCAGGAGCCGGCCACTCACAGAATTCAAAACCCAACATTGTTATCATTCTTGCCGACGACATGGGATGGGGCGATCTGAACCTCAACGGCAATAAATTTGTTTCAACTCCTGCCATTAGTGCGCTGGCAAAACAGAGTCTTAGCTTCGATAGGTTTTATGTTTGTCCGCTTAGTGCGCCTACACGTTCTGAAATGCTTACCGGGAGATACTTTTTAAGGACAGGCGTTTCTTCTGTAACAAGCGGTTATGAGAATATGAGGACTGAAGAAGTTACCATTGCAGAGATATTAAAAAAGGATGGATATGCAACCGGCTGTTTCGGGAAATGGCATAACGGAGGGTACTTTCAGCAACATCCCAACCGACAGGGATTTGATGAGTATACAGGTTTCATGGTAGGGCATCTCGGGTATTACTTTGATGCTATATATATGCATAACGATGAGGAAGAAAAATCGAATGGTTATGCAAGTGACTTTTTTACCGACAAGGCCCTTGATTTTATTGATAAGAACAAGGCTAATCCATTCTTCTGCTATGTGCCTTATAATGTGCCGCATTCACCATTTCAGGTACCTGAAAAATATTTCAATAAATACAATTCTCAGGGATTGGACTCAACGCTTTCATCAGTATATGGAATGGTCGAAAATATGGATGACAACATCAGCCGGATACTCAGAAAACTTGACGAACTTAAGATCAGGGATAACACCATTGTAATTTTCTTTTCAGATAATGGACCTAATACTGTAAGGTATAACGGTGGTATGAAGGGGATTAAAGGGTCAGTAGATGAGGGAGGAGTGAGGTTGCCGTTTTATATATCATGGCATGGTAAAATTAAAAGCGGTGCCACCGCTCAGCTTGCTCAGGACATTGATATTCTGCCAACACTGCTTGGATTAATCAAAACAAAATATAACCCGGTGAACCCTATTGATGGAATCGATTTATCGCGGGTGATCAGCGGGAAAGTTAAGCCTTTCGACAGATATATTTTTTCGAGGCAGGCGAATGCAGCAATTGAAACATGTAATGGATCTGTAAGAAACGACCGCTACCGTCTTGTGAGGTCACGAAGGGACACATTGCTTTATGACATGAACGTCGATCCCTTGCAGAAGAAGGATATTTATAAAGCAAATACCAGGGAAGGTCAGATTCTTCTTTCTGCCCTTACTAAGTGGGAGGATGAATTAGTATCGGCATATAAACCTGTTACTACGATAAATGCAGGTTTTCCGGGTGAAAAGAGTTTCAAACTACCGGTGCAGGATGCATCTCTTTCAGGCAAAGTCAGGTTTTCGAGCATTCATCCTAACCAGTCACATACGATTAACTGGATTCAGAACGGAGACTCAATTTTCTGGCAGCTTAATATAAATAAAGGAGGTAAGTATAGAGTAGAATTGCAATATGGCTGCCCTTTAGAAGATATAGGCAGTAAAATGTTATTCCGTACATATTCTTCAACAATTCCATTTATAATTGACAGGCCATTTGAATCTGTTATACTTCCGGAACGCGATTATGTAAAGCGAAGTGAATCTTTTGAGAGAACATGGTCGTGGATGAATGTAGGAACAGTGTTGCTAAATAGCGGTCCAGAGCGGTTTGTTGTTAAGCTAAAGGAGAAAAAGAACAGCGAAGCCTGTATAATCAAAGCCATAAGACTAATTAAAATCTGAATACTATTATTATGAAGCCTCTATGCCTTGCTTTATCTGTTCCCGTAATGGGAGTAGCCGGATTAGCTAATAGTCAATTAAATGCCTCTCCGGAAGTTAAGAAACCCAATATTATCCTCATTATGGCCGATGATATGGGCTATTCGGATATTGGCTGTTTCGGTTCAGAGATCAAGACTCCGAACCTTGACAGGCTTGCTTCGAGAGGTGTCAGAATCACACAGTTTTACAACGCCTCGCGATGCTGTCCTTCCAGAGCATCACTTCTTACAGGTCTTTATCAGCATCAGGCAGGGGTTGGCGACATGATGAATGATCTTGGCTATCCCGGGTATCAGGGTTATCTTAATAATCAGTGCGTTACACTTGCTGAGGCTTTAAAGTTAAACGGCTACAATACATATATGTCGGGCAAATGGCATGTTGGAGGAAAACCTGAAGTTCATCCGCTGAAGAGAGGTTTCGACAGATATTTCGGACTCATTGATGGAGCCGGAAGTTATTATAAGCCAATTGCCTACCGCCAGAATATGGCTCCTGTGAGGTGGATGCTCGATGATACAGATTTTTATCCGCCCGATACAGGTTTCTATTTCACAGATGCAATTGCAGATTATGCGATATCATTTTTAAAAGAAGAGAAAGATGATGGGAAGCCATTTTTTCTTTATCTCCCGTTTACAGCTCCCCACTGGCCGCTTCACGCTCTTCCTGAGGATATTGCAAAGTACCGTGGAAAGTATATGCAGGGATGGGATGTAATCAGGGAAGAAAGGTATGAGCGAATGAAAAAGATGGGGATTCTGGATTCTTCAGTAAAGCTTTCACCAAAAGATGCAGCATCTCCTGACTGGGCAAATCTTTCAAAAGAAGAAAAAGTGTCATGGGATCTCAGAATGTCTGTATATGCGGCAATGATCGACAGGATGGATCAGAATATCGGTCGTATTGTTAATTATTTAACACAAGAGAATCAGATTGAAAATACCTTTATAATATTTCTTGCAGATAATGGCGGATGTCATGAAAACACCAGAGCTCAGAAGAATTTTTTAAAAGCAAAAGGTGAAACAGGCTCAGAGGATTCCTTTGATGCAATTGAAATTCCCTGGGCTAATGTAAGTAATACGCCTTTCAGAATGTTTAAACACTGGGTTCATGAAGGAGGTATAGCTTCTCCGTTTATAGCTCATCTGCCGGGGATAGTCAGTGAAGGCAAAATAGTTGCCCAGACAGGCCACATAACAGATATAATGCCGACATTTATTGAAATAGCCGGCGGAAAATATCCCGGGAGCTATAATGGGAATAAAATTCTGCCAATAGAAGGAATTTCGCTTATGCCTGCTCTGAAAGGGAAGGAATTAAAGAGAACCATTCCGCTTTTCTGGGAGCATGAGGGAAACCGGGCTGTGAGAGAGGGCGATTGGAAACTTGTATCGGTTTATGATAACGCTGCAAAAAAGTTTAAAGCATGGGAATTGTATGATCTGAAAAACGACAGGTCGGAGCTAATCGATTTAAGTGCAGAATTTCCTTCTCGTTTGAATCAGCTAATTGAAGACTATAATGAATGGAGCAGCAGGGTTGGGGTTGTTTCAAAAGAGACGATAGACAATAGAAAACAGTAAAAAATTCACTATCTTTAGTTATTATTTTCAGATTAGTATGAACAGCCCGGAAGTTAAAGAATTTATCAGGCAGAATAGTGATCTTTTCTGGTATACTCCTGGAGACAAAAAAGAGGATATAGGTCCTGAACTCCTGCTGGAGACAATTCTTAATTATGGTACTCTGGATGATATCAGAACCCTTTTAAAAATATGGGGGATAAGAGAAGCTGCTAACGTATTTTATAGTGCTGAGGGAAGAAAGAAACTGAATTACTTTCCTGAAATTTATAACTACTTCTCGCTATACTTCAAAAAATATGCATAAAGAGATTTTTTCGGAAACCCAGGTGGAATTATTACCACTGGTAAAACAATTCAAACGCGAATTTTATCTTGTTGGAGGAACTGCTATTGCTCTTTATATCGGACACCGGCGATCAATTGATTTTGATTTGTTTAAATATTCTTCTCTCCATCCAAAAGGTATTATTTCAAAGATTTCACTTTTTGGATTCCCTTATTTAGTGACACGAAGGGTTTCGGAGCAGCTGAATATGACAATAAATGAGGTAAAGTTTACATTCTTTGAGTATCCTTTTCAGATCGATGCTAAAAATATTTTTGAGGATTATTTAAGAATACCGTCACTTCTTGATCTGGCTGCAATGAAAGCTTATGCCCTTGGCCGCAGATCTAAATGGAAAGATTATGTGGATTTTTATTTTCTGCTGCGGGATCATTTTTCAATAGAAGAGGTTTCAGTAAGGGCCGTTGATATCTTTGACCAGTTATTCTCTCCTAAGCTATTCAGGGCACAATTAAGTTATTTCCAGGACATTAATTATGCTGAGGAAGTTGAATACCTGCTTCCACCTCCGTCAGACGATGAAATAAAGCAATTTCTTATTGATAAAGCAATCGATTTTTAATCTTAAATACAAATGGGAGAGTCGATATCCAGGAGAAACTGGGTTAAACAGACAGGAATGGGTCTTTCCGGAATTTTACTACATGATCTTTTCGGAAATATTGTTGGTGATACAGCAAAAAAGAATCTGACAATACTTCTTGTTTCAGGCTGGCAGGATATAAATATTGGTGATATTGCTCATACACCGGGATTACTTAATGTATTTGAAACATTCCTTCCTGATGCAAAGGTGATTCTCTGGAAGAAAAGCTACGGAAAGGATGTGGAACTCATGTTGAATAAGGCATTCCCTAAAGTTCAGATCATTCACGGTAATGTAAACAGCCGGAACGAAGCAGAAAGTGAAGAGGTAAAAAATGCTTTTAAGGAGGCTGATATTATGATTCACGGATCAGGTCCTTCAATTGTTGGAAAGGCAAATCTTGAAGCATGGGTTAAAGCTACTGACAAGCCTTTCGGTATATTCGGAACTACCATCCAGACTATTGATAAAAGCCTCTCGGAATTATTAAAAAAGGCACAGTTCATTTACACACGGGAGACTGCTTCCCTTAAAGTACTGGAAGATGCAGGCATAAAGTCCAAAGCTCAGTATTTTGTTCCTGATGCTACTTTTTTTCTCAGTCTGAAAAACGATGAAAAAGCGATTAAATTTCTTGCCGGAATGAACCTTGAGGAAAGGAATTTTATTTGCGTAATACCCCGTCTTCGAAAAACTCCTTATTATAAGGTTAATCCTGCTTCCTGCGCTCCTGCTTAGGAACCCGACTATGCATTTTGTAGCTAGTACAACTTTGATCTGTTATAAGTCCTTGGGACGAATGTGAACAATCTTGCGGTTAAAGACGTATTGCAAAAAACAAGGAATTACCCAGGGGGATTTTGTAAAATATACCCTGACATATTTTCGAAAATCCGGGATCAACCCGGCTGATCCGCCCGAGAGCGTGAAAGAAGAAGTCGTAGCAGCAAAGCATTTATCTCTTTTTTCAGTTCAATCATTTTCAGTTCCCTGCCTATCATATTGCTGTTGGACATTTCCAATTGCAACACTGTTTTTCTCAGGTCTTCCACCAATTTCTGACCTAAGGAGATTTGTTGTTTAAGTTCTTTATTTGCAATTGTTACATCCGGGATTCAGTTATATCTAATAACAAGCCTTAAAAAATGCCTGAATATCTGCCACTTATGTAATATGTAAGATTTTGTAAGGGTATTGTAAGGTATTGTAAGGGTCCGGAAGATACAATATTTATTACTTCAGAGTAGACTTGCACTTTGAATTTATGAATAACTATAAATGAAAGATCAGATGACACCATCAATCCTGCCAGAAAATGACAACAAACGGAGAACAAAAGTGCAATACAAGAAAGTAAAATTAATTGTCCTACTCCTATTGGTTTCAGGACTCACAGCTCTTCAGGCGCAAGAAGCGATTCTTGCCGCAAGTGGCAATATAAAAGGTTCTACGGGGTCAGTTAGCTACTCTTATGGGCAGCTTGCTGTTTCATTTGTTACCGGAGCAACCGGATCAATAGCTCAAGGAGTACAGCAACCTTACACAATTCTGGCTATTTCGGGGACTGATTTTATAAGCCTGATCTGTTCTGTTTCGACAACCACAGGAAAGGATATTCTCATATTGAAATTAGCTGATAATTATGATAAAACAAATTTACGGTATCAGCTCTCAGACAAGAACAATACGATACTGGTAAATCAAATTATTACTTCAAACGAAACTGTCATATCGTTGGAAACTCAGCCCCGCTCCACGTATTTTCTAAAAGTGATTGATCACAACATTGAGGTAAAATATATTAAGATTATTAAAAACTAATTCATTTTTGAAAAAAAGAATTAAACATGCAGGCAATAGGAACAATTATGGTTTTCATCAAAAAGCAGAAGGTCAAATATCAATCTTATGAGAAGTTGTAAGTATAAAAAAAAGCAGAAAAATGTCAGACAGAATTCTGACTTTAAGATAATCAGCCTGATTATCTTAAAGGCTTCTGCAATTTTTATCATAATACTTATTTCTGGGAATAACCTTTACAGTCAGACGTCATCAATTCCTAAAATATCCGGACCTTCTTCACCATGTATCCTTTCAACCGGGCATGAGTATTTAACAGAATCCGGGAAATCATTTTATACATGGACCGTTTCAACAGGAGGCACAATTCTTTCCGGGGGAACAGCTACAGATAACAAAATTAAGATAGCCTGGAAAACTGCATCAGCACAAACTTTGAGTGTAAAATATACTGATGGAAATGGAATTATAAGAAGCTCTGAGAATTTCACTGTTCAGCCTGTACCTGAGCTTTCTGTTGTAACTACGCAGATTAATGCTATGTGTTTCGGAAACTCTACAGGCGTTGCAAATGTTATTCCTTCAGGAGCAAGAGGAGAATACACTTATTTGTGGGATACTAAGCCTGCTCAAACAACTGCAAAAATATCAGATCTGGCAGCAGGTACTTATAATGTTACTGTTACAGATGCTCAATTTTGTACAACAATAGCAGGTTCTTACACTACTATCACTATTGATGAAAACACATGCGTAGTAAAAGCAATTGTAACAATTTTTGAGCCTTCCGCTTTGTTAGTTTCCACATCAAAGATTGATAATAGTTGCGTTGGAGTGGCTGATGGCAGTGCAACCGCAATTGCTGAAGGGAGTAACGGGCCATACACTTACTCATGGAACACAAATCCTGTACAAAACACAGCAACAGCAACAGGACTTAATGCAGGGGACTACTCAGTAACTGTAACGGATTGGTACGGTTGCATAACTACAGGCAATGTTCAAATTATTGACCCTGCACCAATACTAATTACTGAAACACATCAGAATATAACATGCCCCGATATTGCTGATGGAGAAGTGAAACTCGAAATTAAAAACGTAACTCCACCTTATAACATATTATGGTCTGATGGAAGTGTATTACAAAACAGAACGGGCATGAAAGCCGGTATTTATAAAGTAATTGTTACTGATAACAGAGGTTGTGCTGCTCCGCTGAATATTACAATTACTGCAGGAGCAGCTTCCTTCTCATGTCTTAACATTCCGGATATCATTACTCCTTACCCTAATGGACATAATGATACCTGGGTAATAAAAAATATTGAAATGTATCCAAATGCAGAAGTGGAGATATTTAACAGATGGGGTATACGTGTTTATAGTACAAAAAATATTTCAGCAAACCCATGGGATGGTACTTTTAAGGGTAAGCTTGTTCCTACCGATTCGTATCATTATATATTGAATCTGAATGATGGATCAAAACCAAGATCAGGGGTAATTACTGTAATAAGATAAAGAATATATTTTGAAGGTAAAAGACATGATATATCTTAAAATGATAATACAATTGATTGGGTTAAGTATTCTTTGCCTTACTGTACATGCACAGCAGTTTCCAATTTATAGCCAATATACAACGAACGGGTTTCTTATTAATCCCTCTTTAGCAGGCCGCGATGGCTACACATCTATTAACCTGACTATAAGGGAACAATGGGTTGGACTATCTATGGCACCTGCCACCTATGCAGCAAGTTTTCAGGCCCGTATGTTAAAAGCAAGTTATATCAACAAAACCGAACGGCTAAGAAAGAGGTTTAAGAGGGCAGCCAGAAGCGGGAATGTCGGAATTGGGGGTTACGTATTTAGTGATGAAAATGGGATCATCAGACGGTCAGGAGTTTCTGGGGCATATTCTTATCATATTCCAATGGGAAAGGCTTACGATCATACAAATGACTTCGCTTTGGGACTGGCAGCAACATTTTACCAACTTGCTATCAATACAAAAAATCTGAATTATGATCAGGACGACGATCAACTTTTCAGCTATGACTGGCGGCATCTTATTACTGATATTAACTTCGGCGCCAGTTTCACAACCAATAAGTACTTTGTTGGGTTTTCAATGACCAACATCCTCAGGGGACAATTATTGTTTGCTGGTGCTTCAACCAATTCTGACAGAGTAGAATTAGGGCATTACTTTTTGACAGGAGGTCTCAAAATTCCACTTGACAAAGACTTGATTTTTGAGCCATCTGCTTTTATCAAATCATCTGACATGTTTTTTCAGTCAATGCAACTCGATCTCACCTCAAGAATTTATTATAAAAGAAACTATTGGGCAGGTCTCTCATGGCGCACTGGCGATGCTATTATAGTTCTTGCCGGATTTAGGGTAAATAGCTTGTTTATTGCATATGCTTATGATATAACACTCACTGATATGAGAGCAGGCTTTGGCTCACATGAAATTTCTATTGCTTATAAATTTGGGAAAAGCGACTACAAATACAGATGGGTAAACTCTTTTTGAGAAATGTTACATAGATCGGAGATACATTATTATATACTGCATTATAGAAATCGAAACAGCTAAATGTTTTTTATAAACGAAGTTACATGAAAAGAATATTATCCATTTTGACGGCAATAACACTGATTACCGGTGTTTTCCTGCCAATTCAGGCGAGTGCACAGGCTCAATGGAAGATGAATTATCAGGCTGTTATCAGAAATAGCAGTGATGAGCTGATCATTAATACAACTATTGGCATGCGAATAAATATCCTGCAAGGCACGTCAACCGGCACTGTGGTTTATACCGAAACACAAACCCCGGCAACTAATGCCAACGGACTGGTGACAATCGAGATTGGAGCAGCAGCCGGGTTCAATAATATAAACTGGGCAAACGGACCATATTATATAAAAACCGAAACAGATCCTTCAGGTGGTACAAACTACACTTTAACAGGAACGAGTCAATTGCTAAGCGTTCCATATGCTTTGCATGCAAAAACGGCAGAAAGTATTACTGGAACGGTTACAGAAACTGACCCTGTTTATACAAGCAGCCAGGCTGCAAACATTACCACAACCGACATTACAAATTTAAGCAATCTGTCAGGCACCAACACAGGCGACCAAAACCTTAGCTTATTAGCAACCACCACGTCTGTAACCACTGGTTTGGCTTTAAAAGTGGACAAAGAAGCGGGCAAAGGCTTATCAACTAACGATTACACCACTGCTGAAAAAACAAAACTTTCAGGTTTATCGAATGCCGATGGTTCCGAAACTAAAGTAACCGCAGGAACAAACGTAACCGTAACTGGAGCAGGAACAACAGTAAGCCCTTACGTGGTAAATGCAAGCGGAGGTGCCAGTGACCCTGCATACGATGGAAACAGAATAATAACCCTCGCTGGATTACCAGGCGTTTCTGGTTCAAATTTTAATACCGCTACCATGGCGGAATTTTTAAACAAGGTGTTCTTTCCTCCTGTGAATGCCACACTGCCAACGACTACTTTTTCCACGGCAACTTCCACTTTTCCATACAGCGCCTGGAAAAACTGGTCTTCTTTTACTACAAACCTCTCTTTTAGTTGGAGCGCCACCAATGTGAGCCTTACGGATGCATCAGATGATAAATTAGTTAACTCCATCAAATTGAAAACCGGTGCGACAGTACTGGAAACTGTAACTCCCACCAACCCTGTCGGAAGTGCGCAAAGTGGTACTTTTCACGATGTCGTTGTGGATAATTCGGCCGGAAATGCCACTACCGATTTTTCGAAATCTTTCACACTTGAAGTAGTTGATGCACAGCCAAATACAATAACTAAGAATGTTACCATCGCTTTAAACAAAGCCATACAGATGACCTACGGAGATCCAACTTTAACTCCCGGAACTCTCGTTTACGAATATTCCAATTCGAATATACCACTCTCCCTCGGTTGGAGTATTACCCTCAACGACGAAGCAATTTCGAGTATCTCTGTTGATGGGGCGGTTACAGGAAGTACTTCCACACTTGGTTCACAGGCGGTAACATTTAGAACAATTGCAAACGGAGGTACCCAAACAAAAGCTTTCCCATTGGTAGTGAACGGTAATTTGTATGGCGCTGGCACTTCGCGTAATTCACCCACCGTTTCATGGGAAAACCGTTTGTATCGCGGAATCATCTCTGCGGCCCCGTGTGATGCAGGTTTCTCTTTTACAGATACTCAGATCAAGGCACTGGCTTCAGAGACTAAACTGGGGGGAAACTGGAAGGATCCCAACGGTTATTCCTTTTCCATGGGAGCAGGTGGATATATCGCTTTTGCCTATCCGAGTTATGGTGCAGTGGCACCTACTGTCCAGTACAAGGATCCGACATTTGGTTGGATGACCTATGATGCGAGTAATATTGTAACAATTATCCGGAATAATTTCAGCAATCAAAATGGTTATACCGGAACAAATTATAAGTTGGTTTTTGTTTGTGTTTTTTACGCTGGAGGAACAGTTGAAATACGGCTCGAGTAGAATTGTTTATATTTAATATTTAAAATTAGTTAAGATGAAAACATCGGTCAGTCACATTTACAAAGTAGTATTGTTAACAACGGTTTTATTGTTTCTTGGATTCAGTGCATCTTACGCACAATTTCAGATGGGTAATACCCTTATTCCACGCTCGGGTAGCGTGTTTCCCATCGTCTATAGTAATGATACAAAGGGGGGGCATCACCAGGTAGCTGATATTACCGGACGAGATGCAATATTAACCAACAGAAGGCAGATTGGGATGCTCTGCACGGTTTTGGATGCCGGGTCAGGCACAGCTAAAACCTATCAGTTAATTGGCGGCACAGCCAATGGAAATTGGGTCGAGTTTGCGACCGGTTCGGCTGCAAGTATTACCGGAATTATTTTGGGTGCCAATGGCGGTACTGGCGTTGACAATACCGGAAAAACCATCACTCTGGGCGGAAACATCAGCACAGCGGGCGCCTTAACCACAGCGGGCGACTTAATCACAACCGGAGCTTTTCCCACAACCTTGATTACCACCGCCGCTACCACCCTTACCTTACCCACTTCGGGAACCCTGGCTACCCTTTCGGATATTACGGGAGGCTCAGCCACTAATTTTACCGGAACACTGGCAGGCGATGTTAGCGGAACACAAGGAGCAACGGTAATAGGCGATGGCAAAGTAAAGACTGTCAATATTCTTGATGCCAACGTG
>JBBQZN010000084.1:0-12062 GCA_038207725.1 Bacteroidales bacterium | reverse complement strand
TATTTATTGTTGCTTTTAACCATTTTTTTGCCCTTGGTTTTCGGGGAAAAACTTATAATTGACAATGCTTCTGCACTTGCAAAGAAACTGGATATTCCTGATATAGTAATAGTCTAGACAAACTATTTTATTATTAAAAATAAAAAATTTATCATGGTGAAACCAAAAATTTTCCTGGCTATTTTGAGTGTATTATTTGTGTTTAGTGTAAAAGCGCAAACTATTCACACCACTTTTAAAACTGATTCTTCAAAATTCAGATACCGGGCCGTTGCAGAAGTGGGATTTACTTTTGTTCTTTCGTATCATTTACAGCTTGGTCAGAATGGTACTTATTTTGATTATGTTGAAAACGGAGGTCAGGATGTGCTTTTCCCGGCATAGGGCCTGTTCCTGCGATAAAAATCCGGGGCAAAGCTATTATTAATGATTACTTTTATGCTGAAATTGAAGCTGACGGAATATACGCCCCTGTTAGTTACCTGAACGGAAGTGACAATGAAATAGTTGGTGCAATACTTGATGCCAGCACGCGACTGGGCGCACAGGTAAATAAGTCAGGGAATATGTTTTTAAACCTAAGGTATCTGGGAGGCGGAGCAACAGGAACGTCGGGGGCCTCCTTGAGGCCAGTCGGCTGGCAGTTCTGGCGACGGGGTTCGCGCTTACCGCCTTTGGTCATGCTCAGGAGGTTGGGATATCAGAGCAGGAAGAAGCTGTGCGTGCGCATCTGGGAAGGCATCCTGATCTGGCGAACTTCCTGCAGACAGCGGATTTTGCAATCATCCGTATTAAGGTAGAAGCGTATCAGGTTGTTCGTGGAATTGATGATGTTACCTGGTTGCATGTAGAAGAATCCAGGGATTAGTTTAACAGTATGGTTATAAATATCTTCATTTAACCTGATGATTGAATAATTGTTGCAAATTCCTGTTAATTGGATTACAGATTTGCAGTGCATGAATGATGAAATTTAAAAGATAATATTTTAATTATAAAGAAAGGCTTTTGTATGTTAAAAATAAACGATATGGATTGGCATAGCCTGAGAAATGCTGAAGTACTAAATATAGTTGATACAACTATTGAGTTTGGTTTAAAATCAGAGGAAGTTGGTAAGCGAAAGAAGCAATTTGGGATGAATACGCTTACACAGAAAAAAACTACCAGCCCTTTTGTTTTGTTCCTGATGCAATTCAATCAGCCTTTGGTTTACATATTGGTTGCAGCAACTATTGTTACCGCTTTGTTGAAAGAATTTATCGACTCGGGGGTAATATTCGGTGTTGTTTTGGTTAATTCCATTATCGGTTTTCTTCAGGAATCGAAGGCAATAAAAGCCATTGAATCGCTCGCCAAATCAATGACCAGCGAAACGACAGTAATTCGAAATGGTAACAAGCAACGTATTCCGGCATCAGAATTAACTATTGGCGATGTGGTTGTTTTGCAGTCGGGCGATAAAGTGCCTGCCGACCTAAGGCTTATTAAATTGCGCGAGCTTCAGATAGATGAATCGGCATTTACGGGTGAATCGGTACCCGCTATCAAAAATACAGAACCCCTTTTGCCCGAAACTGTGCTTGCCGATCGCTCCAATATGGCTTATTCTTCAACATTGGTTACTTATGGAACGGGCATTGGCGTTGTAATTGCGATAAGCAATAATACCGAAGTTGGCAAAATCGACCAAATGATTGCCTCTGCTGACATATTAGCTACTCCGTTAACAAAAAACATAGCACGTTTCAGCATACTACTATTGTATATAATACTTTTCCTTTCTTCAGTAACCTTTATTGTTGGTATGCTTCGTGGGGAATCAGCAATTGATATGTTTATGGCTGCGGTGGCTATAGCCGTAGGAGCTATTCCGGAGGGATTGCCGGCAGCACTTACAATAACTCTGGCAATTGGTGTATCACGTATGGCGAAACGAAATGCCATTATCCGCAAGCTTCCGGCTGTTGAAACACTTGGAAGCACCTCGGTAATATGCTCTGATAAAACGGGGACACTTACCCAAAATCAAATGACTGTTGAAGAAATTTTTGCAGGAGATAAGTTGTTTCAAGTCACAGGCGTTGGTTATTTGCCCCAAGGGGAATTCCGTTATGAAGGCCAACCTATTAATACAAATTTGGAGATACCACTACAGGAGTGCTTAAAGGCCGGCTTACTTTGTAATGATTCAAATTTGGTTTCTCTTGAAAACAAATGGAAAATTGAAGGCGACCCTACTGAAGGTGCAATGATAACGGCAGCATTAAAATCAGGCCTCTCTAAAGACAATTTGTCTCAAAAATATCCCAGAGTTGATGCCATTCCTTTTGAATCGCAGTATCAATACATGGCAACCCTTCATAATGATATAGATACGCAAGGCAAGGTCATTTATATGAAAGGATCTTTTGAAAGCATTTTATTGCGATGTACTGGTGTAATGCTAAATTCTGGTGAAACAGGGTCTATTAATATTGAGCATTTACAGGAATTTTCAAATAAAGCAGCCATCAGTGGTCTAAGGGTATTGGCCTTTGCCAGCTGTATATGCAAAGCGGACAAGCAAACTATTACTCATGAAGATGTATCAAAAGGAATGACTTTTTTGGGTATACAGGCTATGATTGACCCGCCTCGCCCCGAAGCCATTGCTGCTATTAGAGCCTGTAAAATGGCTGGGATAAAGGTGAAAATGATAACTGGCGACCACGAACTTACAGCTCTTGCTATTGCACGAAAAATTGGCATTGCTGACGAGAATACGGATGCAAAGAACTCTGTTTTAAATGGTAAAAACATTAGTGCATTAAGCGATGAGCAGCTTATTTACAGCGTTAATACCACTTCAGTATTTGCAAGGGTTGCTCCCGAAGATAAACTCCGATTGGTAAAATCGCTTCAGGCAAATGGCGATACCATTGCAATGACAGGCGATGGCGTGAACGATGCACCCTCGTTGCGGCAGGCAAATATCGGAATAGCAATGGGCATAGCCGGCACCGATGTTGCAAAAGAAACAGCCGACATGGTAATTACCGACGATAATTTTGCTACCATTGAAGCAGCTGTTGAGGAAGGACGGGGTGTTTATGACAATCTTACAAAATTTATAACATGGGTATTGCCCACCAATTTAGGCGAAGGACTTGTAATTATATTAGCTATTATTGCAGGTGTTCCACTTCCAGTCTTACCGGTTCAAATACTTTGGATAAATATGACCACGGCAGTTCTGCTGGGACTTATGCTCGCATTCGAACCCAAGGAGCCTGGCATAATGTCGCGCGCTCCACGCTTGCCAAATGAGCCGGTTTTAAACCGAGCTTTGATTTTTCGTGTTTTTTTGGTAGGAGCATTATTATGTGCTGCCGCTTTTATCTTTTTTGAATTGGCACTTCAGACAGGTCGAAACGAAGCTGTGGCAAGAACTATTGCTGTAAATATTCTGGTCTTCGGTGAGCTTTTTTATTTATTCAATTGTCGTTCTTTGAGTGTTTCAGCATTTAAAATGAATGTACTTGACAATAAATCAATTCTTTTAGGTGTTTCAGGCATGGTATTGCTGCAAATCGCGTATACCTATGTACCAATTATGAATATAGCCTTCAGTAGCGAACCTATACAATTTACCGACTGGTTAATTATTGTTGGGGTAGGTGTAATTATTTTCATAGTAATTGAACTGGAAAAGGCATTGCAGAACATGATTAATAGTAAAAAGGATAAAACACAAAAATACAAATATATTTCATGATGAAGAGAATTCATATCGGCAAGCTTTCAATCTTTATGGCTACAATTTTATTGGCTTATTTATCAATAGCGTTTACCTGGTCTGAATCACATTAAAGACCAGAGTTATACCTTATTTTACTTAAACGTCCTGAGCTATATATAACAGCCAGGGTATATACATTAGCTACCCATATTCTTCTGCGTGCTGTCGGGGCAGGCGTAGTTATTGAAAAATACATGAATGCCTCAACCTGGGTGGGCAATGAAAAGGCATCTGAGAAAGACACGCAGCACAGAATTAAAAGAATCTTTAGCTTAAGTATATGAAAAAAGCCAGAGCTTTATTCCTGGCTGTTTTCTAAACTATGATGGCGATTGCTTCAACATAGGCGGATCCATTGTCCACCTATGTTTCAGCGAAGGTGTATATCAAATTCTTTTCTCAGAAACCTCCCAAAACATCACTGGCTTTTAGGATGAATTGAAGGGATTCTGTTAATGTACAGTTTGCAAATTTAATCAGCGTTTCCAAAGATTTTCCCCATATTCCCATCCTTTGCGAATAGGTTCCTTAATATATACATCCAATTCAGGATGATTGGTAACTTTCATATTTGCAGCATCATATTCTATGCGGGTGTTGAATCTTTGAGCCAATACTCCTGTGATGGACATCTCCACCAGTTTTGTAGAATAATCAAAATTTGAACCCGGCATGGTATTATTTTTAATGGCTTCAATCCATTCGCGCTGCGGATTTTCTTCAAAGACTCTTGGGATAGTCTGAGCTGGCAGAGTTTTCTGGAATTCAGTCCATTCTTCACCGGGCAATAAAATTTTTGGAGTATTTGGACGACCGCCTGTCATGAGGCAATGCTTATCACCTACCATAATCATTCCGGTTCCCGGCAACTTATCAAGGTTCCATTCCGGACGATTTACCGGTTTCAGTCCACCTTCATACCAACGCATTGTAACAGGAACTTTATTCCCCCGTGCCGGGAAATCCCAGCGTATTATGGCCTGATCTGAAACAAATCCGGTATCTGGAACGGGTGACTTGAACTCGGCTTCAACAACATCAGGCATACCCATATCCAACGACCAGAAAGGAGCATCGAGGGTGTGGCAACACCAGTCGCCCAATTCACCATTGCCGAAATCAAACCAGCCGCGCCAGGTCTTTGGGGCATAAACACCATTGTATGGTCTGTATGTTGCCGGTCCCAGCCATAAATCCCAATCAAAATATTCAGGAACAGGCTGTTCTGCAGGCGGAAAACTTTCAGGCTTATCGAAATACTTTCCTTTACCAAAGTCTGGTCCATCAAACCAGGCAATCACCTCTGTAACATTGCCCAGGATACCGGCTTCATACCATTCTTTAACCTGACGAATACCGTTAGTAGCATGTCCCTGGTTAGCCAATTGGGTAATTACTTTATAGTGTTTGGCTGCTTTCTGGAGAGTCCTTAATTGCCAGACGTTATGCGCAAGCGGTTTCTCAACAATAACATGTTTGCCAAGTTCCATTGCAGCCATTGCCGCAGGGAAATGAACATGGTCAGGAGTACATACCATAACTGCATCAATTTCTTTGTGCATCTTGTCAAACATCACCCTGAAATCTTTGAACCGCCTGGCATTTGGCATTGCTTTAAAACCTTCAGCAGCCCTGTTGCTGTCAACATCGCATAATGCGACAATATTTTCGTTCCATTTCGGATCTTTCTGATTAATCAGTTTGCTCCAGTTGGATTTACCCTGCCCCCCAACGCCAATGACTGCAATATTTAACCTGTTCGATGGCGAACAGCTTATCAGGTTGGGAATAAAAAATGCACCTGCCGTAAGTGCACCTGCTGATTTAAGAAAATCTCTTCTTGTTGGTTTCATGGTTGGTTTGTTGTTTCAATAAATTAATCTATAAATTTATAAAAAATATATTTGACAAACTATTCGTATTGTAAAACGTTAAAAATACTCTTATATGAAAAACATGATCTTAGTTATATTCTTGTTCTCCAGTGTGCTCGGGACAGTAAAGGGGCAGGCCAAAAACCCGCTTGAATATGTGGTTATAACATCAGAAAAGGATAAAACCCAGGTACTCACAAATGAAAAAGGGGAATTAATTATAAATGTTACTCCAAAGGATGCCCTTAAATTAAAAGCAAATGGAATGGTCCGCTATAGTGACTTCGGTGCAACCGGCGATGGAAAAACCGATGATATCGACGCTATCGCAGCAGCCCATGCATACGCCAATCAGGAGGGCCTTCCTGTGAAAGCCGACGAGGGGGCAACTTACTATATAGGAAGGAAAAACCGCACGGCAGTCATAAAGACCGACACCGATTTCGGCAAGGCAGCCTTCATAATTGACGATATGGATGTTGAGAACCGGAATACTAATGTTTTCCAGGTAAGTTCCAGTCTTAAGCCATTTAAACCAGAGGGTATATCTTCGCTTAAGAGGAATCAGGAGAAAATAAATGTTTCCCTCCCCGGAACATGCCTTATCACCGTAACTAACTTCAATATAAAACGATACATCCGTTTTGGGGCGAATCAGAATAATGGATCGTCGCAGACAGATATTTTTATTGCAGATAAAGACGGCAAGGTGGATATTAACGCTCCGATAATCTGGGATTTCGACCAGATTACTGCTATTACAGCCCTTCCTATTGATGAGAAGACACTGACAATTACCGGAGGACGATTCACTACCATTGCCAACAGTGCCGAATCGAAGTACAACTACTACAGCCGTGGCATCGCGATCAGGCGTTCGAATGTTCTGGTAAGCGGGTTGGAGCACCATATCACCGGAGAAGGAGACCATGGAGCACCTTATGGCGGCTTCATCAATGTCGGCGATTGCGCCTACGTGACGGTCAGCAATACCATACTTACCGGACACAAAATGTACGAGACTATTGGTTCGGCAGGAGTTTCGGTCTCGATGGGAACATACGACATCTCTATCAACCGGGCTCTCAATGTGTCATTCGTAAACTGCAGACAAACCAATGATATAAATGACAGCAGATACTGGGGGATACTGGGATCCAATTACTGTAAGAATCTTGTTTATGACAATTGCACCTTATCACGTTTTGATGCGCACATGGGTGTTGCCAATGCCACCATCCACAACTCGACGCTTGGGCATCAGGGAATAAATGCCATCGGCAGTGGAACATTTATTGTAGAAAATTCCACAATCTATGGCAGAAATCTTATCAATCTCCGCTCCGACTACGGTAGCACATGGCAGGGAGAATTCCTGATCCGCAACTGCATTTTCATACCTGCAGGCGGCAAAACTGCAAGCGCCAGCCTGATCGGCGGATCCTATTCCGGGCAACACGATTTCGGCTACATCTGCTATATGCCGGAAAGGATCACAATCGAAAACCTAAGGATCGACGACTCAAATCATCCGGATAATTACAAGGGTCCGGCCATATTTGCAGATTTCAATCCGAAAATGACAAACGATTCATTCGTGGAGAAGTTTCCCTATGTCATAACAAGCGAAGTGATTCTCAGGAACGTGACCATTGCCAGCGGCAAGACCTTGATACTAAGTAATAACCCTTACATGTTCAGAGGAGTGAAGGTAAAATAGTCCTGATAGAACAGCATGGCTTCGCTGAAATGATGAGGGCCGGAGTAATAATTATCTGATATTTCTAAAAACTAATAGACGTGAAACATCAAGTTCTGAAAAAGCAATACATTTCGAAAATGTGTTTTGTATGTGGTATTAATAATGATTTCGGTCTTCATGCCAATTTCTTTGAAACCGACGCAAACGAACTGGTTGCATTGATCAATCCCTCAGAAAAGCATCAGGGGTATCCTGGAAGAATGCATGGGGGTATCGCAGCCACAATTCTCGATGAGACAATTGCGAGAGCCATCTGCAACGGAAAGAAAGAACAGCTATGGGGTATAACTATGGAATTAAAAACCAGGTTCAGGAAACCAATACCTCTTGGACAAGAGGTTAAGGTAGTTGGCCGGGTTACAAGTGAAGGATCCAGGACTTTTGAAGGTACAGGAGAAATTATCCTGCCAAATGGAGACATTGCAGTATCAGCTGAAGGAAAATATATGAAGGTCCCGATCGACCGGATTACAAATGATCAGTTTCTTGATGATCAATGGTTTCTGATGGAAAACCCTGACGATCCTTCAGAAATCGAGATCCCTTAATGGCTTATAACTAATGCTGCCCGATGGGCTGATTTTTTTGAAAAACGTCGGAGATTCCTCATACTTGCCTTCCTTCGTCTCCTCAGGAAACCAATTATTCCTTGTGTGAAATTGTAATTAGTAATGAAACGAGGGATATTCCTCGCTATCCAGCATTTTCTACCGGGTTGTTTTCATTAGATTATTAATTGAATATTTAAAGTACATCTCCAGGATCTGGGAGATGTACGGAATCGGACTTCTTGTTGAAATTACTCTTTCCCCCGGAACCAATAACTCCACAATATTTACAATAACTGAAAAAAGCAGACCTTATGATGAAGCCGGTATCAAATAGCTTATACCTAATGCTTCAGGATGGGCTGATTTTCAGGAAATACGTCTGATTCAAATATTAAAAGTTCTTATTCTTTTTCCCGACAAATTGCACTCCGGTGAGCGAAAATTTCGAATAATCATCCTTGGTGATATTGTAGTAGGGTGAATACATCTTCCCATCAATTGTACCAGCTTTGGTATCAATTTCGAGGAGACGGATATAAGCTCCCCCTGCATCCTGACCCTGATAATCCTGCAAAATCTGATAAATATTATTGCCATTTTCACCTTTATCGACGCGGTAAACAGAAGTTCCGGTATGACCGCTGAATACGAATCTTATATTGGAATGCTTTTTTATCATCCGGTCAAATATCTGCTGGGGACTGAGATCACCATAACCTGCATTTCGCTGATCAATGATGCCTGCAGATGTCAGGTGCGAATGTGTCAGAATTATTGCATTGTGCTTCGGATATTTCTGAATAACAGTATTTGCCCATTCCACAGGCTCCGGTCTGGCACAAAATTCAAGACT
This sequence comes from Bacteroidales bacterium, assembly GCA_038207725.1. Lineage (GTDB taxonomy): Bacteria > Bacteroidota > Bacteroidia > Bacteroidales > VadinHA17 > LD21. The sequence goes on along the minus strand of JBBQZN010000084.1, from coordinate 3,241 downwards.
CACTACAAGCCATTTCACTCCTCCGGCTTTGAAAATATAATAGGCATTATCGCTCTTATTCTCCTCAAATCTTCCTTTCTGATTAGTAAATCTGTCAACCGGAAAATATGTATTGAATTTTCCTGTTTGCCTTAGATTCTTGTTCGTGTTTCCCGGAGCGGCACTGCCGCTATTCTCTCCTACCGCTTCAGTGTCATGGTTACCAAGACATACGGCATAAGGAATTCTGGCATAATCGAGAATTTTAAATCCATTACTTGCTGTTTCATAATGTGTTACATTATTATAATCAACAATATCACCAACATGCAAAACTATTGGCATGTTTAGTGAATCCCTTTTTGCTGCTAACCACTTCATCTGACTCATGAACATCTCAGGTTTCGCATTCACCTCAACCTGAGTATCAGGCAAAATTCCTATTACAAATTTCTGTGCCTGTACAAATTGGACTAACAGAAGAGTGAGCGCGAGTATTGACAAAATTCTTTGTCTCATAAGTTTCATAATAATTAATTTATATCTTTAAAGAAAAGCATTGCATGGGTCCAATCCAAATAAAACCAGCTTACATTTTAATGCTTGGGTATTCTCTCCGGAATCAGAAAACAAGTCCGGTCAGCCAGCCCCAGATAACATAGCGTAAAAATTTTCCGGCAAGCATTGAGATTGCTGTAATAAGGATATTTGTGCGAAGAAGTCCGAGACCAACAGCTATAACATCCCCTACTCCCGGCAGCCAGCAAAGGAAGGCAAAGATTGCACCTCTCTTGTAAAGTCTGTCATGCCACTTCTCAATTGTTTCACGTTTAACACGCAGATACTTTTCAATCCACTCCCACTTTCCCAGAAAACCAATTGCGAAGCTGCTCATCCCTCCTAACCAGTTGCCTGCAGTAGCTACAAGAACCGCAGTATATGCATCTGTGCCATTTATTATAAGGTATGAAAGCAATGCTTCGGAACTGAAAGGCACAACAGTAGCTGCCAGAAAACTGGCCAGAAATAATCCCCAAAGACTATAGTCAAAAAGTCCTTCCAATATTTTAATTGTCAATTACAACTGCGAACTTAAATAAAATTAAGCCTTTTTACCAAAACGGAGCACTTAATATAAAATTTTCCTCACCATTACTTCCAAAAAAATACACTGTGCTCTGTGCCTTGTGCCCGATGATTCTAAAATAATAATGCACAATTCGCATGTTGTATCTAATCAGTCGGAAGTCCGCTCTATGCTCTATGCTTTACGCTCTACACTCTCCGCTCAATGTCTTCTGACTTCTGTCTCCAATACTTATACCACTGATTAGTTACCGCATGTTTAATTATATTTAACTATTTAACTGAATCCATTTTGAATAAATTTTCTATATTGGCCTGACTGTTAAAAACTAAAAAAGGTATTATTATGATAAGAATAACATTTCGCATAACCATTCTCATGCTGTTATGCATTGCTTCAATCAATACATCATTTGCACAGGACTGGCCACAGTATCTTGGACCAAACAGGAACAGTATGTCAGCACAGAAAAATCTCTTACGCACCTGGCCCAAGCAGGGTCCCGAAGTTCTCTGGACAACTGAAGTTGGAATTGGCTTTGGCGGACCCGTGGTTCAAAAGGGGAAGGTCTATTTACTTGACAGAGACGATAACGTTGGTGATAAGCTGAGATGCATCGACCTTGCCAGCGGAAAAGAGCTCTGGAATTTTGCTTATGCTGCTCCCGGATCAGTAATGTTCCCTGGTTCGAGAAGTGTACCGGCAGTAGATGGCAACCGTGTTTATACCTGCGGCCCATATGGCAATCTATATTGCGTCGACATCAACACCCACAAACCAATATGGAATAAAAACGTATGGACTGATTACGGTGGCACCAAAATTCCTACATGGGCGATTTCACAATGTCCTTTAGTCTATGGTGATCTGCTTATTATAGCCTCACAGTCACCTCAGGCCGGGGTTGTAGCATACGAAAAACTTACAGGAAAGGTTAAGTGGGCAACCCCTTCTATCGGACCTACAGGATATGTCAGTCCGGCAATAGTTAAAGTTGGCAAGGAAGACCATGTTATTATGGTTACAGCATCAGCTGGTCGCGGAGAAAACGCCAAAGGTGGCAAAGTTGTAGGAATTGACCCTCTGACAGGAAAAATTCTCTGGGAATATACAAACTGGCAGTGCTCAATACCTGCTCCGGGTGCTGTTGACGCAGGCGAAAGCAAAATGCTTATTACAGGCGGATATAATGCCGGTTCTGCAATGATTAAGGTAGAGAAGAAATCAGACGGAACCTATGGGGTAACGGAAGTTTATAAAGTTGCTGATTTTGGCGCTCATACACAGCCTCCGGTTCTTGTTAACGGATATTTTTATGCACAGTATTCAACAAACGAAAGAAAAGACGGTTTGGTTTGCATGAGCATGGCAGGCGAGATTAAGTGGATAACAAGAAGGGCGCCTTTATTCGACAAGGGTGGTATGATTCTCGCCGATGGACTACTTCTTGTTACAGACGGAGCGAGTAAATTATATCTTATTGAGCCAGATCCAGCAGCCTTCAAAGCTGTTGCATCATCTGAGCTTCTTAATGGAGGTGCCGGCGATCAGAAATCTACGAATCAGAACTGGGCTCCACTTGCACTTGCTGATGGCAAACTTCTGATCCGCGATCAGACCAGATTAATGTGTGTAAAAGTGGCTAAATAAGAAGAGACTTCCGTGAAACCTCAGTGACAGGAAGAAGATGCATTAGTCGCTGAAATGATGAATGCATTACTTGAAGGCATCAAAGTGAGTGCTGATTATCATGACATATGATAACACTGGTTATTTCACACCTTCCAGTGACTTTTATTTACTATCGACATATTTATTCTACCTTTAATTTAAATTAAAAGGTACAATGATCAGCTCTGGCTGTTCTGAAAAAAATGTCGGAAAAGAAAGGTAAATCTTCATACAAGGAAACAGAAATACTTATTAAGGAATTTGTCAGAGAGTCAGAAGTGAGGGTATATTCGTAACAAATGCATTACTAAAAGAACAATTGAAATAATTTTGATATCTTTAGTATAAACTGATATCTTTCATCACTAAGAAAAAAATTATGTTTTTTCTGCTTTTACTTTCGGTTCTTCAGATCTGCTTTATTCCGGGCTTCATACTTTTCACTGTCCTCAACAGAAAACCCGATGACACAAAAGTACTGCTGGCTCCGGTATTATCTTTCGG
>JBBQZN010000083.1:0-12933 GCA_038207725.1 Bacteroidales bacterium | reverse complement strand
GGATCGAGAAATTCTTTCATGAACTGATTGAAATCGAACCTGATTCCCAGTTTCATTGCCTCTTTTGTTATCAATCGTTCCAGCTGGACAGAGCCTATAAGATAACCTATTCCGTATCCAGGTTGTCTAAGGTAAAGATCTGCCTCTTCCCAGATGAGGTAGGTATTCTTATTGTACCATCCGTAAGGCACAGTATTCATTGCATAGTTCATCCCCTGTTCAAGAGTGAATTCATTGCTGGCCATCCTAAGGTCCTCCAGTGCCCTCACAGCCCTGAAAATCCTAAGCATCAGTGTCAGCTCCCTGGACCTCGGTTTTTGATCAAGCATTCCTAATTTCATCAGATTCTCTTCCATACCGGTGGCCAACGCTTCAGCCCTGTGCCCGGCTACATAGTATGGATCATAAGCTCGCGGAATCGGATGGTTGTTCCAGCCTTTCTCACGGGCAGCATCCGGTGCATGACCAACCATATCATGAGGTAAAAGGGGAAGCGGATCACGGTCAAGAATGTTTTCAAAGAAATTACGACCATTTGGGCGGCTTACTGTTCCTGTTCCGTAGATTCCGGATCCATGAGTTTTCAAATAGTCGGGCTGAGGTAGAATTTTGTTATCCCTGATAAACTTGATAAGCCATGCCTGACCAGCCTGTTCAACAGAATCGTACTCTCTCCGGTTTACCATCAATGGCAACGGCGGCAGATTTCGGTTTCTGAATTCCTCCATTTTCAGGTCTGCCAGTGAACGTTCGAGTTCACGCTGTGTTAATACAACGCATTCTTCCCATGTATAAGGAGAGAGGTACACATTCTTCAGCAACCAGTTATAATTATTTATTCCTATGCCCGAAGATCCTTTGAGAGAGGGGAGCTTTCCTTCGAGCCATTTTCTAAAATCGGCGATTGCTGTCACAACATTGTCAGCGGATTTCACCAGATCAGGATGGAATTTTGCAAGTTTTGGCAGCCACTGTTTAAATTGCTCTTCCTGCCACGACTGCCTTTTGATGCCCAACGTCACAAAATCCGGGGTCATTTCCGTCAGATTAATTTTTGCAGCGGCAAGAACTTTAGGCATCATGTCAAGCTTTCTCTGAAACTCTTTCAAATCCTTTTCCGGAATTGGCAAATGAGGCAGATCGATTGCTCCTTCCATCGTAGGGTTAAACCATCCGATAATCGAATAGAATGATGGATCTTTAGACCATCTGTGCATAATTGTGTGGTTGAATTCCAGACCATGCATATGGGCTTTCACAAGACGGTAATCAATTTGCTGATCCTTCGCCCAGCCGGAGGTATCCATTTGACTAAGATTAGCCTGCAGGATTTTCAGACTGTCATACTGATAGGTCATAGCAGCTGCAGAATAATCAGGTACTCCGCCAATAATCTTTGGATGGCGGAGTTGATCAAAGGTTTTAAAAAGTGAGACAAGATCAGAGTATGGGGTTTGTAAAGCCCCTGACTTTTTTTGGCTCCAGCCGCTCAGGAACAATAGTATACAAACAACAGATAACCAGTAAACTGACCAGTAAGAATATTGTCTTTTTTTCATTTCAGGATTTTTATAGAATACTTTGTAAAGTCTCAACAAATTCTCTAATATAAACATCGACAATTTCTTTGCGTGATTTGCAAATATAAGTGTCTGTAACGGCAAGCATCCCGTAATCATGTCCGCAGGATGACATTACCTGACAGTCGCATTTATCGCATTTAAACATATATCTTGTTCCCATGGTGAAAAGTTGATTGATTGGCAGGGATAAGTAAAATTAGTAATAATGTTGCATAAAGTGTAAAATGTCAATAACTTCAATGTATTGCGTTGATTCACATGACAATTGAAGAAGTACAGAGGTTCGTGGAAAGTCCATTTCCGACCGGAATTCATTGACCACCAAAAACCGGAGTTATATTTTTGATTGAGCGTGCCTCAAATAACATTAGGCCTCATTCTTTGTTAGTATTGAAATAACATATTCAATATTAATAAAATGAGTGAATATAAACTGTTTAGCTCTTACAAGCTTGGAAATATTGTGTTGAAAAATCGTGTGGTCATGGCGCCAATGACAAGGTCAAGAGCTATAGGGAATATTCCTAATGATCTCATGGCTGAATATTATGGACAACGCTCAGGTGCAGCATTGATAATAACCGAAGGAACATCACCCTCTCCCAACGGACTGGGGTATTCAAGAATCCCGGGGATCTACTCCTCAGCACAGGCGGAAGGGTGGAAAAAAGTAACTTCTGCAGTCCATGAAAAAGGGGGAAAGATATTTGTACAATTTATGCATTCAGGAAGGATCGGACACCAGCTGAACCTTCCTGAAGGTGCCAGAGTACTTGCACCGTCAGCTGTTAAGCCGGCCGGCCAGATGTGGACCGACCAGAAACAGATGCAGGATTTTCCTGTGCCGGAAGAGATGAGCGAAAAACAACTTGCAAGTACAAAGAAAGAATTTGTGGATGCAGCAAAGAAAAGTATTGAAGCAGGATTTGACGGTGTTGAACTCCACGCAGCCAATGGCTATCTCCTTGAACAGTTTATTTCACCGGTCAGTAATATACGTACAGACAGTTATGGGGGAAGCATCGAAAACCGGTGCAGATTTGTGCTTGAAGTCGCATCTGCAGTTGCACAGACTATCGGAAAAGAAAAAACAGGAATGCGCCTTTCACCTTACGGAGTAGCCAGTGACATGCCTTATTACCCTGAGATTGATGCTACTTATAAATATCTGGCAGAACAACTTAATGACCTGGGAATTGTATACCTGCATCTTGTAGACCATTCATCTATGGGCGCCCCGGAAGTTCCCCCGGAGCTTAAGAAGGTGATCCGCAAAAGCTTTAAGAATACTGTTATTATATCAGGTGGATATAATTTTGAAAGAGCCGAAGCAGATCTTGAAAACGGACTTGGCGACCTGGTAGCCTTTGCTAAACCATTTATTAATAATCCTGATCTGGTTGACAGATTCAGACAAAACCAACCATTATCAACAGATCTTGATCTTAACACCTTCTATACACCGGGAGCAAAAGGATATACTGATTATCCTGTATATGAAGTAACAAGTGCTTAGAGAACTTGGAGCTGGGAGAAATATATAAGAAAACCCTGGATTGTTTCCGGGGTTTTTGTTTTCTATGAAGTAAGAAATTTCCTGACATTTCGGTGCCTGAAATATGAAGGTGGAGTAAGTTGAATAATGGTCAAGGTCGCTGACTTTTGCACCCTGACTCTCCCCCACTCTTCAGTACAGGTTCAACTATCAAATAATCTGATATTCATAACTTCCCTGGTTTTCAACGTGTTATCTCACATCTTTTTTTATATTTTTGATATCACTGTTCTGAGACCGGGCAAAACCTGAAACGGATATCTTAAAATGACTTTACCATCTTCATTTTGACTTTACGGTCAAAAGCCGTTTTCCCTTCGGACAACGAAGATCCAACAGCTTCCACTTTTATCCTGTCAAATGCTATCTCATATTTTTGAACCAGGATATCCCTGACAGCTGTTGCTCTTTGCAGGGAGAGTGCAAGGTTTTTATCCTTATTGCCGGTTGCATCTGCCATACCGGTGAGGATAACTTTTGAATCAGGGTATCTGGATAATAACCGGGCTGTCTGGGCAATCTTAGGATCCTCAGTCTCTCTTACCTCTGTGGATCCTAACCCGAAAAATACCTCTATGACAGGGATTGATTCTATATCAAGAGTCTCAACGGTTTTTTCAATGATTTTATTCACCACCTCTGCCGGCTTATCCTGTATCTCTTTTATTTCCAACTGAAGCCTCGATACAGAATCCCTCAATTGAATAATGGTTCCTTCATCTTCGACCTTCAGTAAGGAATCAAGTGTTGAGGTTGTCAACCTCTCTTTTTCATATTGTTGAATTTGCTGGAAAAGTCTATCAAACTCCTCTTTCAGTTGAGGATCCAATACCGGCCGGCTGCTTCTCTGAAGATTAATTTCCTGAATTTTGCGTAAAGCCTCAAGGTACTCCTCCGTTTGCTGATCAGATGCCATCTGGCTGTTTTGAAACTGCTGTTGCAGCTCTGTTATTTTTCCGTTAAACACCCTGTTCAGAGAATCAATTTGCATGGTTAACATCCGGTTATCTTCATGCAGGGCTTGATCCATATCAATGCTAACATCAATTTTTTGGTTTAGCTCTTCCTTCAGTTCATCAAGGGAAACAGTATTCTCAATCTTGACCTCTTTCAGGTCCACCCTGTTAATACTATCCAGAGTCATTTGCTTTTGCAGGTAAGAGATTTCCAGGTCACGCTCCAGCAGTTCTTTATGGAATGTTTCTTTTTCTGATTGTATGGCCGTAGTATCAGGCCTGGCAGGTGGTCTGGTTACTACTGATAAGTTCATACCTGGCACAAAGGAACCCTTAATAATTGCATCAGAGTTTTCTATTATTATTTCAACTACCTCTCCATTTTCGATTTTAACACTTGTTCTGCTCCTGGTTGAATCTTTCTTTGTAACACTTATTTCATAGTGATTCCCTTCCGCCGGAGCAATTTGTGCATTTTCTGCTATAACAGGTATTTTGTCAGATACTGTTGATTTAATATCTGGTTGTGCAGATAAAGCCTGAGTTGTAATGGAAACCAGGTCTACTGTCTCTTTTATTGTATTTGTAGCTGGTTGTTCTGTTGATATCGGGAAGCTGTCAGGGTTAAACAGGGGAACACGGTATGTTTGCTTTCTGGGTGCTCCAAAGCTGAAGCGAAGAGAAATGGAATTATATATAAACATATCATTTGCCTCAGTACTTCCTCTTGTTGTTCTTGCCACTCCGGTAGGGTTAGAAGCATATTCCTGCATGATGCTCTGATATGTCAGGGGATATTCCCCACCTACGTCGTCCAGCTGGTCACTGAAAGTATAGCGCATTGCACTCTCTGCATGTATACCAAAGTGCGATGTGATTCTGATGCGGATACCCACACCTAACCCGATATTGAAAGTATGGGGCACATATTCTTTTTCACCTGTCTTCAAGGGTTGCAATGATGTTTCATAAACTCCGTCGGGCACCACCCCTCCTAATATTGTTCCGTCAGGCAAATAGTTATATGGAATTCCTCCACCGTAAAGTAAATCGGCTTTCGTATTAAAATGCGTGTATCCGGCTGTAAGGGTGAGGTAGGGAGCCAGGAAAGAAGTACTTCTTAAAAAATTATTATTGTCAGCTCTGATCACAATTCCCAGGGACAGGTCGTTGAGAGTGGATTTGAAATTTAAAGCACGTGAAAAATTCAGATTAGACGGATCCAGGTTACCGTTAAGATCAACTCTGTCATTTCCATAAATGATATTATTTGAATATTGTGCAATGATTCCGATGGTATTTGTCCATTTTCGTTCAATTGAAAAAGAATATGAATTTAGCATAGAGGTGCTAAGGACAGAGCCATTGCTGTTCTTTGGATCAAGATAAAAGAGCTTAAATATGTTGTCAGCATTCTTCAGGGAAATGGTATAACTACTTAAATCACCATAGTAGTTGGTATATCCATACCCGGCAGAAACTCTCCAGCCATAGTCATCCTGCTGTGCCTTTAACGGTATACTGAATATGATACTCAGAATGAACAGGCCGACCGGTATCTTTATATTGGATATGTAATTTCTTTTTAAAAGCATAGGAGATTCCTTTAGTTCACTCAAAAAGTTAGTTATTCGAATAGGGTCTTTGTTTGCCTAACCCAATCCATAAATTCAGATCAATACTTAGCCCAACATACGGCCTGACATATATAACATTTGTAGATGGCACAGTGGCCTTTTCCAGCACAACAGCCCCTGCATTCAGTCTTATAAAATCATATAAACGATATCCCAGCCCCAGATAAACCGGCCTTTTAATTACCGGGCCCGTGTAAAACTGATTGTTCTCATCCTGGATATCAGTCAGGAAAATCCCGGTTGAAATAGAAATGTTGCTCATAAAGGGGGCAAAGGCCAGGTTCCCCAGGGGGATTGATAATCCGGCAAAAGGTGCATATCCGATATTGGTTTTATCAATGAATGTGGCACTGTATCCCAGGTTAATACCTAATATGTTGGGCAGTTTCTGCGTTGGATAATCTTTGACAATGGTTTGATAGGCAAGTTTATTAATCTCCCGCGGCAGGAATACCCCGATCTCAGAGTTTAAGAGATTTTTAAGTTCAGAGAGGGCATTAACCGTATTGAGATCTTCACCTTCAGGTACTATTTTTGATGATTCAATCTGTTTGATTTTATCGGTTACTATATCTGAGAAACTGAATATCTCTACATCATAATCATTAAATGCAGCACGAACGATAGCATTTAATTCATTCAACATAGCTTCGGGAGGCTTGTTAAATACCAAATATGTCCGTTTGATACGGGTTTGAGCGTTAACATACTCAGAGATAACATTCTGCAGCATATCACCTATCTGAATATTTTCATTCTTTTCAATTCCTGTATAAAATTTCAGCACGAATGTATACTCCTCATTCGATCTAAGTAACTGATTTACAGGAACCTTGAATATGGTACTGTTGTCAGCCAGACCTCTCGACCAGCCTGCTGAATAATAGAGTTTCTCCAACCTGCTGTCATTATAAATTTTCACCTCCACTTTGGTAATTATTTCAGGGATATCTCCACTAATGACGAAGTTCTTCTGAGCAGGAAGTGATATTCCACCATCAAAGCCTTGAATTTCCCGCTGAAAAATCACTGTTGGCACCTGTGATTCAGCTATGCTCATGATTAGTAGTAGTATGATCGAAATTGAAAGTTGTTTCATATAATTGAATTTTGTTTGGGTTTTTTAGCTATTCTTAAAGATGATCAGAGACAAAAAATATTCATTTCCAGAATTCTAAAGAGCCTTATCAGTTTTGGTTAACTTGTCCTGGTTCCACATATAGTTTCACTTAACTTAAACAAATAATTCCCCGGTTTGTTTAGGTACCATTAAAAAAACATGACAGTCATTTATATCTGAGGGTCGGCTGTCAATTCATCAGGATGGAGAAGGCGGAGGACTCTTATTGAAGGTATTTACTGACGATGTCCCTCCGGGAGAAGGGGGCAAACATAAACCTTTTCATGACTTTTAATGGTGAAAGCCATGATATCTTTGCGCCATTCTTCCTGTTCCCTATCATCTTCCGTACAAGAAATGGAGCAACAGTGTCAGGGTCATTTGCAAGAATATTATATATTCTGATGAGTTGTTTGTTGTTATCCGGGTCCTTCCTGACAGCTCCAAGTGTAAGATCGGTGAGAACCATGTCGGGACTGATAGTGCCGATAATTACCGGTCCCTCTTTTACCTCTGCAGCAAGGGCATCGGTAAAATACCTTACTGCCCTCTTTGATATCGAAGCCATGTTTACCGGCAAGCATGAGGGTATAGGCGAGCACGTCCGCCAGTAAAAATCGTGTGGTTATGGCGCCAATGACAAGGTCAAGAGCTATAGGTAATATTCCTAATGATCTCATGGGGATGCAGCAAAGAAAAGTATTGAAGCAGGATTTGACGGTGTTGAACTCCACGCAGCCAATGGCTATCTCCTTGAACAGTTTATCTCACCGGTCAGTAATATACGTACAGACAGTTATGGAGGAAGCATCGAAAACCGGTGCAGATTTGTGCTTGAAGTCGCATCTGCAGTTGCACAGGCTATCAGAAAAGAAAAAACAGGAATGCGATTCAGACAAAACCAACCTCTGTCAACAGATCTTGATTTTACCACATTCTATACACCGGGAGCAAAAGGATATACTGATTATCCTGTATATGTTGTAACAGGTGCATAGAGCACTCCGGGCTAAGAAAATATAGGAAAACACCGGATAACATCTGATCTTAATCTGCCTGTTATCAGGGAACCCTTTATCTATTTTCGAATCACTTCATAGATATCTTTTCGCCTGTCCTTCAGATTTCTGACACTGCCAAACTGGTTCAGCTCACGTAACAGATCAATATCAACATCAGCTATAAGTATCATTTCGGTATTCGGAGTTGCTTCGGCTTTAATTCCTTCTGTGGGGAATGCAAAATCACATGGCGTGAAAACCATAGCCTGGGCATAGTTTATGTCCATATTATGAACCTTTGGCAGGTTACCTACACTTCCGGTCATGGCAACATAACACTCATTCTCAATTGCCCGCGCCCTGGCACAGCTTTTAACCCTGGAAAAACCGTTCTGGGTATCAGTAAGAAAAGGCACAAACAGAATATTCATTCCGGAATCAGCCAGCAACCTGCCCAGTTCAGGAAATTCAACATCATAACAGATTAACACTCCTATCTTGCCACAGTCAGTATCTATCACTTTCAGCTCACTCCCTCCTTCCAGGCCCCACACTTTTACTTCATCAGGAGTTGTATGCAGTTTTTCATATCTCTCAACTGTGCCATCCCTCCTGCATACATAGCCGGTGTTATAGAGTTTGTTGTTAAAAATTTCAGGCATGCTGCCGGTGATGATATTAATATTGTAAGAAATTGCAAGCTCTGAAAATCTCTTTGTAATCACCGATGTGTATTTTGCAAGTTCCCTGATAGCCTCAGGCTCAGATAGATGGTTGTAATCAGCCATCAGGGGTGCATTGAAAAACTCCGGGAAAAGAGCAAAATCGGAACGGTATCCTGAGACAGCATCAACGAAGAATTCAGCCTGTTGCATGACATCATCAAGTTTTGCATAGGGTCGCATCTGCCACTGAATCAGACCAAGCCTGACTATTGATTTTGTCCTTGCTAATTTTTTTGACGGCTTTTCATAGTAAATGTTATCCCATTTAAGCAATACAGCATATCCATTTGATGCCTTATCTCCCTCGAGATAATTCTTAATGATCTTTGACGGATGGAAGTCATTGGATATTTGAAAGTTAAACACCGGATCATGTATCTCTCTTGTCTTAACCTTGTCTATATACTTTCTTGGCGTTAATTCCGCCGAGTGCTTAAAATAATTGGGAATTCTACCTCCGAATATTATCCCTTTAAGATTCAGTTTTTCGCAAAGTTCCTTTCTGTAATCATACAGCCTTCTTCCCAACCGCATACCGCGGTATTCAGGCTTAACGAAAACATCTATCCCATACAGGATATCTCCTGCGGGATCATGTGTATCAAAGGTAAGATTACCGGTAATCTCTTTATAGGTATGATTATCTCCAAACCTGCTATAGTCCACAATAAGAGATAATGCCACTCCGGCTATCTGATTATTAACCTTGATGACAACCTGCCCTTCCGGAAACTTCTCAATCAGCAGTTTAAACTGATGCTCCGTCCAGTATGAGTTTGGCATCATCGTATATGATTCGATCATAGCTTCTTTCAGCTCCTGATAATCATCAAATACCAGATGGGCAAGTTCAATATTTTCTATTCCCTCCATAATTTTACACTTTTGAGCAAAGGTAACCAATTGACACTATTTCTAAATTGTGGTATTACTCTACAATAGCATAGCATTACAAAACCGGTCAATGATTCCGCACCATCTTAAAGACAAAGACCCGTACGACATTTAGCTTACGGCATTGTTTGGCCAATTTGGCCCGTCTTTTCCGGATAATCCATGAATAATATAAATTAATCAATGAATTATGTAACACTCTGAAATATGATGTGAAGTAATTTTGAAGTAATTATTAATCGTAAAATCAAATATAATGGAACCAAAAAAAGAAACCTTAAAAGGGTTGAAAGATAAAATTGATACTGAAGAAATTAAAAATTATTATGGACATGGTACTCATGACCATGAGGGACATTCACATGATAATGATCACAAACATGAGCCTGTCAATAAATACAGATGCCCAATGAATTGTGAAGGAGACAAAATTTATGATTCTCCAGGCAATTGCCCTGTATGCAATTTGAAACTTGTACCTGCCGGTAATCAAAAGCAGTGAACAGTTTACAATGGATATTGTTAACATAATAACTATTAATGGTATAAATAATAAACAATCAATTTTGTCGCTACGGATACTACTCTGAGCAATAATATGGTAAATATGAGCGTATTATATATTCACTTAATAAATAAGGAGGTTATTATGGACATGGTAAACGATCCGGCAGGATATGGGCTCGGTCTTCCCTGGCATTGGATTACTGGAATAATTGTTGTTTTTCTTGTTGTATATATAATTTTTAAACTGGTACAACGAAAAAAGAAAGAAAAATTCGATTCACGCTAAGTTATTCAAATAAGCCCTATTTACTATCGCTTTGTTTTGGTAACAAAGGGAGTCTTTATTGGAATAAGTAAAAAAAATCCGAACGGCTTGGTCTGTGGGTCAATTCCAGTGGCAAGCAGATTTATCTCACTTCTACAAGTCAGCGCGGAACTCCAATCACTTATGCCGGAGGTCCTGTAATAGGGGATGATGATGACCGGAGTGAATCTTGCCCGTGCATTCACTGTGACCAGGAGAGCATGATAGATAGAAATGATAAAATTTAAGGAGATATCAGAGATGAGTTTATACGAGCTTATTGACTCAGCGAAGGCATTAGTCGCAGGCGATAAAGGCCTGTTGGCTATGGATGAAAGTAACCCAACATGCAACAAACGATTTATTGCACTGGGAATTCCGCAAACGGAAGAAACCCGGTGTGCTTATCGGGAAATGATCGTGACCACTCCCGGTCTCAGTAAAAGCATTAATGGAGTGATTCTTTATGATGAGACGGTTCACCAGCATCTTACCGACACTACTTCTTTTATCAAAGCCATCACTGATGCCGGAATGATTCCCGGTATTAAAGTGGATGTCGGAGCAAAAGATATGGCTGGCCATCCCGATGAAAAAATCACCGAAGGACTGGATGGATTACGCGATCGCCTTGATAATTACGCAAAGATGGGTCTGCATTTTGCCAAATGGCGAGCGGTGATTACCATCGGCAATGAAATTCCCAGCAGTGGCTGTATTGAGGCCAATGCTCATGCCCTTGCCCGCTATGCGGCCTTATGCCAGGAAGCCGGACTGGTTCCCATCGTTGAACCTGAAGTGCTGATGGATGGTGATCATACATTACAAAAGTGTTTTGAGGTAACAGAGAAAGTATTACAAACTGTTTTCAATCAGCTTTACATTCAAGGTGTAATGCTGGAAGGTATAATCCTTAAGCCAAACATGGTTGTTCCCGGATTGACCTGCAAAATACAAGAATCAGTTGAGGAGGTTGCTGATGCAACCATTAAATGTCTCCTTCGGGCGGTTCCTGCTGCCGTTCCCGGAATTGCGTTTCTGTCAGGCGGCCAATCTGCAGAGTTGGCTTCAGCCCGATTAAATGCCATGAATGTCAGATTTAAAGGACACTTGCCCTGGGCTTTGGCATTTTCGTATGCCCGTGCCATTCAGCAGCCAGCTTTGGAAATTTGGCACGGTGAAGAGAAAAATGTTTCAAAAGCACAGCAAGCGCTCTATCATCGTGCAAACTGCAACCGGGCTGCACGCCGCGGGCAATACAATGCAGCAATGGAAAAGATATAAACGCATATGATGTAAGCTTTTTTAAAAATTGTGTAACGCTTAAAACATTAATTATCACATAACTTGTATAATAATTTAAATCTAGAACAATGAAAAGTCAGTAATTATTGCAACAGACCTCCTTTTTATAGGTACACGGCAAGCGCCCAATTGCAGGATGCCGGATTAGTTTCGGCAGGGATGCCGGAACATAGTCAAATTATTGAATTGAAAAATAAAATATCATGAAATATTACATTGCAAAAACAACAAACTACTCCTTTGATGAAGCAGTTGAAAAAGTGACAGAAGAATTAAAGAAAGAAGGCTTTGGTGTTTTGTCAGAAATTGACATCCACGAAAAGCTGAAAGAAAAGCTGGATGTGGATTTCAGAAAATATAAGATTTTAGGAGCGTGCAACCCTCCTAAAGCCTATGAAGCGCTTCAGGCAGAAAACAAAATCGGAACCATGTTGCCCTGCAATGTTATCGTTCAGGAATTGGATAACGGCAAAACCGAAGTGGCTGCCATTGATCCGGTAGTCTCGATGCGAGCCGTTGGAAATGATAAGCTGGCATCCATAGCCGGCGAGATAAAGGTAAAACTTGAAAAGGTAATCGGGAATTTGTAAAAAGGAGGAAACAGATAATTTTTATAAATATAGGAGGAAACTGCAAATGGAAACACAGGAAAAAAAAGGCAATAACTATTGGAAATTTTTTGCCATGATTGGTACATCCATGTTTGTAATGTTCTTTTTGATGTATTTGAATTCCTACCAGATCATCGATCACTTTTGGTTTAGCGAAACGCGGCTATACATGACTTTGATTATGGGCGGGGCTATGATAGTGATAATGCTCTTGTTTATGATCAAGATGTACACTAACAGCAAAACAAACTCAGCGATTATTATTGGTGGCATCTTGCTGCTTGCTGCTTCTGTATGGCTTGTCAGAAGCCAGGTTACAGTTGGCGATGTTGATTATATGGAAGGCATGATCCCCCATCATTCCATTGCCATTTTAACAAGTGAAAAATCAAAGATCGAAGATGTGAGGGTAAGGGAACTGGCAGATGAAATTATTAAAGCGCAGCGCAGGGAAATCAAGGAAATGGAATGGTTGATTAAGGACATCAGGGAAAATGGTTTGGTAAAAACTAAGGCAGAATCAGAATCACGATCGGTCCCGGAATTCTCAGGCACACCGGAGTAGTTGTGTAACACTTAAAATATTAATGATCACGTAATTTGTATAATAATTTAAAATTCAGAACGATGAAAAAGTTAGTAATTATCGCAACAGCCCTCCTTTTTATGGCAGGGTACACGGCAAGCGCCCAAACGGGGCATGACCACGACAACAAACAAGATCAAAAACAAGGC
>JBBQZN010000082.1:0-13308 GCA_038207725.1 Bacteroidales bacterium | reverse complement strand
GGTCCAAACGGCAGGATTGTAACGGATGATATTGAAGGTGCTAAGTCCGGAAACCAGACAACTGTTAAAGGGCAGTCATCAGGCGTAGAATTTACAGAACAACCGCTAAGTAACGTGAGGAAGCTTATATCGAAGGCTATGCATGCTTCCCTGCAGAATTCAGCCCAGCTTACACACCATATGAGTGCCGACGTCAGAAGACTTCTTGATGCCAGACAGAAGATAAAGAATGAGATTGCTGCCGGAAAAAACCAGCAGGATATTACCCTTAACGATATGATTTGCTGGTGCGTAATCAGGGCACTTCTCAAGTTTCCTGAGGCCAACAGCCATTTCCTTGGTGACAAGATAAAAACTTTCCATAAGGTTCATCTGGGAATTGCAGTTGATACTCCACGCGGACTCATGGTTCCTACAGTAAAAAACGCATCCGAAATGGATCTCAAAACACTTTCGAAAGAGCTTAAATCAGCCGCCGAAGCCTGTAAAAAAGGAAGTATCAGTCCTGAACTGATTCAGAGCACATCTGCTACATTCACGGTATCAAACCTGGGGAACTACGGAGTTGAAATGTTTACCCCTGTAGTTAATCTGCCACAGGCAGGCATACTGGGTGTTTGCACAATAATTAACCGTCCGGCCAACATGGGTAATAACATATTCGGTTTCGTGCCATATTTAGGATTATCACTCACATATGATCACCGTGCGATAGATGGAGGACCAGCTACACTATTCCTGAAAGAGATTAAAGAGCAAATTGAGAAATTCAGATATTAAAGCCCCCTGTTTTTAAGACCCCCTGCCCCCTATAAAGGGGATTCTGATTAAGATTGTTTAAGTCCCCTTCAGAGCTTGCCCCGCTTAGGCGGGGGGATTTAGGGGCAAAATGGGGGAGACTGCAAGACAAAAGACAAAAGTAAAAAGACAAAAGTTAAAAGTTAAATATATGCCTAAAAGTCAAAACATCAATCCGAAGGACGTAAGAAAACCTAAATTCATAGAATTTGGAAAAATTCCTGTAAACCAGTACAGCAAAACAATCGAAGAGGAAAAAAAGGTTTACACAAAGGATGATTTCCTGAGGATATACAACGATATGGTTGTAATAAGGGAATTTGAGACAATGCTCAACCTTATAAAAACAACGAACGAATACAACGGAATCGCATACAATCATCCCGGACCAGCCCATCTTTCAATCGGTCAGGAAGCAGCCGCAGTTGGAATGGCTTATACGCTTAGCCCGGAAGATTACATTTTCGGATCGCACAGAAGTCATGGTGAGATTCTGGCAAAAGGATTATCTGCCATACACAGCCTCGATGAAGACTCGCTTTACTCTGTAATGAAAAACTACTTTGGAGGCGATGCTCTTAAAGTTGTTGAGAAGGGCTTTCAGGGAAATATAAAAGAACTTGCAGTAAACTTTCTGCTATATGGAGCTCTCGCTGAGATCTTTGCACGTGAAAATGGCTTCAACAAGGGACTTGGAGGATCGATGCATGCCTTCTTCACTCCTTTTGGTGTATATCCAAACAACGCTATAGTGGGAGGATCAGGTGATATATCTGTTGGCGCTGCCCTGTATAAAAAAATCAACCGCAAACCAGGTATAATAGTATGTAACATCGGTGATGCTTCAATGGGTTGCGGACCAGTATGGGAAGGAATATGTTTTGCAACAATGGATCAGTACCGGACTCTCTGGGAGGGTGAATATAAGGGCGGATTGCCACTGATATTCAACTTCATGAACAACCTGTACGGCATGGGCG
Source organism: Bacteroidales bacterium (assembly GCA_038207725.1). GTDB lineage: Bacteria > Bacteroidota > Bacteroidia > Bacteroidales > VadinHA17 > LD21. The sequence continues at coordinate 11,530 of JBBQZN010000082.1, read as the reverse complement.
GACAGACAATGGGTGAAACAATGGGTTATGATATCCTTGCCAGAGTCGGTGCAGGAGTGAATCCCGAATCAATGCATGCAGAACGCGTCGATGGCTACAACCCGCTGGCTGTAATTGATGCCTTCCGCCGCAAGAAGAAAATCATAGAAGAGAAAAAAGGACCTGTCCTTCTCGACACACTTACCTATCGCATTAGCGGCCATTCGCCTTCTGACGCCTCATCATACAGGTCGAAAGAAGAAATAGAAGCCTGGCAGCAGGAAGATTCAATTCTTTCATTTGGAAAAACACTGGTTACTGCAGGACTTGCAACACAGGATCAACTCGATGAAATAACAGCAAACACAAAAGAGAAACTTAGTCAGATGCTGAAGCTCAGCATTGATGACAGTATCTCTCCAAGAATAAATATGCAGAAGGATCCGGACACTATCGGAAAGATGATGTTTTCGAATAACTCACTTGACAGAATGGAAGAGGGTACACCTCAGGTACTGATGACAATGGAAGAAAACCCGAGGGTTAAATCATTGAAAACAAAAGAGCGGTTTTATAAGGATAAAGAGGGAAAACCAGTATCGAAGGCAAGACTTTACCAGTTCCGCGACGGAATTTTCGAAGCTATAATCGACAGGTTCTACAAGGATCCTACCCTTGCGGCCTGGGGTGAAGAGAACCGCGACTGGGGAGGCGCTTTTGCTGTATATCGCGGACTTACTGAAGCTTTACCATACAACAGGTTGTTCAACTCCCCTATTTCGGAGGGAGCAATTGTAGGAACAGCAATTGGTTACGGAATGTGCGGAGGTCGCGTGATTGCAGAGATTATGTATTGCGATTTCCTTGGAAGATCGGGTGATGAGGTATTCAATCAGCTTCCAAAGTGGCAGGCGATGAGCGGTAATATAATCAAAATGCCTGTTGTAATAAGAGTATCTGTTGGCTCCAAATATGGTGCCCAGCACTCTCAGGACTGGAGTTCACTGACTGCTCATATTCCGGGATTAAAAGTTGTTTTTCCGGCCACGCCATACGACGCAAAAGGACTTATGAACACAGCATTACAGGGAACAGACCCCGTAATATATTTTGAAAGCCAGAGGATTTACGATATTGGTGAGATGTTTCATACAGAAGGGGTACCCGAAGGATATTATGAGATTCCGTTCGGTGAACCGGATATTAAAAGAGCCGGTGATGACATAACAATCCTTACTATTGGTGCCACACTTTATCCTGCACTGAAAGTTGCTGAATTATTAAAAGAAAAATACAGCCTCAACGCTGAGGTTATTGATGCACGGTCGCTTGTTCCATTTAACTACGATATCGTTATTGAGTCTGTTAAGAAGACTGGAAGGATACTTCTTGCAAGTGATGCCTCATCGCGCGGATCGTTCCTGAAGGAGATGGCTCAGACCATTACTGAACTTGCATTTGATTATCTCGATGCACCTCCCGTTGTTGTCGGTTCGCGTAACTGGATAACACCTGCATTTGAAATGGAAGAGTATTTTTTCCCACAGCCAGACTGGTTCCTCGATGCAATACATGAAAGGATAATGCCGCTGCCGGGTCATCAGTGCAAAACTGATCAGTCAGTGGAGAAGCAGGCTTCATTAAACAAAGAAGGAGTCTGATTCCTTTTTGATATCTTTGCAGGAAATAATAAAATATGGAACAAAATATAGAAAATATAAAATCGAAAGCAGGCTTTATTATCGACATGGACGGAGTTATCTACCATGGAAACAGATTACTCCCCGGAGTTACTGATTTTATTGCGTGGCTTGAATCCTCAGGTAAAAAATATCTGTTCCTGACAAACTCAAGCGAAAGGACTCCGAAAGAGCTCCATGAAAAACTGAAGCGGCTCGGAATTGACATTGGTGAAGAACATTTCTATACAAGTGCCATTGCAACTGCAAGTTTTCTTGCAAACCAGAAACCAAACGGAAGTGCATATATAATTGGCGATGCCGGACTTATTCATGCTTTATACAGTGTTGGCTATACAGTAAATAATGTTAGTCCCGATTATGTGGTTGTAGGTGATACACACAGTTACAATTTTGAAAAGATTGAACTCGCTCTGAATCTTGTACTCAGAGGCGCAAAACTTATAGGGACAAATCCCGACGTAAGCGGACCTGTTGAGGTAGGTATTACTCCTTCAACGAAGGCACTTATAGCACCAATAGAGATTGCATCAGGGAAAAAAGCATACTATGTTGGTAAGCCAAACCCTCTTATGATGAGAAGTGCGCTCAAACTTCTAGGTGTTAAAAGGGAAGATGCAATAGTAATCGGCGACAGGATGGATACTGATGTAAGGTGTGGTCTTGAGTCAGAAATTGACACACTGCTTGTATTGAGCGGAATTACATCGGAAGCTGAAATTAACAATTTTCCGTACCGTCCGAGATATGTTCTCAACGGAGTTCTAGATCTTGTTCAGAAATAGCTTGCCATGAATTCCTTATCTAAATACAAAAAGGAAAGGAAAGAGGTCGCCTCTTTCATGAAACGTCTTCACAGACAAGGACTTACAACAACATCCGGCGGGAATATCAGCCTCCGTATTTCGGAAGAATTATTAGCTATCACTCCTTCTTCCACTGATAAGGGAAAAATGAAATGGAAAGAGGTTGGCATAATGGATGTTTTCGGAAATAACCTGACTCCTGAGCTGAAGCCTTCCATGGAATGGGAAATGCATATCTCAATTTATAAAAAGAAGCGGGATGTTGCAGCAATAATACATGCTCATCCTGTTTTTGCTTCAGCATTTACAGCAATGAAGTGTAAAATTGACACTAATCTTACGGCTGAAGCATTGGCAATACTCGGAGAGCCACTTCTGGTGCCTTATGCACTCATGGGAACTGCCGTATTAGCAGCAAAAGTTGCTGAAAGTATAAATGTCTCTGACATTCTTCTGCTTGAAAACCATGGAGTTCTGACAACCGGAGCTTCACTGCTTCAGGCTTTTGACAAGATAGAGGTACTTGAAAATGCTGCAAAAATGACTCTGATTACCGATCTGTCAAAAAAGAAGAGTCCACTCACAAGAGGCCGCATCCACGAAATAGAAAAACTATTCAGATGATAAAGGGAATCCTGTTTGACATGGATGGAGTTCTTGTTGATTCTGAACCATTTATATGCGAAGCTGCAATAATGATGTTTGCAGAAATGGGCATCACCGCTATACCTGATGATTTTCATCCTTTTGTTGGCATGGGTGAGAACAAATATATAGGAGGAGTAGCTGAAAAGCATGGACTTACAGTAGATATCAATAAAGTAAAAGCCAGAACCTACGAAATATATGGAACGATCGTTAGAAACAAGATAACTCCTCTTCCCGGAGCAAGGGAATTTATAAAAAGGTGTCAAAAAAAAGGTTATAAACTTGCTCTTGCCACAAGTGCCGACAATATTAAAATGAAGGTTAATCTGGAAGAAATAGAATTGGCAGGAAGTACATTTCAGGCGATAATTACAGGCGAAGATGTTGAGAGGAAGAAACCTTTTCCAGATGTTTTTATAAAAGCAGCTGTCAGCCTTGGATTAGATCCCTCGGAATGCCTTGTAGTGGAAGATGCTGTTAACGGAGTGAAGGCAGCAAAAGCGGCAGGCTGCAGATGTCTGGCTGTTACCACATCGTTCAAAAGGGAGCAACTACTTGAGGCAGACTGGATCTGTGATTCATTGTTAGAGATACCGGAAGAGGTTATTGAGTGGTAAACAAAATATAAACCAATATGGAATACAGAAAATTAGGACAATCAGATATAATGGTTTCCGAGCTTGCATTCGGAGCCTGGGCAATTGGCGGTTGGATGTGGGGTGGCGCTGATTCGAAGGATGCTATAAAAGCTATCGAAACTGCTGTTGATAATGGTATGACAACTATTGACACGGCAGCGGTATATGGCTTCGGGTTGAGTGAAGAACTTACCGGCAAAGCAGTTAAAGGGAAAAGAGACAAAGTGCAGATCCTTACAAAATTCGGATTAACATGGAGTGAAAAGAAGGGTGAGTTTTACTTTTCATCAAAGAATAATGAAGGAAAAGATGTTGATATTTACCGCTACTCAGCCAAAGAAAAAGTCTTAACCGATTGTGATCTGAGTCTCAAGCGACTAGGTACTGACTACATTGATCTATACCAGATCCACTGGGCAGATCCGACTACACATGTGTCTGAAACAATGGAAGCAATGGAGATACTTGTTAAACAAGGAAAGATAAGGGCTGGCGCTGTGTGCAACTACTCTGAGGAACTTATGGAAGAGGCAGAAATAACTTTTCCTATTGCTTCAAATCAGGTTCCATATAGCATGGTAAACAGAGGTATCGAGAAAGATGTAGTTCCTCATTGCATTAAAAACAATATTGGAATTCTTGCCTACTCTCCTCTTCAACGGGGATTGCTGACGGGGAAATTTAAACCCGGGCACCAGTTCAATGAGGGCGATTCCAGACCTGCAACAATTTATTATAAAGAGCCTAATTTCAGCAGGATACTTGATATTACAGAAAAACTAACCGTGATAGCTCATGACAGGGGAGTTACTTTATCACAGCTTGTTCTCAACTGGACAATACAGCAGCCCGGAATTACATGCGCCCTTGCCGGAGCAAGAAATGCAGAGCAGGTGCTCGATAATGTAAAAGCTGCACGATTCAGACTTACACCCGATGAGATTTCAGCAATAGATTATCTGTTGGCTGATTTTAAAATTGATGCAAAAATTTAAAGGTCTATGAAGAACTTTCTTTTAAGTTTTCCAGCTCCCGAAGTGATGAAGAATGCACTTCACGATAAATCATTTCCACGATATCGTGAAGCGAATGGTCATATCCACACACCATATTCATTCAGTGCATTTAATGACATGGAGACTATAATCAACATGGCAATTAATGAAAAAATTGTCAGTCTGGGAATAAATGATTTCTATGTCACCGACGGGTATGATTCCTTTCACAAAGAATGTGTAGACAAAAAAATATTTCCTCTTTTCAACATCGAATTCATCGGACTTATGAAAGAGGAACAAAAGAAAGGCATAAGGATCAACGATCCGAATAACCCCGGAAGGATCTATTTCAGCGGGAAAGGGCTTGACTATCCCTTTCATACAGGATTCATGCTTAGAAAACAGTTAAAGAGTGTAATCAGGGAGAGCCAGAATCAGATAAAGGCAATGATTTCAAAGCTCAATAAACTTATCAGAGCTGAAAATCCAGCCCTTTCACTTAATTATGAGACGATTAAAAAAAGATATGCTCACGATCTTGTAAGGGAACGCCATGTTGCCAAGGCTTTGAGGATCCTCGCTCTTGAGAATTATCCTGATCCGGAAGAGCAGATAGCCTTTATTGAAAAGTTATACGGCGGGAAGAAATCAAAAGCAGGATTATCTGAAACACCTGCACTGGAAAATGAGATAAGATCCTTTCTGCTGAAAAGCGGGGGTGCCGCATTTGTAGAGGAGACACCCGATTCATTCCTCGAAATTGGAAAGTTGATCAACATAATTGTCAAAGCAGGAGGTATTCCCTGTTACCCGGTTCTGCTCGACGATCCTTCAGGAAAGTGCACAGAATTTGAGACAAATCCTGAGACACTTTACCATTCCCTTAAGAAGATCGGAGTTTGTTGCATTGAACTGATTCCCGGCAGAAATGATCTTAATATCCTGAAAAACTTCGTTGAATTTTTTCATAAGAGGGGTTTCCTCATATCATTCGGCACAGAACACAATACTCCGGAAATGATACCACTCACTGTATCAACAAGAGGTTCAGTTCCGCTTGACGACACACTGAAGAAAATTGCATGGGAGGGCGTTTGTATAATCGCCGCACACCAGTATCTCAGAGCGGCCGGCAGGCAGGGATATGTACTTGCTGATGGGAAAATGGCTACCGACCAGAATAGTGATCTGGCAGAACTCGGACAGATTGTAATTGAATACTTCTTAAATAAATAGAATATGAAGCCGCAAATTCAGGAACTTATCGAAATTTCGAGATATTACGGAAGCAACAAGGATTATGTTATTGCAGGAGGTGGCAATACCTCTTTCAAGGATGAGAAAAGTATCTGGATAAAATCGAGCGGACAATCGCTTGCTGAACTTACTGAAGATGGTCTTGTGGCCCTCGACAGGGAAAAATTACATGTTATTTCCTCAAGCACATATTCTGATGAACCATCTCAGAGAGAAGAACAGGTTAAGGTTGATATGTTCAATAGCATTATTGATCAGAGCCAGAACAAACGTCCATCAGTGGAGACATCACTTCACGAAATAATAGACTACAGGTTTATAGTGCATCTGCATCCGACTCTTATCAACGGACTACTATGCAGCAGAAACGCAAAAAGCCTTACTCACAAGCTTTTCGGCGATGAAGTACTCTTTGTTCCATACACAGACCCTGGTTATATACTTTTCAAGAAGCTTGAAAATGAGATAATTGACTACAAGAAGAGATTTTTGCGCGACCCTAAAATAATTTTTCTTGAAAACCACGGATCATTTGTAGGAGCCGATACAACAGAAGAGATAAAAAATATTTATAGTGAGATTTTAAGCAAGATCGGAGAACAGATAAAACCTGTTACTGAAACCGAAAACCTGCCTTATAATCCGATACTTCATAAAGTACTTCCGGCACTCAGAATGATGTTGTCGTCCGGAGAACCAGGCATTATCCGGTTTCGTCATAATAAGCTGATTGCCAATTATTATCAGAATCAGCAGGAATTTCACAAAATATCGCTTCCGCTTACACCTGATATTATCGTTTATTGCAAAACAAGATATATTTATATTGAACAGTCGGCGACAGCAGATAAAATTCTCGATTCATTCCGTTACCAGCTTCCTCACTTTATCAGTGAATACGGATACCTCCCCAAGATCCTCATAATTAAAGACATGGGAGTATTTGCCATTGCTGAAAGTGCAGTTTCGGCTGAAGCTGTACTCGATGTATATGAAGACCTGATAAAAATATGTCATTATGCCTCTTCGTGCGGCGGGACAAAATTCCTCTCTCCCGAGCAGGTTGCATTTATCGACCAGTGGGAGGTTGAAAACTACAGAAGAAAGGTCTCACAATCTTCGGCAACAAACAAATTAAGCCAGAAGATCGCAATTGTAACAGGTGGAGCCCAGGGATTCGGAGGAGGAATTGCTGAAGCACTGTATTCACTTAACATGAATGTAATTATTGCAGATCTGAATGAGGAAACAGGCAATTCGTTCGTTGCAAAACTTTCTGCACAAAAAAGATCAAACAAAGCAGTTTTTATAAAGACTGATGTTTCTGATCCTGTTTCTGTGAAAGAGCTTGTACTTTCAACTGTTAAAGAATTCGGCGGACTCGACATGATGGTAAGCAATGCAGGCATTTTAAGGGCCGGAGGACTTGATGAGATGGATCCTGACATTTTTGCAAAAACAACAGAGGTCAACTATAACGGCTATTTCCACTGTGCGAAATATTCCTCTGAGGTTATGCAACTTCAAAACCAGGAGAGACCCCAGTACTTCACTGATATAATACAGATCAATTCAAAGTCGGGACTCAGGGGAAGCAACCGTAATTTTGCATATGCCGGAGCCAAATTCGGCGGCATAGGTTTAACACAGTCATTTGCAATGGAACTGGCGCCCTTCAGAATCAAGGTAAACTCAATCTGTCCGGGAAATTTCTATGAAGGACCACTCTGGTCTGATCCGCATAACGGTTTGTTTGTTCAGTATCTTAAGACAGGAAAAGTACCCGGAGCAAAGAACATTGATGATGTCAGGAAGTTCTATGAAGATCAGGTGCCTATGAAAAGAGGGTGCAAACTTGAAGACGTAATGAAAGCCCTTCTATATATTGCAGATCAGGAATACGAAACAGGTCAGGCGATACCGGTAACGGGAGGCCAGGTTATGCTGGGATAAAGGCTCAGGGCTCAGGGCTCAGGGCACCTCTGCGGTTCTCTGCGAAAAACTCTGCGGGCTCTGCGGTAGAAAAGAGATGGCAATTGGCGAAGAGCAAAGGGTTAAATAATCAAATTATGAAAACAAAAGCAGTAAGAATATACGGAAAGAGGGATCTCAGACTTGAAGAATTTGAGCTTCCAGAACTGAAAGATGATGAGATCCTTGCACATGTCATTTCTGATTCGATATGTATGTCGTCACATAAAGCAGCTCTACAGGGTGCTGACCATAAACGGGTACCTGATGACATCAATGTTAACCCTACAATTATAGGACACGAATTTGCGGGTGTGATAGTTGAAGTAGGGAAGAAATGGAGAAACAGATTCAAAGCGGGACAGAAATTTTCAATTCAGCCTGCAATGAATCAGATGGGGACACTTGAGGCGCCCGGCTATTCATTCAGATATATCGGTGGTGATGCTACTTATGTTATCATTCCTGCGATTGTCATGGAAGCTGACTGCCTGCTGCAATATGTAGGTGAAGCATTCTTCCCTGCATCACTTTCTGAGCCAATGTCGTGTATAGTCGGCGCATTTCATGCGAGCTATCATATTCCGCCCGGAACCTATGTTCATGATATGGGTATCAGAAAAGGCGGAAACATGGCGATCCTCGCAGGCGTTGGACCGATGGGACTCGGAGCAATCGATTATGCAATTCACAATGAGCGGAAACCAGGCCTGCTTGTAGTAACAGATATTGACGACACCAGACTCTCAAGAGCAGCCTGTCTCTTCACAGCGGAACACGCTGCAAAAGAGGGGATAAAACTCCTCTACGTTAATACCGGCAAGATGAACGACCCTGTAAAATATCTCAGGGAACTTACTGAAGGAAAAGGATTTGATGATGTTTTCGTATTCGCACCCGTTAAACCGGTAATTGAACAGGGCGATTCGATACTCGGCGTTGACGGCTGCCTCAATTTCTTTGCTGGCCCCACAAATCCGGAATTCAGGGCCGAAATGAATTTTTACAATGTTCACTATTCTTTCACTCACATAGTAGGAACATCAGGTGGAAATACCGATGACATGAGGGAATCACTCATGATGATGGGAGAAGGTAAAATCAATCCGGCTGTAATGGTAACGCATGTGGGCGGACTGGATGCTGTTGTAGAAACAACACTTAATCTACCGCAGATCCCCGGAGGCAAAAAACTTATTTATACGAATATATCGATGCCCCTGGTATCGCTTTACAAGCTTAAGGAACTGGGAAGGGATAATAAGTTTTACGCAGGATTGCACGAAATTGTTTCAAAAAACGACTATATATGGTCGCTTGAGGCAGAAAAGTACCTGCTTTCCAACGCCAAAGCTATCTAAATGGGGGCTGTTGGAAAAGTCCTTAGTGAACCTTCGTGATAACCTTCGTGTACCTTTGTGGTAAAACATAAATCACTGAACCACAAAGGATCACAAAGTACGTCACAAAGTAACACAAAGGCAAATATGTACTTTTTCAACAGCCCCGTTGGGTTGGGGGCAATATGACGCTGAGAAATGATTCTACTTTCTGCTTCGCGCAAATTCCACAGAAATATAATTCTCATAACTCCGACAAACATGGGTTGCAAAATCAACGGCTGAAGTAATAATTTTACTCCACTCCTTCTCCCCGATTTCTGAGAGTCGGCTACCTGTAATCTCATTCATGTAAATAGAAGTGAGCATACCTGCATTGAAATTATCACCTGCTCCTATTGTGCTTACCGGAGTAATTTTCTGAACCGGAAATTTCCCCGAAAAAGACTCTGTCCTGACATAAACACCCTCAACATTGGCAGTATAAACCAATGACTTACAGTATTTTCTAACGATTTCCCAGGCTTCATCTGCACTATTAGCTCCGAAGATATTTTTAAAATCCTCATCTGATCCTCTGACATATGTTGCCATCTTCATGTTTTCGATTATGAGTGGCTTAAGGGTATCCAGTTCATCGAGGTGACTCGCCCGGAAATTCGGATCATAAAGAATAAGAGCTCCCTTATCCTTTGCCGTGCTTATAAACTTTTTGAACTTTTCCCTTATCTCAGGCCAGATGGCATAAAATGACCCGCACTGCACAATATCATCTTTTTTTATCTCAGGAAATACAATGTCTAGACGTTTCGCAGGAAAATTTTTATAAAAAGTATAACTGGCATCATTTCTTTCATTCAGAAAAGCCATCGCCAGAGCCGTGTTGCCATCTTTAAAACGATGAACGGAAGATGAATCAACACCGTTCTCCCTGAGGAAATTATCTATCAGGTCGCCGACATCATCTGAGCCATATTCGCTTATGAATGAAACAGGTAGTCCCATTCTTCCCATTGAAACAACACTATTGAGTACAGATCCGCCAGCCTTGGCGGCCTGGGGTTGCCCATTCTTGAAAATAATATCAAGAACTGTCTCTCCTATTCCGTAAATCTTTCTCATATTTTCTGAATCATGATCGTGAAAATACTAATTTTTCGCCACAAAGACTCAAATTCACAAAGGGTCAGAAATAATTTCGTCTTAATAATTAACTTTGTTCAAATCAAAAGAATCAGAGATGAAGGCAATGATGCTTACAGGGATCAGAGAGATGAAAATGATGGATGTTCCTGAACCCATGATTATTAATGACAATGATGTAAAGATAAGGATGACAGTTCTGGGGATATGTGGTTCTGACATTCATTATTATACCCAGGGACAAATAGGTTCGCAGAAGGTTGTATATCCTTTTGCCGTTGGACATGAAGGGGCCGGTGTTGTTATCGAAACCGGCAAAAAAGTAAAGAGGGTAAAACCTGGTGACAAGATTGCAATTGAACCAGCTATGCCATGCTGGGAATGTGATCAGTGTCTTGAAGGGCGGCATCATACATGCCGCAAGTTAAAATTTCTTGGGTGTCCGGGACAGGCTGAAGGATGTCTGACAGAATATATTGTAATGCCCGAGGAGAGTTGTTTCCCTTTGACAGGCAAGCTGACAGCTGATCATGGATCGATATCAGAGCCTTTGGCTATAGGTGTATATGCCGTTAAAAAATCAGGAGAGGTTAAGGGACTTAAAATAGGTATTCTTGGTTTCGGACCAATAGGAATGAGCGTTATGCTTGGAGCAAAGGCAGAAGGTGTTGATTCAATTTACGTCACAGACAAGATTGATGCGCGTCTGGCGATAGCTGCCAGAGAAGGAGCAACATATACAGGAAATACTGATAAAGAAGACATAGTAAAAGGCATCCTGAATAATAATCAGGGCCTTGATATTGTTTTTGAATGTTGCGGGCAGCAGGAAGCCCTCGATCAGGCAGTAGAAATATTAAAGCCTGGAGGAAAACTTGTTGTTGTTGGCATTCCTGAATTTGCCCGCTGGTCAATGGATGTCGAGACAACCAGAAGAAGGGAGATCTCACTTCAGTTTATCAGGCGTCAGGTTGATTGCGTTGAACATGCACTGGACCTTATGAAGGCAGGAAAGATAAAAATAGAAAGTATGGTTACCCACAGGTTCCC
>JBBQZN010000081.1:0-13624 GCA_038207725.1 Bacteroidales bacterium | reverse complement strand
TTTATCCTTTTCCCTCTTTTTCCAGTCTTTTAAGAATTGAAAAGATAAAAGCAGCTGAAACAAGGCAACATATAACAAATACAAGCCATAGCTGCCTCAACTCTACTTTATCCCATAGAAGGGTACCGACGAAAAGAAGTTTATTTCCTACAGCTGTTGCAAGAAGCCAGCCTCCCTGCATTAATCCCTGGAATCGTGAAGGAGCGACCTTTGATACAAATGACAGACCCATCGGGCTCAGGAATAGTTCTGCAACTGTAAGTACCAGATAGATGCTTATCAGCCAGTATGGAGAAACTCTTTCTGCATCAGGAACCGGTGATCCGGCAAGCAGGTGAGGAGAGGAGAGGTTGAGTGAGCTTACAAGCAGAATAATAAAACCAATAGCTGCTATAACCATTCCGAATCCGATTTTCTTTGGAACTGACGGTTCCATGTTCTTTTTATTAAGCCATGCAAAGAAACCCATTACAGGGAATGTGAGGGCTACAACAAATAGAGGGTTGAATGACTGAAATATCTCTGGAGAAATAGAATTCATCGGTGCTGCTGTTGTCAGCTTAAAATAGGCCAGCAAAAATGCAACAACAAATAGCCCACCGCCAATTAATCTGGTATTCTTTTCAAGATCCTTTTTGAAAATCATAACAAGTCCTGCTATTGATCCGCAAACCGCAAGTAAGGACCATACATTAAAAAACAGGTAGGTGAACGGTCCTACAGCTTTAACGTTATAATCGCGGGCAAACAGTGTGAGCGTTAGTCCGTTCTGATGGAACGACATCCAGAAAAATATTACAACAACAAACACCAGTATCAGTGCAACGATCCTTGACATTTCTTCTTTCCTGGCGCTAAGTATAATCCATGTTACAAATGCAGCAAAAAGTCCGAAAGCAAAACCTGCAGTCCAGCTAACCTGCTTGATAAAGTGAAGAGCATAGGCTGTAAATCCCATAGCTAAAATCGCAGCAATAAGCGGAACCGGATTAAAGCCTATCTTTTCAGATGCTTCGCTTTCTTTCTTTTCTTTATTTGGTAAGTGTTTGTTAAAGATTACGTATACCAGAAGAGATATAACCATCGTAATAGCAGCAATTCCAAAGGCAAAATTATATCCCTTTGAAAAAACTTCGAGGTAGGTATTTGAAAATGCAGTCAGATCGCTTACAGGTCCCGTAAGACTTACATTATTTGCCAGTTGCTGAAGGGTTGATGTATCAGTGAGTGTTCCGTTTATATACTGATGACAAAGTGAGGGTATACTTCCATCGTGAGCAAACCCGTTTGTTTTGAGCCACCAGTTCCTGATTCCTGTCGCTGCAAAAGGAGCAAAAAGGGCACCGATATTTATACCCATGTAGAAAATCATGTATGCTGAGTCTCTTAATTTTGAATACCTGGGGTCATCATACATCTGTCCTACAACTGCCTGAAGGTTGCCTTTGAATAAACCGTTTCCCAGTGCTATTGTAAAAAGCCCTACTATTGTTATTGTAAGTGTCATGCCGGGAACAGCCATAATTATGTACCCTGCAAACATTATCACGATTCCTGTAAGAATGACCAGTTTATATTTTTTTGTACTGTCTGCCAGAATCCCTCCCAACAGCGCGAGTGCATAAATGCTGAAGTAGAACCAGCTGTAAATGCCTCCTGCCTTTTCAGCAGATAGTCCGAATTTGGCCTGAAGAAACAGAACCAGAATTGCCATCATTGTGTAAAATCCGAACCTTTCACCCATATTTGAGAAGAAGGCTACCAATAGTCCCTTGGGATGATTCTTTAGCATATTGTCAGTTATTTGGTTAGTAATTTTCTGTTAAGAACGTAAACAAATATATAAATCTTTTTCAAAGTAAAAAACCTGCTCCTGAGATTCTTTATCCTTATTCCTGCAATAACTTTTTAATGATGGATGAAGATTGTAAATTTGTGTCACAATAATATCGGCTTATGAAGTTATTCAGATGCGATCAGATCAGAAATATTGATGAGTACACAGTCGCCAATGAGCCTGTTTCGTCTGCTGCTCTGATGGAGAGAGCTGCACAACAGCTTTTCTTCCGGATACGGGAAAAATATGATAAATCTTCCAGGTTTGTGATATTTGCCGGTCCCGGTAATAATGGCGGTGATGGTCTGGCCCTTGCACGCATGTTATCAGCTGGTGGGTATGATGTTGCTGTTTATTCTGTTGATCTCCCCGGAAAGAAATCGAATGACCGGGAATTAAACCGGCTCAGACTGGAGAATGAGACATCATTAAAACTTATTTATATCAGGGAAAGCAATCCCCTTCCTCTTCTGTTACCCGGAGAAATAGTTATTGATGCAATATTCGGATCAGGGTTGACAAGAGCAGCCGAAGGATTTTTATCGGAAATAATCAGCTTCATTAATAAAAGCGGATGCGAAATCATCTCTGTAGATATTCCTTCCGGATTATTTGGTGAGGATAACAGCAAGAATCTTGATGGAACCATTATTGAAGCAGACTTTACCCTGAGCTTTCAGTTTCCAAAGATTTCGTTCATGTTTGCTGAAAACTTAAAATATAGTGGTGAATATGCTGTTTTGCCAATCGGGCTTCATGAGGATGCAATCCGGAACACTAAATCAAGATACTCTTTTCTGGAGAAAAAAGATATAAAGCCAATCCTCAGGGTGAGGTTGCGGATTGACCATAAGGGCGTTTTTGGACATGGATTACTCATTGCCGGATCATATGGCAAAATTGGTGCGTCGGTGATGGCTGCAGGTGCGGCTCTTCGCTCAGGAATAGGATTGCTTACCTGTAACATCCCTGCCTGCGGGTATCAGATAGTCCAAACTTCAGTGCCCGAGGCAATGGTAATTACTGATGCTGTGACAAATTTCATTTCCTCTGCAATTGATACTGAACTATACTCTTCAGTAGGAGTTGGTCCCGGACTTGGCATCGATCCGAAAACGCAGAAAGCTCTCTTTGATTTGCTTAATTCATGTAAGAAGCCCATGGTAATTGATGCCGATGCGCTGAATATTCTTTCGATACACAAGGAATGGCTATCCCTTATCCCTGCAGGGTCTATACTTACACCACACCCTAAAGAATTTGAAAGAATTGCCGGAAGCTCTTCAAACGGCTTTGAAAGAATTGAGATGCAATTGAAATTCTCTCTCGATCATAATTGTATTGTTATTCTGAAAGGTTCAAACAGCTCAATATCAACTCCCGGCGGACAGCTCTTTTTTAATTCCACGGGAAATCCCGGAATGGCAACGGGCGGGAGTGGTGATGTACTTACCGGAATAATTCTATCTTTGCTTGCACAAGGCTACTCATCAGAAGAAGCTGCAATTGCCGGGGTGTTTTTACACGGAATGGCAGGTGATATTGCTGTCGGCAAGAACAGTTTTGAATCATTGCTGGCCTCTGACATAATTAATAACATTGGGAATGCGTTTAATGAGGTGAGATCAATTTGAAAAGAATCTGTTAAAGAATTAACACTGAAAATATACTTAGTACTATGAAATTGTCACTTAAAACCTCTATAATCCTTCTGGTTTTCGTATCCATGACTTCATGCTTTACAAGTAAAAAGTCAGGAGATCAGAGTCTTAGAATACATCCTCTTTCCGAAACAAGCGGAATGAGGGAGGGGACATTGGTTTATGCTCTTCCCCGTACCGTATTTACTGTTATTGCAGAGTTCGAAAAAGTAGTTAAGAAGCCGGGGCCATATGCAGTTTATGCAGCTGATTATCTTGGTGTTGATGATGCTATACTTCAGGAATCGGTAACATGGTCAATAACATCTGTTAAGCTGGTATCGCACCAGGAGATAGATCCGTCTGAGTTTTATGTTATAGAGAGCAGTTCTGTTTTCGGGTCCAATGCACTTGCACTCAAAAAAGAGGGACTGATTCTCGATCTTAATCCCGAATTATTCAATCAGCTCAGTAATGAAAATGTCGGCAGCAAGAATGAATCTTCTTCACCTGCCTCTTTCGACATGGGCTCCGATGAATATTTTCAGATTCAGAGAGATACCATGTATAAAAGGGTAGCTGTAGATTCTTCTTTTGTGAGGATCCCCTATATAGTAGAGAAGAAGAAAAAACTGACTCCTGAGCAACTTGCCGAGCGTGCTGCAAGGAGATTGCTGGAACTAAGGGACGGCAAACATCTTATACTTACAGGAGAGGCTACTGTTTTTCCTCAGAATGAAGCTCCTATAAATGAGATTAATAAGATGGAAAAGGATTATACTGAACTGTTTACAGGAAAAACTTTCGGAGAGAAAAAGATATTTACATTCAATATTATTCCTGAAAAAGAAAAGGATACGAAACCTTTAATACTCTTTTATTTATCCCGCGTTTCAGGTCCGGTAGGTAAAGCATCTGGAAATGCAGTTGCAGTAAATGTTGAGTTTTTGCCTGAGAATAAGACAAAAGACCTGACTATCATAAGTAATAACACATCTGATCCTGTTGTTCCTTCGTGGGATAAACTATTTTACAGGGTTCCTGATATAGTAAATGTGAAAATCTCAATGGGTGATGCAGTCCTATTATCAACACGCAGAATGATATTTCAATACGGATCTGTAATTCAGCTTCCTTCAAATTTTATAATCGGTAAAGAATAGTAGTATTACTGTACTTTTCCTTTAAAATTTTTCTGAAACTCATCCCATTTCTGTGTTTCGTAAGCTTTTTCTGCAAAGAAACTCAGAAGAACCTCCATCTCTTTTGGCTGTTTGAACCCCGGAACCGGTGATACAGAATATTTTCCATCTTTCTGCAGGGTGAGGAATACAACTGTTGGATATGATAGCTGACCTGAAAGCAGTGCGACAGCCAGTTGATGAGCATTTCCTGATTTCCCGTCATTTATAAATGTCTGGCCAAGAAAACTTATCTTCTCTTTTCCTTCAGCATCAAATTTTACAGGATAGAATTTCTTGTTAAGCATATCGGATATAACAGGATTTGTAAAAGTTTCCTTATCCATTTTCTTGCACCATCCGCACCAGTCGGTATAAGTATCAACAAATAATGGTCTGGGCGACTCCTTCATAAGTTTCTCAGCCTCCTGAATTGTATACCATTTTACATTTTGGACTTCGTTAAGTGTTGAAGCCTGTGAAAACAGTATTAATGTGTTGATAAACAGTATTGTGGTTATAATGATCTTTTTCATATAGTTCTTAATATATTTATCTTTTTATTTTCTTGCAAATTAAAGGTTTTATTTCAAAACCGGTTTAATCTATTCTTATTATTATATGTATCAACAATCAGACCATACTTTGGTTCAAGTTAATAATGAGATCAGATTAGTTTCCTTGAAATTATTTTTTACATTTACCCCGCATAAATAATTATCTAAACTATTCTTATGGAAAATATTACTAATACATTGCGCGACTCAAAGGTTGCCCGTTGGAGTGCACTGGCAGTTGTCGCTTTTACAATGTTATGTGGTTACTATCTGACTGACGTTATGGGCCCACTGAAAGGGCTGCTTGAAGGAAAATTAGGATGGGGTAGCTCCGACTTTGGATTTTTTAATAGTGCATACGGATGGTTTAATGTTTTCCTGGGGATGCTTATTATTGGCGGCATCATCCTTGATAAAATGGGAGTGAGGTTTACCGGTATGATGGCGACTATTATTATGGTTGCCGGAACAGCCGTTAAATATTGGGCCTTATCAACGCATACGCTCGATGGAATTACCTGGAATATTTTAACTTTTGAAGCGCCTGCTCAGGTATTTATGGCAGGGCTTGGTTTCGCCATTTTTGCTGTCGGGGTAGAGGTGGCCGGTATTACAGTGTCGAAAATTATTTATAAATGGTTTAAAGGGAAAGAACTTGCTTTAGCCATGGGACTGGAAATGGCTACAGCTCGTTTGGGAACCGGTCTGGCTATTGGCACCTCACTTCCTATTGCTAAGGCATTTGGAATGACGGATGTATCAAGACCAGTTTTACTCGGACTAATCTTGCTATGTATCGGACTTCTTTCTTTTGTAATGTATACATTCATGGATAAGAAATTGGATGCCTCGGAAGTTCAAAAGACCCAGGAAGCAATAGATGAGGAAGCATTCAAGTTGACGGATATTTTCCGGATTGTTGCGAATAAAGGCTGGTGGTATATTGCCATTCTTTGTGTTCTGTTTTATTCAGCAGTTTTCCCATTTCTAAAGTATGCTACCGACTTGATGATTAATAAATTCGGGGTAAATGAAGAGTTAGCCGGATTGATTCCTATGTTACTTCCTTTTGGAACAATAATACTTACACCTTTCTTTGGTAACCTTTACGATAGAAAAGGTAAAGGAGCAACCATTATGATAATTGGGTCGTTATTGATTATTTCTGTTCATGCACTATTTTCTATTCCTTTTTTGCATCATTGGATTATAGCATTAATACTCGTTCTGATCTTAGGTGTGGGATTTTCATTGGTGCCATCTGCTATGTGGCCTTCAGTTCCAAAAATTATTCCTGAAAAACAGCTGGGTACTGCCTATGCGTTAATTTTCTGGGTTCAGAATTGGGGACTGATGGGCGTACCAGCCCTGATTGGCTGGGTTCTCGAAAAATATTGTATTACGGGACAAGTTGTTAGAGATGGTCTTACGGTTAATAGCTATAATTATACTCTGCCTATGATGATATTTGCCGGGTTCGGAGTTCTTGCTCTAATATTCGCACTGCTTCTTAAAGCCGAAGATAAAAAGAGAGGCTACGGACTTGAGTTGCCAAATATTAAGAATTAGTGTAATTAATACATTTATTTTTAAAGAGGGATTCCAATTTAATGCCCCTCCTCAGGTGCTGTTGAAAAAGTACTTAATGAACCTTCGTGATAGCCTTCGTGTAACTTTGTGGTAAAACATAAATAAATGAACTACAAAGTATCACAAAGTAAGTCACAAAGGCGCACAAAGGTAGCAATCAAACAATATGTACTTTTTAAACAGCCCCAGAAGCTAAATCCTTTCCCCCTGGAGGGAAATAAGAAAGGGGGTATCCAGAATAAAGAATGGTCATTCAATTGTCATTCGATTGTAAAACAACTGAGGACTATTAATGACAGCCCCTGTGGAGCGGGGTAAACTCCGGCTAAATGACCCTCCTCCGCCAAGGCTACGGAGGGCGAAGCAGCGAAGCAAATGACTGCTTCTTTATACCTTTTGCCTTTTGCTCTTAATTGATTACCTTTGAGCATGAGACTTAGCGAATTTGAAATAGAATCCATTAAAAGGCTGGCAAGTAGTCATTTCGGTTCAGATGTTCAGGTTTTTTTGTTTGGCTCACGCACAAACAATCAACTTCGGGGAGGAGATATAGATTTATTCATCCGGGATCTAAATGGAGGACAGCTTAAAATTCGTTCCAAAATCAATTTTATTACTGATCTGATACTGGCGATAGGTGAACAAAAGATTGATGTTGTTCTCGATAATGCATCCTCAAAGAATTCAATTTTTCTGAAAACAATTTATCAGAAGGGAATACAGATATGCTGACTGAAGAATTGCGAGATAAACTTAAGGAAACCATAGCTATTTGTGATTTGCATCATAAGCGAATGATCTTTGCCTATGAAAGTATTGAGTATTACTTCCCATTGACGGAATTGAGTTTTAGTCAGGTTTCCCAGATTGAGCTGGCTTTATTTGACCAGTTAATTTATCGTTTTTCAAAACTTCAGGATAGCATGGGCTCAAGGCTATTCAAACAAATTCTGGAGGCGCTTGAAGAAGATGTTGATGGACTACCATTTATTGATATCCTGAATAAAATGGAGAAGTTAAACCTCATAATAAGTGCAAAAGACTGGATAGCTCTTCGCCAAATAAGAAATACTATTTCACATGAATATCCTTTCTATAAGGAGGTTCAGATAGAAGAGTTAAACCTGTTACCTGATGAAGTGAAAAAGCTGGCATCTGTTTGGCTCAAATTAAGAGATTATATTCTCAAGAGACTATCAAATCAATAGTCAATCAATAGTCATTCGGTAGTCATTCAATAAGTGTAAAAACCCTCTTCCCAAGGTGCTGTTGAAAAAGTACTTAATGAACCTTCGTGATAGCCTTCATGTAACTTTGTGGTAAAACATAAATAAATGAACCACAAAGGATCACAAAGTAAGTCACAAAGGGAAGAATGATTCATAACTGACTTTTTCAAAAGTCCAATTAATTCCTTAATATTCAATAGTATAGTACCAATAAAGTCCCCCTTTAGAGCTTGCCCCGCTTAGGCGGTGGGGATTAGGGGGCAATTTAGGGCTTATGGGATAGCCTTATAATTATTTTGCTTTCACATCAAGAATATACCCTACTGTTGGGATTGTAGTAATTGAAATAGAAGGGTCTTCCCTAAGGTATCCTCTTATTTTTGAAACAAATACATCGAGGCTTCTTCCGGTATAATAATCTGATTCCCCCCATACTTCAATCATTACTTCTTCTCTTTTCACAAGTTTTCCGGCAGCAGAAGCAAGAAGCTTTAAAATGCGGCTCTCCTTGAGCGTAAGCCGTCGGCCACTGCCATTAACAGAAAGAAGCTGACTCTCGGAATCAAATTCAAATATTCCGATTTTAAGAGTGTTGTTGTTTGTGATAATATCCTTCGGTTTAGCCCTGTTCAAAATTGCCTTAATCCTGTAGAGCAGCTCCTCCTCATCAAACGGTTTTGTTATATAATCATCAATTCCGATTCTGAATCCCTTAAGCTTATCATCTTTCATCGATCTCGCTGATAGGATTATAACTGGAATATCACTTTTTATTTCCTTTATCTTTTCAGCAAGTGTAAAACCATCCATTTTGGGAAGCATAAGGTCGAGTATGCAGAAATCGAAAACAGTAGATTTAAACCCCGATAATCCCGATAACCCATCTCTGAAAAGTTTAACCTCAAATCCGTTATTCTCTAAAAAGTCAACCAGAAGGTATCCCAGGTTGATGTCATCTTCAACGAGAATTATTCTGATTTTTGGCTCATTCATTTTCATCACTTACTCTGAATTGGAAGTTCTATTGTAAAAACAGTACCCTTGCCTTTTGTACTGCTGACTCCTATTTTTCCATTCATTTTTATGATTATATTCCTTACATGATATAATCCCAGACCGAAACCGTTATTATTATGAACATTTCCGGTAGGTATTCTGTAATACTTGTCGAATATCAGCGGCAGCTGCTCTTTTGATATTCCAATTCCATTATCAGATATTTCAATTTTAAGCCGGCTTTCATCTGAATGCAAATAAAAGTTTATCTGAGGAATTACCTCACAATACTTTATAGCATTATCCACAAGGTTTCCCATAGCTATATGAAACATATCAGTGTTTCCTTTTATAGTGAAATCAGAACCCTTTTTATCATATTTGAATGTGCCTTCTTTATCGCTTATCTGCACTGAATATGTTTCAATTACATTTTCAATTACAAGTGCAGCATCAATATTTTCATTAAAAGCAGGTTGACCGGTTTCAGTGAAAGAGGTTTTCAGCAACTCTTCGACCCGCTGTTTAAGTTTATCGTGTTCAGTCCTGATAACTTTCGAATAGAATGAAAGCTTCTCATCATTCTCAACCTTATCAGTTTTTGATATCATGCTGTTAGCCAGTGCAATATTTGTCAGAGGGGTCTTGAATTCATGAGTCATGTTATTAATAAAATCAACAATATTTTCTGTTAATCTTTTTTCTTTTTTAAAGTAGCCGAATATCAGTATAAAGGATAATGTTATCAGGATAATAAGAGCAATGGAAAAGATGAATATGTATCCAATCTGCGCCATTATAAAGTCACGCTTTTCCGGAAATTTTATTCTTAGCTCATATCCTGATTGTTTTAGTACATTAACAAGATCTACACTCACAAAAACGGTGTTCTCCTTTTTAGATTTATTCTCAGGATTAATCTCAACGATATCAAATTCAAAGTCAAGATCTATACCATAATAACTAAGATCTTTTCTGATCATCGTACCCATATTTGACCATTCCTCTCTGTTTTTCATCAGCAGATAGCACGATCCTCCCTCACGAAGGCAGTTTGATACTTCCATACAGATTTCCTGATCGCGGGAGAGGTTTTCCATTATCCGGTTCATAGCCATGTCAACACTATGGTTAAACTGGGCTTCCTGCATTTTTGCAGCTTTCATAATCCAGTTGATCTGTATTGCAACCAGTACAACAAGGCATATAAGAGTAGCTATCAGCAGACTCAATTGGGATTTTGATTTCTTCATATTTCCAAAAGTAAGCAGATTTTGATTAACCTCTGCCATTTTTAACATCGGCTTAACACGAATTAACAAGGGTATAACATGTTCTGGTTTCCTTTTGTATATTTTTGCTTATTGAAAAACATGAAACAATTAATAAAACTATAACATGAAAAAAGTAATTTTAAGTTTGTCAGGCATTCTGGTTGCAGCTTTTGTAGTTGTTCTGTTCGTTAATGCTCAGAATTCTCCACAGGAATCAAAGAAAGCAGCAAAGGTAACTACAACTGTTGCGGCAGATTGTGCAAAATGTCCTTCAACAGCAAGTTGCGGAACAATGGGTGCAGCAAAAACTGCTGCGACTGTTAAATGTGATCCTGCAAAATGCAAGGAAATGGGTTGTGATCCGGCAAAATGCAAAGAAGGTAAATGCGATCCTGCAACATGTAAAGCACATGCTACTGCCTCTGCAGGTACATCAGCTGCTTGCTCAGCAACATGCGCTGGCATGGCGAAGAAATAGTTATTTGTTCAGGTAGCTCTGAGAAGAGCGACTTATAAGAGTCATAAATATCTTGAAAAAGATTTTATGACTCTTTTTTGTATATTACAGTTAAGTACATCATTAATAATGGATTCGCTTTCTAAGATTCCCCCAAGTGAGTGCTCCCGACTTCTGTCTTCTGACTTCTGACTTCTGTCTCCAATATCTATACCACTGATTAGTTATGAATTTATTAATTATTAAGCAGTTACCTCTTCAATGGATCATTACTTGAAGAAAATGTTCCCTTCTCCAGGAAATCCAGAATATTGTAGGTTCCGTATTTACGGGCCTTCAGGAACCCAAGCCATGCAGCTTCTGCCAGCCGTCCATTATTCAGGAGGTCAAAGAGCCATTGATGAGCATATTCAGGATTTCGTTGTTTGATACCTGCACCTGTCTCACGCAGCCATCGTCTGTTAAATTTTTCCTGCGGTCCAATTGCAGATGTCATTATGATTGGTATGCCAAGTGCGCAATAAAACGACAATTCACTTGGCTTAGTCCATAATATATCAGTAGTTTGCAGACACTGATTAAATAAATCGAAATATGATTCTTTGTCTTCTGCCCAGATTACTTGAATATTCTTACTGTTTCCTGCAATTTCTTCCTTAACTCTCAAAAAATAATCTCTTATTTCAGTTCGTGTACCGGCAACAAGGTTTAATACTACCTCTTCTTCCTGTATCTTTTTTGAAAGGCTTAGTGCTATCTGTCTGCCTATTTCCTTCTGAGCTCCGGCACCGCCAACAGCATAAGTCAGAGTAAATGATTTTTTCCTGAATTCTTTTGTCATTACATTTCTTTCATCATACTGAATAAAAGCATTAACACTATGTTTATATAAATTATAGAATCTGCCTTCCGGATCAAGATTCTGTAAGCGGCGATTAAGATTTGTCTTCAACACATCAAGTTCGCGGTTTCCTAGTAATTCCATCGGAAGCGGAAAGCCTGTCAGAATTATGTTCTTTTCCGGAACACCATAAGAATGGAGTCTTTGAGCCGATTCAGTGCCGGGTGCAAAATAGATTATACTGCTTTTTGAAGCATTTTCAGCAACCCATACTCTGCTTAGGTCAGTATCACAAATAATACAGTATATTTCCTGATTAGCAGCTATATCAGCGGCAATTGCGGGCACATAAAAAGAAGTGATAATTGGTCGGGCTGGTCTTTTTATCTCCTCAATTATTCCGTTGCAAAGTCCTCTTTTTATACTTAATTTCAGATACTTAACCTGCAAATTAGAATTTGATCTGTCTCTCATTGGATAGCTTTTTGGTATATAAAGTAAACCATCCAGCATTTTTGAAATTACACCTCCTATTAATGGCAATGATCCTGCCCTTGACATAAACTCATAAATTCCCAGCAGTTCGCTCCAAAGCCTTTTTTCTTTCGTGGTGGAGTAGGGAGAAAAATTGGCATTTAATATTTCACCAAATGCTGATAAGCTTTTTAATGGATAAATAGCTCTTTGATGACCGTATCCCATGTCAGCAGAGACAAGCCAGAATTTTTCTCTGAGACCAGGGTGGATAGAGTTTAATGTATTCATTTTATGGGCAATGTTCAGGCAAAAATATCCGACAGATACTACATAGTTGTTGCCTTAATATGAATCTATTGTTAATTAATTAACAGAATATTACACAAAAATTAATTCTTTGTTAAGTCTGTGAAATACAGAACAATAATAATCCAATATATACTATTATTGCATAGAAGCATCAGCTCACTATTAAACATCAATATTATGAAACATACAATTCTTGGTGCCGGCAGTCCGATTGGAAATGCATTGGCTTATGAATTATTAAGAGCATACAAGGATGTGCGGCTGGTTTCCCGTAGTAAATATCGTATACCGGGAACTGAGATATTTAAGGCTGATCTTACTTCATACGAAGAAACATTGGGGAGTGTTAAAAACTCAGATATTGTTTATCTGTGCGTTGGACTTCAATATGATTCAAAGGTTTGGGCTGATCTATGGCCTAAAATAATGAAGAACACCATTGAAGCCTGCAAAAAAGTAAATGCTAAGCTGATTTATTTTGATAATACTTATATGTATGGTAAGGTAGCAGAAAGAATGACTGAAACCACTCCTTATAATCCTTGTAGTAACAAAGGGGAGGTAAGAGCAAAAACTGTTATGTTGCTGGAGAATGAAATAAGCAAAAAGAATATTAACGCAATTATTGCAAGGTCAGCTGATTTATATGGACCCTATGCCACAAAATCAAATGTTCCAATAATTCTGGCTATTGAAAAACTAATGAGTGGGAAACGGGCAGAATGGATGATTGATGCCAATAAGTTACATTCGTTTACTTACTCAGTTGACAGTGCCAAAGGAATGATTTTACTTTCAAACATTAAAGAATGCTATAATCAGACCTGGCATTTGCCTACTTCTTATCCAATTGAAGGAGAAACGTTTATTCATACCATAGCAAATAATCTGGGTATTGCTCCTGACTATTCTGTTATAAATAAATGGATTCTGAAAACAGCAGGATGGTTTCAGAAGGCCATGGCTGAAACATATGAAATGCTTTACCAGTATGAGTTCAACTATTACTTCGATTCTTCGAAGTTTAATACATTCTTTAATTACACTCCAAAATCATACTATGAAGGTATTCATGATACAATTGAATTTATGAAAACTAATTAGATAGACAGATGCCTGAAGAAATAGTTTATTATATTACAAAATATGGCTATTTAGCAATTTTTGTTTTGGTGTTCCTGCAAGAGACTGGAATACCTAATCCAATTCCGAATGAACTCTTGCTGATATTCTCAG
>JBBQZN010000080.1:0-13797 GCA_038207725.1 Bacteroidales bacterium | reverse complement strand
CACCAGCAGTACCAACTGTAGCAAGTACAACACAGCCTACATGTGCAGTTCCAACCGGAACAATTGACTTCACAGCACAGGCAGGCGTAGAGTATAGTGTAGGAGCAGGTTATCAGGTTAGTACGACCTTTGCAGGACTTGTACCGGCAACCTATACATTAACAGTACGCAGCATAGCAGACAACACATGTATCACAGCAGCAGCTTCGACAGTAATAATCACAGCAGCTGTACCACCTGCAGTACCAACTGTAGCAAGTACAACACAGCCTACATGTGCAGTTCCAACCGGAACGATTGACTTCACAGCACAGGCAGGCGTAGAGTATAGTGTAGGCGCAGGTTATCAGGTTAGTCCAACCTTTGCAGGACTTGTACCGGCAACCTATACATTAACAGTCCGCAGCATAGCAGACAATACATGTATCACAGCAGCTGCTTCAACAGTAATAATAACAGCAGCAGTACCGCCTGCAATACCAACTGTAGCAAGTACAACACAGCCTACATGTGCAGTTCCAACCGGAACGATTGACTTCACAGCACAGGCAGGCGTAGAGTATAGTGTAGGCGCAGCTTATCAGGTTAGTCCAACCTTTGCAGGACTTGTACCGGCAACCTATACATTAACAGTCCGCAGCATAGCAGACAACACATGTATCACAGCAGCTGCTTTGACTGTTACAATAAATGCAGCCCCAACAGCACCAACTGTCATCATCACCAATCCTGCAGCAGTTTGCTCGCCTGCAACTGTCGACCTTACAGCAGCAGCAGTTACCGTGGGCAGTACAGCAGGTCTGACATTGACATACTGGACCGATGCAGCAGCAACATTAGCTTATGCCACACCGGCAGCTGCAACAACAGGGACCTATTATATTATGGGAACAATAGGAGCATGCTTCGATATTAAACCTGTAACAGTAACAGTTAATGCTGTTCCTGTTGTCACAATAACTAATCCGGCACCAGTGTGCGCACCTTCAACAGTTGATTTAACCGGAGCTGCGGTAACGGCCGGAAGTACAGCAGGTTTAACTTATACCTACTGGAATGATGCAGCAGCTACAATAGCTTATGCAACACCATCGACAGCAGGAGCAGGCACATATTATATAAAGGGTACAGATCCTGTTTCCAGTTGCTTTGATATTAAATCAGTTACAGTCGCAATCAATCCGGCCCCAACAGTTACTGCTGTTCAAACCGATATCAAGTGTTTTGGAGCCGCTTCAGGTGTGATTGACATAACTGTCAGCGGAGGAACAAGTCCGTATGCATTTGCGTGGACAGGAACAGGAGTTGTAGTTGCTTCAGAAGATCAGACTGGTTTGCTTGCTGGAATATATACAGTAACAGTTTCTGATCTGAATAGCTGTTCAGCAGCTCTTCTTACTGTAACCTTAACAGAACCTGCTTCGGCACTTTCAGCCACAATTTCTGCTCAGGGCAATGTATCTGTATTCGGCGGAAGTGATGGTAGTGTTACCGTAGCCGGATCTGGAGGTACAGCACCTTATCTGTATAAATCAGGAACCGGAACAAATCAGGTTTCAGGTACATTCGGATCGCTCACAGCAGGATCTTATACCATTACAGTTGAAGATGCTAACCTTTGTACAGTTACTGTACCTGTTACCATCACTCAACCAGTTGCCACACTTGCAGGTACTATTTCATCTCAGACTAATGTAGCATGTTTCGGAACTTCAACAGGAAGTGTAACAGTTACTGGTACCGGCGGAGTAACACCTTATGAATACAGTCTGAACGCAGGTACTTACCAGGCTTCTGGTAGCTTCGGATCATTAGCAGTTGGTTCTTATACAGTTACGGTAAGAGATGCTGCACTAAATACATTTAATGTGAGTGTAACAATAACTCAGCCTGCGGCAGCTCCCGGAGGTACATTATCCGGACAAACCAATATTGTATGCTTTGGCAACAATTCAGGCAGTCTCACGGTTGCAGGCTCCGGAGGAACTGCTCCATATCTCTATAAACTAGGTGCAGGAACATATCAGGCTTCCGGAACTTTTGGATCTCTCATAGCAGGAACCTATACAATAACTGTTCAGGATGCAAACCTTTGTACTTTTAATGTATCTGCAACCCTTACGCAGCCATCAGCAGTGCTTGTAGGAACAATTTTCACTAAGACTAACATAAGCTGCTCAGGCGCAGGAAATGGATCTGTAACCGTAATTGGTTCAGGAGGAACTGCTCCATATCAGTACAGCTTTAACGCAGGTGTATACCAGGCATCAGGTACTTACATTGCTCTGGCAGCAGGTACTTACACTATTACTGTCCGTGATGCAAATCTTTGTACTGTTAATGTGCCGGTTACTATAACTGAACCTGCTGTTCTCACCGTTACTGCTGCAACAACGGAGGCTTCATGTCCTGATGTAGCTGATGGTTCGATAACTCTCGCCATAACGGGTGGAACTCAGCCATACACTGCTATCTGGTCTGATGGAGCCGGAACGGTTAACCGTACTGCTGTTGCAGATGGTGTTTATAGTGTTGTGGTGACAGACCTTAATGGTTGTGCTGCTTCACTTGATGTAACAGTAGGAGTTACCGGTTCAGAGAACTGCCTCAAAGTTCAGGCGATTATAACTCCGAATAATGACGGATTCAATGATACATGGAAGATCAGAAACATTGATCTCTTCCCTGACGCCGAAGTATTCGTATTCAGCAGATGGGGAAAACTTGTATTCAATTCAAAGAATCTTTCAGCTAATGAATGGGATGGAACCTTTAAGGGTAAACCACTTCCAACGGATTCATACCATTATGTTCTGCACCTTAACGATGGTTCAGAACCGATGTCGGGTGTAGTAAGTATTATAAGATAATTATTGTTAAATTTCGGGACCAAATTTATGAGG
Source organism: Bacteroidales bacterium (assembly GCA_038207725.1). Classification (GTDB taxonomy): domain Bacteria; phylum Bacteroidota; class Bacteroidia; order Bacteroidales; family VadinHA17; genus LD21. The sequence goes on along the minus strand of JBBQZN010000080.1, from coordinate 10,894 downwards.
TATTTAAAAAGCATATTACCAACAGTTGTTCTGAGTTTTCTCTTTGGAACAGCAATTGCCCAGCAGGTACCGATGTATAGTCAGTATATCATGAATGGATTTTTGGTAAATCCATCATTCGCGGGACGTGATGGATATACAACTGTAAATCTTACCGTAAGGGAACAATGGGTTGGAATGGCAGGGGCTCCAAGCACCTATGCAGCAAGTTTTCAGACGCGTCTGCTCAAGAACAGTTATATTTCCAAGTCCACATCGGTAAGAAAAAAGCTTACTAAGCCTACAAAAGGAGGAAAAGTTGGTCTTGGAGGGTATATATTTAACGACAATAATGGTATAATGCATCGAACGGGTGCACAGGCAGCCTATGCATATCATATTGGAATGGGTCAGACGGGCGGATACCCTAATGATCTCGCATTCGGTCTGGCTCTTACGGCTTATCAGTTTGCGATAAAAACTGATGGCTTGTATTACGATGTTGATGACCCACTGCTCAATTCATATGACAGATCAGTTTTTATTCCTGATTTTAACTTTGGAGCAAGTTATACAACTTCAAAGTATTATGTTGGTCTTGCCATGACAAACCTGCTCAGAGGAAATATTATTTTCGGAGATACCTCGTCTACAAAAAGAACTGAACTCGGGCATTTCTTCCTGACAGGAGGAGTTAAGGTTCCTCTTAACAGGGACTTTGTACTTGAACCTTCTGCCTTCATAAAGTCATCTGATATGTTCTTCAAGTCCATGCAGATGGATCTTACCACTCGCGTCTTTTACAAAGAGGACTACTGGGGTGGACTTTCATGGAGAACAGGTGATGCACTGATAATGATGATGGGTATGAAGTATGACAGATTCTATTTTGCATATGCCTTCGATTTTACCCTTACTGATATCAGGAAACAGAGTCTTGGTACACATGAAATCACTTTTGCAGTCAAATTTGGAGAAAGCGCACGAAGATACAGGTGGATAACTCCATTCTAGAGTTACGTATCTAATATATTGAGCCGCTGAAATCAAATAGTAAATTCAGCGGCTATTTTTTATCATTATTTTTAACCTGTAATATTAATTCTGGCCCCGGGTTATTCTATTTTTATACCCTTATGTGCTGAATACTAATGATGCAGAGGCCTTTTTTAAATATTAATCCGGCAGTTTTATTAGCCGTTTCATTCTGGGTTTTAGTTCCGGTCTGTTCACTTAAATCACAGTCAGCTGAAAAAACATCCCTGCGATTCATGTTCTATAATGCAGAGAACTTTTTTGATTTGTCAGATGATACACTTAAAGAGGATAACGAATTTCTTCCCTGGGGCTTGATGAGATGGAACAACACAAGGTTCAGCAAGAAATTAAATTCAGTAAGTAAAACTATTATCGCTGCAGGCGGGTGGGAGCCACCTGAACTTGTTGCTTTTTGTGAAATTGAAAGCAGGTATGTTCTTGAAAGACTGATCTATGGCAATGGTCTTTTAAAGTATAATTACAGGATAATACATGAAGATTCTCCAGATCCCAGAGGAATTGATGCCTGCCTGATTTTCAGGGCTGACAGGATTAAGATAATTGATTATTCCTATTGGATTCCGGTTATGGATAGCAATGAGATATTCAGATCAAGAAGTGTGCTATATGTCAAAACATCAATTGAAAAGGATACTTTACATTTAATTGTTAATCATTGGCCGTCACGAAGGGGAGGGGTTCTTTCTGCTGAGGGTCTGAGGAAAAAAATTGCGCTTATGGTCAGAATGAAAATTGATTCAATAAATCTTTCAGAGAATGGATCAGCGAAGATTCTGCTGATGGGCGATTTTAACTGCACCCCTGATGATAAGGTAATGGAAGTATTGATAAAAAAGACAGGCACCGGGCAGTCATTAGTCAACCTTTCAGATTCTTTTTCAGAAGGAGGGAATGGAACATACCGTTATCAGGGTCGCTGGGAAGTCATTGATCAGATAATTGTATCGCCCTCTTTGCTTCTTGCGGATGAAGGGATTTCTACAAGTAAGAAATCCGTGAGAGTCTTCTGTGAGGATTTTCTTTTGATGCGCGACCCCGGCTTCCCTGGTTTCACCCCTAGGTCTACATACAGAGGATACCGCTACCAGGGTGGATTCAGTGATCATCTACCTGTTCTGATCGATTTTGTTATCAGGTAGTTCATTTACTGGTACCAGTCCGAGCTTACGGCCTTTTTCCAGCATGAGGTTTCTTGCTGCTTCATGTTCGTTAGGGATAATTCCGTCTAATATGGCTTCCCTTATGGCATTTTTTATCTGTCCTACCTCCCTTCCAGGATTTATACCAAATGTCAATATGATTTCCCCTCCATCGATTGGTGGCTGGAAATTTCTGACGGCATCCTTTTCTTCTATCTCCTTTAACTTCGTCCTTACAAGCCTGAAGTTTTCAAGATGCTTCGTTTTCTTAGCTTCATTCTTAGATGTTATGTCAGCTTCACATAACACCATCAAATCATCAATATCATCGCCTGCCTCGAAAAGCAAACGCCTTACAGCAGAATCAGTTACTAACTCCTGCGATAAAACAATTGGCCTGAGATGCAATTCAACCATTTTTTGAACATATTTCATCTTTTCATTCAGAGGGAGTCTTAATTTTCTGAATATGTCAGGAACCATTTTTGATCCTATGAATTCGTGTCCGTGAAATGACCATCCAATCTCAGGTAAGTATTTTTTTGTAGCTGGTTTTGCTATGTCATGAAGCAGTGCAGCCCATCGGAGCCATAGATTATCTGTATTCTTGCTTATATTGTCAAGTACCAGTATAGAATGATGGAAATTGTCTTTATGACCCTTTCCTTCTCTGGTATCAACACCTTTCATAATATCAAGCTCAGGAAAAATCAGTTTTAATAATCCTGACTTTTCAAGAAGAATAAACCCTGACGAAGGAGTGTCGCACATAATTATTTTGTTCAGCTCGTTAATAATTCTCTCTGGCGAAACAATTGTTATCCTTTCGGCATTATTCTTAATTGACTTGAAAGTGTTCTCTTCAATTGTGAAACCAAGCTGTGCCGAAAACCTGATCGCCCTCATCATTCTCAGAGGGTCATCGGAAAAGGTTTTATCCGGATCCAGCGGGGTTTTTATTATCTTCTTTTTAAGATCCTCCATTCCTCCAAAGGGATCAAGAAGCTCACCATAGTTGTTTTTATTAATGCTGATTGCCAGTGCATTGATGGTAAAATCCCTTCTTTTCTGATCATCATCAAGTGTTCCGTCTTCCACTACCGGCTTCCGTGAACCTCTGTCATACGACTCCTTCCTGGCACCAACAAATTCAATCTCATATTCATTGTTTCTGAACATTGCTGTCCCGAAATTTTTGAATACGCTTACTTTTATCTTTGGATTTATCTTTTTTGCGGCTTTGCGCGCTATATCTATTCCACTACCAATTACAAGTATATCAATATCCTTTCCTGGATGGTCTCTTTTTAACAGACAATCTCTTACCCATCCCCCTATAACATAGGCTTCAACATTCTCCGATGTGACAACATCGCTGAGCGTTGCAAAAATTTTGTCATTTAGACATATATTCATATATAGATATGACAATTTGTTATTAAATCCTGACAAAGTTACAATTTATACTCAATTTTTCGTAAATTATGATGTTTCTCATCTGTTGGCATAATCATTGCCGGAAAAGTAAACAAACAGGAGTTACGTACGTTTAATAAATAAAAATAAGATGGTAGTACATTTAACAAAGGAGACGTTTTTGAGTAAAGTATTCAATTACGAGCTGAATAAAGAGTGGAAATTTGAAGGAGATAAGCCCTGTGTTATTGATTTTTATGCTGACTGGTGTGGTCCATGCAAAATGGTTGCTCCTGTTCTGGAGGAGCTGTCAAAAGATTTTGACGGGAAACTTAATGTTTATAAAGTAAATACAGAAGAAGAGCAGGAACTTGCATCTGCATTTGGAATCAAGAGCATCCCTTCATTCCTGTTTGTGCCAGCTGAAGGTCAGCCACAAATGGCTATGGGTGCTCTTCCTAAAGATACCTTTGTTAAGGCATTCAAAGATGTTCTTGGTGTAGAAAAATAGACTACTCGTCAAAAATAAATTAGGTTTCTTAAAATAAGCATATTTAATTGCAACATTTTAAACCTGAAAATCGTTTAACTATCAGAAGGTAGTAACTTAGATGTTACAGTTTTTTTTTCATGGATTTAGGTTTAGGGTAGCAAATTAGTAAATCAGGGCTCCGGTCCTGATTTATTATTTATGACAAATCCCTGAATATACCATTAATCTCATCCTCTGTAGTTTTAAGCTTCTTCTGACATTGTTTTATCAGGTCTGATGCACGTTTTACTTCTACAGAAAGTTTGTCAACATCCATCTCTCCATTTTCTATATTCTTCAGAATGCTTTCTATTTCAAGCATTGCATCATTGAACATAAATTCTTTCTTTGCCATTGCATTAATTATTATTTTATTCAAAATCAGATTTTAATTTATCTGTAACCTTACTCTTAACTGAACCGTCCGGAAATAAGGTCTCAAGCATATCGTTTTCTTTTACTTCCTTTATACTCTTGATAATTCTGCCTTTAAAAGATGAAATAGTGTAACCGCGTTTCAATACATTAATTGGATTAAGTATCATAAGGGATTTTTCCAGTCTGCTTGTTCTTAAGATATTGTTATTAAGAGCACTATGAGTAAATTTCACAAGATTCTTCCTGTTTTTGTCCAGAGTGGTGTTTTTAGTAGAATAGAAAACTTTCACCGATGATCTGAGTCTCGATTTCTGGTTCTCAGGAGTCAGTCCTGATCTTATAACGAATGCCTTACCTGTACTTACAACCTCGAGGACCTTTCCCGACAATTTTTCCTTCAACCGGGCAAGCAGAATCTTAGCAAGAGGTGCGAGTTTTGATCCGGCAGATTCAATTCTTCTGGTAAATGCTTCCAGAACCTTAAACGATTTTTCTGTAATTTCGGAACTAAGTGAAAGCAGCGTTTCTTCCAGAAGAGCCATCCTCTCTATAAGAAAATCAGCAACTGCGGTAGGGGTTTTAAGGCTTACATTTGCCACCATGTCGCATACTGACAGATCTTTTTCATGTCCAATTCCCGTAATAACAGGTAGAGGGAACTGCGTAATATAATATGCGATATTATAATTGTTAAACCAGCTGAGATCACTTATTGATCCTCCTCCTCTGATAATTACAACCGCATCATATAAATCAGTATTTATTGCGATTTTCTCCAAGGCACTGATAATAGCACTTTCCGTCTCTATCCCCTGCATGGCCGCTTCGAAAAGTGTCAGATAGAAAACATAACTAGCCCTGTTTTCCTTTATGTGATTAGTAAAATCTGTAAAACCTGCAGCATTTTTTGATGAGATAACAGCGATTCTCTGAGTCAGTGATGGGAGCTCTATTTCCCTGTTCATAGAAAAGACCCCTTCGGTCTCAAGTCTTTTGATTATCATCTGGCGCTTCATTGCCATCTCACCGATAGTAAAAACCGGATCGATATCAGAGATCACAAGGCTGAGACCAAATACCTCATGGTACTCTAACTTAATCCTGACCAGTACCTTTAATCCTTCACGCAGAGATTCCCCTGTGGCATCTTCAAAAAAAGATTTTAAAAACCTGTATCTGTTTCCCCATATTATAGCCCTAACCTTTGCTTTTATGTTTTTTTCGTCCGATTGTTTCTCAATGAGTTCTAAGTAACAATGACCTGAGAAATTCTCCTTAAGCTCTGCTATTTCGGCAGTTACCCAGTAAAAGTTGGGAAAGGAGATGTACAATGAATCCCTTATAATCTGTTGCAGTTCGTATAATGAGATTTTATTGTCAGCCATCAGTTTTTCAGTTTAATAATCCTGATTACTTTACTTCCTGTCCTCTTTGTAATCCTGATATAATATACTCCCTGTTCCCTATCCTGAAGAGCTGTTATTCTGATACTTCTTCCAGCCAAATCAGGATAGTTCTTTCTGAAAAGTGTTTTTCCGGAGAGCGTTATTATCTCAAGAAAAAAACTACCGGGTGCTTCCCTGAAGATTAGTTTAAAATCACCTGTCGTAGGATTTGGAGCGGCAATAATTTCATCCTCAGGAGCAATAATATGCATATTCTGAAGCGCCACCAGTGCCTCAACAATATCAGGGATTCCGAATCCGTATAGTGAGTCGGGTGTCAGATATCTGTCTCCGCTTCTCTGCAAAGCACCCAAGATCTCCATGTTGTCAGCTTTTGTAACTGCCTGCATTAGGCACGCAGCCATACCGCTTAGAACAGGACATGAAAATGATGTTCCATTAGCCCTGCTTATTGATGAAACAGATACTTGCACAGGAACACTAACCCCCAAAGCAGAAAGATCAGGTTTAACCCTTTTGTCATATGAGGGACCTGCTGAAGAAAATGTCGCAATACCATTGTTCCCGTCAACAGCTGCTGCTGCAAGCACACTGTCTCCGTCAGAAGGAAAAATTATCTGCTTCCACTCTTTTGCCCGTTCATTTCCGGCGCTGTTTACTACAAGAATGCCTTTTGATGCAGCTATATCGGCAGCTATTGTAATAAATGCACTGTTGCCGTCAAGATTCTCCTTTTTATAGTTAAGTGACTGGTCGTCAAAATTGTAATATCCTAATGAGGAACTAATAATGTCAGCGCCAGCGCTATCGGCATATTCCGCACCTGCTACCCACATATCTTCTTCGCATGGGAATTCAGAATCAACATCTTCTGTTTTAAGAAGAATATAATCAGCTCCCGTAGCAGTTCCGTGGATGCGATCAGGGAGATCACCGGCCAGTACAGAAAGAACTGCAGTTCCATGTGTGGAGGAAGAGTATCCATTATGACTCTTTTTTACAAAATCATAAACAGCTTTTATCCCGTTTCTGTTTCTGAGATTGTTCAGCGAATTTATCTGGTCTGCGTAAAGGAATCCCCCGTCAAGAACTGCGACTAGTACATCTTTTCCGTCATATCCCGACAGGTGCATTGAGGTTCCGTTAAGCATTGTGACCGGCCTTTCATAAGGAGGAATATCTGATGAAGTAATCTCAAAATCGAGTTTGTCATTATATAGAGCACTTTTTCCCGGACGCTTTACTAATTTCACCTCTTTAACAAAAGTTAGTTCAGATACCGGAATCAGATTGATTTCCGTAACAGTTTTAAAAAGAGCAGAATTCATCCATTTTGATGTGCAATGAAGTATGAGGCCAGCCTGTTTTAACTGATCTAAATAAGATTTGGAAACAGGAATGTCTCTGTAGTCGGGATAAGGGATCTGAGATTTTTCTCTTCTTTCAATAGACTTCACTGAAAACAGATCCTCAGGCTGAAATGAGTTTACTGTATTTTCTCCTTTATCGTTAAAATACACCCGGTAATACCATTTGTAATCGGGTGATTGTCCATACATAACAGATAAAAAACTTATTGGCAGCAATAAAACTGCAGCCAGAATTGTCTTGATTATTATATGGCGTGCAGTAATCATTGTCTGATTACTCCGGTCTTCTCCGGATCAGCGATTTTTCCCTTGTTTTTCTCCAATTGGTCCATGTAGTCAGACAAATCGATATCAAGTTGTTTGTCTTTTGTAATGCCGGCAATGTATTCGATCTTATATCTCAGGCTTCCGTCACTTTTGTAGATGAGCCAGGTTCCCTCGCGCGAATCGTTTTTATACTGGCCGGAAGATTCAATTTTACCGTTTTCACCCCACACCTCGTATTTGCCATCAAGTTTGTTGTCTTTGAATGATGATTTGAGACAAATTGATCCGTTAATATTATACTGGGTCCATTCACCCTGCCGGATATCATTTACATAGTTTGACTTTTCTGCCACTTTGCCATCTCTGTAGAATTTTTGCGAAGGGCCATTACGTTTATTGCTTTTGTATATCTCTTCGCAGATCATGTAGCCATTAACTATTGATGAGAAGAACTGCCATTTGCCCTCTTTCAGCTGGTTAATGTATTTGCCTTTTGAAGATATAAATCCATTTGTGTGATAGATTGAAGCATCTGCTGATTTTTCGTCTTCACTGAAGATAAGTACCGATTTCAAAGTATTATTTCCTTCATATCTCCTGAATTCACCGACAGGATGGTCATTTTCAAAAAATCCGTCATAAAGGAGAGTATTATCAGGATTTTTTTTAATCCAATGGCCCTGTTTTCTTCCAAGCTGGTCACTCTTGTTTAAATCATTTGCTGTCTGACAGACAACTGCAGATGATATCACTGAAAGTACGCTGATGACTATTATTTTAAGATTCATAAGATAGAAACGCAAAATATTACATAAAAGTACAAAAAAAAGAGGTTGAATTTCTTCAACTTCTTGTTGAATTCCTTACTACTATATCCGTTTCCATCACGCACAATTCCGCTGGTAGGTCGGAGTCTTTAAGCTGGGCAAATAGCAATCGGGCAGCAGTTTCGCCAATTTCGTAAATGGGTTGTCGCACAGTGGTGAGAGTGGGTTCAACCAGTTCGGCCATGGGTTCATTTGTAAAGCCAGCCACAGAAATGTCATCCGGAATCTTTTTACCGAATTCTTTAATAATTTTCATCGCGCCAAAAGCGACCGCATCGCATACACAAAAAACAGCATCCAAATTATTATCAGTTCTAAGTAGTCTGGTCATACATTCAACACCACTCTCTAAAGTAAAGTTTCCTTCAATGATTATTTCGTCGCGAACAGGAATTCCTGAATCTTTTAACGCATCAAGGTATCCAATCTTACGGTTTTCACTTAGGAGCAAATTAGATGGACCAGCAATATGTGCAATATTTTTACAACCTGTACCAAGAAGATACTTAACCATATTATAAGCACCATAATAATCATTCACTACCACTTTGGCGGCCTTAAAATCTTCAATTACCCGATTAAAAAGCACCAATGGAATGCCTTTCTTTTTTAATTGGCGGATATGTTCATTTTTTTCTGTATCACGGGCAACTGAGATAATGATTCCATCCACATTTGCAGCAAGCAGTGCTTCAACATTTTTGATTTCAACATCGTAGTGTTCGCGCGAATGGCATACCATTACATTGTAACCCTGCTTCATGGCATAATCCTGAATTCCGCAAATAGCAATGGAATAAAACGGGATGTAGTAGGCAGGGATGATCACGCCAATGGTTTTTGAACTTCGGTTCCGCAGGCTTTGCCCCAGGAAATCAGGTCGGTAGTCATTTTTCTTCGCGAACTCAAGAATCCTCTTTTTGGTTTCAGGATTAATATCATGCGAATTCCTCATAGCCCTCGATACTGTGGATTTTGAAATATTAAGCGCCCTGGCAATATCAATAATGGTAATGTTAGGCTTCTTCTTCATTTTACAGGAAGTTAATTCGTTCGGAGGCTCTAAAAGTACAGTATCTGAATTAGAAAAACTACATACAATTCTTCAATCAAAAATTGACAAAACAAGTCAAAATAAACGAAATAGATATCCGTATTCGGGAACGTTCCCGTAAAAATGGCCTCTTTTTTTTAATAAAACACCACTTAATTTCTTCCCGATGCTATTACTTCGCAGATAGGAAATTCTGTTTTGATTTTAAAAATGAGTCAGATTAAACTACACTAAATTAATTTTACTATGAAAAAAAGAAATCAAAATCTGTTCAGAATTGCCGTTTTGGGGTTTTTTCTGGCAGTGCTTCACATTTCAGTGAATGCTGCTGTTGGCGAAAAGCTTACTCCTGAAGATGGCAATTTAAAAAATGTCACTGCTATACAGCAGCAAAAATCGGTTACTGGAAAAGTAACCGATTCGTCGGGTTCGTCGCTCCCTGGAGTTTCAGTGGTAGTAAAAGGCACAACCTCTGGTACTATTACTGATGGAAACGGAAACTATTCACTCTTCAATGTTCTTGATAACGCCACATTGCAGTTTTCGTTTATTGGCATGAAATCTCAGGAAATTGCAGTTTCTGGAAAGACCTTAGTAAATGTTATGCTGAGCGAAGATTTGCTGGGAATTGACGAAGTTGTTGTTGTGGGTTATGGCACGCAGAAAAAGGCCAACCTTACCGGCGCAGTTTCAACCCTTGATACTCAGGAAATGCTAAGTCGGCCTATCACTCAGGCTTCTCAGGCTCTGCAGGGTAAAATGGCAGGTGTTACAATTACTCAAAATTTCGGACTACCGGGTAGCGATAATGCAACCATTCGAATTCGTGGTATTGGAACTTTGGGGAATAAAGATAACGAGGGAAAAATAGACCCGTTAGTCCTTATCGATGGTATTGAAGGAAGCATCAATGATATTAATCCAAATGACATTGAAAATATTTCCGTACTTAAGGATGCAGCCTCAGCTTCAATTTATGGATCTCGTGCTGCCAATGGAGTTATTGTTATTACAACCAAGCGTGGCTCGAAAAATGAATCAATGTCAGTAACCTACAATGGACGTTATAGCTCACAAATGCCTACTGACTTGCCCGTGTTTGTTGATGGTGCAACTTATATGGTATTTAAAAATGAATATGAAAGAAATAGTAGCCGACCAAATCTTTATTCTGATGCCAGTATCCAGCAATACAAAGATAATGTAGGCAAAGAGCCTTATTTTAACACCAATTGGTTTGATCAGGCGATGAAAAAGCAGGCCATGGGATTTCAAAATAACTTTACTATTCGTGGAGGATCAGAAAAGTTAGCGGCACTGGTTTCTTTGTCTGACCTTCGGCAAGATGCATTAATTGAAAATGCAGATTATAAGAGAAGAACACTTCGTTTTAATACAGATTATAAGGCTTCCAATAAACTTAGTTTTGCAATGGATGGATCTCTTTATTCTGAAACTGCAGAAAGG
>JBBQZN010000079.1:0-14037 GCA_038207725.1 Bacteroidales bacterium | reverse complement strand
CCTTCCAAACTTACAAAAGCAGGTGAAGATGCTCACCTTTATTATACAAAGCAGGAAAAAACTCCTGATCTTCATTGCATAAACTGCCACCTTAATGCCGGGCACTTTATTGAAGGGTATACGCATGGAAGCAATTCTACTTTTGGAAATGTATCCTCAGCCGCAAAAGAAATATTTACAGAGCCTACAATAGTGAGCGAATTTAAAAGCTTTACTGAAAAGATACCCAAATCACCCATTTCTTTCAATATGCTTGCAATACCGGGCGGGACATTCAAAATGGGAAGTCCGGCAGATGAGCCATTCAGAAAAGCAGACGAGGGTCCGGTAAGAGAAGTGGAACTAAGCCCCTTCTTTATGGCTGAGATTGAAGTAACATGGGATGAATATCTTGCTTTTTATGTTCAGACTTCTGCTGAGGGACGAACAACTGATACTGAGGGTTTAAGAAACAAAGTGGCTCTAGCAACTGATGCCATTTCAGGAGCCACGCCGCCATATGGCCAGCCCGACCAGGGATGGGGACTTGGTAAACGTCCGGCAATTTCATTTTCTTATCATGCTGCAGAAACATATTGCCGCTGGCTTACAAAGGTTACCGGCAAAACATACAGACTGCCAACTGAAGCCGAGTGGGAATACGCATGCAGGGCTGGTTCGTCAGGCCCATACTTCTTCCCGGGCGATCCTAAGAAATTTGAAAAGAGAGGTTTAAGAGCCAAACTCTCTAAAAATGATACCACTGTAATCAACACCTATATTATATACCGGGCTAACAGTGCCTCAAAAACTCAGACTGCCGATATGATAAAGCCCAATCCTTTTGGCTTAAGAAATATGGTAGGTAATGTGGCTGAATTTTGTGCCGACTGGTATAAGGAGGATGCATACTCACTTTATCCTGAAGGCACTGTTAAGGATCCAAAAGGACCTGAGGAAGGAACCGAGCACGTCGTTCGCGGAGGTACTTTTTCAAGTACTGCGGATGTTCTCAGGAGTGCCTCGAGAGATTATACAAGAACTGAAGCATGGCTGAAGACCGATCCTCAGATGCCGAAGAGTATCTGGTGGTTTTCGGATTGTTTTAATGTTGGCTTCAGAGTTGTTTGTGAGTTTGATGCAAAAACAGGAAATAAGGAGATTGGAAAACCGGTTCAGTGATTTTTTAAATTAATCTACCGAATTTTGTTGGAATTATTGTTTTTTAACATTTCACTTTCTATATTGCATTAGATTTAACCTGAACTTATTTAAGAAGAGGGAATACTGCATATATGTTAAGTTATGCTATGTGTATTTTTGAAAAAAAATAAATGTAAAAAATACACTTATTATATATAGAACAAATGACTAACACTTCACGCATATTTATTAATCTTAATTCCTAACTTTTTATTTACTAACTAACCGTTTAGCTGTATGAAAAAAACTCCCAACTACTTTTGGCCTTTAAAGCCAATGGTAATTATTCTTCTGTTTTGCGGACTGGCGCTTCCCGCCTTTTCACTGACTGCAGAAAGACCTTTTGGTGACGACCTCCTGGGATCTGTTGCTGACCAGCAACAAATCAAAGTTACAGGAACAGTCAAAGAATCTACATCTGGTGCCGCAATGCCAGGAGTAAACGTTATTGTTAAGGGTACATCCCAGGGTGCAATTACTGATGAGAATGGAAAGTATACCATCCTATCGGTTGACCCAAATGCAATCCTTACTTTTTCTTTTATTGGTTTTCTGACATCTGAAGTACCTATTGCAGGTAAAACTGTAGTCGATGCCAGTCTTCATTCAGAGCTTACAGGTCTCGATGAAGTTGTAGTTGTTGGTTATGGTACACAGAAACGTGCAAACGTTGTTGGTGCTGTTACCTCAATTTCCGGGGCAAGTCTTCAATCAGTTCCGGCAACCTCTGTAACCAATGCTTTGTCGGGTCGTCTTCCCGGTGCAATCGTAATTCAGGCTAACGGAGAACCCGGAAACCTTGGTTCAAGGGTTCTTATCCGCGGTCGAACCAACCTTGGCTCAAGCACTAACCCACTTGTAATTATTGATGGCGTACAGGGACGTAGCATGGACGAGATTGATCCAAACGATGTTTCCAGTCTTTCTGTTCTGAAAGATGCTTCTGCAGCCATCTACGGAGCTTCTGCTGCGAATGGTGTAATTCTTATTACAACAAAAAAAGGACAAGAAGGTAAACCAAGGCTGAGCTATCAGTTTTTCCAGGGTTTTATGACACCTACAATCATTCCTGAAACAACTAATGCAGGGGATTATGCAACAATGCTTACAGAATACCAGGTTCAGAATGGTAAGTCACGGACATTTACAGATCAGGATATAGCTCTGTATTACAGCGGCGCTGATCCCTGGAAACACCCTAATACTAACTGGTATTCTGATCTTGTAAAAAAATGGACAACAACCTCAAGGCACAATGTTACTATTGATGGTGGTTCAAAAGGCATGACATATCTTGTATCTTTTGGTCTGAAAGGAGACGAATCAATGTATAAGCAGTCTTCTACCAAGTATAACCAGTATAATCTTCGGGCAAAAGTAGATTTGCCTATCACGGAATGGTTAAAAACTGGTGTTGATGTTGCTGCTTTCCAGATAAACAGGTTGTTTCCTTATAAATCAGCTGATGGTATCGTAGGACAGTCAACACGTCTTCTTCCTACAACATGGTCTTTCTGGCCGAACGGTAAACCTGGTCCTGATATTGAATATGGTGATAATCCGGTTGTTACATCAACATTTGCTGGAGGTAAAGATAATCAGACAACATACAGAGTTCTTAATACATTTAACGGAACAATTACACCACCTTTTGTTAAAGGACTTACCCTTAACGGAAGTTTCAGTTATGACATTAATAACTTCTACAGAAAGAGATTTTTCCAGCCATGGACTCTCTATACTCCGAACTGGGCGCAGGCAACAATTGATCCTGTAACTGGTTTTGTTACTGATATGCCTTTGACTCCTGCTCTCAGGGGGCTTTCATCTCCTGAGAACCATGAAGATTATCAAAGGACCATTAACAAGACAATCAACCTTAATATTAACTTCCAGCGTCAATTTGGTGATCATAATGTTGGGTTATATGCCGGTTTTGAACAGTATACCAGTGATTATAACGGTTTTTACGGATTCCGTAAATATTATATATCAACTCAGGTACAGATAATGAACGCCGGTGCCGACCTTGATAAGAACACAACCGGTAGCGCATCTATCTATGCACGTAAATCATATATTGGCCGTTTAACATATGATTATAAGGGTAAATATCTGGTTGAGGCTATATTCCGCAGGGATGGTTCATTAAAATGGCCCTCTGCAGGTCGTTGGGGTAACTTCCCGGGGCTTTTGGTTGGATGGCGTGCATCTGAAGAAGATTTCTGGAAAAATAACATAGCTTTCATTAATTACTTTAAGCTCAGAGCTTCTTACGGACAAATGGGAATGGACCCGGGTGATCCTTATCAGTATATGGACAAGTATGGTGTATCCTCAGGAATGGTATTTGGTGCCGGATCGACAATTGATCTCACAGTCGGACCTCCTTCAATCGCCAATCCAAATATTACATGGGAAGTTCAGACAACCAGGAACATAGGATTTGACTCTAAGTTCTTTAATGATCTGATTCACTTAAATGGTGAGTTCTTCTTCAATAAAAGGGAACATCTTCTGACTCAAAGAGATGCTTCTGTTCCTAATTTCTCCGGACTTTCGCTTCCAAGTGAGAATATTGGAACTGTCGACAGCAAAGGTTTTGAATTCGATGCCGGCATTCATAAGAATATAACCTCTGACCTTCGTATAGATCTTACCGGTAATTTCAGCCTTGCAAAGAACAAAGTAGTCTTTTCCGATGAACCTGTAAGGCCGGTTGAATGGCAGGTACGTACCGGACATCCATACGGTGCTCAGTTGTGGTATCATGCAATAGGTGTTTTTTCGGATGATACTTATACTGTTAATGGCGTTCCGAATTATCCCCGCTGGAACAATGCAAAACCCGGCGATTTGATTTTCGAGGATGTTAGTGGCGACGGTGTTATAACGAGTGATGACAAGATCCTGTTTGACAATACCGATGCTCCGGAGACTTTCTTTGGTATATCACTTGATGTTACATGGAAAGACTTTTCCTTTTCATCAATGATTCAGGGACAAGGAAAATATATCAGATCGTGGGCTTATGATGAAAGACGTGGTGAAGCAGGGAATTATTTACAATGGACTTATGATAACAGATGGACAGCACCGGGACAGGTAACTGATGTTCCCAGAGCCTTCAACAGGAATGATTATTACTGGGGACACTCTGTACAGATGAGCGACTACTGGACCAGCAACAGAGCATACGTTCGTTTGAAGAACCTTGTTGTTACCTACAATATTCCATCATCACTCTATAAACGTTTAGGCGTATCTAAAGCAAGCATTTATGTGTCGGGAAATAACCTTGCACTTCTCTACAGTGCTACCAAATGGTTCGATCCTGAGGTTGATGGCCCTGGAGTATATCCAACAATGAAAACATTTGCTGTTGGAGTGAATGTTATATTTTAATAATTTGAGAAATATTTATAAAGTATGATTATGAAAAAAGTATATAATTATATAATTGCCTTCGCAGTACTGCTTCTCTCCGTAACGTCATGTACCGACGTTCTGGAACAGAATGCAGTTGATACCTTTGGCCCGACTGACGTTTTTGCAGACATAAATGTTGTAAAAGCCTATCTGGGGAAATGCTACGACAGAATGGGTGGAAATACTGACAATGGTGTTCTTGGAATGCGAGAAGACCTTCTCTCATCAGCAACGGATCAGACCTTGTGTATTCACAGGCCTGCAAACTACGGGAACATTAAAAATACCCTGAGTCCTGATAATCTAGGTTACTTTGCGAATACCGGACACGCAGGAAACATTATGTGGAACAGTCTCTACGCCAACATCCAGGCCGTTAATTCAATTCTTGATAAGATTGATGATGTGCCTGTTACTCCCCAGGATACTGCTCTGAAAACAAGATTGAAAGGAGAGGCATATTATATCAGAGCTTTAATGTACAGCAATCTTCTGATGAATTATGGCGGAGTTGTATTACTTGATAAACCAAGTGTCCTCGGACAAGATTTTCAGACCTTAAGAAGGGCAACTATTGCAGCAACAAAGGATTTCATTCTTGCCGATATTTCAAGGGCTATTGCCAAGTTGCCTGCTTTTGCCAAAATGGATCAAGGTCGAGCGACCCCTGCTGCTGCTGCTGCTCTTAAGTCAAGAGTTCTTCTTTTTTGTTCAGGTACACTTACTAATGGTGGTTTTACAATAGCTGATCCGGGAAACGTTGTTACATTCCCTGCCGGCAGCCAGACTGCCCTGCTTACCGCAGCAAGAGATGCTGCTAAAGCGGTAATGGATGGAACTTATGGTAATTTTGCTCTTGTCGGATCAACCGCTGATCCCGTATTTCCGCTTACAGATGCACAGGTTAAAGCATATTCAGAAGTCTATCAGGGCATATTCATACAGAAAGGCAAATGGAACAGTGAAACTATCTGGGCTATCCAATATCCGCTTACGGGTGGAAATGTTAACAACGCAAACATCTGGTATGGTCCTTGTGGTTATCATAACTGGGGTAACAATAACCCTACAGAACCTGCAGTAAGAAGTTTTGAAATGGCTGATGGAACTCCTTTTGTATGGGATAAATATACCCCGGGAGACCAGAATCTTCGTAAGGCAACATCTGTAGAAATCGCAGCAGATCCACAGAGAAGTCCTTATGTGGGACGTGAACCACGTTTCTATGCGATTGTTCTCTATCATGGCGCACCATGGCAGGCCCGTCCCTCTGATGTGGCTTCTATTGATCCTTTGAATACAGTTCAGACAGGCCATTATTACAATGCTGCCGGAACTACCATTACAGCGTATGGAGTCGATTCAAGACAAGGACTTATTGAGGCGTGGAACGGAACAAAGGTAGGGTACTATCTGAAAAAATTCATGGATCCCGGTTCTGCAGGTCAATTTTACAGGAATACTACACATTGGGTAGAATTCCGTTATGCTGAAATATTACTGAACTATGCTGAAGCTTGTATAGAACTAGGTACTCCTACTGATCTTACAAATGGAATAAATGCTCTGAATATGGTAAGAAACCGTGCAGGATTACCTGACCGTTCCCTTGTTTCCACCCAGGCTCAGGCACGTACATTCCTTCGTAAGGAAAGGGCAATTGAGTTCTTTGGAGAAGGACAACGTTATTATGACCTCCGCCGTTGGATGACCTATAGTTCTGTTATAACAGATATTTATGGAATGAAGGTTAAGCAGATGTCAAATGGTGATATGGAATGGAAACTTGATCTTGGCGATAAAGCAGATGCCAGATCATGGGGCGGAGATAAATATTACTGGGTACCTCTCTCACGAGATGAGATAACCAAAGCTCCAAACCTTGTTCAGAATCCTGGTTATAATTAATAGTCAGATTACTAAAATTTCTTAATTGCATGTAAAGGCCGACCTTTTGGGTCGGCCTTTAATTTCCTTTTTTATATTGCTCAATTTTAAAATTAATTATTGTTAAAAAAAGATTAGTATGCTGCGTTTCCGGTTATATATAATGATGTTTTTTCAGTACTTAATGTATGCTGTATGGTGGGTACCTCTTGCTGCTTACCTTACAAACATGGATGTCTCAAGTACTCAAAAGTCATTAATTCTTAGTTCAATGGCTATTGGCTGTATTGCATCTCCTATAATCGGGATGGTTGCCGACAGATTTATTGCCGGCCAGAAATTATTGTTTATTCTGAACATACTTAACAGTCTTCTTCTGTTCTGGGCTGCCAACGCTGGCAATCCCGATCTTCTTTTTATAATACTATTATTTACAATGCTTTGCTATATGCCTACATGGGGCTTAACCAGCGCAATAGCTATGGCACATTCACCTTCGGAAGAGTTTCCGAAGGTGAGAGTCTTCGGCTCAGTAGGATGGGTAGCATCAGGTTTGTTCAGCATTATTGCTGTAAACCTTTTCAATCTCGACTTTGACGGGACAAATCTTCCTTTCTATTTTGGAGCTTCTACCGGATTGGTGGCCGCTGTTATGAACCTTACTCTTCCAATTACACCACCTGCAGGAAAAGGCAAAAAGGTTTCTCTGGCAGGGGCTTTCGGTCTCGGAACAGTGAATTTGATGAAAGAGCGAAATTTTGCAATGTTTATAATATTCTCATTTCTTTCAATGATTCCTTTTGCCATGTACTATTCCTATTTTTCAGAATTCCTGCTGAGCATAAAAACACAATATATTACGGTTACAATGAACTGGGGAGTACTTGCAGAAATGGGATTTATGCTCCTTATACCTTTGGTAATTAAGAGATTCGGGATCCGAAAGGTTATGATTCTTGGACTGGTTGCACTTCTTATACGGTATGTATCGCTTTATTTTGGTGGTGTGCTTAATCAGCAGTGGCTATTCTATCTTGGAATTCTGGTGCACGGTCTGATATTCGGCTTTTTCTATGTCGGCGGACAAATTTATATAAACCAGAGAACACCCGATGCCCTGAAGTCGCAGGCCCAGGGCTTTATCTTTCTGGTAACCTTTGGTCTCGGCCTGCTTGCAGGAAACCTGATTGATGGCAGGATAATAAGTCTTTTTACTGACAATTCAACCGGGATAAGAGTTTACAACTGGGATACTATATGGGGCATAACATCAATATTTTCCCTGGCATTGCTTGTGGCATTCATTGTGTTGTTTAAGGATGATGTGAAAGAATAGCGTCTTATAAGGACTTGTCATATCATGTCCCTAATTGTAAAACGACCAATACCAGAATGTATTCCCAAACTGTCTTTTTAGTGCAGGTTCAGCTTTTTTTGGATCTGCCCCATATTGCTGAAAAACAGTAAGATATTGTGTCCATCTGGCAAGTGTATTATTGCTTATTTGAATCTTGCCTGAATAGGGTATAGTCCCGTTGTTAAATAGAGATAAAGACATAATCGCCTCCTCTACATTTACCGGAAAAGCAGCATTTCCTCGTTTTTCAAATTCAGGCAGTATAGCAAGAATCCCTTTGTAGTCTTTCTTAATCATAAGGTAGGAAACCATATATTCAAATGCATTACGGTTGAGTGAGTCGAGATACATTAACCTGCCTAAATTTATTAGCGGATCATCGGCTATGATGAAAAAATCTTTATTCAGCAGGTTATTTCTTTTTTCCCCAAGTTCAGGATCTATGTTTATGGCAATGTCATTAAAAAGAAAATTTTCAAATTGCCTGGCTTCATTTCTGTAGCTAAGTGTATTCTTAAGGATTGAGATATACTTTGAGGCCACTTTATAGTTACCGTTGATTAATTCAGTTTTAATCAGCATCTTCAAACCTTCAGGGTTAAGTCCCTTCATAACCATATTCTCAAATTCCCAGCGATGTGCTTCATTTATCAAACCGATGCTATAATAAAAATACCCTCCACGTTTTAAGATTTCGCTAACCATTTCCCATTTAAGAAAGAGAGTATTTCCGTACGGACTTTGTAGTGTGTTGAAGAGTTGATCATTTAGAATATTTCTTTCGCAGAGTGCAATGTTGTTAAGGAAAATTGTCAGAGTATTGGAAGGAGGATTTTGTTTGTTGTACTCTATAATTTCATCAAATTTTCTCTGGTAAAACAGTTTTTCAACATGGAAATACTCTTTGTTTTTTTTGTCGAAACATAAAAGTCCTGTCAGCAAAAGCAGAACTGTCACTAAACAAGCAGATATTGTACTCCCTGTGGTCTCATTAATCCGGAATCTTTCAGTGATCTGTAATTTATATCTGATAAAGTATGGGAGTAGCGGAATCACTCCTGCTACCGTAAGAAGTAAGATCTGATGAAAACCATCAGTTATCTCTGAGAAAGGGTAGAGCCATAGTGTTTTTTCATTTTGAAAGAAAAGAAATTCTCCTGAGATAAAAACAGTGAGAAATGCAACTGCCCACAATATGCAAACTCTTAGCCAGTGGTTTTTGAATTTGTTGAATGCAAAATACAATGTGAGGGAAAAAATAAGTAACCATGAGAATCCTCCTGTTGCAAAATACCAGAAAGGTGTTATGATAATTGGTATCCAGCCTCTTAATTTGTCTGAATATCTGATGATTATCAGAAATATAACAAATTGCAGTAATAAACCCAGATTATTAAAAAGCAGGAACCTGTAATCAGTCTGGAGATAGAAGAGAATAATTCCCGTCAGAAAAGATATTATTTTTTCATGTTTGCCTGTCAACAGGGCAGTTGCTGTGGAGACAGAAAGGACTATAAGTGTTAAGATGCCTGATAATATTAGAGAACCTGCAAGGGGATAATAATAAAAGGTTGTAAAGAACTGGCCAAGGTATATAAGTAATCCGCCTGGTTTATTGAGATTACCGGAAAGAGAATCAAATGAAAAAACAAAAAGTGAAGATTTTTCCTGGTAGAAAAAGATATAATCAGCAAAGAATCCGAAGTAAATGAATGAGCCGGAAAAAAATATCAGGTACGGCAGAAAGGAAGCCAAGTTTTTATTCTTGAAAATATTCACCATAATCTGTTTCTTCGATTCATTTTATTTCCTTTGAGCCCCTTTGTGTTATCCTTTGTGATCCTTTGAGGTTTGGTTTTAATTTTGGATGTGATTATTTTTTGAACCATTTTGCCGGAATGGCTGTTTTATTTGCCAGTCTCCTTATCTCTCCCGGATTAAGATCAATTTTAACGGATGAAAACTCAGGGATATTAAAGCTTTTCAGCAATTTATTATAGTACTCAGGGTCTTTCTGGGGAAGAATAAAAGGCTTTTCCGATGTCCCGTCTTCGTTTATGTAAGATATATATGGTCTTGCTGTTAATCCATCATCACGTTTACTACTGAATACCAGCCATTTCCCGTTTGTTGACCATGAGTGATAGCTGTCGCTGAAATCACTGTTCAACTCAAGAGCAGAGGCATTGAAATTTTCGAGATTTATTGACCATAGGTCGGCCTCTTTATGCCATATAGGGAATGTCCCATAATCAAACCTTGTGACAATAAGATATTTTCCGTTGGCTGATATTCTGGGGAATGAAACGCTTTTTCCATTTTTTGCAGCATCATAAACCAGTTCAGGATCTCCGGCTGTTTTTGTTTCGGAGTTAAAGGAAACCCTGTATAGGTTATATTTTATCTCTTTAAAATCATATTCAGCGCCAATTTGAGGTGCACGGCAGAAATACAGAAACTTACCGTTAGGAGACCATTCCGGATAAGTATCCATCGATACATTACTGCCTGCAGGAATAATATCCATCATTTCATTTTTCTCTGTATCATAAAGCACGAGGGATGACTCAAGGTCGCCTACTTCGATTTTCTTATTATCTGCAGCGTGGAACCGTTGTACTATCTTGTTTGAAGAAAATGCGATAATTTTTCCTGAAGGATGCCACCGGGGATAAACTGAGCCATTATTCATCTCAGGTGTCTTGAGGTTGTGTTTTGTAAATTTCCCTTTAGAATAGATATATGTACCCCCCAGGTTGCCCCGCATATGAAAAAGAAAATCATCACTTTTCCCATTGTTGAATGAGTGACAGTTAATGCAGTTGGCGTCGGCTACATTATTTTCAATCAGCGACTCTGTTTTGAAATTCTCCAGATTCCGGTAGTTGATACTTAGTTCAGCCCAACTCTCATAGCCAGGGTACAGAAGTCTGTAATAGAGGTATGGATCGATCTTTTCTGTTGAGATTTTGTTTTTTATAGTCTTGAATCTTACCCATTTGCCTGTTTCAGACCTTGAGTATATGTCGATATTATAATCTTTGCCGGCATTATTTAAAAGCAGCTTTTTCCACCTTTTTTCAGGAATGAGAATCTGTCCGTTTTTTGAACTAATCTTAAAATCAATCCCTGCTTCAGATGAAAAACTTACAAAAAATGCAGTTCCCTCTTCTTTGATCTTAAAATTGAGAGGGGCAATATTTGGAGGGATTTGAATATCAGAATAGTCGGGAGAAATTTGCGGAGGAAGAGAAGAAATTATTATTTCTCCGGCTGGTGTTCTTTCGTTGCATCCTGTAAAAGCCAGAAAAGGCATGAAGAATATTAGTGTTCTTAAAGAGAAAGCTGTTATATCATTTTTCATATTTCGTAACCTTCTGAAAAAATTCAATTGAAGTCAGGTCGGTTTTCACTTCGAAAAGTAGTAAAAAAAGGAATTAAACTGATTTGTATATTCCATAAAAAGAGCAATAAGTTCAGAAATCATTCAAACTGCCATCAGGCTTAAGTTAAAAAAGATTAAAAGAGACTAAATATTTGCTTTTTTGAATGGGTATATTTACATTTGATTACTAACCTGACTGTAATTTAAGAAATTAGTTATTTGTACTTATAAAACCAATCAAACATGAAAAACTCAAGCATTTCAAGACGTAATTTTTTAGGCAAAGCCGCTACAGTTGGTGTAGCTGGAGTTATGGTTCCGTCCATCATTACAAGTTGCTCGCGTGAAACAAAAAAGGTTGTAGCTGTTCCTACATTCCTCGATCTGGCACCAGACGGGCCGGTTCTTAGGGCCGGTGTTGTAGGTTGCGGTGGTCGCGGTACAGGTGCTGCAATTAACTTTCTCAGTGCAGGGCCAAACCTTCAGATTGTAGCACTTGGTGATACTTTTCAGGATCGCGTTGATTCCTGCAGGGCGAAAATCCTCAAGGAAAAAAACCAGGAAGTAGCTATCGATAAGTGTTTTGTAGGATTCGATGCTTATCAGAAAGTTATTGATGCAGGCGTTGATATCGTTATCCTTGCTACTCCGCCGTCATTTCGTCCTGAGCACCTGGCAGCTGCAATTGCAGCAAAGAAACATGTTTTTGCAGAAAAACCTGTTTGCGTTGACCCTGTCGGAGCAAGATCTGTAATGGCCAGCGGCGAAAAAGCAAAAGGTCTGGAACTTAATATAGTAACCGGAACACAGCGTCGTCATCAGCGCGACTATGTAGGTGCATGGCAGCAGGTACAGCAGGGATTAATGGGTGATGTTGTTGGAGGTAATGTTTGGTGGAATGGTGGTAAACTATGGCATCGTGACCTCAATCCAAGCTGGACAGAAATGGAATGGATGATCCGCGACTGGGTTAACTGGACATGGCTTTCAGGTGACCATATTGTTGAACAGCATGTTCATAACCTCGACGTCATGAACTGGTTCGCCGGATCACATCCTGTAAAAGCAGTTGGCATGGGTTCACGTCTGCGCCGTGTAACAGGAAACCAGTTTGATAATTTCAGTATTGATTTTACATTCGAAAGCGGTATTCATTTCCATAGCATGTGCCGCCAGATTAATGGTTGTGCAAATAATGTATCCGAAAGGATTCAGGGTTCAAAGGGATCAGCATACCTCTTCCAGGGTCAGGATAATTATATCAAGGACATCGCAGAAAATGTAATCTGGAAATATGAATATCCTCTTGATGATACCGGAAAACCTTCAAAAGGCAAGATGAAAGATCCTTATGTACAGGAGCATATCGACCTCGTTACAGCTATACGTACAAATCAGCCTATAAATGAAGCTGAAAATACAGCTACCTCTACAATGGTTGCTATTATGGGTCGTATTTCCGCTTATACAGGAAAAGAGACAACTTATGAGGAGATGATGAACTCAGACCTTAAACTCGGACCTGCAGTATTTGCATTTGGTCCGGTTGATATTGACAAATCAGTTCCTGTTGCCGGGCTTCCTTTTGTTGCCCAGCCAGAACCTGCAAAAAAATAGTAATTCTCAATTTCATTAATATGGATAGTTCGAGAAGAAACTTCATAAAAAAAGCCACTGCTACAGGAGCTGCCATTCTGGCTGCTCCTGCAGTTTTTGGTACAGCCGCTGCATCAGGGCCGCTAAAAGCTACCTTTGCATCTGCACCTTTTAAACTTAAATATGCCCCGGGATTAGGTATGTTCCGTCAGAATGCCGGACAAGATCCAATAGATAACATTAAATTCTGTAAGGATCAGGGATTCAGGGCAATGTTTGATAATGGTCTTCCCGGCAGGGAACCGGAGCTCCAGGAGAAAATTGCTGCCGAAATAGCCCGACAGGGTATGGAACTCGGCCCATATGTTCTCAGGGGTGATCCCCGAATTCCCGATTTTGTGCTGAATAAGCAGGAAATCAGGGATATGCTCGCCGAGGTGATGAAAAAAGCAATCGAAGTTACTAAAAGGACAGGTGTTAAGCAGGCTTTGATTGTTCTGGGAAGATATGATGACAAACTTCATATCGACTATCAGACTGCCAATGCTATTGATAACCTGAGGTTCTGCTGCGATATAGTTGAACCAGAAGGTATTACATTGGTACTTGAACCTCTGAATAATCTTATTAATCACCCCGGTCTCTTCCTTACCAGAGTACCTCAGGGTTATGCGATCTGCAGAGCAGTAAACAGACCTTCGTGCAAATTGCTGGACGATCTTTACCATCAGCAGATATCGGAGGGTAACCTGATTCCTAATATAGAAGCTGCATGGAGCGAAATAGCTGTATTCCACCTCGGAGATACACCGGGTCGTAATGAGCCGACAACAGGTGAAATTAACTATAAAAACATCTTCAAGCATCTCTATAGTAAGAAGTATGATGGCACTCTCTGTATGGAACATGGTGCCAGCCAGAGAGGCACCAAAGAGGGTGAATTAAGAGTAATTGAGGCTTATCGTGAATGCGATAGTTTTGATATATAATCAGCAGTACTTTCAATAAGAGCATAATTTTTAAGAGTGCTCAGAGTTGAGTAGTGAACATCGGCTGATTTTATGATCTTGTCGCCGAATTTCAGATCCCTTGTAGCACAGGCGTCATGAATAAGGATGCATTTAAATCCCATGTCGCTTGCTGCTCTTGTTGCTGCTTCTACACACATGTGAGTCTGCATTCCGCAGATTACCAGTGTGTC
>JBBQZN010000078.1:0-14158 GCA_038207725.1 Bacteroidales bacterium | reverse complement strand
AAGTAGAAAATAGCCGGAGCCTCATTTGATTCTCCCGGCAGAACTCTGTAATACCTTCCTGTAAAATCAAGAAAATCATCTGTAAGTTCAGAAAAATGAAGAGTCATGTTTTCCTCTGCTGAATGAACATGATATGCCTTGCCATCCCTGTCAATAAACAGAGTCATATCGCGTGCCATCTGTCCGCCTTCAAAATCACGTCTGACGAATAACCCTTCCCGAACAGCTTTTTTCCATTCTTCACTCCAGCTCTTTAAGTCGTCTTCTTTTACTGTAAGTTTACGGTATTCCTCAGGCATATTAGCAGGCCAGACTCCTGCATCCGGACGAAGACTCCGGATGTATTTATAGGGTCCGGTAACTTTATCGCTTACCGCAACACCGGTCATGGCAGCCTTATAGCCCTGTCCTTTAAGTTCGTGATGAAACCACATTACAAATTTTCCTGTTTTCTTATTATAGATGACCTTCGGCCTCTCTATTACACAACCCGGAAGCAGTAGGGAGGAAGTATCGTTAATTACTCTCAGGGCAAGTCCTTCATTCTTCCAGTTAAGCAGATCTTTTGATGAGTAGCAGCCCACTCCGTAATTGCTGCGCTCCTTGTCACCCTGTATAAGCCTTGTCTCACCAAACCAGTAATATGTGTCATTATAATATAGTATGCCGCCGCCATGCGCATTTATATGCTTGCCTTCTGTATCAGGCCAGGTCTGTCCGGGTTTGACAGAGTTGACACCGGACTGAGAACTAATTGTGATACAAATGGATAGAAGTGTATTGGATAAGAGAAGTAACTTTTGTGCATTTTTCATTTCAGCAGATCTTAATTGTATGTAAAACTCATGGTGCAACTTAGCAAAGATAATTATTCATCTAAGCTTTGGAATATGTTTTGGAATATGTTGTATGATCAGTAATGTTTCATATTTTTGAAATATTAAAACCTAAGATAATTATGGAAAAACTGAAAAAAATCAGCATCTCTTTATTTCTGGCATTAATTATGGCAGCCGGGTTCATGACATCCAATGCAATCGCTCAGCCTGTTGTCGGACTCGATAACTGGTTTAATAATGAAACAAATGCCAAAACTAATAAGCCCTTCCATTATTTATGGAGCGATACTGAATTCAGCGGTTATTCAAGATGGGGAGAAATATTTACAGCTAAAGGAGCAAAGATTACTACTATAGGAAAACCTTCAACAGTCAATCTGAGTAAGATAAATGTTTACATAATTGTTGATCCTGATACTACAACTGAAACTCCTTATCCTAATTATTTTTCAACAGCTGATATAAAGGCAATAACAGCCTGGGTTAAAAAAGGAGGTGTACTTGCAATACTGGCCAACGATGCACCAAACTGCGAGTTTACCAATACAAATAAACTTATGAAGGAATTTGGCATGACATTCAACCATGTTACCCTGCATCCGGTTACAGGAACTAATTTTGAAATGGGCGCAAGTAAAAACTTTCCCGATCATCCTCTTTTTAAAGGTGTTTCCAAGATTTACATAAAAGAGGTCTCTGATATAAATCTGTCGGGAACTGCTAAGTCTGTTCTGACAGAAAATGGCAAAGTACTTATCGCCGAAAACAAATTTGGAAAGGGGTATGTTTTTGCAATAGGCGACCCATGGATCTATAACGAATACATTGATCATGATCGTCTTCCTGAAAGTTTTGAGAATCGCAAAGCAGCTGAGAACCTTACTGATCTGTTGCTTGGTAATGTGAA
The DNA here is from genome assembly GCA_038207725.1 of Bacteroidales bacterium. Classification (GTDB taxonomy): domain Bacteria; phylum Bacteroidota; class Bacteroidia; order Bacteroidales; family VadinHA17; genus LD21. The sequence goes on along the minus strand of JBBQZN010000078.1, from coordinate 12,412 downwards.
GATGAAGTAGGGGCAAGGCGTAGGGCAAAGGGCGCAGGGCGATAATAAAAATTAAATATTTGTTTATTAGTAGATTATGAAGAGTTTAAGTACTTTGAGGATAATTTCGTTTGTTACTTTTTTTATAGCCTCTGCAAATATATTTGCTCAGGTTATACCAAGTGCCAGGACAATGGAATCGATGGTTCTGGCCAATAAATATTTCATGGAAAAATGGCCTGATGTCGGCAAAGTTATTGTTACTGAGCGTCCCCGGCCCAGTAATATATGGACAAGAGCTGTTTATTATGAAGGATTAATGTCGCTCTATAAGCTCAGGCCCGACACTGCTTATCTGAATTATACTTTAAAGTGGGGAGAATTTCATAAATGGGGGCTGCGCGACGGTATCGCTACAAGAAATGGCGATAATCAGGCTTGCGGTCAGACATACATCGATCTTTACATGATGGATCGTTACAAAGAGGAGAGGATAAAGGATATCAAAGCCAGCATTGATAATATGAAGGCGACTGATAAAATTGATGACTGGAACTGGATAGATGCTCTTCAGATGGCAATGCCGGTTTTCGCCCGTCTTGGCAAGATTTACAATGAAGATTCATATTACGACAGGATGCATGAGATGTATCTCTATACAAAACTAAAGCATGGAACAAATGGTCTTTATAGCCCTGAAGATCATCTCTGGTGGCGTGATAAGGACTTTGTACCTCCATATAAAGAGCCAAATGGGGAAGATTGCTACTGGTCAAGGGGTAATGGCTGGGTTGTAGCTGCCCTGGTGCGCACAATGGAATTCCTGCCAAAGAACAGTAAATACAGAAAAGAGTATGAAACTACCCTGACTGAGATGTTTGAAGCACTAGTTCCTCTTCAAAGGGAAAATGGGTTCTGGAATGTTAGTCTCAAAGATCCTTCCAACTTCGGTGGAAAAGAGGTAACAGGTACTGCTCTTTTTGTTTACGGCATGGCATGGGGAATTAATGAAGGACTAATTAGTAAAAAAGATTATCTGCCTGTTATAACAAAAGCGTGGAACGCACTCGTAAATGAATCTGTTCATCCAAACGGTTTTCTGGGATATGTTCAGGGAACAGGCAAGGAACCGAAAGACAGTCAGCCAACAGGTTATGATAACGTTCCCAATTTTGAAGATTTCGGACTCGGGTGTTTCCTTCTTGCAGGCAGCGAAGTCTATAAACTGAGCATTGCCATGGAGCCTAAGGTTAAGGAACCGAAGGTAAAGGAGCCAAAAGCTGAAAAAGGCGCTAAAGGCAGTAAAGGCGCTAAAGGCGCTAAAGGCAGTAAAGGCGAAAAATGATGTTTTGTCGAAGAGACGAGATGCATCGCGTCTTTACAACAACGATCCTAGTTCCAAAGTCAAAACCATAACCTTTCTCATCTGAATATTTGTCTTCCGGACCGACCTCTACATAGCCTGTGACCTCTTTGGGTCCGAAAGAAAATTATAAAACATAACTGCGGCATCGTTAATAACAAGCTGATATTTTTTCATCAGCTTAATCATTTCAGTGCCAGCCATAATTACCGGACCATATCCATGTGCTGCAGCAACATTTACAGGCCTGTTGTAATAGAATGAAGGATCGAAAGCCATTCCTGTTCCAACGCATGTTCCTTCAACCTCCCCTTTGCTGTTAACTTTGTCTGCACAGCATTCCATCCGAGAACCGCCATTGGTCCATAGGCCTGTGAATTAACCCATCCTTTGTTTATGGCGTGAGCAGCACAGTACGTAAAAATTGCTGTTGCTGACGTTTGATTTCAGCTTTCGACTGATTGTCAATGAGTTTTGCCGGTGTTGCAGCATCAAGAAAAGTGAAGAGCGGGTTAAGAACAGAGGTAATATCTTCTGTCTTCTGTGGTCCGTAAGGAACCTTGTACTCAGGTGGAAGAAGATGAAGAGCTGTGTTCGAATCGTTTACTTTAACGGGAGGAACACCACGGAGTAGAAGCAAATATACCAATTTACTTATTTCCATTTGATATAATTATTTGATCAAGTGGTTTATTTTTATAAAATTGCGTCATAATAAACTGTATACTTTTAAGATGAAGAAAATACTCCTTTTTACTGCCATTGTCTTCGGTTTTGTTTCGGCTTTTGCTCAGAAAACTGAGATTCAATATTTGTCAGGTCCCGATAAAGACAATACTGTTCAATGGGTTTTCTTCATTAACAATGGAATGAACAAGGATAAATGGAGCAAAATTGGTGTCCCCTCAAACTGGGAATTGCAGGGTTTTGGTTCCTATTTATATGGTAAGGTAAATAAGGAAATAAATGAAACAGGCCTTTATAAATATGAGTTCACTGTTTCAAAAACATGGAAAAGGAAAAAAGTATACATCGTTTTTGAAGGATCGATGACCGATACCGAAGTTAAAATAAATGGCAAACTTGCCGGACCTGTTCATCAGGGGGCATTCTATCAGTTTAAGTATGATATTTCTGATTTGCTTAATTGGGAAGGAAAGAATCTGCTTGAAGTAAAAGTGACTAAAGAGTCAGTAAATGAGAGCGTTAACAGGGCTGAACGTTTATCCGACTACTGGGTTTTCGGAGGAATATACCGTCCGGTTTATCTCAAAGCTGTTCCATTACAATACATTGACAGGGTTGCTATTGATGCAAAGGCAGATGGTTCATTCTATATGGATGTTTTTACTAAAGGTTCAGGCAAGGCAAAAACTGTAACCGCACAATTGCAGACTCTTGATGGCAAACCATTCGGCAAAGCACTTACCGCAATCGTTAATAAAGATACCACTGGTAAGGCAGTAATCAGAGGAACATTCACACAACCTTCTCTATGGAATCCGGAGTTTCCGAACAGGTATCAGGTTGTTGTGAGTATTAATGCCGGGAAACAGACTATTCATCAGATTTCACAGAAGTTTGGATTCCGTACTGTTGAATTTAGGCCTGAGGATGGAATATATGTAAATAACCAGAAGATAATATTTCAGGGTGTTTGTCGTCATACCTTCTGGCCATCGTCAGGAAGAACAAGCAGTAAACAGCTTGCCATTGATGATGTAAACCTCATGAAGGATATGAACATGAATGCAGTGAGGATGAGTCATTACCCTCCTGATCAGTATTTCCTCGATGTGTGCGACTCGATTGGTTTATTTGTTCTGGACGAACTGGGTGGCTGGCAGAAGTTTTATGATACCCCAACAGCAAAAAGGCTTGTCAGGCAGGTAGTTGAAAGAGATGTAAACCATCCTTCAATTGTACTTTGGGACAATGGTAACGAGGGTGGATTCAATAAAGATATACGTGGAGATTATGCTCTTTATGATCCGCAGAAACGTACTGTAATCGAGCCGTGGTCGATTATAAATGGCACTAACACAAAACATTATCCTAAATATCCATATGTTGAAAATGCACTTAATAATGGTAAGGAGATTTTTTTCCCGACAGAATTCCTTCATGGCTTGAATGATGGCGGACATGGTGCAGGACTTGACGATCAGTGGAACTTCATGCTCTCCAAACCTCAGGCTGCAGGAGCATTTTTATGGGTATTTGCAGATGAAGGAGTTGAGCGCAGGGATAAAAATGATTCTATTGACACAAATGGAAATCAGGCGCCGGATGGTATTCTTGGTCCTTACCACGAGAAGGAAGCCAGCTTTTATACTGTTAAGGAAATATGGGCGCCGGTATATTTTAAAACTACAGAAATCGGACCCGGCTTCAATGGAAAACTTGAGGTAAGCAACAGGTTTTTATACAGCAATCTGAACCTTTCCAAGTATTCTTTTGAACTCGTGAAATTTGGCAATAATTTTCCAAAAGTTGAAACTGTCAGAAAAGCAGGAATTATTAAATCTCCTGATATTGCAGTTGGTAAAAATGGAACTTTGAACCTTGAGCTTCCGGGCGACTGGAAAAACTATGATGTATTGTATGTTACAGCTGTTGACCAGTATGGCCGTAATATAAATACATGGTCGTGGAAGATTATTAAAGCGCAGGATTTCAGTTCACGTATTGTAAATTCAATTTCCCAATCAGCTGTAACTTCATCCGAACTTAACAATCAGCTTACCTTTTCATCAGGAAGTACTGCAATTACGTTTGACAAATTGAACGGCTCGGTAACATCAGTGAAGAACAATGGAAGAATAATTCCATTTGGCGGACTGCAGTTTGCAGGGTTTAATCGTAATTTCATGGGATTAAAGCACTACTCAAAAGATGAAAATTATATTGTAGAGATTGTTTACGACAGTGCATGTTACGCAACCTGGACAATGATGAAGGGTGGATTGCTGAAGCTCGATTACGGATACACTGTGAAAGGCTCGCTCGATTATGCAGGCATCACTTTCACATATCCTGAAAATCTTGTAAGCGGTGCAACGCTTATGACTGACGGGCCATATCGTGTGTGGAAAAACAGACTTAAAGGCACTCAGTTCGGGGTTTTTGAAAAGAAATACAATAATACTGTTACCGGCGTGTCATGGGATTATCCCGAATTCAAAGGGTATTATTCTGATTTCTATGCTGTTGAAATTCAGACAAAGGAGTTGCCAATAACAATATTTTCCGCTACTGATAATCTGTTCCTTCATCTGTTTACACCGGCAACTGCTACAAATCTCAGAGGTGTTAGGGGAGGTGTGAATCCACCATTCCCTGCCGGAAATCTTTCTGTATTACATGGGATTAGCGGAATAGGCACCAAGTTTTCATCAGCCCAACAGGAAGGTCCGCAGGGTGAGAAGAATATTTATACCGGAGAACCCTTGAAAGGAACCTTATATTTCAGATTCGGGGAATAACCTCACCCCAACCCCTCCCCCGGGAGGGAGGGGCTTAGCTTCACACCTTCAGAAAGATCTTCTTCTTATAAAGGATATACAGGAATACCCATGCAATTGCGGTTATTCCAATTGAATTTACAAGCTCTGTCCACGACTCAGGCAAAACTGCCGCTATTCCGCCAAAGAAGAACCTGTTGGCAGATCCGAAATTAATTATCCGGCCTGCAAGGTATATTGTTATTGGATTCACGCCAATAACAACAAAAAAGAATGCCCATTTTTTATACTCCAATACATCAATTATGAGGTAGAATATTGAAAAGAGCAGAAGGCTTAATCCGCCCACAAAGCATACAAATGAGCTTGTCCAGATGTTTTTGTTGATAGGAAAAACGAGGTTCCATATTTGTCCTATTGCCATAAGTACAACTGCAGCAATTACAAGGTATAATACTTTTTTGAATGGCTTGTTTTGAAGGTATCTGGAATGCATAAATTCTCCGGTAAACATTCCAAGCAGTGCAGTTCCTATTGCAGGAATGGTGCTGAACAAACCTTCCGGATCGTGATTACCCAGATAGAGCCTTCCAGGCATTAATAAGCGGTCAATATGGCTGGCAAGGTTACCCTCACGTGAAAATATATCTGACGAACCAAGGTCGTGTGCAGGAAAGAGGACCATCAACAGCCAGTAGCCTATTAAAATGCAACAGCACCATACAATACGCCAGGTAAGTTTTGTGTGCATGAATATCAGAGCTGCGAACATCCAGGCAAGACCGATTCTACCGAGAACACTTCCATAACGAAGAGTCTCGAAATTGAATTTAATACCATTATTATATATGATACCAAGAAGAACCAGGAGGAGTCCGCGGCCGAAAATGTGTTTATATATGGTGCTTCTGCTTTCATTATTGGCCAGTCGTTTGGCGAGGGAGAAGGGGAATGATATTCCTGCAATAAACAGGAAGAGAGGGAAGATCATATCGTAAAAAACGAAGCCGTGCCATGGAACATGATCAAGCTGTCCTGCCCACCATTCCAGGATAGGCCAGCCTGTGAGTGCTGCCAGTCCAACAAAAATGCCTTCGCCTCCCATTATCCAGAACATGTCGAATCCTCTCAGTGCATCAAGTGAGTATAGTCGCCTGATAACAGGTTTGTTTTCAGTTTCCATCGGATGTTATTTTAGATTGAATAGTATAATTTTTATCTGTAATTCTGATTAGAGATCAAAGTGTGGAATCAAAGATATAAAAATAGAAATATGAGAATTCTTATACTTAATCAAAATCATAAAAAATTATATGAGTGGAGGGAAAGAACAATAATCAAAGATTATAGGCTAAAGCCCGGGATCTGATCTTTTTCTTTCGACTAAGTCACAGACTTCGCCGAGCCTAAGAAACTTAGTGCCTCAATCTCCATCCACGAAGCTACCATCTTGTGTTTGTGATCTGAGCTGTTCATGTTGTGAGGCTGGATAAACATAATCGTTTCACCTTTAAAATTATCGAGATTCTTAAAATGGTCATCAATCATCATATCAGCCTTTATGAGACTCTTATCACCACAAAAAACAATCTGTTTCCAGTTTATAAAAGGGAAATTTTCATGTAACCAAAACTGCTTGTCAGTAAGACTTTCCGGAAATTCTGTAGCCATAGAAACCACAATAATTTCGTAGGCTATATTAAGCAGTTCAAGCACTCTCTGGCTATCTTCCATTACCGGTAAGGTTCTGAAAAACCCCGGTGTTCTTACCCATTTTAAGGCTTCCGGAAACGCTTCACCCTCCTTAATGCCAATCATTTCTTCAAGTGGTTTTTTTGAACCAGTCTCTTGCTCGTGTAGATCATTGAAACGATGGTAAACATCAGCAAGTACGCCATCCATGTCAACGAGTATTCTTTTTTTCATCTGAACCTTATATTTTAAGTGAAGTTAGTTAAATTAGTGTTTTATTAATAGATACTTATATATGAAAACAATTCTTAATGCATTTTGCATATTAATACTGATTGCAGGTTGTAAATCGGAAAACAGCGGTTTAATTATGACTGTAAAGGGCCCTGTAAAGGCAAGTGAAATGGGTGTCTCACTGACACACGAACATATTCTTGTTGATTTTGCGGGTGCAGATAAGATTGCTGATGAGAAATGGGACAGGGAGGCGGTAATTGAAAAAGCGCTGCCATTTCTTAAACTTGCAACTGAATACGGATGCAAAACTTTCGTTGAGTGTACACCATCATATATTGGAAAAGACCCGCTTCTTCTTAGCGATTTATCAGAAAGAACCGGTCTCAATATCATTACAAATACAGGCTTTTATGGTGCTTCAGATAACAAATATATTCCTGCTTTTGCCTATGAAGAGAGTGCTCAGCAGTTAGCTGACCGATGGATTTCTGAATGGAACAACGGAATTGATGGATCAGGGGTGAAGCCGGGTTTTATAAAGATAGGCGTATCTCCCGGGGCCCTTTCAGATATTCACAAAAAACTAATAACAGCAGCTGCTATAACACATCTTAGCACAGGTATGGTTATTGCTTCACATACAGGTCCTTCAATACCTGCCTTTGAACAGATCGAAATTCTGAAAAAAGAGGGCGTTTCGCCTGAGGCATTTATCTGGGTTCATGCCCAGACTGAAAAGGATATGAATAAGCATGTAGAGGCTGCAAAAATGGGCGCCTGGGTTAGCTTTGACGGTTTATCGGATGATAATGTCGGGAAATATGCAGAGCTTATAAAGAATATGAATGAAAAAAGAGTTCTCAACAAAGTGTTCTTATCACACGATGCTGGCTGGTATGATCCTCAGAAAGAAGGAGGAGGCAATTACAGGGGATACAATACCCTGTTTGAAAAACTAATACCTGAATTGCAGAAAGCAGGTTTCACAGATAACCAGATACAACTCCTCCTTGTAAAAAATCCTGCAAAGGCATTTACAATCAAAATTCGGAATATTGAATAAAATTTTACCGCGGAGACACGGAGAGCACAGATATTCACAGATTTATCACTGTGACTACCATAGCCGTCAAGCTAAGTGTAGTATTGAAACTTAAAGAAATTGAAAACTCTCCCCTACTTTTTAAGGAGAGCCTGCCCTGCCTTCTAGCGGGGGGTGGCCGCAATACAAAATAATCAAAGTATTGCAACTCCATCTGCGGCCTGGGTGGTTGATTAGATGTGGACCGGTTCCTGAGTGATGATTTGAAAGATTTCAGGCTCTTTCTGTTGAGAGTTTTAATATCGGACCAGATGCAATTACCCTTTGACCCCTCTTCAAGGATAGCATAAAACGAAGGGCTGACGAGCGTGCTGTAAGACCTGCTGTGTGGCCTGGCCCACTGACCGGTTGGTTGATGATAGTGCCTGGCTATCATTTCCCAGCCAATCGAATAAAGCGAATCGATTGGCTGTTTAGCTGATGGCTCAATGATATGTGATTTCAGCCCAGAACATCAGAAAAGAGTAAACAGGCTCAATAACGCATATATTCCCTGAATGAATCGGGAGCAATTACAACATGCATACAAACAAAGAGAATTTTATCTTTTTTCTTTTAAGAATACAGAGTTAAGCCCACATACCATCCTGATAGCCCTTATCCATCCACGGAAGGTTTTGATGATTATAGAATGGAGTTAGTTGTTGTGCAAGTTTCTTCATCTGAGCATCGTCCATAGGTTTAAAATTACGCAGAATTTCGAGGTTAGATTTAACAACATCCATACTGTCCATTCCGAGTACCAAACCATGTGCATCAGGCAGAGACAAGGCATACTTCACCAGATCGGCAGCATTCAGCTCTTTAATGGTTTCTTTCGGACGTACTACTTTCATCAACATCACTCCCATTCCTTTTTCCTTTGCAACGGGTACTGCTATTTCCTGACGCTGCTGCTTGTAACCGTTCCAGTGATTCATGGCAATGAGCATGCTGTCAAAATCGCCACGTTGGGCCATCGCTTTCATTGCATTGGCTTCGGTATGTCCGGAAAATCCGATAAACCGGGTAATACCCTGTTCTTTCATCCGGTGAAGAATATCGATGAGGTTACCTTTTTCGGAGAGCTTGGCTACATCGTTATCCGTCTGCACATCGTGTATTTTCAGCATATCAAGCCTGTCGGTCTGTAACCGTTTTAGACTTGTTTCGATTTGCCGCATAGCCTCATCGGGGTTGCGGCTGGTAACTTTGGTAGACAAAAAGATTTCCTTACGCCGGGATTTCACCACTTCTCCCAAACGGGCTTCGCTTGTAAAACCCAGTTTTGTATTTTCGTAAACCCAGGCAGTATCCCAGTAATACAAGCCATTATCCAAAGCATAATTCAACATCTCATACGACTCTTCAGGACTTTCGATATTGCAAAAGCGGCTGCCCAGGCCAATTGCCAGGCGTGGAATGCGAACGCCTGTTTTACCAAGAACAACTGTAGGCAATCCCTTGGCATCATATGCCTGTTTACCCGATGATACAGGAAACAGAGAACAAGAATCAGGTACTCCGGAACCAGCCAACACAATGCCGGCACCTATTGTTCCTTTTATAAAATTTCTTCTGGAATGATTATTTCCCATACTGATAAATTTTTATTTTACAACATGTGCTTCAGTAAACTCAATACGTGTATTATCCTCGTTCCACAAATTGAGAATCCATCGTTTTCCTTTCCCAATCATAGGTTTCCCAAGCTTTTCATTAATTTTTCTTTCCTTTAGTGTATAAACAGTTTCCTGCATATCGTCCACTAAAAAACAAGGGTGAGTTACATTTTGATCATTTGGCGAGTAGTGTTCTATATTTTCAATACAATCGTCCATACCAAGATATAAAATAGTTGGCGTAACGTTTCTGTCTTCAGGATAGCGAACCTGTTCTTTAAAGCCCAAAATTCCTGCAAAGAATGGATCATTATCCATAATTTTTTCAGCATACAGTCCCACATGATGTATTCTTTTAGAAATGCGCCGATCCGAAAGGTATTTTCCTTTAGATTTGAGGTGCAGTCCATCTTTAGCAAATTTAATAAACTCGATTTTATTGCCCGAAGGATCGTTAACAATAAACACATCATTGCCAGCTCCGTCAACTGAAATTTTCTCAGGAACTGTTACTCCTCTCGAATTCAGATATTGCCTCATCTGCTCAACATTTTCCGTCTCGAACGAAACAGAAACAAGTCTGTTCTTATCCTTCGCCAGCTTATCAACTATAAATTCCAGGAATTGACGATCGTTGATTTTAAATGCCATAATTTTTCCTGATATGGAAGGATATGAAAAAGCCTCATCGAAGCCCAGAAATCGGCCATAATAATCGCGTGCCACCTGGAAGTCGCTCACCAGAAGGGTCATTTTTGCAATTCCCCACAAAGGTGGCTTTGTTTGAGAGAGTGCAACTGGAATAAACAAAGCACTGATAACTAAAACTAAACACCATTTTTTGATCATTCTCATTATAACAAATTTTTACAAACCAGATGAAAAAATCATTTCAAGAGACTTTTTAAAACACAAAAGGATGTCTGAAATTCTAAAGTGGAAAATCAGACATCCTTTTTTAGAATCATTATATGTTACCTAAGTATTAATAACCGGGGTTTTGAGTAATATTTGGGTTTACGTCAATGGTAGTTTGAGGTATCGGGAAAAGATAATCGCGTGTTTTATCAAATTTAGGATGAGGTTCTGTTGAATTAGCTCCTTTAAAAACCACATCGCCTAAATCTCTGCGTTTTATATCGAACCAACGTTTCCATTCGAATCCGAATTCAATGCGACGTTCCTCTATAATTTTATTGACAAAATCTGCTTTCGTCATCCCTGTCTGAACATCAGCCGGGTACAATCTTGGAGTGCCATTTGCATTTCTTGCCCTGGCTCTCACTTCGTTAACATACGCCTCTGCTTCGGCATTTGGAGCTCCATTCATTTCGCACAAAGCTTCGGCAGCAATTAAGAGCACTTCGGCATAACGCATGTCCTGGTAATTATGATCGGAGTATCGATATGCTCCTGAAGCAGGAGCTGCTCCCGGGAAACGGGTGAATTTTGCAATATGTGGACGTTTTGTAACCCAGGTTGTATAATGTTTATTGTTGAGAACTGTATCAAAACTTACAACTCTCCTGTAATCGTCCTGGTTGAAAGATTTGTAAACAGCCAGAGTGGGAACCATCGATCCGAAACCTGCATTATAGTCGCTCGGGAGAGTCATAGGGGCCATCAGATCGTCGTTGTAATTACCGCCACCCGTGGCAGCACCCCCAATAACAATAGCAAGAAAATCAATTGAATAAACTGTCTCTTTATTGGTATTAACCGTTGTAATAGCCTTAAACACATTCTGATAATCAGCTTCCAGCTTGTATCCGAATTTTGTTTTGTTGTCGATCACATATTTTGCTTCAGCATAAGCTTTTGCAAAGTCGTTTCGGGTAAGATACAAAGAGGCCAGGTAAGAAGCAGCAGTTCCTTTGGTAGGTCTTGATCTGCAATCGGAAGGATGCTGATCCGGAAGATACTGTTTTGCAAAAGTAAGATCGGCAATTATACTGTCGTATATAGCAGCTTCAGGAGTTCTTAAAATTTCAGCAACGGAAGAAGGATCGGAGATTGGTTGGTCGATGTATGGGAGATCTCCAAAATTACGAACCAGATGATAATAACAAAAGGCCCTGTTAAACCGCGATTCAGCAATCAGCGGATTCATTTCTGCAGCCGGGAGATTCAGTCCCATAGCTGCAGCTTCTGCGGTATTTGCGGCTGCAATAGCTACATAAAACTGATTCCAGGCACTGCGAGTAACCGAATTATTGGCATTTAACCCGTCGAAATTATTAATAAACCCACGATCAGCATTAGCTACTGCAAGATCGCACATATCATCCCTGAATAGCAGGGCGATCGTATACTGGCGTCCGAAAAGGTTTTCATGTGCCAGCGTTCCGTTAAACGCAAGAACCGCTGCCTCAACATCCTTTTTTGTTTTAAAGAAACCTTCAGGAGCAAGCAAGCCGATAGGTTCTTCATCTAATTTGGTGCAACTATTCAAACCTGAAAATAGTGCGAAAATTAACGTTATATAAAGTATATTTTTCATAATTCTCTCCTTTTAAAAAACAATGTTTAAACCTGCTGTTAATGATTTTGCCATTGGATAACTTCCATAGTCGGTTCCGAGGTTAATATTGGAAGCCCTGTAGTTCACCTCAGGATCGTAACCCCTGTATTTGGTTATCGTTAGCATGTTTTGTGCACTCACATATACTTTCAGACGCTGGATTTTAAGCTTTTGAACCAGTGAACTCGGGAAAGAATAACCCAACATTATATTTTTTAGGCGAATATAACTTCCGTCCATCACCCATCGCGACGAAGGCTTAAGTGAACGGCCAAGGTTTTTGGCAGGAACATCGGTATTGGTATTGGTTGTGCTCCATCTTCTCAGCGCTTCGCGTGTGGAGTTATATCCGTATGCACCAAGGTTTTCAAGTTCCTGCAACTGGTAACTGTAGATATCATTTCCCTGAGAACCATTAATAAACACAACAAGTTCAAACCCTTTATACTTAAA
>JBBQZN010000077.1:0-14724 GCA_038207725.1 Bacteroidales bacterium | reverse complement strand
CGGGTGACAGGGTGAGTCTGACTAACAATCAGAGCACTAACACACTCTTTTTCTCACTCCGTTTCAAACCTGAAAAAAGTGATAATGGTTCCGCTAATTCGCTTCAACCGTTTATTGCAGACTGGAAAAAGCTCGAATTTGTAAAATCAGCAAACGGAGGAAGAAGAAACCTGATGCAACAGAAAACTTCATCATTGAAAGAACTTGAAATACATGTTACTACATTGAATGAAGGTTTACCCAGTCACGGTGCCCACGTGCATGCTGATGAGGAGATAATTCTTGTTAAGAAAGGTTATGTTGAAGAGACAATTAAAGGCAAGCCATTCAGGCTTGGTCCGGGTTCATTAATATTTCTTACGAACGATGATCTTCACGGTATTGGCAATGCAGGAAAAGGACAATGCGAATACTACGCAATCAGGTGGTTGGTAAATTAATGGATTTCAAATAGATTAAACAATTATTAAACAAATTTCCGGGATCTGATATGAAACGATTTTTATCTTTTTTCGCTCTGGGGTTTGTACTTGTTGTATTTCCTCAATTGCTTTTTGCCGAAGTTAAACTTCCTGTAGTTTTCTGCGATAATATGGTACTGCAACAGAAAAGCGAGGCTGCAATCTGGGGCACAGCTGCAATTATAATACATGCTGTTAATTAATTGTCCGATCTCATCTCTTTTCTTCAAAGGAAAACTAAGCGTTTTTCCGTCTCTGGTAACAACATTTAAACCTTTAACTGAGAATAGTCCGCGACTGAAATAAATGACCTCTTTAATATTTTCGAATAATATTTCAAGATTGAATTTTTCTGTCTCATCATTTTCTGTCTTGAAGTAAATTCTCTGATTCGTGACAATCAGTTTCCCTTCTATTAAATTATTTTCGATAACCTGATTTGTGTCTCCCGCTTTCAGGACAACCTCGTTGGCATTTAATTTTACTGTCATGGTTCTTTGTTTTTCTTTTTTCTATTCTGATTAAAAGACGAAATTCTTTAAACAATGTTACATGTATGCACCTATTTTGCATTTTTTTTTACCACGGAGTTATACGGAGTCAACACTGAGTAACACTGTGCTACTTTGTGTCACTCCGTGGTTAATTTATTTTTCTTTATTGTCTATTTATTTGACACATTTTGTAAATTACATCTTCTTTTCAGAAATATTGATTAATGATAAAAGGAACACTTCTGATCGTTGATGATAATAAGGATATCCTGAATTCTTTGTCTCTTATAATGAAGAATGAGTTTGAGAACGTTATCACACTTAGAAACCCCAACAGAATAATCGAAATACTTGGAAAGCATGATGTTGATGTTGTTATGCTTGACATGAATTTTAAGTCAGGGGTGCATAATGGAAATGAAGGCTTATTCTGGATGAGAGAAATTTTTAGCTATGATCCGGATATTAGTGTTGTAATAGCCACAGCTTCCGGCGATATTGAGCTTGCTGTGAAAGCGATAAGGGAAGGTGCTGAAAAGCAGTAATATTAAGTGATTCAAACATAATCAAACCTTCTGACTTCGATTTTCAGTTTCTTCTCATCCTCAGATGCGTAATGAAATGACATTGGAAGGCATGGAAAAGAAAATGATCTCTGAGTCGATCAGCAAGTATAGCAATAACTTGAGTACTGTTGCCTCAAAACTTGGCATTACCCGTCAGACCCTTTATAATAAAATTAAAAAATACGGGTTGTAATATTAAAATAACCCGGGAGATATTATTTTGCCTTCTCGGTAACAACCTGTCCGTCGAACAGATTCACAATCCTGTGTGCATAACTTGCATCCCTGTCGGAGTGTGTAACCATAATAATTGTGGTTCCCTCTTTATTCAGTTCGGTAAGAAGGTTTATTACTTCAATACCGTTTTTCGAATCGAGGTTACCTGTAGGCTCATCAGCAAGGATCAGTTTTGGATTTGCAACAACTGCCCGGGCGATTGCAACCCTCTGCTGCTGTCCGCCTGATAGCTGCTGAGGAAAGTGTTTTGCACGGTGACCGATCTTCATTCTTTCAAGAACATCTTCAACTCTTTTCTTTCTTTCACCTGCTTTCATTTTCAGGTAAATCAACGGAAGTTCAACGTTTTCATATACATTGAGTTCGTCAATAAGATTGAAGCTCTGGAATACGAATCCTATATTTCCTTTGCGGAAGATTGTCCTGTCGCGTTCCTTCAGGTTCGCAACCTCCGTGCCATTGAAGATATAGCTGCCTGATGAAGGGTTGTCGAGCAATCCGAGTATATTGAGCAGCGTTGATTTTCCGCAACCTGACGGACCCATAACTGCCACATATTCACCCTCTTTTACATGAAGGGTTACTTTGTTGAGGGCCGTTGTCTCAACCTCTTCTGTTCTGAAGATCTTTGTTAAATCGTTTGTCTTGATCATAGCCTTAAATGTTAGTTGTTATTTGGATTTTAAGATTAGTTTTTCATTTTTTCCAAAGGTTTCATAACCCGATATTATAACCTTTTCACCCGGATTAAGACCCTGAAGAACTTCATAATATTTCGGGTTCTTCCTGCCGATTGAGATATTACGTTTAATTGCAAACGATTCTGTAGGATCAAGAACAAAAATCCATTGCCCGCCTGTCTCCTGAAAGAATCCACCAATTGGTACCATTACTGATACTTTAGGCTGACCAAGCTGGAGACTTGTATAGTAAGTCTGGCCTGTTCTTATATTATCCGGCATTGTGTCTTTGAATATCATGTCAATCTTGAAAGTGCCATTTCTAACTTCAGGATAAACCCTCCTTACCACAAGGTTAAACTCGCTTCCCTGGCGATCGAGTGTTGCAGTAAGCTGAGTTCTGACTCTGTCGATATAGTGCTCATCGATCTGAGCAGTTACTTTATATGATGTAAGAACATTAATCTGGCCCATGTTTGCACCTCGCTGTATCGACTGTCCTATTTCAGGGGTCAGCAGACCAAGCTGTCCGTCGATGGGGGCTCGTACGTTCAGATTTTCAGCTCTTTGCCTTACAAGGTTGAGATTTTTTCGCATGTTATCAAGATTGATAACCATCGAGTTTATGTTAATCGAATAGAAAATCGAATCCTGTCTCTGGCGCTCCAGAAATAGTTCTCTTGACTGGCGTGCCATGTCGACATCCTCTTTGGAACGAATAAAGTCTTCCCTCGATATGAGGTTGTCCTTCATAAGAATAACATTCTGCTGATAGTTACGTTCCTTCCTCTCAATATCATATTTAAGAGTCACCAGATCTCTTTTTATCTGAAGCCTCTGCTGCTCCATATTAATCTGGGTATTTCTAAGGAAGTTCTCTTTTTCTGCAAGCTGGGCTTCGCTGTCAAGAATATTCAGATGGAGGTCAGGATTGGAAAGTTTGAGTATTACATCGCCTTTCTTAACCATTGAACCTTCTTCAATTACTTTTTCTTCAACACGGCCACCTTCCTGCGCATCGAGGTAGATTATCGTAATAGGTTCAACTGTTCCCGGAACAGTTATATAATCATTGAACTGTTCCTCAACAACTGTTTCGATTATAAGTTTTTCTTTTTCAACCTTGTATGTCGATGTGCGATCGGCAAAAAATGCCATATATATAAGTACGCACATAGCGACTGCTATTGCCAGATAACCGAAGTGTTTCTTCTGTAAGCCATTCTTTTTTTCAATTGGTCGGTCCATTTTTTTTTTTAATTTGTTGTATTAGATTTATCTGTTTTTCTTGTTTTTACCCCTTTCTTATCACCCTGAGTGGGAGGATCTGTTACTTCCACCGGGGAAGGCCAGGAGGGGGGTCGTATTAATTCTTTACTATGTTTTCATATTCTCCGGTAGAATAAAACTCAATTGTAAGACTTCTTATAAGCAACTGAAGTTTTGTACGGAGGGCTTCAGTCTCTGCAGTGAAAAGCGTTGTCTTGGCTGCAGAATAATCTGTTACATCAACTAATCCCGATTCGAACTTTTTTTCCACTGCATTGAATGATTTCTTATTGTATTCAAAATTGGCTGTTGCAGCAGAAAATTCATCTTTTCCCCTGTTGTAATTAAGACAGGCATTTTCAATTTCAGTATATAGACTGTTTTTCTCAAGCTCAAGTCTTAATTCTCTGTCTTTCTGATTGATTCTGGCTAATTTGATATTTCTTGTAGTATTGTAATTATTGAAAATAGGGATGTTCAGTGAAGCAAAAACTGCCTGTCCGAAGTTGTTGTTTAACTGTTTTGAAAAAGATGCAGTAGATGTATCACCGATAGCAGTATAATAGCCTGTAAATACTGAACCACCCACTGTAATACTGGGTGCAAGTCTGCCTCTTGCAGCCGCAAGCTGTTTTTTTGAAGCTTTCAATTCGAACTCAATAGCTCTGAGTCGAGGAAGTGTCTGAGATGCAATAGTATATATGCTGTCAGTGTTAAAATTATTATCAGGTATTAAAATTAAGTTGAAATCAGGCATCAATATATCGAATTCCGTTCCCGGAACCAGCTGAAGCATTTGTTTCAAAGTTGTCAGTGCCTGACTTGCTGAGTTCTGTGCTACAGTAAAAGATAATCTGTCAGCTGAAACCCTGCTCTGAATCTCATATTCTTTTGATACTGCCTCTTTTCCTGTCTCGACCATTTTCTGAATTCTGAAAAGTTGTTTCTCCGAGATGTCCAGTTGCATTTTTGAGGCATTCTCAAGTCCTTTTGTATAAAGAACCATGTAGTATTGCCCCATGATATCAACAATAAGAGTATTCCTTGTAATCTTCTCATTTTCGAGACCAGCCTTATGCATAAACTTACTTGCAGAAATAGTATACATTGCGGCAAATCCGTTGAAGAGCGTTAAGCTGGATGACATATCATATCCATTCCTGAGGTTTTGACTGAATGTTACTCCGTTAGTCCTTGGGTCGATTGACCTTCCAAACTGAACACTTACGTCTGATCCCAGATTAAGAGTTGGAAGTATATCCATTTTTGATTTGGTAAGGTTCACCTCCGATATGTCAATCTGTAATCTCTGCCTCTGAAGACCTATATTGTTCGTGACTGCGTAAGTTATGCAGTCATCCAGTGTCCATTTTTTTGCCTGCGCCGAAAGCTTAAACGGTATCAGAGAAATGAGTACTGCTATTGTCCAAATGATTCTTTTCATCTTTTAAAACTAAATTTAGTATATCCTAGACCAAAGAGTATGCCGGAAACGTATATCGCATTTAATCAATTATATATAAAAATGAAGATTATCATAAACTGTCTAATAAATAGACACTGCCTGTAAAATTATTAGCTTTTACAGAAACCCCTCTTCTGTTAATTATTTAACAATACTTTTTCCTTTTGCTCTCCACTCTCTGTCTCTCTGCCCTGCACCCTGCGCCCTGCGCCCTCCGCTCTACGCCCTGTGCCCTGCGCCCTGCGCTCTGAGCAACTCATCCTTCTCCTGCCATTTTCATCACTCGAAAAATCTGAAACTGATATTTTATTCTGCACATTATTTTGTAAGTTTGTTTGTACTAAAGCACTTGCAATATGACAACAATCAGCCGACGTAATTTTCTGAAGACTTCCGTTATGGGAGGTGTTGCTGTTACCTGTTTAAAACCGTTTGAAACCCTTAACGCTTTACCTTTTCTTGAGAGTGCATTATCAAGGGTTGGTCTTACTACCGGTGATAACAGGGCTGATATGGTTTTTCGCGCACTTAAGCCTTTCTCTAAAGAGATAGCAGCTGCGATTGGTAAAAAGCGCGTGATACTTAAGCCTAATAATGTTTCTATTGCTTTGCCTCTTTGTGCTACTCATGTTGATACCCTTGAGGGAGTTCTGGAATTTCTCTCCTCGATAGGCAAAATGAAGAATGTTATTATTGCAGAATCTGCCGCAAATGGTCCAACCATGGATGGTTTCAGCAACTATGGCTACTTCAGCCTGCTTGCGAAATACCCGGTAAAACTCGTTGATCTTGACAGTGAGCCTGTTGATAAGATCTTCGTTTTCGATGAAAAGGATTTCAGACCTCATGCAGTGCGTGTTTCTCATGTTCTGCTGGATCCTGATTCATATGTTGTATCGGTTGCACGGATGAAGACTCACGACAGAGCTATAGCAACATTATCTCTTAAGAATATTGTTTTCGGGGCGCCAATTAAAGATAAAGGATTTACATGGAACTCTTCGCGCAAGCCAGGATCTGTAAATGACAAACCTATTGTGCACGGCAGCGGATTCCGTGGCATAAACTATAATCTGTATTCATTATCAAGGCAGTTACATCCCGATCTGGCTGTTATTGATGGTTTTCAGGGCATGGAAGGAAACGGACCCAACAGCGGAACTGCCGTTGATCATCGGATATGTGTAGCAGGTACCGACTGGCTGGCAGCTGACAGGGTCGGTATTGAGCTTATGGGAATAGATTTTTCAAACGTGGGATACCTTAATTATTGCGCTCAGGCCGGCCTTGGTGTTGCCGATCTGAACAGAATTGAAATTGTCGGAGAAACAATTGAGCGTCACAAAAGAACCTATAAATTAAGTGATAATTTTAAAGATCAGCTTGTCTGGATGAAACCGGTATCCTGATCTTCACATTAAGTTTAAATTATGAATTTTAAAAAATTAAATATCCGGAAATTGATTCCGGCAATTATCTTATTCTCAATCTTACTTCTTAACGGAACTTTACCTGCTTCCGGCCAGTTAATAACAATAACTGAGCGTCTCAGAAATGAATTGATTGCTGTTAATGTAACTGATTCTGAAACAGGAACATTATTGAATTCGCTGCGAAGCGATGGGAGCTGGGCTGATATTGATTATTCAAGCACTGCCAATACGAACTGGCCCGCTGTCAATCATACATCAAGATTAAAATTAATCTGTATTGCATATAACAAGCCAACAAGCTCTTTCTACCATTCATCGGATGTTAAAGTTAGAATAAAAGCAATTATCGATTTCTACCTTGCAGCTAAACCAACTTCTGCAAACTGGTGGTATAATGCTATTGGTGCACCTCTTAATCTGGGTCCATCTCTTGTTTTATTAAAAACCGGAGACACTTTTGGTTATGATAATGCCACATTAATTTCACTTAGTGACAAGCTTCTAAATTATTATAGTGAATCAGCTGTGAAATGGCCTTTTAGTACTACAGGGGCTAATAAAATATGGTTACTCAATAGTTCAATTTATAAGGCCTGCATTTGTGAAAATGAAGAAGTATTAGCCTCAAATTTTAAGGGAGTCTTTGAGGAGGCAGTTATAATGGATGGAATAAAGGAGGGTATAAAGTCGGACTATAGTTTTTATCAGCATGGTGCTCAAATATATTCAGCCGGATATGGTATGAGTTTTCTGAATGATATCACTTATTTTGGTTCATTAAGTCATGAAACAACCTTTCAAATGACTGATAGTCAGCTAAAGGTACTCACTGATGTAATTTTAGATGGTTTCATGTGGTTCAGTCAGAAATCATCTTTTGATTTTGGTGTTGCAGGCAGGGAAATATCAAGGTCAGGGGCAGTTTCATCGGCCTCATTAAAGACATATATTACCCGGTTAAAGCAGATGAATGCACCCCGGACAGATGAACTTACAAGTGCTTATAACTTCATATCCGGTACTGAAGATTTTCGTAATCCCGGTAACAGGTATTTCTGGAAATCAGAGATAATGGTGCAGCATGGAGCCAAATTTTATATGTCGGCAAAAATACCATCCACACGTACTATTGGTACTGAAAAGATGAATGGAGAGAACCTTAAGAGAAAATATCTTCCATGGGGTGCAACAAATATTATGATTGACGGAGATGAATATCGCGGGCTATTCCCTGTATGGGACTGGGCAAGAATTCCGGGTGTTACATCGGTGAAAGAGAGTGTGCTGCCCGATAACAGTACAAATTCATATATTTTATCGCTCTCAAATTTTTCAGGAGCTGTGTCAGACGGAAAATTCGGATTCGCCGCCTATGATTATATTTTTGATGGTATAACCGGACGAAAGGCATGGTTTTTCACACCTGAAGCAATGTACTGTTTGGGAGCCGGAATTAAAGCTTCAAGGTCCTACCCAATAATCACAAGCATAAATCAGTGCTTCTCCTCAGGAACAGTCACAATGAAATCAGGTGGTAATAAATCGACATTCGACGGTGCTGAAACAGGTTTTGCCAGCGCTGAATGGGTTTATCACGACAGAGTCGGATATTTTTTTCCATCAGGTGGAGAGCTTGTCGTGAAAAACATGAATCAGTCGGGAACCTGGTATGAGATAAACACGTCACAGTCATCGGCCACCGTAACTCAGAAGGTATTCAGTGCCTGGATAAATCATGGCTTAAATCCTGTTAGCGGAACATATGAGTATTGTGTTGTACCTTCAACAGACATCGCCGGATTTGAATCATGGGTTACTTCCAACACAATAACCATGATTGCCAATACAGTAAAAGTACAGGCAGTGAGGGAAAAGAAATCAGGAATCTTTGCTGTAGTATTTTATGCACCCGGAAACCTGCGGCTCGAATATGGGCTGACGCTATCTGCAGATAAACCATGTATTATTCTTATTAAGAGGCAAAATAATGAAACGGAGTACGAGATTTCTGTTTCTGATCCTTCACGGATACTCGATAAGATTAATTTAACCCTGACAAGAAAACTCACGGGACAAGGGGCAGTAATTAATACCGATCAATCCACAACTCTGACTTTTAATATGCCCGCCGGAGAACAGGCAGGAACATCAGTTAAAATTGATTACCTGTCAGAGGCACCTACAGGTATATCAGATAATACAAACAAACCATATGATGAGAATCTTAAAATTTATCCAAACCCTTCTTCATCAGGGTTTTCAACGTCTGGTAACAAAGAAATAAAAGGCATACAAGTGTTTGATAGAAGCGGAAAACTTTGCCTCTCCCTTGACCAGAATTCATCTCTATATTTTGGTGATAACCTGTTCCCCGGATTATATCTTCTAAAGGTTGAGTTTGGCAACAATGAGGCCGTTAGTCGAACAATAATTAAAATTTAGCATTATTTCAGGAAATTTGTAACTTTGGAATAGTAAATCAGGTCACTCATGAAGAAGGACTATTTTTTTATTGAATTCATCAAAAGCGGACCATTTATTGCTCTTTTGATTCTCGCAATAATTATATTGATGGGAATACTGATTTCCAACCACCATCAGAACACTGTTCAGATGAAAGAGGATGTTCTCTACCTTGCACCCAAAAAATAGCAATATCAGGTCAGCTCTGCAGTCGGGAGAAATAACTTCTTTTATTTAATACAACTCCCTTGCACGTATAGTATGGGGTATATTCTTAAGATCTTTGAGAACAGTGGAATCGAGATCACTGTCAGTCTCAATAATTACATACCCGATTTCAGGATCGGTCTGCAGATATTCGGCAGAAATATTAATTCCGTTTGAACTGAAGAACTGGTTAATCTCCTTAAGCACGCCGGGAACATTCTCGTGAATATGTAAAAAGCGTTGTTTTGAAGCGTTGGGCTGAAGCGAGATCTCAACGAAGTTAACAGCACCGATTGTTGAACCGGTATCGCTGTATTTCACAAGCTTCTCAGCTACTTCCATTCCAATGTTTGCCTGAGCCTCCTGGGTACTGCCACCAATATGCGGAGTAAGAATTACATTGTCAAACTCCTGAAGATCATTAATAAACGGTTCATTTGTTGATGCAGGCTCAACTGGAAATACATCTGCGGCAACTCCGGCAAGGTGCCCCGACCTTAATCCGTCAGCAGCAGCTTTATAACTCATGACATCTCCGCGTGAAGCATTAATAAGACAGGCTCCCTTTTTCATCAGGTCAATCTGTGACCCGGAGATCATATTTCTTGTCAGTATAGTCGATGGTACATGTATTGTTACAGTATCTGCGACTTTTAAAAGGTCGTTGAGATTAGATAAGGGTTTTGCATTTCCCAGGCTGAGTTTCTTTTCAATATCATAGTAATAGATATTCATTCCAAGGCTCTCTGCTAATATTGAGACCTGTGAACCTATGTGACCATATCCGATTATACCTAGCGTTTTGCCTCTTACTTCAACAGAGTTGGAGGCAGATTTCATCCATATCCTGTTGTGAGCCATGGCATTCTTTTCAGGTATTCCTCTCATTAGCATAATGCATTCTGCTATAACAAGTTCCGCAACAGAGCGTGTATTGGAAAATGGAGCATTGAATACAGGAATTCCCAATCTTTTGGCATGCATAATGTCAACCTGATTTGTACCAATAGTAAAACAGCCTATAGCAATTAGCTTAGGCGCTTTGTTGAGAACTTCCTTCGTTAGTTCGGTGCGGCTTCTGATTCCGATAATGTGTGCAGTCTGCAACTTTTTTTCGAGTTCGGCTCCTGATAAAGCCCCTTTATGGCACTCAACATCACTGTAACCGTTTTCATTAAAGTAGTTTACGGCATTTTCATGCACACCCTCAAGCATGAGGACTTTTATTTTACTACGGTCTAAAGAATGCTTTTTCATCAAAGAATTGAATAAATATTTTAAAGCATAAATATAGTAAGAGATAGGAGAGTTAATTCAAATGGGGATTTATTTTTTAATAATGAATTAAAAGCAGGCTTATACTTAATGAATGTATTGTACTATAAAAGTTATTATTGATCCCGGTTTTTACACACAACCAATAATAATATCAAAAAAAATGATGATAAGATTTCCTTCATTCTAAATTTTATTTGCGATAAAATAGCTTATTACCGAGATGGAAGATGCTAATACAGTACCCCATATTAAATCAACAACAGTTACTAATACAGGCCAGTCTTTCAAAGTGGCCAGATTTGTTAAATCGTAGGTAGCATAAGTTATCAGACCAAACAATGCTCCAAAAAAAAGCGCATGAACCCAGGAATGCTTTTCAACAGCCGGTGAAATAACAAATATTATTAGTCCGGCTATAAACAATAAATAGAAAACGATAGCAGCAAACCAATTGATATCTGGTTTCATCAGAAACCCAATCTGACTCTGGTAAAACTTTTTTGCTACTAATACAAGCCAAAGCATATCAATTACAAAAAAGACAGGAAACGCAATCAAAAACAGTTTTATAAACATTTCTTTAAAATTTTGAGATTTACATTTCAATAAAATTAATCAAAATTTCTGAAACAATTTAGTATAAATATGTTTTATGTAAGACCTTTGCCGGGGCTGTCTAAAAAGTCCTTCCCTCAGTCTTTTTGCCCCTAAATATCCTAGCTCTCTGCCCCTAAATCCCCTAAATGGGACTTGTTGATTATCAATGAGATAAAGAGAAGTGTGTTTGATTAGGATTCAAAGCCCCCTTCAGGAGGTATAACCCTTTATGGGGTGCAAACAGCCTATCAGGTTATTTGAATACCGAACTTACCTTATCAAGCCTTACCATATCGTCATCCGAAAGCATGAATGACATTGCACCGCAATTTTCTTTTACATGGATCTCTTTTGTTGCACCAGGAATTGCTACAACTGTATCGCCATTATATTGAATCAGCCAGTTGAGAGCAACCTGGGATGGCGTTACATTATATTTAAGGGCAAGCTCTTTCACTATAATTATTACCGGCCGGCTTTTCTCTAGACCTTCAGGTTTGAATGATGAACTGTATCTTCTGAGTCCGATGTTCTTTAACAAATCAGGATTGTCGTGAAATTTACCGGTAACCAAACCCTGCGCCAGGGGTGAATATGCAATAATAGTAATACCCAGCTTTTTTGCAAGATCCATCACCCCATTCGACTCAATGCTGCGATCAAGAAGGCTATATCTCATCTGGTTTGACGCAAGAGGGATCCCCGATTTCTGGAGTGCCTTCCATGAGTTCTCCATTTTTTTTGCACTGAAATTGCTTACTCCTACAGCCCTTATAAGTTTCATGTTAAACAACTCAGACATTACTGCCATTTCACTGTTCTCACCCGAGAAACCCCATGGTTGATGAACCTGGTAGAGGTCGATCGGGTAAGGGTCAAGGGCACCTATGCGTATGTTTATGGTCTTGCTGATATTAGAGGCGAAACGAAATATTGGCCACCATTTTGTAGCCACTACAACTTCGCCTGGTTTTTTACCTGCTGCCTTCAGGGCCTTTGAGAGAGCTTTCTCCGATACACCGCCTCCATATATTTCGGCTGTATCAAACCAGTTTATCCCGCCTTCGAGGGAAAGAGAAACAATTTTTTCAATCATGCTGTCTTCAAGGGTGGGCCAGAATTTTCCTGCCATGTTATTTTGTTTGCTGAACTGCCAGCAGCCCAGACCTATGGGGCTTACCATAATATCGGTACGCCCCAGAGGGCGCAAACTTCTCATATTTTTCATATTTTCAATATTTGAAGAAACAAAGATAGCCAATTTTAAAATGCCTTTTGCTTATCAAAATAGATACCTTTATGGCATATGACTTCTTTTATAAGCAAACACTGAGGTTGATAAGAACTTTTTCACTGTCATTATTGTTATTCTAAAAATTACAACTGAATGAGAATACTTCTTACGGGTGCAACCGGTTATATTGCACAACGTTTATTACCTGTACTTTTAGGAAGCGGGCATGAGGTAGTTTGCTGTGTAAGAGACGGCAAAAGGTTCAGTTCTGAAAAACATCATTCTTCTTTATTATCAGTTATTGAGGTGGACTTTCTGAAAGCGGAAACACTTAGGAACATACCGTCTGACATTGATGCAGCTTATTACCTTATTCACTCGATGTCAACTTCATCAGGTGATTTTGAAAAAATGGAGGATATCTCTGCTGTCAATTTCAGAGATTGCATACAAATGACCAAAGCCAGACAGGTAATCTATCTGAGTGGCATTGTTAATGAGGAGAGATTATCAAAACATCTTACCAGCCGCAAACATGTTGAGGAAATACTTGGCTCAGGATCCTATGCTTTAACTACCCTGAGAGCGGGCATTATCATCGGCTCAGGCAGCGCTTCATTTGAGATAATCCGCGATCTGGTGGAGAAATTACCTGTAATGATCGCTCCCATATGGCTTGATACAAAGTCACAGCCTATTGCTGTACGTAATGTTATTGAATTCATTTCAGGAGTGCTTCTCAACGAATCAACATTTAACAAAAGCTACGATATCGGAGGACCTGATATAATGACCTACAAGCAGATGCTGCTAAGATTTGCCAAGGTAAGGGGGCTTAAGCGATTTATAGGTATTGTACCTGTAATGACGCCAAAATTATCATCCTACTGGCTGTATTTTATTACATCAACTTCCTACTCGCTGGCTCAAAACCTGGTCGACAGCATGAAAGTTGAAGTAATTTGCAAAGAAAACAATCTGATGGAGATTCTTGGAATTATTCCGGTAAGCTATGAGGATGCAATAAGAGAAGCTTTCGAGAAGATTGAGCTGAACCAGGTACCATCGAGCTGGAAAGATGCACTTACTTCCAATACTCTGAATGATGGAATTTCGCGTTATGCTGAAGTCCCGGTTAACGGATGCTTTTTTGATGACAGGAAAATTCAAATTGATGATAGTGAAAAGGTCCTGAATAGAATCTGGACAATAGGAGGCAAAAACGGCTGGTATTATGGCGACTGGCTATGGGGAATCCGTGGATTTATTGATAAGCTTTTTGGTGGTGTCGGGTTAAGAAGGGGTAGAAAAAACCAGACAGAAATCTCTCCTGGCGATGCCTTGGATTTCTGGCGCGTTCTGATCGCCGACAAGAGAGAGAAAAGGTTGCTGCTATTTGCTGAAATGAAATTACCCGGTGAGGCCTGGCTCGAATTCAGAATTGACAATCAGAATGTATTGCATCAAACTGCTACATTCAGACCTCTGGGTTTATGGGGCAGGATTTACTGGTATAGTGTTCTCCCTTTTCATGGATTTATTTTCAGGGGAATGTTAAGAAATATTGCCGGCTAAAGAATGAAACACCCAAATAATTATTGCAAACCAGTCTCATTAGTACATGGACAAGCAGAGTACAATAAAAGAATATATCGAGGGCGCCCTTCAGACCAGCCGGTTCGCTGTTCTCGCAACAGTGGGTGAAGGCCAGCCGCATACCAGTTTGATTGCAATAACACCATTTGGAAGTTCCGGACAATTGGTATTTGCTACATACAGGAATACCCTTAAGTATCGAAATCTAACACATAACAGCAAGGTGTCTGTTCTTATAGAAAGCCGAGATATTAATAATAAAGGCCCTCATAAAAGCATAGTGCTGACCATTGTCGGACACACTGAAGAGATAAGTATTGCAGAGAATGAAGCGATTTACGAGGCGCATCTCAAGAGGCATCCAGAAATGGAATCATTCATGCTCTCATCTGATTGTGTTATTATTCGGATTATTGCCCGGGCATATCAGCTTGTAAATGGTATTGATGACATAAGGTGGGTTACAACTGAGTATCTTGATACCATTTGACCTGAAAAGAAAAAAAATAAATATATTTACCCCGATACTCCCGGACCGGAATATCCAGCCGTGAGGATTGGTAACTTAACTGATTAGTAAACTACAATTTAATAAAATCTTGGTAATGGATACCCCAATTATCTTCTGGTTGCTTTTCAATGCTTTTGTGCTGCTTATGTTAGCACTTGACCTTGGTGTTTTTCATCGAAAGACTCATGAAGTATCTTTAAAGGAAGCATTAACATGGACTTTAATCTGGGTTT
>JBBQZN010000076.1:0-14874 GCA_038207725.1 Bacteroidales bacterium | reverse complement strand
AATGGACTACTATTTCCAGCGTTATTCACTCAATGAGGTACTCAGTTACGACAGAAAATTTGCAAACAGTACTCTGCAATCAACACTGACCTACAATCAACTTCTTACATATATAAATGGAGTTGAAGAACCTCAGCGTGCCCGTAATACTGCATTGTCGATGATGTACTCCATAAAAGATAAATACTCTTTCCAGGGTGTACTCAATTATGCAGGGACATCAACTTTTGACAAGAATTACAGAAACATTCTTAACTGGGCATTCGGAGGTAATTATGTTATTTCTGATGAGGCTTTCATGTCGAACATTAAAGCTGTTAACTACCTGAAAATTCGTGCTCAGGGTGGTATTTCAGGAAATGAAACTTTCTACGAGAACCTTTTCTATGTTGACAGGTGGAGCTCAACATCTTCTACAAGCACATCAACCAACTGGGGCTTCGGTGCTTTGTCATCATCCCCTACATGGTTTGGAACTACAACTGAGGCAGCTATTACAAGGTCATACCTATCCAGATCAGGAAATCCGGTCTTAACCTGGGAGAAAAGACAGGAATTCAACGCCGGATTTGACGCTGTTTTATTCGACAATAAGGTTACATTGGATATGACCTATTACAACTGGCTTGTAGATGGTTCTATCTCACAGGTTTCCAATATACTTCCTTTTACTTCCGGATTAAATGGAGCCCGTCCTTATTACAATTACAACCAGACAAGGTATAATGCTCTCGGAGTTGATCTTAAATTTACACAGAAAGTTGGAGATATTACAATAATTGTAGGTGCAAATGCCACCACTTCAAAAGGTGAAAGAATCAAATACGACGAACCTGCCTATAGATTTGATTATCAGTACCGTATAGGGAAAGTTTCTGATGCCATTTTTGGACAGAACTACATAGGTAAATTTACCTCTGATGATGATGCTCTTGTTGTACCTCAGTTATTTGATGCAGAACTTAAAGCAGGAGATCTGAAATATAAGGATATGAACGACGATGGTGTTGTGGATGACCTCGATCAGGGTATGATCGGCAATTCATCACCACGACTTTATTACGGTGTGAATATCTCGCTGAAATATAAGAACTTTGATTTGTTCATACTCGGATCAGGAAGAGCATTTTATGATGTAGCTCTTAACAATTCGTATTACTGGAATGGTTGGAATGATGCAGGCGGAACAAATAATAATTACTCGACCTTTGTCAGAGATAATATCGGCGGAGCATATCCACGGTTGACATATAATAAGGTAAACAATAACTTTGTAATGTCTGAATTCTGGCTTACCAAAGGCGATTTCTTCAAGATCCAGAATGTTGAGCTGGCATATACTATTCCTGCAGAAATGCTACAGTTTATGGGTGGTCGCGCAGTTCGTATCTATGTCAGAGGAGCTAACCTGATGACTATCTCTAAACTTAAGGATGTCGATCCTGAAAACCTGGCCTCAGGGGTTAGCGTATATCCGTTATTCAAAACCATCTCTGCAGGTGTTAAATTAATTTTTTAAACTGTTATAATTATGAAGACGAAAAAAATTATATTATTTGGATTCATTTTAGTTCTGATGGCCTCGTGTAAAGATTATCTCGAGCCCTGGCCAAACGGGAACTATGACAGTGAAACCATCTGGGATTACCAGAACCTCGTACAGGGCCTGATTAACAGGTGCTATGATAACATAGCCGAAACCGATGTTGGTGGTTCACAGAGAAACTACAATAACAATGAAGGAGTTTTTCTCGACGGCGTTACAGATGATGCTGTTATTACAAGCTCCACAAATGTGATGAGAAGGTATGCCTTGAATACAATGACTACTTCTCAGGATCCTTTCCAGAGATACTGGGACCGTGACTACAGATCAATTGCTCAGTGTAATACCTTCCTTAAAGGCAGACGTGGTTACAATACAAGGTATCTGGTGAAAGAGACCTATAACAACCAGCTAAGAACCCGTCTGCAGGGAGAAGCATTTGCATTACGTGCATGGTTTCAGTGGGACCTCCTTCAGAAATTCGGAGGCAAAGGTGTAAACGGAGAGATGCTTGGTTTCCCGATCGTTACAAACGTTTTGGATGTTAACGACGAAATTAATCTGGCCCGTAACACATATGATGATTGCGTTAAGCAAATTATAGATGACTGCGACTCCGCTATGAAGTATCTTCCGCTTGCACACAGGGATTTTCTATACCCCGGAGGAACTGACCTGAGTTACATTGGAGGTAAATTCTGGGGACGTTTCGATGATATAGCTACTCTGGGTATAAAAGCAAATTTATATCTTACATGGGCTTCACCGAGATTCAATCCGGGAAACGATGTTGCCCGCTGGGACAGCGCTGCAAAAAACGCACAGAAGATTATCAACTTCAAACTTACTACAGATAATATTGCCAGTACTAACAGCTTCAGAGCAACAGATCCTGTAATATTTACTAACCCAAATTCACCGGAGATAGTTTTCGCAACCAGGTACAATACCGGAAATACTTCCATGGAGAGGTTATTTTATCCAGGAGGATTCCAGGGTAACGGAGAGATTGGTGCTTCACAGGAACTTGTTAATTCATTTGGAATGGCTAATGGCCGTCCCATAACAGATCCATTAAGCTCTTATAATCCTGCAAATCCTTATTCAGATCGTGATCCAAGGTTTTACAGTGCTATTTTTTATAATACTGCTCAGGCTAAAAAACTCACAGGTGGTGCAACAATGTACACCTTTGAGAACTGGAGCGAAGGACCTACAGTCGGGAAAGATGCAGCAGGCTCAAGATCAGATAACAGTCTTACAAATTACCATATCAAAAAATTTGTATATATGAATGTTAACTGGTCAGATGCTACTATTCTATCAGCACCACACTCAAAATTTATTTATCGCTGGACTCATTTCGTGCTTGCATATGCAGAGGCTGCCAACCATGTCACAAAAAATCCTAATACAGCATTGTATGGCGGACTAACCCCAAAGGCTGCTCTTAAATATGTACGTGTAAGAAAAACATATGATGGCTTAACAGGTTTGCCGGCAGTGGATCCATATCTCGATGCACAGACAACCGAAGCAGCATTTGATGCTCTGGTTAAGAACGAGAGAAGGATTGAGACATGTTTTGAAGGGATGAGGTTTTATGACCTTCGTCGCTGGACAACAGATGCCGACTGGCAAAGTGTGATTAATGTACCTGTTCATGGTGCATATGTTACTCAGATTGCCGGAACTCCGGTTACTTACACCTACAATCTGAATTATCTGGTTGAGAATCGTAATCTTCCATCACCTTATAATCCTATACCATATAATGAGATGATGCGAATGAGCAAGCTTATTCAGAATGAAGGCTGGTCTTCATGGAACTAAAACATTAAAAGAAACAGATATGAAAAAAATATTAGCTTTAATAGTTCTTTCGATAGTGATGGTTTCATGCTACGAAGAATACCTTCTCGACTACCCCATCACTTCGATATATTTCCCAATCCAGCAGGATGTCCGTACATTCGTTGTTGGAGAAGGGATGAAGATTGAAGTAGGAGTATCTCTGGGAGGTATAAAACAAAACGACAAGGATAGAAACGTATCATTTGTACTCGACCCTGCGCTGATTACAGCCGCACGTCTCACACTTATGAAAGGTTCATCCTGGAGTTATATTAAGGATGCAACAACCACTGTTGCTGCTCTGCAACAGCTTCCGGCAAGTCACTATCAGATGACCCCAAGCACCACAACAATGGTGATTAAATCGGGATGGCACGGAGGAACAGTTGTTATAAAGGCTGATTCAACGAATTTCCTTAACGATTCGCTGAATACCGGGATTTCAACTTATGTTCTCCCATTCAAAATTACTTCAGCAGATGCTGATTCTATTCTTTATGCTAAAAAAACAAATATTGTTGGTGTAAGGTTTGAAAACATGCTGTTTGGTAATTACTGGCACGGTGGGGCAGCTGTTATTAACAGGCCTTTGAAGAGCGACACTACTATCTTATATAAAACCACAAAACCGACTCAGGATAACCTGATCTGGACTCTGACCACAGCTGGCCCAAGTACTCTTACATGTAACGGGTATTATAAGAATACAGTTACAGCCGGGATGAAGCAGTTTATGCTCACATTAAAAGGAACAAAGATTTATCTTAGTCCTTTAGCGGGTGCAACATATCCTTTTACTCAGGATGGAGAGTGTACATTTATTAAAACAAAACTATTGCAGGAAAGGAAGATTGTCCTAAAGTACAGGTATACAGAAACAGCATCTCCTTTCTATACATATCATTGCACAGATACGCTCACATTCCGTAACAGGATCCGTGATGGCGTAAACGAATGGCAGGATGAGAATCCTTTACATTATTCGAAATAAGAACCTCTCCTCAACCCCTCCTCCAAGTGGGAGGGGCTAATAAAGAGGAAAACAAAATCAAAGCACCGTTTCGAAAGGAACGGTGTTTTTTTTGATGCTTATTGCACTATCTGATTCACAATTATTTTTGGATGCTGCCAAAGATTCCTCACTCCGCTCGGAATGACATAGTGATTTGACAGCACAAAGGTTTGTCATCCTGAGCGATAGCGAAGGATTTCAGGGATATCAGCAGGAATTTAGCAGAAAGGGTAAGCTCAGGCTGAGAGTTCGTATCAATTTTATTTCTTATATTAGTACATACATGCAAGAAATTGTAATTATCATATGATGAAACATATAGCATTTTTTTTAACTTTATTATTCCTGGCAACTTTTACCACTGCTCAGAAAAAACCTGTTGCAGTGCAGAAAAGCAAAAGAACTGAGTTGATTATCAATTCTCAATGGACCTTTAATTATTTTCCTGTTGAGACTGCCGATAACGGCTATGAGGCAACACGGTTCAATGATTCAAAATGGCCTGCAGTAAGTATTCCCCATACCTGGAGTACCTACGAAACAACAGGTGAATTGCATCCATTTATAATGAATCCTTCGGAATCTGATAACCCATACTGGTGGATCGGCTGGGGCTGGTACCGGAAACATTTTACTGTTAATTCCCCATTTGCAGAACAAAAAGTATTTATCGAATTTGAGGGAGTCCAGAAATACTGTAAAGTATGGATAAACGGAAAGTACCTTGGCGACCATAAAGGAGGCTATGGCTCCTTTGATTTTGATATTACACCTCATATTCGCCCGGGTATTGAGAATGTAATCGCCGTTGCTGTAAATAACAGGCAGAATGATAAGTTTAACATACCGCCAATGGCTGCCGGCAATTTTAATGTTTACGGGGGGATTTACAGAGATGTTAAGATCGTTATTAAAGATAAACTCTATATTCCAATGCAGGGATCTGCAACACATGAGGGAGGAACTTTTATTACAACACCCGCATTATCTGCAAAGGAGGGTGTAGTAAGAATACAGACCTGGGTTAAAAATGATAATACAGGGAAGAAAACATGCATTCTGAAAAGTACAATAAATGATGCCACCGGAAAGCTTGTTCAGGTTATCCAATCAGAGGCAGTTATCAATCCGGGTCAGTTGTTTAAGTTCGATCAGATCTCAAAACCGGTTAAAAATCCTCGCTTGTGGTCACCTGATGATCCATATCTTTATAGTGTACTAAGTGAGGTTCTTGATGGAAAAATCTTAACCGACGCTTACACTTCTCCGCTTGGATTTCGCTGGTTCCGCTGGGATTATAAGGAAGATTTTCTGTATGTGAATGGAAAGAAAACAGTTCTTTATGGTGGCAACCGGCACCAGGAATATCCCTGGCTGGGAGATGCAATTCCTAAATGGATAACAATGATGGATTATGCCGACATAGCTGAAAACCTTAACTATAATTTCATGCGCACTTCTCATTACCCGAATGATAAAATGGTATATGATCTGGCTGACAAGTACGGAATTGTTATCAATGAGGAATCTCCCAGCATAAAGAATCAGAATTTTTCTACAGAAGTACAGGAACAACAGATGAAAGAGATGATCCGTCGCGACAGAAACCATCCGGGTATTATGTTCTGGAGCATGGGAAATGAAACCAACCGGGCCGTAGATTCAAAGTTTGCAGTTGCGGAAGACACAACAAGAATTATCACAGCACGCAAGGTATCAGATGGTTCCGCCGGTAAATATGTTAAGCATACAGATGATAACCTCGCTATCGAGAATCTTCTGAGGTGTACAATAAGGGGCTGGTATAACAAGGATGTAAAAAATCTGGAGCCTGCTGATGGTCAGCAGAGCGGTACCGAGGAGCACCATCAGAATATGCTTAAGGCAAGCGGTAAACTGGGAACAGGAAATCTTTCTACCTGGCTATATCAGGATCATGGTGCTGATCGTGAGTACCTTAACTCGCCAATGCTGCATGTCAACCCTAAAGGATATGTCGATGTTTACAGGGTTCCCAAGTATGCTTACTATTTCTGGCAGGCAACATATTCTGAGAAACCAATGGCATTTATTCAGCCACATTTCTGGAGAGCACAATACCTTGGTCAGAAAAAGGATATTGTTATAAATTCAAACTGTGATAAAATAGAGCTAAAAGTTAATGGCGTAAGCAAGGGTTCTCTGGTTCCGGATGTATCAAATTTCCACAGTGTTACTTTTAAGGATATCTTAATTGAACAGGGAACAATCAGTGCTGTCGGTACTAAAGGAGGTAAAACCGTTAGCACACAGGTAGTGATGGCTGGTGAGCCTGCAAAAATTGTTCTTACGGTCTCTCACCGGAAAATAGTTGCCGACCGTGCTACAGTAGTCATTCTTACTGCTGATATAACTGATTCAAAAGGAAATCATGTTTATGGTGCCACAAATACAATTAAGTGGAATGTTACAGGTCCTGCAACTTTAACTGGTCCTGCTGTATATGAATCGGATATTAACAAACATCATAGTACTGAAGGTGTCTGGTATATAGATATGCCCGTATCAAATGTAATCAGATCAACAGGCATAGCGGGCAAAATAAAGGTAACTGTAACTGCAGGAGGTCTGGCTTCGGGATCTGCAGAAATCCTTTCTGAGGAGTCCCCGTCCGACAATACAGTTCTTATACAGCCTTTGTTATCAGATGAAGGCAGAAAGGCTGTTTCAAGGCTCACGCTCGTTACAGCCCGGCTTGAGGAGATCCCACGGGAAATAAAATTCACTGTTGATGAATTCACCTCAACTGCTACTGACAGAAAGGGACATGCTAATGCTTTAAGAGATTATATTTTCAGGAACAATCCGGCAGCAGATACTTCAACTATCGAGTTCAGGGCACTCATTAAACTCTTTGCATCATACCTGGTTAATAACAACGGAAAACTGCTTGCTGATGACTATAATTTCAATGCAGATCATTATAATAACTGCCGTCTGATATATACCTATATTAATGCTACAAAGCTGCCTCTTATCTTTAAGGAAGGTGTCAGAAAGTGTTATGCCTCTTCAATAATATCAGGCGGTAATGAAAAGAACGCGGGTGATGAAATGAACTGGCTTAACTGGATGCCATCGGGCGGTACTGTAGTCATTTTTAACGATGGTGGAAAAGTGCCGGCTGTGAAGGGTGCAATTATGTCAGCAAAGAGCGACCTTAATGACCTTATAACTGTTGTACATCCGGGTTTTTCGAATTTCAGTTCTGAAGCCAAAGAGAGAGCAATACTGTTTATTAGTAAGATGAATCCATATATCCATCAGACTCAGATCAGCGAAAAAGACAAAGACGGGAAGACTGTAACGGCAATTACCTATACAGCAGAAAAGGGAGAGCCGATTCTGATTCCGCTACTGAAGTTTATTGCGGAATAGAATTGCAGCTTATTCTATCTGAGTGTAGAAAATTATCTGAATAACTATGAGTAAGATTAAGAAAATATTGCTTCTGTTTCTATTGTTATTTCTTTCACAATATCCTGCTGTTGAGGCTCAAAACGCCAAAGCAGATGGCTATAAAGGAATCTGGTTTACCCTGGGTCAGTTTTCAGAATACGGTGACAAATACTCCGGAGGACTTGGAACCTATACGGCTAATCACATTCCTACTGCAATCTATTCACCGGAAGTAAAGAAAACATTTTTTGTATATGGAGGTACTACGGCAGCAGGGGAGAGACATCTTTTAATAATGATTTCCTGGTTTGATCATAAGACAGGGAAGGTTCCAAAACCAGTAATTGTTTACGATAAGGGCGGAGTTAATGATCCTCATGATAATGCTGCTTTGTCAATTGATAAGTCTGGATTCATCTGGGTTTTTGTAAGCGGAAGGGCAAGAACCCGTCCGGGACTAATATTCAGAAGCAAAAAACCTTATGATATTGATGAGTTTGAAAGAATGTTTACAGGTGAAATGACTTACCCTCAGCCACACTGGTCAGATGTTGACGGTTTTCTCAATCTTTTTACAAAATATACCAAAGGACGTGAATTATACTGGAGTACCAGCACAGATGGTATAACCTGGTCGACTGACCAGAAACTCGCAGGGATGGGAGGTCATTATCAGGTTTCAAATATGACCGGTAAGAAAATAGTGACGGCATTTAATTATCATCCGGGTGGGGATGTGGATAAACGGACAAATCTTTATCTGGCCCAGACTGAAGATTTCGGGAAGACGTGGAAATCAATTACCGGAAATACTCTTATAACACCGCTTACTGATATTAAAAACCAGGCACTTATTAGAGATTATGAATCAGAGCAAAAACTGGTTTATATTAATGATATTAATTTCGACGGCCAGGATAATCCTGTAATTCTGGCTGTTATATGCAGGGATTATAAACCTGGTCCGGCAGGCGACCCGAGGGAATGGATGATCATTCACTGGAAAAACAATCAGTGGAATTATTACAAGGTTTGTGAATCAACTCATAATTATGACATGGGCTCGCTCTATATCGATTCTGAAAAATGGTGTATCATCGGACCCACTGAGCCCGGACCTCAGAAATATGGTGCCGGAGGTGAGATTGCGAAATGGGAAAGTACTGATGAAGGTGTTACCTGGAAGAAAGTGTTGGATATTACATCCAACAGTCTGAATAATAATACTTATGTACGACGTCCACTAAATGCAAATGACAAATTCTACTCATACTGGGCAGACGGCAATACTGATAGTTTATCTGAATCTCATCTGTTCTTTTCAAATAAAAAGGGGGATAAGGTATGGGAACTACCATACACTATGAAAAATGATCTGATTAAACCATTTAAATTAAAATAGGAGTAATCTTTGCAAACAAACCCGTGTAACTCCGTGTACCCCGTGGTAAAAGAAAAAACCACGGATTTCACGGATGCACACGGAAAATAATTTAATCCTTAACACAATGAAGATAAGAATTTTAGTATTGATCGGCCTGATAGTTGTCTCAGGTAAAAGCTTTGCACAGGTACCTGTGGATGTTTATAAAAAGCCTCTTAAGGAAGTACTCAATGATGTAGAACAGAAGTATAAAATAAAAATACAATACAGTGAAAGTTTGGTAAAAGGAGTTGATGTTTCATACTCCAACTGGCGTTACAGATCGGGTACTGAAGAGACACTCACAGTCAGCATGGGATTCAAGGAAGGCAGAACTCAGGAAATGCTTCTTCGAACATCTTGGTCTTAACCCATTCCCTGAAAAAACACCTCTTAATCCTGTTATCACGGTTAAGCGTCAGTTTGAAGGATATATTGTTGAAAATGTTGGTCTTGAAGTTATTCCGGGAGTATATGTCTGCGGCTCATTGTATCGCCCGGCAAAAGGTAAAGGACCATTTCCTGCAGTCCTTTGTCCGCATGGACATTTCAGCAGTCCTGATCTGAATCAGTATGGCCGCTACCGGCCCGATCACCAATACCGATGTGCTATGTTAGCTAAGATGGGAGCTGTAGTTTTCAGTTACGAAATGTTTGCTTATGGCGAGTCACTTCTGCAGGTAAGAGCTGAAGATCACAAGACTACACTAGCTCTGACGATGCAGACTCTGAATTCGATCCGTATAGTTGATTATTTAACATCATTGAAATATGTTGATGCTTCACGCATTGGCGTAACTGGTGAATCGGGTGGGGGTACACAGACCTTCCTTCTCACTGCTCTCGACGACAGGGTGGCAGTCAGCGTGCCGGTAGTAATGGTATCATCGTGGTTTTTTGGTGGTTGTGCCTGCGAAAGTGGTTTGCCAATTCATTCTTGTACCGATCTGGGTACTAACAATGCCGAGATAGCAGCAATGGCATCACCCCGTCCGATGCTGGTTATCTCAGATGGCGCCGACTGGACACAGCATGTTCCTGTTATAGAATTTGCTTCGCCATTAGCATCTGACCATACGTGTTTTCAACAGTTCGCTGGTCGCCGCCAAATGCAAAAAAATTGGAAGCAGGTACCGTTTCCAGCCATTCGCTTAGATATCTGGCTTGGTTTTCTGCCATATCGAGCAACTTGAACAGTAGGTAGTCCTGTAGCGGTTTTGCATCACTTGCCGGCATTTTATAGTCTTCATTGGCATTGACGAGTTTCTGAAAAACCTTTCTTGCCGATTCCTCCGATGTTTTTTCAAAACTAATTGCACGTTTGTAAGCAATATCAACTTTTACTGCAACCATGCCTTTTGAAACATTCTCTTCAAACACTTTTTCCATTGATTTTACAAGATCCTCCAACTTGTAAATCGGGTTAACCTGAGAAACTGCTATTGAGTCAATTGCAAATTTTGATTTGATACCGAGGTCATACTCGATGACAGGGTGTCTACGGTTGAAGCATTCAGATCATTGACTCCATAATCTGCCCTGCGCGCTTGCAGGTAGTTGAGTTGAGCCGAGAATAGTAATAAATAAAACCAGCAGAAAGTTCCTGATATATGTCATCTGAATAGTGTCTGTATTATTAGACCTTCAAATGACAATTCTTATTTCACCTTTAACTTTATTTAACGTCTGGTGTTTTGGAAGGCTGAGAGTCATTAATTCACGATAGTATGTTTTGCAATATATCCAGGATCGATTTCCAGTCCCAGCCCCGGCCCTGATGGCACGGTTATAACCCCATTATCACTTATGAGCGAAGATGTTCTGCATTCATAAGGTATTTTGTTGTTAAAACCTTTAAATTCGTGATATGGTCCGGCATTGGGAATGGCTGATACAAAATGCATCATATAAATATATCCTAAACCTGATCCGGAAATATGAGGAGTACAAACTTTACCAAATGCATTAGCCATAAGCGCAACCTTCATCGATCTGATCATTCCTCCGAAATAAAACACATCAGGCTGAACAATCTGAAGGGCATCATTTGCTATAAGCCACCTGAATGTGTGAATACTTGGCTCCTGTTCACCTCCTGCAATTGGTATATTAAGTTTATCGGCAACTTCCTTTGTCTCTTCATACCAGTCGAACGGAACCGGCTCTTCATAAAAATCGATCTTATACTCTTCCATTATCTTCCCGATCCTTATTGCTTCAGCTGCAGTATAAGATCCATTTGAATCAGCATAAATTACCATTTTATCGCCAAATGTTTTCCGTACAAGCGGAATGAGCTTTTCTGTTCTTCCCTTTGGTTCTTCGAAATTATTGCTCATTCTTCCGCCTGCTTTGAACTTAAGTGCCCTGGCTTTAGTTTCTCCAACTTCTTTAATAAGGTGTTCAATTGTCAGCTCAGCTGTGATTCCCCTCTCTCCATTTGCCTGGTATACAGCAATTTTTGGATTATGAATCTCGCCAATAAGTTGACCTATCGATTTTTCGATCATTTTTCCCAGCATATCGAGTATGGCAAATTCTATTGTAGCCATTGGAACCCATAAAGCCAGGTTCTGCAACTTGTAGTTGCTATTATATACAAAGGCCTCTTCAATAAGTTTTTCGATATTCCTTGCATCTTTGCCAATAAAGAATGGTTGCAGGCGGTTTACGAAAACAGGCCAGAGCGACTCCATCTGGTCATTATTGGCAACTGAAATTCCAACTGCTCCGTCCTTTGAGATTACTCTGCAAAGGAAGTTGTCCATATACCTGAGAAGTTCAAGCTTATCAATTATAACAGGCGACAGGAACAGATCCGGTTTAAGGACTGGTTGCTTAATAATCTCATCAAGCCTGTTGTATTTTTCTTTCAGATTCTCCTGAATAATTGAAAATCCTGGGACTGCAGCAGCAATTCCTCCGGCAAGTGCTGTAGTAATGAAATTTCGTCTTCCTGTTATCATAATCATTATTCTATTTGCCTTTGTGGACCTTTGTGTTAACCTTAGAGCCCCTTTGTGGTAAAAAATCTGAACCACAAAGGATGACAATGTATTTCACGAAGGAACACAAAGGAGAAAGATTATAGTATCTTCTCTCATTTCACCCATTTACCTTTCCATGCAGGGTACTTATCAAAAATATCCTGTGGTCCGTCAGTGTACCAGCTGTAACCGTTTCTTCTTTCGTAACCTATTTCTTCAAGAGTTTTCTTCTTGATTCCATCGCGGTCGCAAACGTATGGTTCCTGCGTGTCGGGATCGTAAAACCTTGCCCACATATCACCTGCCTTTGGGTCGCTAACAATACGCCGGTCTTTTTGTCCTTCCTGATTCGTGAAAGTATCCCACCTGGTATTTTTGATCCTGTGATTATCAAACCATTCAACAGCTCCTTCAACTGACTTAATTATTTCAGGGGATGGGTTTGGCATATCCATCAGCAGATTAGTTATGCCAACCGACTCAGCTCCGCTGAATGATGGCAGTTCGTAGGAGCGGGCTTTGGCAGGAAGATATGTAAGCTCATCATGCTGAGCGCACCATACTGTTCTCTTGCCGTTTACAATGATCTGAGTATTAAGTATAACATCGATCCCCTTAGCATAAGCATTACCTGCTCTTGAAAAGTTTTCCTGGCTGACAATGGAATAATAAACAGGTTTTTTATCATTAATATCTCTCAGCATTACGAGGATATTTACTATGGCATTGTCATTGAAAGTGATATGAGTATAATACCCCTTTCTAAGAGGCCAGAACATTGGCCAGCCACCGCTTGCGTACTGGGCATCAAGAATAAATACCAGTCCTCTGTTGAACGAAACCTTATATACATCGTTCTTTGTCTTATTGAACATCCGGGCAAGGAACTTCATTTCTGTAGTTGTTGCACTATTGTCGAAGATGGCATCGTTGTTACCTTTATCATCATTAATTTTTGCCTTTTCGGCTACGGAAAGCGGATTATGCATAGGAGTATTCTTGGGCCATCCACCAATATCGCGCTGGTATAGGAGAACGTTTTCAGCAACTCTTACCGATTCTTCTGATCCATACCACTCCTCAGGCATTTTGGTGGCAACAGATTGCCAGTTTCTTTGGTTGATAGGTATCTGGCTTGCACTGTATAATGAATTTATTGTTAATAGAATAACGATAAGTGCCGACCTGTTAATAGCATTCATATTCATTTTTGTATTTATAGCAAATTGTTGCAAATTTACTTAAAACCTTTCATTAACAACATTATTATAAATGGAACCGAATGTAAACCTGAAACCAACCTGTCCTCTTATTTCATATGTGGTTGCAAGCTTACGTCGTCTTAGCAGAATATCCTCGAGTGAGGCATCACCTTTTGGCAGATAGAGCTGATCATGAATAAGCTGAGATTCAATTTCACAAAAAACAGACAGGTTTTTTGAAAGTCTCACTGATATATCTGACTCCAGTGTAAGATTGTTTTTTGAGAAATCGTGAAAATAATGTTGTCCCTGAAGTCCGACAGATATTTCACCCCATGGCTGTATTAATTCGAGATTTACCATTAATGCCTCTGAGACCAAAGTCTCATTTAATTTTTCATATATTGTTATTTCATTATAATCAAAAACATCAAGACCTATCCCATAACCTATTGCGAGTACTCTGCGGTTACATTCTTTCCATGGAAAGATATTATATTGAATTCCGGCAGCCGTTGAATATTTGTTTTTGATATTCAGAAAAGTACGGGATGAATATGTTGCGAACATTCCTGCTGACCATTTTTCTGTAAGGCTTTTAACTATCTCGCCCGAAATCTCTTTTGTATCCTGCTTATTAGTAATCTTTTCATCACCGTCATAATAGTTTTCACGGTTTATTTCATACGAAGCGCTTATACTTGTTTTCCATTCTTCAGTCACTTTTTCTGCACTTGCTTCAGTATTTAATGAGTATTCATTCTGGCTCTCCTCTTTCTGGAATTCCCCGCCTGACTCCAGCTGAAATACCCATTTATTCCACCTGTCTGTAACCATCTGATCTGCATTCCTGTCGCCGGAATCTTCAAGATCTACATTAATATTATTGATATAGTCAGTTTTTGAATAATAAGGCAGGATGCCTATTTTAAGGATCTTGAGCAGTGCCTTTCTTACATCGTCATCGGTATCTGATTGATCAGTAGTTATTGTGTAATCATAGTTCAGATCTTTAAACGCTTTCAGTCCTATAAAATTCAGAAAATACTTGTTTCCCCCACTTCCGGTATTCGAATCTGTAACAAGTATATGAACATCTGCTAGTTGAGGATCGCGTACAAAGGAGACAAATGGGAGTTCCTGCCTGACAAATGTAAAATCACAATCGTCACAATCGAGAAAGAAGCTGATCAGAGTCGGCTTTTCTTCATTACCCTGCGCGCCTGCTTTTGCAGAGAATATTAGTAATACTGATATTATTATTGAATTCCTCAGAAATAAATTCATTTTATAATAGATTACTTGTTTTTAGATTCCAGAATTTTGCCATCGGAGCTGATAGTTAATGAGATCTCTTCCTTTGATTTTCTCATCTTTAAATAGTAGATTATCCGGCCTTCCTGCTCAAGCAG
>JBBQZN010000075.1:0-15189 GCA_038207725.1 Bacteroidales bacterium | reverse complement strand
CTTGTTCAGTTTTCATAGGTTCGATGATGTTCCTTTTAGGTTTTTCAGTTGCTATTACATCCAAATCATCTTTCCAGAAAGCTTCAGCCTGCTCCTTAGGATAAAGATCAGAACAGGACACTCCTTCTAATTGCCCATTAGTCATTTTCATAACTTCACAGAAAGCTTTATTAACATGAATAAACCGGTTCTCCTTATCTTTATAGAAGATCCATGCCGGCACGGAATCAATAATGATCTCCAACTCCTTGTTTTTTTTCAGTAACTTACTTTTAAGCCTGTCTGCCTCTGATATATCACGTAAGTTTCCAACTACTTCAGCTGTATGACCCTTCTTGTTCTGCCCTGGATTTGATTTACTGCGTGTTTTCATTTTAGTCCTGGATTATTAGTAGTTTCTTATTATGTTCTTAATTTAACGAAATGTCCTTTATAATGCTTTTTATTGCACCATCAAGAGAATCAAAAGCATTTGCCTTTTCAAGAAAAAATTCAGCTCCCAATTCCAGACATTTTACCCGGTACTGAGGATATGGGAAGCTTGTAAGGATAATTACTTTCGTTCTTTCTGCCACGTTTTTTATCTTTTTCAGGATCTCGATTCCGTTCTCACCGGGTAACCGTATATCCAAAATGACTATTTCAGGAAGGAATTTTGAAAACAATGCCATAGCCTCAATCGAATCTGCAGCTTCGCCAACAATTTTTATCTGATGGTTATCTTTTATTATAGAAGCGATTCGCTCCCTGACCAGAGAGGAATCATCAACTATCAACAGCTTTATCTTTCTTTCCATTAAATCACCTGATGGAACTACCGCTTTGTTCTTCATGTTTATGATTTAAAAATCAACATTTACTTGAATCTGTAAGTTATTCACAATAAACAAGGTAGCGTGTAGTGGAAACAATAAATCTGTTGTAGGGGATTTCACTACAAGGAAGAAGTCATTTGCCCCCGCAGAGCGGGATTTCGTCACTGCGTTCCTAAACCTTCAGCCGTCATTTGGCCCTGCGGGCCGTCTCCACCAGCTGGCGGATGTCATTGATTATCTTACAATTGAATGACTATTGAATGACTATTGAATGACAATCGAATGACCACTGAATGTCATTTACGCTTCGCCTTGATATGTTTAAATATTTATTGTATATTTGCCTTGCTATTATTAATTATTTATGATATATTTGCCTCGATAATATTAGTCTCACTATCTATATATTTAATTTACAGGAACATGTATAGAAGCATTGATAATGCCCTTAATGAATGGAAATTGAATCCAACCAGAAAGGTTTTATTACTCAGGGGAGCCAGACAGGTTGGTAAGACCTATTCTGTCAGGAATCTTGGGAAAGGGTTCAAATACTTCCTGGAGATAAATTTTGAATCTGCAAGAGATATTCATCAGTTTTTTTCAGCCAATCTCAAGCCTGAAGAGATCTGCAGAAATTTATCGGCCTATTATGATGTGCCGTTGATCGAAGGAGAGACCCTCATTTTTTTTGATGAAATACAAGCATGCATTCCGGCAATTTCATCCCTGAGGTTTTTTTATGAAGAAAGACCAGGGCTGCATCTCATTGCTGCTGGATCACTCCTTGAATTTGTATTGGAACAGTTGCCTTCCTATGGTTTGGGAAGAATTGAACATCTCTTCATGTATCCGATGTCGTTTGACGAATATTTACTGGCTTCCGGACAAAAGAATCTTCTTGAAATGAAGTCCGAAGGCAATCCGGAAAAGCCATTGAATCCTGCAATTCATTCCCGTCTGATCGCTAAGCTGAAAGAATTTCTCTTTATCGGAGGAATGCCGGAAGCCGTACAAACTTATATTGATTCAAAGGAGTTAAGGAAAACCAGCCGCGTTTTAGATCAATTTCTTACAGGGCTGATGGATGATTTTGCCAAATACAACTCCCGTATCCCACTTACCAGATTGAGGGAAGTTTTTGATTCTGTTGTTTTTCAATCCGGTAACAAATTCAAGTTATCCAAAGCTTCGTTATCCGCAAACTATTTTCAGATCAAAGATGCGCTTAATTTACTTGAGATGGCCGGATTAATTCACAGGGTCTATCATACTTCTGCAGGAGGAATTCCACTGAAGGCTCAGATGAATCTGTCGAAATTTAAAATTGTCATGTTTGATCATGGCATTTATCAGAGAATTCTTGGCCTTGATTTGTCGGAATATTTATTAGCGAATAGCTTTTCAGCTATTAATAAAGGAAATATTGCCGAACAGTTTACAGGCACAGAGATGATAAAATATGGAAATCCATCAACGCGTTATGAACTTTTATACTGGCACCGCGAAAGCAGGGGAAGCAATGCGGAGATTGATTATGTGCTTCAGAACAGAGAATCGATTATAGCCGTTGAGGTAAAATCGGGTATGCAGGGGAAAATGCAAAGCCTGCAAATATTCTTAAAAGAAAAAAAAATCTCCAGCGGAATAAGAGTTTCCATGGAGAACTTTGGCCAATATGGAAATTTCCAAATCTATCCGTTATATGCAGTACATGAACTTATGAATAGGAATTAGGTCATTCAATTGTCATTCGGCTTCGCTGTCATTTGCGCTTCGCGCGTCATTTGCTTCGCGTCATTCGGTTGTCATTAATTGTCTTACTATTGAATGACTACTTAATGACTATTGAATGACAACTGAATGACAATCGAATGACAATCGAATGACTAAACCAGCCCCTCATTTATTGCATACCTTATTATATCGGAGGTGGTTATCAGCTTAAGTTTGGCAAGTATCCTTTCCCTGTATTTACTTATAGT
Source organism: Bacteroidales bacterium (assembly GCA_038207725.1). Lineage (GTDB taxonomy): Bacteria > Bacteroidota > Bacteroidia > Bacteroidales > VadinHA17 > LD21. Next base: position 12,389 of record JBBQZN010000075.1, on the reverse strand, counting down.
ATTGGGGCTTAAAGACAATTCTTTTGCAATGTTGCTCATTGTATTACCTGATGCCAGAAGGATTGTTACTTCCAGTTCACGTACAGATAATTCCCCATGCAAAGGTTTTGCCGGTTCGTCAAAGAAGTTATATGTTATCTTTTCTGCCAGGGAGGCTGTAATATATCTGCTGCCGCCGGCGACTTTAACTACTGCCGCTATAAGTTCCTCCGCTGCAGTTGCCTTTGTGAGGTACCCCGACGCACCAAGTTTCAGGGCACGTATTGCATATTGGTCTTCGGAATAGGTACTTAACATAAGAACAGGAATATCCGGTTTTATCTTCCTGATATCACTAAGTAATTCCAACCCGTTTCTTCCAGGTAGTGAAATATCAAGGAGAACAATATTAAAATCAAAGGAGATAAGTTTTTCTATCAGTTCACTTCCATTAACGGCTTCATCGATAAAGCCAAATCTTTTATGCTTATCATCCTCAAGCAGTTGCCTTAAACCCTTTCTTAAAATAGGGTGGTCATCTGTAATCAGTATGTTTATCATAATGAAATAGTAAAGCACATCTTAGTTCCCTTATTCGGGGTCGAAGATATATCCATAATACCGTCAAACTGTCTTATTCTCTCCCGCATACCAATAAAACCAAGTGATTGATAAGAGTCAATTTTCTTCTTTGGAACACCTGTTCCATCGTCAATGATTTCCAGAATAATTGAACCGTCTGCACGATAAAGATTTATGCTTACATTTTTTGCATTTGCGTGACGCAAAACATTTGTCAGTGATTCCTGAAGTAAGCGAAACATCACAAGATCCTTTTTCTTGTCGGGGAACTGAACATCCTCAAATTTTACGATGCAATTAATACCTGTTCTTTTCTTAAATTCTCCGATGTACCATTCCATCGTTTGATGCAGACCAAGGTCATCCAGCATTGGTGGTCTTAATTCTGAAGATATTCGCTGAATATCTTTGCTAATAGTATCTATCAATTCGATCATTCCCTTCAATTTCTTAGCTTGTACAGAGTCACTGCCATTGTCTGAAAGTAACCTGACTAAATCAAATTTTAAAGCGAATAATGATTGACCAATGTTATCATGGATTTCGGTGGAGATTAAACTACGTTCATTTTCTCGAATTTCATAATTTCGCTTGTTAAGCTTTTCCAGCGATTGTTTTATGTTTTTAATTTTATCTTCTGCCAGTTTGCGTTCGGTAATATCGCTATTTATCACAATGGCTGCCAACAAATTGCCGTCGTTGTCCAGCACAGGAGCTGAATAGTTGAGAATAATTTTTTTCTGACCGTCAAATGCGTCTATTTCCAGCAGTTCATCGGTGATTGTTACACCCTCATTGATGGTATGGGCCAGGGACCAGTCATCGGGGGCTATTTCCTGCCTTGATGGCAAGCGGCGACCTTTGAATACTCCGTATTCTTCCATAGGCACGGTGGGCTCTGCTCCCCATATTTTCACCCCGGCAGGATTGCCCCGAAGAAGTTTGCCATTCTTGTCGGCAATCCACAAACCTATAGGAATAACATCAAATACTTTATTTAAAAGAGATTCCCGCTTTTGAAACTCTATTTCTACCAGTTTGCGTTCGGTGATGTTGATACAAATACCGGCCATACGCGTTGGGGTGCCGTCAACATCATAGTTTGTTTTTCCGATCGCATTTATCCAGACTACTTTGCCATCGGGGTGAACAACTCTGTATTCATTGTTTAACTGAGTATGCTTTTTAATCGAGTCGTTCATTTTACTATAGGCAGCTTCTTTATCATCGGGGTGCAGGCACTTATCCCAGTTTTCGAAGCTAGCCTGATCATTTTCTGGACTAAATCCGAATAACCCGAAAAGCTCCGGCGACCACTTCAAAAGGTTTGTCTGCATATTCCAGTCCCAAAGTCCGGCACCTGCCGATTGCTGGGCAAATTTTAACATAGCTTCGCTTTCTTCGGCTTTTTCTTTGGCTATAATTAAATCTTCTTTGGCATGTTTGCGTTCGGTGATGTCGGTAAAAATGGTCGCAAATTTGTCTTTCTGAGGGCTATAAGCAACAACCTCGAAATATTTCCCGAGCAACTGAGCATAATTCTCGAAACGTATCGATTCGCTTGATGTTGCCACTTTCCCATACAAATCAATCCAATAGGCTTCGGTCTCAGGCATGATTGTGAGAACAGTCTTCCCGCAGATTTCAGTGCCTATAAGTCCGGTCATTTTCTCAAATGCCGGATTGACCTCCTGAAAGCGGTAATCGCAAGGCTTACCTTTCTTATCATATATTATTTCGTGAAGAGCAAATCCATTTAACATTTCACTAAAAAGTGAGCGATATCGTTCTTCACTTACTCTTAAAAATTCTTCTGATTGCTTGCGGGCTTCATTCTCCGCTTTCAGGTCGTTCAGGATATTTAGCGTTACAATTTGGCTCTGCTCAAGTTTCAGGGTGCGTTCGGCAACAAGTTTGGCAAGGCGTTCTTTTTCATTGCGCTTTAGTTCATTGGCAGACTTAATTTTCAGCATAGCCCTAATCTGGGCGGTGAGTTCGGTTTCGTCGATGGGTTTCGATAGAAAAGCCTCTACGCCAATTTCGAGTGCCTGGAGGCGGTTTTCTTTGGTCTCTTTTAGTGAAGTAAGAAAAATCACCGGGATCTCGCTCAGTATCGGGTCTTCTTTAATGCGGCGACACACTTCGAAGCCATCCATACCCGGCATAACGATGTCAAGCAAAATAACGCCGGGGTCTTCGGCAGCAGCCAGTTTTATTCCTTCTGGTCCGGTTAATGCGGTAAACACTGCTGCATCAGTAAATATATCTTTCAGGATAGCTTTCAAACTGATCAGGTTGTCGTTATTGTCGTCGATTGCGAGAATTTTTATCATAATGTTAGTCCTAACATTGTTTCGTGGTTTTTATTCCATCGGATAAGTTAAAGTTCGCTATAAGAATACAGATAAAATATGCCAGGCAGTTTTATTAAACCAAAGATAGTAAATTACTTCCACAAGGTTAGCAGATTGGATGGGAAAAGGCGGGGTCGTGGAGCATGGAGCGAAGGCAGGTCATTCTGAATGACTATTGAGTGACAATTGAATGACAATTGAATACAATCGATGTCTTGATGCTGATTTCTTTAATACATTTTAGGGTTATAACCATATTTAATAATTTTTTTGTTATATATTTGTGGTTATAGACATATAAACAGAATATGATGATCAGAAGAGATTTGTATTTAAAACAGTTGTGCGACTATATTGACAAGCCGTTTATCAAAGTCATCACCGGCATCAGACGAAGCGGCAAATCAGCAATTCTCATGTTGTTACGTGATGAGTTAATGAGAAGAGGAATCGGCGAAAAAAACATTGTATACATAAATTTCGAAAGTTTTGAATTTTCAAACATTGATAACGCCGATAAATTACACAGTTTAATAAAGACTAAAATCACAGATAAACAACGCTGCTATATCCTGCTCGATGAGATTCAGGGTGTAGCATCGTGGGAAAAGGCTGTGAATTCTCTGTTAGTTGATTTCAACTCTGATGTATACATAACCGGATCCAACTCACATATGCTATCTTCAGAGCTGGCTACTTACCTGGCAGGTCGCTATATTGAGATTCATGTATTTACACTCTCCTTTGCCGAATATCTTCTTTTCAAACACACTCGCACAAATAAAGAGGTTTCTGATTTGCACAAAGAGTTTGATTATTTTTTACGTATCGGCGGATTTCCGGCTTTTCATACGGGGGAATACACTTATGAGTCTGCCTATAAAGCTGTTTACGATATTTATTCGTCAGCAATACTGCGAGATACAGTGCAAAGACATAATATACGGGATGTTGAACTACTGGAAAGGGTTGTGAAATTTGTATTTGATAATACAGGCAATAAGTTCTCTGCCAAAAACATAGCTGATTATTTTAAAAGCCAGCAACGGAAAATAGATCTTAATACTGTCTATAATTACCTGAAGGCGCTTGAAGGAGCATTTATTGTTTACCGGATTCCGCGGTATGATATTAAGGGAAGAGAAATACTTAAGACTCTGGAAAAATATTATGTCGGTGATCAATCGTTGCTATATGCTGTGATGGGTTATAAAGACAGGCTCATTTCAGGTGTACTGGAAAATATAGTAATGCTTGAGCTTAAACGCAGAGGCTATGAAGTATATACCGGAAGATCTGATGACAAAGAGATTGATTTTATTGCTGAGATGAAAGAAAAAATAGTTTACGTTCAGGTCGCTTACAAAATGACTGAACAAACCACAATTGACCGTGAATTTAACCCGCTACTCGAAATAAGGGACCATCATCCTAAATATGTAGTAACAATGGATGAGACCTGGTATGACAATATTAAAGGCATTAAACATAGGCATATTGCCGATTTTTTACTCATGAATGAATACTAGGAAGGTAGTCATTTGGCCCTGCGGGCCGTCTCCGCCAGCTGGCGGATGTCATTGGTAGTCATACGATGAATGACTATGAATTACAATCGAATGACTTAACTCTCCGCTTTGACATTATTACTTCTATGAAAAAAAATGTATTTTTGTATAAAGTTAAATTCTATGGCATCTTCATCATATACTATTGAATTAAAGGGTGAAAAACCTTTTGTAGTGATCCGGCTAAAGCAATATGAAGCTATGCTTGAGTACATGGATGAGCTGGAAGACAGAGCAGACATAAAAGAAAGATCCATTGAGGAAAATATCCCATGGCCAGAAGTAAAAAAAGCAATTAAGAAGAAATTATCAAAAAAATAACTGGTATGCAAAAAGGGTACACCATTATTTTTAAGAAAAGTGCCCTCAAAGAACTTCTTTCCTTGCCCAATGAAACTATAATTGCTATTGAGGAAAAAATCGATTCTCTTTCTTATAAACCGAGACCGCCAGGCTATAAAAGGCTAAAAGGATCTGTTAGTGACTTCCGCATCCGCGTCGGAAATTACAGAGTGGTTTATTCAATAACTGATAATGTGCTAACAGTATTTTGACCATTGAATGACCACTTACTGACTACACCAGCCCTTCCTTTATTGCGTATCTGATCAGATCGGAAGTGGTTTTAAGATGAAGTTTGGAGAGTATCCTTTCGCGGTAGGTACTTATAGTTTTGGGGCTTAGAGACAATTCGATTGAAATACTGCTAAGGGTTTTACCCATGGCAAGAAGGGTGATTACTTCTAGTTCACGGACAGATAACTTCTCATGAAGCGGCTTCTCATTATCAGTAAAAAAATCTGACGTTATTCTGTCGGCTATTGCTGAGGTTATATATCTTCCGCCTTCAGATGCTTTAACAACAGCAGCAATAAGTTCCTCAGGGGCACTGGCTTTTGTAAGGTAGCCGGCCGCCCCAAGCCTGAGCGCCCTGATAGCATATTGTTCCTCAGGAAAGATACTTAAAATTAATACCGCTGTTTCGGGAGTGAGTCTTTTGAGGTCGCACAACAATTCGAGGCCATTTCGTCCGGGTAACGAAATATCTAATAGAATGACATTAAAATCAGTTTTGCCGATTTTTTCAAGAAGCTCATTTCCGTTGGCGGCTTCCTCAATCAGTCCAAACCGCTGTTCTCTGTCATCTTCAAGGATCTGCCTTATTCCCTGACGTACAATTGGGTGGTCGTCGGTGATTAATACTCGTATCATCTTTTAATCCATTTATCTTTTAATGTTTTTACCCCCTTTCCCGTTTTCCCGTTCCCCCTTGGGGGAAACTTCCACCTACCCCCCCACCGGTATATTAACAACAATCTCTGTCCCCTTACCGGGAGTGCCTTTAATATTTATTGTTCCTTTGAAAGAATTCACTCTCTCTTTCATTCCAATTAATCCTAAGGTTTTATTACTCAGTATCTTTTCATTTTCAATCCCTTTCCCGTTGTCTTTTATTATTATTTTTAAAGAGTTATCGATTGCATCTAATTTAATTGACACCTCTGTCGCCTCTGAATGACGGGTAATATTAGTAAGTGCTTCCTGTATAAGTCTGAAAACCATTAGTGAGCATTCGGAATGTAATTCTGTTTCCTTAAAGTGGAAAGAAAGAGAACAACTTATTCCGGTTGACTTATTGAACTCTCTCACCTGCCATTCAATTGCTGCACGGAGCCCCAGATTATCCAGAATACTGGGCCTGAGTCCGAATGAGATCTGCTGAACACTTTCTATAGTCATATTCAGAAGCTGCACCATCTGTTTTATCTTACTTTCCACAAGAGGAGTCTGCACACCAATCCTTGATTTAAGCCATGCAATATCCATATTGATGGCCGTAAGTTTTTGACCGAGATCATCGTGAAGGTCATGGGCAATTCTGCTGCGTTCATTTTCTCTTACTTCTTCCCGGTGCCTGGTGAGTTCCAAGAGCTCTTCAGAATATTGTCTAAGCTTGTCTTCAGATTCCTTCAAAAGATCTTCCGAATGTTTTCTGGAAGTTATGTCGAAGTTATTACCGATATAACCAAGCGTTTCACCCTGAGGATTTTTTATTGGAGTTGCAATACCATAAACCCACGTTATCTTACCGGATTTATCCTGAAAACGGTACTCCCAGTTCCAGTTATTTCCTGTATTTAAATATTTTTTCCATGTTTTTGAAATATTGCTTCTGTCGTCAGGGAAGATGCCATTTATCCAGCCATCTCCAAGAGCCTCCTTAAAATTCAAACCGGCCATTCTGCACCAGGCTTCATTTACATAGGTGCATGCCCCTTCTTTATCTGTAATGTAGATCCCGACAGGCGAAATAATTGCAAGAGATCTGAATTTTTCCTCTTCAAGTTGTGCAATATCTATTGCCTTCTTAAGCTCATCGTTTTGCATCTCAAGCTCTATCTGATGCACTTCCATCTCGTGTATAAGCTTTAGCGATTCAATCTCAGACAACATACCGGATGTTCCCGGAATTTTCAATGATAACTTCTCCTCTGCTCTTTGCCTCAGAGACGTGGATGAAACTTTGTTACCTTTTTTCATAGGCGTAATAATTTAGGCAATAGGCAATAGGCAATAGGCAGTAGGCAATAGGCAATAGGCAATAGGCAATAGGCAATAGGCAATAGGCAGTAGGCAATAGGCAGTAGGCAATAGGCAGTAGGCAATAGGCAGTAGGCAATAGCGCCAGGACTTCCAACTTCTTTCTGCTATTTTAATTTTTCTTTCTCACCAAGTCTCTTAACCAGCCTGCTAATCTCTTTATTGAGTTCAGCCATCTGCGAATCGCTGCTTTTCAAATGCGCATCAAACAGCTTAAATTCAACAGTTCTATGCTCCATTAACTCTTCTGTTCGTTTTCTCTTTGAGATATCTATAACTGTTATTTCGCATTTTTTTCCAACCTCTGAAGCAATTCCATATACTCCAACATGAATTGAAGAATTTGCCTTGGTTATCAAACGTACCTCGCAGGTCTCCCTTACGTTGCTTTTAAATACTTTCTGAATAAATTCCTTAAAAACAAAGAGTGTATCCAGCGTTACGTATTGCCTGAAGTTAGTGTTTACCAGGCTCGAGCGAACCAGGCCAAGCATACCGGCACCTTTCAGATTAAGTTCAAGTATTTTGCAGTCGGGCGAAAGAGTAAAATACCCGGTGTAAGCAAAATCGTACAGGGAATTATATTTTTCCGAAGATGTTTTAACAATGTCTCTTGCCTGCTTTAGCTCCTCATTCTGCATTTCAAGCTCAATCTGATGAACTTCGAGTTCGTGCAGAAGTCTAAGAGCCTCGGCTTCTGTAATACCCTTCGATTTTGGTGATGGCCTTTTTTTAAGAATTAACTCAGCTTTTTTTCTCAGAGATTCAGTTTCTTCCATACTCTTAGTGTCTTTCTTCATAACAATTTATTTTATAATTGTAAAGTCATTTGGCCTTCGGCCGTCATTTGAATAAAGGCAACAGGCCACAGGCAATAGGCAATAGAACTTCTGTTGCCTACTGCCTTTTCTTCCCATTGAATGACCTTCTTCATGATTTTGTAATATTTATCCCAATATTAATTATGCCGATATTCGTTCCGTTTTCGTCAACCATTTTATGAGATGCCCATTCAATAATCAGCTTATCTCCATTTGCCACGCTGACATTACTTTTATATCTGTTAGGCAAAGAGCCGGTAATCAGTTTTTTGAGGTCAGCGAGCACTTTTTTCCGCGCTGTTTTTGGGATAAACAGATCAACATAGTTTTTACCGATAACCTCGTGATACTTGCGTCCAAATAGTTTTTCCGATTCAGGATTAAACTCTATAATTACTCCTTCAGATGAAAGACCGATTATCACACCCGGTACTGCACTTATGAAAGATCTAAGCATCGACTGGGTTTCCTGCAGGCCGATCTCCAGTTTTTTTGATTTTGAATTATCGATAAATGTTATTACCAGACCATCAATCTTATCTTCAAAGGTACGGTAGGGCATTATTCGCACATTAAACCATCTTCCGTCGCGCGTAGGAATAGTTTTCTCTATATAGATCAGAGTTTTTAAGACCTCTTTTGCATCGTCGTACAGCTCAGGGTAATCGAGGTCAGTAACCTGATCTGTGAAGACCCTGCCCACATCTCCGGGGATAAATTTGAAAATTTTAGTAGAAGGAGCTGTGAATTGTCTTATTTTTAAATCCTTATCAAGAAACAGGGTAGCTATATCAATGCTTCTGAGCAGGTTATTCATATCGCTATTTACCCTTGCAGAATCGTCTATCTTGCTCTGAAGTTCAATGTTAACAGTATGAAGTTCTTCATTGAGACTCTGCATCTCCTCTTTTGAAGTTGAAAGTTCTTCGTTTGTAGATTGCATTTCTTCATTAGTAGACTGAAGCTCCTCATTGGTTGATTTAAGCTCTTCCTGCGAAGTTTGCATCTCTTCGCTGGTACTTTGCAATTCATCTTTAACCCGCTGCAATTCAAGCTCAAGATCAGCATTAGGAGTTGCTCTTGCTGATTTCCCCCTGGAACTTTTTGATGGTTTTAGCTCAACATCATGTAATTTGCCAAAAACCACCAGGATTTTACCTCTCAGTGAAACAGGTTTTTCAAGTTGCTGAACTGTAATATCTGTCAGTTGAATTTTGCCATTGTTTTTTATTTTAATGTTGTGTATAATCTTTTTTTCGAATGACTTCATTGCCTCGCGAAAAATCGAGGGAAGCTCCTCGCTAAGTCCTTCACGGGCCATCGCAAAAATGTTCAAATTTGCTTTCCCTGCCGCAGGTTCAAGATATTTTCCCGTGCTTCCTGTAATGTAAAGGATATCACCTAAATCCGTAACAAGAACACTTGATGGGGTAAATTGCTGCAAAAGCAGCTGATCAGTAAGATTTTGTAAGTTATCGGCAACTTTCACAGGTATCTGGTTTATGGTTAAGTTTTTTTTTGCAGGGGAAAATGAAGAGGGGAAATCGTATAATTCCTCTGTTTTACTGCTAGCGGAGCGTTGGTAGATTCTTAGTTTTGAATCAACAGTTGAAAACCATTCACTCATTTCTCCGGTTGTTTCTGCACTACCGAGTAAGAGGAGTCCATTCTGATTAAGGCTGTAATGGAAAAGTGTAAGCAGTTTCTTTTGCAGATTTGCATCGAGATAAATCATGAGGTTCCGGCAAGAAATTATTTCGAGCTTTGTGAACGAAGGATCCTTAATAACATTCTGAGGAGCAAAAATCACCATTTCCCTGATATCAGCACTAACCCGGTATTGTCCATCGGTTTGGATAAAGAACCTGTTCAGCCGTTCAGGCGACAGGTCAGAAACAATGCTTGCCGGGTATATTCCTTTCCTTGCTTTTTCAACAGCTATTTTATCAAGATCTGTGGCAAAAACCTGTAGTGACAGATGTTTTTCTGCCACTAAGTTTGCCATCACCTCTTTAAAAACAATTGCCATTGTATAAGCCTCTTCACCTGTAGAACAAGCTGGTATCCATGCTCTTACAATATAACCATTTGGCAGTTTATTAAACAGTGAAGGAAGAACGTTTTTCTTCAGATGCTCCCATACCAGAGGGTCGCGGAAAAAACTTGTAACACCTATCAGAAGTTCTTTGAAGAGTATCTCTATTTCAGTTGGGTTTTCCTGCAAATACCGCACATAAGAGGCAATATTATCTATCAGGTGAATGCTTATCCTCCTTTCTATACGCCGGTAAAGAGTTGTTCTCTTATATTCAGAGAAGTCGTTTCCTGTATATGAACGCAACAGGATTATAATTTTTTCCAGAGAGCTTACATCCTTTTCAATCTCTTTTTTTGAAGAGGAATGGCCATTCAGTTTCGCGATTGCAAGTAGTTTTGACGGAAGTTCACTGGCAGTTGCAACAACATCAACCATCACTGAATCGATTGCACTCATGGGCATACTGTCAAATTTGGCAGATGCCGGATCCTGTACCATTACGATTCCGGCCTTTTCTTTAATAGCTTTCAGCCCGATGGTGCCATCAGAGCCCATACCTGACAGGATAATACCTATACTGTTATCTTTACGGTCGTCAGCCAGGGAAAGAAAGAAAAAATCGATCGGAAGACGCAGTCCCCTTGATTCAAGAGGTGCGAAGAGATGCAGAGCCCCATTCAGAATCGACATGTTTTTGTTGGCAGGAATGACGTAAACACAGTCTGGCTTTATTGTCAAACGGTCGGTAACCTGGAAAACCTGCATATCGGTAATTCTCTGAAGAAGTTCCGGCAGCAAACCTTTACGGCTGGGATCGAGATGTTGAATTACTACAAAGGCCATGCCGCTATTTGCCGGAACATTTGTTAAGAATTGTTCAAGTGCCTCCAGACCACCGGCCGATGCACCGATACCGACTATAGGAAACTGTCCTGATTTTATCTTTTTTGTTGAATCTTTGATAGCCGCCAGTGACTTTTTATTTCCTGCGCTTAGTCCGGTTTTACTTTTCATTTATGCAAATAAGATGATTTTCTAAATTGTAAAAAGGTTACTGCGCCAACGCTGTTAAAAAATGACCTTACGGTTGCCTGATAGTGCTGTACTTGGTAAGTGTTTTACTGAAACCCACAAGTTACACAATTATTATCATATAGGGTAATCGGTCATAGGAATAAAAAAAGGCATGAGGCATCAGGCGGAGAGCGGAGAGCGGAGAATGAGGGGTGTGGAATGAGAAGGTGAGGAATGAGGGGTGAGCGTAGAGCGTAGAGCGTAGAGCGTAGAGCGTAGAGCGTAGAGAGCTGAGAAGTGAGACTATTATACTCATAATCAGAGGCTTTTAAGCCACAGAGTGGCGAACTATTTGTAGAAAACGGATACCACACATAAAGAGCGCCGGAGTAGAAATATTGTAGAAACCAGTGCTTGGCACCGGCGTTTAAAATAAAGACGTGACGGCACAATAGCACAGAGCGGAGAGGAAGAAAGCGATGAGCGTAGAGCGTAGAGCGGACTTCCGACTTCGGACTTTTTAGATACCCTCGTTGTAATTAATCTACCAGACTTTTTCAGTAAGAAGAATATTTCTTAACTCATTGGTAGTCAAATTCTCCCTTATCTCGCCTGAATCAACAACAGTAATAAAGCCAGATTCTTCGGAAACTACAACTATAAGTGCATCGGTATGTTCCGACATTCCAACTGCTGCCCTGTGGCGCATGCCGAACCGGGGAGGCAGATTTACCTGATCTGTTACAGGCAGCGGACAACGGGCAGCAAGTATTAAACCCCGCTCAATAATTACGGCTCCATCGTGCAGGGGAGTATTCTTGAAAAATATAGTCTCCAGAAGCTCCGCACTGATACGCGATTTTAATATCTCACCATTCTCACAGAACATATCGATTGAACTCTTTCTGCCAATAACTATCAGAGCCCCGGTCTTAGATGATGACATAACTTCGCATGCACGCACAATCTGTTCAGCATCATCCGGACTACCCTGAGCACCACTTATATTTGAAAAAAATCGTCCGAGTGGAAACCTTCTTCCCGATATATAGCGGTTGCCTATCACCAGTAAAAACCGCCTTACCTCCTGCTGAAATACGATAATAAGAGCAATAACGCCTACACCCATAATTTGCCCGAGCAGTGCGCTTATCAGTTCCATGTTAAGCGCCTTCACAACAAGCCACGAAAGATATATGAAGAATATGCCAAGAAAAATACTGAAGGCAGCTGTTCCTCTTATAAGTCTGTATAGCTGAAACAGAATTATGGCAACCAGAAATATGTCAATTATATCGAGAATGGAAATCTGAAATGGCATCGTGTCATTTTTATGTCAAAAGTAAGAATTATTGGGATTATGGATTATACTAATCAGCTTACTTTAAGTTTTTTGAAAAGATCAACAGCTTGTTTTGCTTCCTTAACATCA
>JBBQZN010000074.1:0-15567 GCA_038207725.1 Bacteroidales bacterium | reverse complement strand
CCATGATTATGTTCAATCGTTATATCATTGCAGAATGCCACTTCCAACTGTAGATTTCTGACTCGTTTACAGAGATCAACATCTTCAGAATACATCCAGAAATCATCATCAAACCCTTTTAATCTGAAGAATAATTCTTTTCTGATAAATATAACAGATCCTGAAACCCAATCTGGTAAAGAAATTTCAGGGGTGAGGGGTGAGGAGTGAGGAGTGAGGCATTTTATGACTGTACGTTGAAAACCGGTTAAATTAAAAAGATGTGGAAAAGGGCCAGATGCAATGCTCTCTTTTCCTCTTTCATTTTCCTGGTGACATGAAACTATGCCAAATGACGGGTTTTGACGGGCAACAAGAAGCAGCTTTTCAATTTCCTCTTCAAAAGCTACAGTATCGGGATTCAGAAAAAGAAGAAATTCACCCTTTGCTGATTTTGCACCGAGATTATTGCCATTGCCAAACCCGCCGTTCACTTCATTCTTCAAAAATGTGAAGCGGGGAAACTCAGCCTTGATTTCTTCGATGGCAATTTCTTCCGATTTGTTGTCAACAACAATCACTTCCGTAGAAATATTTTTCCCTGTAAAAGCGTCGAGCGACTCAAGACACTTGGTAAGTCTGGCCCAGCCCTTATAACATACTATTACTATTGAAATATCCATCATATTCATTATCACTTAGTCTCTCTACGCTCTCCGCTCATCTCTCATTTCTCATCTCCTCTTCTCCCCTCTCTTCTTCATCGGCATCCTCCTCCATCCACTCCGGCACAGGCTCCTGCGGACCCTCCTTTCTGAACCATATTGCAAGAATAATTCCCGAAAAGAATCCAAGCATATGCGACTCCCATGAGATATTCTTATATATTCCGGGGAAGAGTCCCCATACCATCGAGCCATACAAAAATACAACAAGAAGTGAAAGGGCAATAAGTCTGAAGTAACGCCTTATAATTCCACTGAAAAAAAGGAAGGATGCCAATCCGTAAACAAGTCCGCTTGCCCCGATATGCCATGAGTTCCTGCCGGCTGTCCAAACAAGTATTCCGGTTAAGACATATATTATAGAAAATATTTTCAGGGCTATGTCGGAATAAAAATAAAAGAGTGCGGTACCCAAAAAGAGAAGTGGTATCGAATTATTGAAAAGATGGCTGAAGTTGGCATGTATAAAGGGAGAGAAAATGATTCCCGGCAATCCTTGGATTGAAAGAGGATAAATACCGAAGCCCGAAAAATCAAGACCAAAGAGCACTTCCACAATTTTTACCAGCCACATAAGGACTACAAACAGAACCGGAATAAGAAGACTCAGAAGGAGTTTCTTCCTGTAGAATGCACTTTCTACTTTAATATCATCCCTTATCTCTGTCATCTTTCCTCTCCGTCGCTTCGTCTCTTAGTCTTTCTTTACGCTCAACGCTCTAAACTTCACTTTCCCCAGGGAATACAATTCCCGCTGCATCCCTTATCCTGTCAAGTGTTGTCATCAGGTCGAGTGAGAAGGAGTGAGGAACCACGCTGCTCTCTGTTCTGCCTTCGTCCAGACAGCTCATAACCTCTTCAGCTTCATACTGGTAACCCATGCCTTCGGGCAGAAGTGAGTATTTCCGTTTGTCTTCTCCGTTTATTGCCACAGTGAGTACCTGTGACATGTCTCTCGCACGTGAGAAAGATATGTTTCCGTTTTCACATAAAAGGTCGCAGCCAATTCCGGCAGCTGTGCGGAATGAACTATATAGATTAGCCATTCTGCCATCCTTATACCTGAAAATTATGCTTATAGAATCCTCTGAACCGGTCTCTGCGAACGAGGCCACAGCGTAAACCTCATCTGGCACGCCCATGAACCAAAGCGCATCAATAACAGCATAGATGCCTATATCAAGTAGAGAACCCCCTCCCAAATCAAGATTGAATTTCCTGTCAGTCGGGTTATATGGAGCCTGAAATCCGAAGCGGGCATTGAGATGGATGAGCTTTCCGGCTTCACCGCTTAGCAGTACCTCTTTTGTCTTCTGATACATCGGCTGGAATGGCGGCCATAAGGCTTCCATCAGAAACAGGTTCTGTTTTTTTGCCTCAGCTACCATTAACTCAGCCTCTGCTGCATTTAGTGCGAATGCCTTCTCGCAAAGTACATGCTTACCATGCTTCAGACACAAAAGGGTGTGCTCAAGATGATGCGAATGGGGTGATGCAACATAGATTATTTCAAGCTCGTTATCCATCACAAGTTCTTCATAACTGCCATACGACTTCTTATACCCGAGCTCATCAGCAAACTTCCGTGCACGTCCTGCATCGCGCGACCCCACTGCCCACAGCTCCACATTTTCAAGTAGTTGCAGTCCTCTTGTAAACTTGCCTGACATTTTACCGGGTGCCAGTATTCCCCATTTGTATTTCTTTCCCATTTTAAAAAATATTTGGATAAATATAGGAAATTACTTAGAAACCCCCGCGGCACCGCCGAAGCGGGACAGGCTCTTCGGCCACTCCCCCTGAGAGGGGGAGAAATCTCTGGAAGTAAGTGAGATTTATCTAGGAGTAGAGATTTTCTCTCCTCCCAGGGGAGATGCCGCGCAGCGGCAGAAGGGTCTATCAATTAATAATCATATCTGGCCCAGTGGAGATGCTGCGAAGCAGCAAAGGGGTTTCTAAAAAATGTAATTTTTTAATATGCTGACTTTCTGCACAGTAATAAATATTTTATAAAATATTTGAATATTTTTACTACTATGTATTGCATAGTATTAATATTATTACATATCTTTGCATTGTATAGTTGTAATTTTTTAACAGTAGTAAATATATTAAAGAACCATGAAAATCACAGTAAGCATAAATCTCGGCGGCTACTCCTTTAATATCGACGAGGATGCGTATGCCGAACTGAAAAGATACCTGAAGAACCTTGAACTCCATTTTGCGGGGGAAGAGAGTGCTTCGGAGATCCTTTCAGACATTGAAACAAGGATGGCTGAACTTTTCCGAACCAAGATCACCGGCTACAAGCAGGTGATTAATATTGAAGATGTGCGCCAGGCTGTTTCCATTATGGGAACACCTGAAGATATTTCAGATAGCGACGGCCCATCGGCCCGTGAAAAATTTGCAGCTCCCGGTTATCACCGCATGTACCGCGATACTGACCATAGAATAATAGGAGGTGTCTGCGCCGGAATGGCAGCATATTGGAGTGCCGATCCATGGCTCGTAAGGGTAATATTTATAATCCTTGCCATGATGGGCGGCCTGGGTGTCCTTGTCTATCTGATACTCTATATTGTTATTCCTGAGGCAAAAACAACTGCCCAGAAAATTGAGATGAAGGGAAACCCCGTTAACATCCACAACATAAAAGATTCGGTAAAGAAAGAATTTGATAGCGTCAGAAAAAACATGAATCTCTAATACGATTAGGCTACAATTTGAATTAATAATCTAAAAACATATATCATGGATCTGGAAAACACAAAAGCACAGATGCGTAAAGGAATCCTGGAGTATTGTATATTATCAGTGCTCTCAAGAAACTCCTGCTATGCAAGCGATATAATCAAGGAACTCAAAGAGGCACAGGTTATAGTCGTTGAAGGCACCTTATACCCGCTTCTTACCAGGCAGAAGAATGCCGGACTACTCAGCTACAGATGGGAAGAATCGGTGCAGGGCCCTCCAAGAAAGTATTATGAACTTACCGAAGCAGGCCGGACATACCTCACCGATCTCGATAATTCGTGGAAAGAACTTGTTGAATCAGTCAATCTGATCAGAACCCGATAACCAAATAAAAATATTAAAACTGAAAATGATGGACAAGACAATAAATATCAACATAGCAGGTACAATGTTTCAGATTGATGAGGAGGCATTCAGAATACTGCGCGACTATCTTAATTCTATAAACAACAGGTTTAAAAATGTTCAGGGGGGTCACGAAACAGTTGAAGATATCGAGACCAGAATTGCTGAAATATTTCAGTCACAGAAAGGACTGGCAGGCGTTATTTCAAAGGAAAATGTGGAATCGATGATCGCAATTATCGGTAAACCTGAAGATTTCGATCACGATGAAAACACTGCTGAACAGCCTGCATACAACCAAACCAGGAAGAGAATGTACCGGAATCCCGACGACACAATTGTAGGAGGAGTCTGCAGCGGTATTGGAGCATACCTTAATATCGACCCTGTCCTTTTCAGAATCCTCTTTGTCCTTTTTGCTGTTTTCGGAATCGGCCTGTTTGTTTATATCGTAATGTGGATTGCACTTCCTCTTGCCAGAACCGATTCACAAAAGAGGGAGATGTATGGAAACGCATATCAATCTGTAACTTCCGTTAACAACAACAGGAGCACTGATCCAAATTCAACCGGGGCAATTTACAATTCCGGTTACTATAATACCTCCGGAATAGGCAGCGCGTTCAATGAGATTTTCAGGACAATCGGAAAGGGGTGCTGGATCACATTCAGGATTTTTATGATCATGTTCGGGATTACCTTCGTAATAACCGGATTTCTTATGATCCTGAGTGCCCTTATGATTCTGCTCTTCAAATTCCCTTCTGTCCTTTCTACTGATGGCATAAACATGCAGGTAACTTATCTCCAGGACTTTCTGGGCTATATTGTTAGTCCGGCATCAGCACAATGGATAATAGGGCTTGCACTTCTTGTCTTTATTCTTCCCATGCTCGCTCTTATTTACTGGGGTGTAAAAATGATCTTCTGGTTTAAAGCAAAAGATGGCTTATGGAATCTTGGCGCGTTTGTACTCTGGGTCATGCTTAGTGCAGCCCTTACAATGATACTTTTTAATGAAGGAATAAGCTTTGCCGAGACCGGAAGAAGCAGCACAAAGACACTCCTGTCTGAAAAACCCGATACCCTCTACATTGTGGCAATCAGAAATGTCTCAGAAATGAATTTTGAAAAGCAGTTCTCAGTTCCCGATGAAGACTTCACGATATTCATGAATGATTCACTTCATCAGCTCTGGATACCTGCACGACTTAAACTCAATATAATTAAAGATGGCATGGCTAATGTTGAAATAAATAAAAAGTCGTCTGCCCGATCCAGAAGTGAAGCTGTAAGAAAAGCTGAATCAATACTATACAATCACAGCGTAAGAAATGATACAATCTTCCTCGATGAATATTTCACTCTTCCGGCTGGCAGCAGATGGACTGCAGACTTCCTGAATATAAATCTCTTTGTACCTGAAAATACGGTCCTGCATTTCGACAACAATTCGGAAAAAATGTTCAAAGAGGATATCATGATAGGGAATTACGAGGATGAAGAATACAGGGATACAAGATATGATTACGACACCCGACCCTGGGAGCTTGGCGGCAAATACTGGATCATAACAAAAGATGGCCTGAAAGAGACTGAGAAAGCCCCATATATTAAAAAATAGACATTGAGTTTTCATTCCTGATCTCTTCAATGACATCCGGTACAACTAAAAAGGTACCGGATTTTTTATGTTAACGATTTGCTAAACCTGATATTTTAGGTATAGAATAATAAACCATTGTTTACCTTCGTTTCCGTTTTAAGTTATTTACAAACTAACCAACCATGAAAAGAACAGTTTTACTTATTGCAATGGCATTTTTATGCATATTGGCATTCCCTCAATCAACTCCGACTAAATCAGACACACTTAGGGCAGGTGCACTAAATGTCTTTATGGAGGCCAACGACTACATCCGCAAAGAGATCCCATACGTTAATTACGTCAGAGACATTAAGGATGCCGGTGTTTATATTATTTCCACCTCACAGAAAACAGGATCAGGCGGACGGGAGTTCACTTTTTTTCTTATTGGACAGAATGAGAATGAAGGTATGCGCGACACAATTTCTTATGTTTCTTCACCTGATGAAACACAGGATGAAATTAGAATAAAAGAGGTTAGAACACTTAAAATGGGCCTTATGCGCTATGTGGCAAAAACACCTCTTGCAGAATATATGAAAATCAGCTTCACGGAACCACTGTCCGAAACAGTATCTTCAGATAAATGGGACAGCTGGGTTTTCAAAACTTCAGTTAACGGATGGCTCAATGGCCAGCAGGCATATAAAGCCACCAACCTATATGGAAATTTTAATGCCTCAAGGGTCACAGAAAAATGGAAACTAAACCTGAGAGCAAGATATAATTATGGCATCGACAAGTTTGAAATTGATGATGAAAATATTTCGAGTGAGAACAACTCCAAATCAGTAAACGCATTGATTGTAAAGAGCATAACTGATCATTGGTCGTATGGAGGGACAGCATATGTCGGGTCATCAAGCTATAATAACCAGAAGTTCTCTGCAACTTTTATGCCTGGGATAGAATACGATGTATTCCCATATTCTGAATCTACAAGAAGACAACTCAGGTTATTGTATACTGTCGGCTACGGATATGTTAATTATATGGATACCACAATTTACAATCTGACAAAAGAGGGCCATTTCTTGCATTCCTTAAGCGCTTCATATGAAGTTGTACAAAAATGGGGATCAATTGATGTTAGCCTCAATTACAGCAATTATCTGCACGACTGGACCAAGAATAATCTTTCGCTGAATGGTTTTCTTGATCTGAGAATAGCAAAAGGCCTTTCTGTCAACTTCGGTGGAGGTGCTTCGATCATTCATGATCAGCTTGGTCTTGTAAAAGGAGGAGCAACAGCCGAGGAAGTTCTGCTTCAGAGAAAAGAGCTTGCAACACAATTCCAGTACTTTACGAGCTTTGGCTTCTCTTATACATTCGGTTCGATCTACAACAATGTGGTTAATCCGCGATTCGGTAACGGTGGCGGAGGAGGAATGACTATAATGATGAATTAATTGCACTCATTAACAGATAATTAAAGAATATTTCTTATAAATATTGTTGTTGCTGTGTTTCTATTGTACCTTTAATGTAAAATTTCAGGTTAATCAAATTACAAGGTATGGCAACTCAAATAGCACTTCTGTTATTAATTATTGCTCTTGTTGTCTATAGTGTCTACCTGCAGGTTCAGCTAACAAGGAAAAATATCTTCATTGAGACAACTATCAGGCATTGAGAAGAGTCGGAGTATGGATGAGATGATGGCTTTCCTGGGGGAGCTTCAGAAAATATCGGTCTATAACTCCTTCTTTAAAGACAAATTTTCTGATGAGAATACAAGAAATTTCATTCTTGAGGATGAAAAACGACTATTCGGAAGAGGTACAAAGGGCAGGGATAAAAAGTTTCTCATTTGAGAATATCCTTTCTGAAAAACTCCCGGTAAAAAATGAAAATGGCGATCTGATATTCAGGCTTCCTTCACAATTCATAAAAGGAATAGTCAATCATCGGACAGGAGATATTATTAAGAATCCAAACTTTAATCCCGAATACAATTCACCGGCTTTTGAATCGAATATCCAATCTCTTGACTTGAATTATTCATGAATCTGATTAAAGTACTCTATCCCTTTGAGTTACTTTGTGAAGAACTTTGTGTCCCTTTGAGGTAAAAAAAAGCTAAAACATTCACCTTTTTTAAAAAACCCAAATCCATTTTCAGACATCAGAAAAGGAATAAGTATATTTGAAAATAATTTAAACCGTCAGGTATGAAAAAGTCAATATTATTCTTAATGGTGATAAGTTTATTAGCAGCTGGTCCTGTAAATTCACAGGGAGGTCTTTTAAAGAAAGTTACAAAATCGATGGGTGACGAATTGCTTGGGAAATCAGGCAGTTCAGGAAAGTCAGACTCTTCTCAGCCTGAGCCGTCCTGTGCCTGCCCCGACGCTGAAGTTGCTGTCAATCTTGGTGGAAAATTGCAAATTGATTATACCGAAATGAGTATAAGCGTACTCAACGACGGCCGCATTCTTCTGAAGCACTTTAACACTAACGAGTATTATGTTGCAAAAGACGGGGTTATTCAGGGTCCTTTAAAAGAGAACGATCCGAGAATAGCTGAGTTTGAGCCTAATGAAGGCGCCGACAACTATGATGCCTTCATTGCCAGGAATAAACCATATATAAGCAAATCGGGCGATAGACTCCTGATCACCTTCGCAGGGAAAACATACGGCCCGTATGCTGTAATAAATAATTTCACGGTAAGTAAAACGAAAGATAAATTCGCCGCCATGTGTACCGAAAATATAATAATGACTGAGGCTCAGGGCAAGAAGATTGAAGAAGCAATGAAGAATGCGAAGACAGATCAGGAAAAAATGGATATTACAATGCAATATACAGAAATGATGCAGGAAAGGATGGTTCAGACAGGAGGATTGATGACAGCAATGCCGAAATTTGTTACTAATGTTGAGGGAGCCACATACAGTCCGAGTGCAGGCGGATCGTTCAATGGAGAGATGAAATATGACGATATACTTGTAACAACATATAATACAATTTCTGATCTCACCGGTAAAAAACTATTTACTCTGAAAAACGATCAGATCGGTACCGAGGATATTTTTGTAAACACTTCTGCTACCAAATATGCAGTATACAATTATGGCACTCTGACAATAAGCGACAACTCAACACTCTCAGAGCTTTTCAGTCCCTACCTTAAAATGGTTGACGGTAAAGTTTATATCGCCTATCTGTATTATTCTCCTAAGAAGAACTCTATAATGCAGTGTAAAATACCCTTTTAGCCTTTCCATCCCTCACATTGGGGATGATATTGCAAAAGCAATTGAAAAATTTACTTACAATAATTCTTTTTTCACTTCTTCTTAACCCTCTGTTCTCCCAGTCACTTAACTATCAGGAGATCTTCAGGGAGGACTGGAGTGAGGCTAACTCCTTTGTGCGTGAAAATAGAGTCTGGATAGGGCCTCTTCTTGAAAAAAACAATATCTCCTACCCTCTCGCCATTGCTGTCATCTTTCCGGAGCTGGTTCGATATTCCGCACTAAGAGATAAAATGGAAATCACTCTCCTGAAAGCACTATACATAAATCTTGGCGAATATTACGCCAACTTCTCTATTGGACAATTCCAGATGAAGCCTTCGTTTGCTTCGGTTATACGCGATGAGGCCCCGGGGGTGATGGGTCGCAGGTCAGATATAATTTTTAAAAGTCCTGATGATTTCAGCGACATACAAAACTATCGCAAATCCATTATCACAGACATGGAAGATCCTAAAGTTCAGCTCACATATCTAATTGCCTTCTTGCGGATCTGTGAAAAAAAATTCAAAACAAACCGCATGAACGAAACTGACAGGCTACTATTTCTGGCCACTGCATACAATTACGGGATTGACAAAGAAGCAGACCAGATAATCAGAATGAACAAGCGCAGGTTTTTCACAACAAAACTAATCAAGGGAGAAATGTATTCTTACTCTGATATTTCGCTATACTGGTACAAAGAATACAAGGAGGGCAACAGGTAAAAGACATTAAAATTGATTCCTATTTTGTTTTGCTTGTCAAATGCCAGAAGCCGCATTCGGTGCATCTGTAAACATTAATTACCCTGACACCCTTATTCTCTTTCAGATATCTTATCATATCCTCAGCCTCTTCAGCCGAATTATACATTGGCTTCTTGCATGAAGGCTCAATAGGAGAAACCACTTTTATATTTGATTGTTTGTAGCCCATTTAATTATTTTAATTGAGTATCTGGAATCAATAATGATCTCAAAACAAAAAAATCTTGTTTTCATTGTGCTATGATATTATTACACTTTCCCGCCGGTAAAACTAATACACTTTTGTAAAATAAATCCCGAATACAGCTAATTTTCTGACCTGAAGTGCTTTCGTTAATCTGAATTTTATTATCTTAGATACAAAATAACATGATTTTAGAACTAAACTACCGAATTCTGTATGAAAACTAAATTCAGACTTGTTTATTTACTGGCTGCATTTATACTGGTGAGTTTCCAGGATCACTCACAACCAGTTAAACTCTCTCAGAAGAGCGATATGATAAGAAAAGCCAATAATCTTGTCACGGAATACAACAAAGGTGCTGCCCTACGGCAAAGGTAATTAAGGTTGTCTATTTCCATGGTAACGATCTTGAGCCTTTAAGCGGGTGGAGAGAACGCTTAAGCAGAACTCTCGATGATGTCAGCAGTTTTTACAGCGAGGAGTTTAAAAGACACGGCATCGAAATTGATGGAATTCCATTTGAAAAAAAGGACGGAGACTACGTTTTTCATGTGGTTAAAGGTGAACTTCCCTCCCGCAGCTACAAATTTTAATCAGGTCATGAAATGGGGCATATCTTCGGGTTACCACATGATTTCGGAAACCCGCAGGAATTAAACGGATCAGCCCTCTCATTAATGGGACAATACGGCAGCCGGCATTTCAGAGATTATCTTTGGGGCGGGGAAAAAAGCTCCGCATTCTCCTCCGCTGGAATTATGCAGATGTTAAGTCATCCTCTATTTACTCAATCAGCCAGAATCGTTAATACAAAACCAAAGAGTTCTTTATCCGCCATCATATTGGGGAAAAACAATAACGGAATAATTCTGAAAGCTCTTATAAAATCGGATGAGTTACCTTACGGAATTACAACACTAATGCGTCCCACAAACCTGTCGGAATATTTTAACAGGAGCTCTTCTGACCTTATAACAGGAAAAGATTCACTTTCAGTGGATCTGGGTCGCTGGGCAGAAGGTAAATACAAACTTCAGCTGCTTTTACTTTATCGTAACGGATCAGTAGTACGGCTAAACAGACTGGTAGCTATTGACAATAAAGGATCTGCAGAAATAATAAATAATGAATACGCAACCTCAAAATATTAGATTACGTAACTCCATTCTGAATCCCTGATCCCATTATTTCTGGTTAGCCCCCGGACAAATCCAGTAAGTATAGTTCGTTGTTGACTTAAAGGAAGGATCAGAAGTACCTTTTGTCTCAGCAATATGCTTTATTGTATGTTCCAGTTTCATGTGTTCATTGTGGGCGCCCTTTGTAGCCCAGGCCTCTGTAAGACAAAAAAGCGTTGAGTCGTTGTACGACTGGAACAAAGAATAATTGAGACAACCGGGTTCTTTTGCCATTACCTCAGCCTTGCAGGCATCAAAGGAACTTTTGTAGAAGGCAACTTTTTCAGGTAATATTTTGCGTTCAAAACGCATCACAACCACCATCGAATCTTTATTGTATTTACAATCATCACCGGCAGTATTGTTCGTTGAAACATTTGTGCAGGAAGAGGTTACTAGAAGAAGGACTACGCCCAAAAAGAGATTTTTCATAATTTCAAATGTTTGAAAATAAAATATGGATTAATTGATATAAATATATTGATATATTTCTGATTGGAAAGTACTACTGATACGTTAAGTTTTCAAAATAAATCGTGCCGCGAAGTGGCACAATCAATGATAGTTTAACCGAAATTATGACGATCTGTTTTCAAAATATAACGCATATTACAATTCAAAAGCTATATTTGACAATCGTCAAAATTCATTTAATACGGATTTTATGGATAGGCTTTTGTCAATTACCAAATTAGATGACATTCATCCGCAATATCGGCAAACCCCGATTGGATTGCTTCTGGAGTATCATAACCTTAACCGGCCTCTTGAAACTTATGATAAAGCACAGCTGCTTGTAGGGATGTGTATGGATAACAGGAAACACCTTCACATGCCCGACAACTTTGCTTTTATAATTCGTTCAGGCGGCGCAAATCTAAGGTACAGTGAATTTAAGGTTTCATATGCTATAGCAGTAGGACAAGTCAGCCATATTGCTTTAATAGGACATAACAACTGTGGAATGGTCAACTTAATTTCACGTAAAAATGAGTTTATTAACGGATTAGTTACAACAGCCGGTTGGACAAAAGAAAGAGCAGAAGAACATTTTATGCACTTTGCTCCGATGTTTGAAATTGGCAACGAGACTAACTTTATCTTAAGCGAAACGACACGTCTGCGGCTACAGTATCCTAAAATCATTATTGCTCCTCTGTTTTATATGGTTGAAGACAATAAACTCTATTTCATTAAGGAAAGATAGAGTTTACACCGTCTGATGACTCTTCCATGATTTGGGCTTTCATTAAGAAGCAGTTAACACCTCTTTATCGGGAAGTTAAAGAGCTTATGGAATAACAGTAAGTTGTGCGTCAGGACAAGCGAAATTCTCAACTTATTATGATTTCGTGACAAAAGAGAAATGATTAACTTTGTAAAAAATGAGGAGATGAATATTCAGACTGAAAAACCAGGCTTGATTGAATGGATATCAAAGCTAAATGATATCTCAATTATTGAGAAGATTAAATCAATCCAGGAGGATTATTCAAAATCAAAGGATTGGTGGGATACGCTGAATAAGGAAGAGATGGAATCTATTGAGAAGGGTCTTAAAGACCTTGAAGACGGAAAAATTCACTCTCATGAAACAGCCAGAAAAGTATATGCAAAGTACTTATAAGATCATCTGGTCTGATGAAGCGTACAAAAACCTACTTCATATTGTTGATTATCTTGAGACAATAATGTTATTAAATTTGCCGGTCAGAAATAAACACTTTTATGATCACTACCAGAGGGCAGATAATAGAGATTGACGGAACAACTGAATGGTTGCTCTTTAACCGTCTATCGAAAAAAATACATCCTGTCGATTTTTTATCGCAGACAGACAGTTTTATTCAGTTCCCGAATTTCCTGTTTACATTTTCATTCCTGACACTGCTTCTCGCCAATACCGGGCTATGGTACCAGTTCTCAGTACCGGCGATGTTATATTTTATGGCATTTGCGCTTATTAACTTTCGGGTTGGCGTCGGCTTTCTGAGACTCATGAAACTGCCAATGCTTTTTTTCCCTAAACTCAGTTTTATAATAATGGGAAGTGTCTTTTTAACTTCCTTTTTCTTCATAAGCTGGTGGACACTCCTTGTAATTCCGGTATATTTCTTGTCAATGCTGATTTCAATATTTATACTGACTTCAAATGAAAATAAAATAAAGTCGGGAAAAGGGAATAATGGAATGGGCAACTATCAGATCTTCAAAAACAATGCCTTTCTGCTTATGTATAAGTACTATGCCCGCTTTTGCAAACTTCCGGCTGATATTAACCCAACTCCGGAAGAGACTGAAACTAAAGACTGGTTGAAGCCCTATAACCTTATGCGCCTCCACTGGGAAAAGATAGAAACTCATTTTAACAGAAAAGCAAAAGTCTATTGGAAGGTCTATCTTCATCTCGATAATTAATATGGCACTGATGCGATACATATTTATTTTTGCCTCCATTTTCTTATTCAATGTATGCGGATTAAGCCAGCCTGCCTCTTTCGTTTATGAAAAGAGCCCTTTAAAAAGCGGATTCAGGATGGAAGGTTACTGGGTATGGGGCGGATCAATGATAAAGGTTGATTCAAAATATCATCTTTTCGCATCGCGATGGAAAAAAGACGGACCATTTCCGGAAGGGTACAGGCAAAATTCAGAAATAGTCAGAGCCTCATCTGATTCTCCATTGGGCCCTTTTAAGTTTGAGGAAGTTGTAATAGGCGAAAGAGACAGATCCTTCTGGGACTCTAACATGTCGCATAACCCTACCATCCATAAAATCGGAAATGATTATGTGCTGTATTACATCGGTAGCGATTTTACGACCCTCAATGCATCAGGGACCTTGTTAAGAAGAGTCGGATATGCCACATCAAAGAGTATTGCCGGCCCATGGATCCGCTCTGATAAGCCGGTAATAAACTCTGAATCAAACAATCCTGCAATTCTTGTTGAAAAGGAAGGAGTTAAACTGGTATACCGGGACAGTGATCTGAGAGTTTATATGGCAGAATCAGAGACTTACAAAGGTCCTTTTAAAGTGCTGAACGACAACCTATGGCCTGCCTGTAAACTTGAAGATTTCTATATTTATAAATCTGAAAATATTTATCATATTATTTGTGAAGACAACGTCGGTGGAGTAAGTGGCCATGTCAGGTGGGGCGTACATCTTTTTTCGCTTGACGGTATAAGTAACTGGAAGGCTTACGATCCTGTGCTTGTCTATGATCATGAAATATTAATGGAGGACAATTCTTTTCTGAGATGCGTTAGAAGGGAACGACCTCAATTGCTGATTGAGAACGGGATTATAACATACCTCATTAATGGTGTTTATGATGGAAATGAGTCATGGTGCCAGCCAGTTAGCTGTAAGGCAAATTAAACGTAAAGCCTTACTATACCATGACTTCCTACTTGCAAACAAAGTTTTTCAGCACATCCCTGCAACCCACCCTGCGCTGCAACACACATGGTTCTTTGCCTCCCCGGACTTTTCCACTTGGACAACACATCATGTTTTGACAATCCTTGCACAACTATTAGGTCTTTATAATATTGACAGCTTTATTTTAACATGTAAGAGCCAATACTTTCAATGATGAAAAAACCTATTGTAATTGATAACAAAATATAAATCAGAGGAATACTCAATATGACAATTCTCATTAACCATGATGATTTTGGTGTTATCCTGTTTGAAGTTTTACTTGCGATTTATCGAAAGAAATAGAAAATAGAACAGGCTTGTAATTGTTTTTGAGTTCGGCGATCATTTTTACTCCTTCATTCCTTTCATTTACACCTCCATCCTGTTTTCTTTTTACAACATTAGTGTCGGGAATACTTTTGTTTCATTGAATATATTTATTAATTGATTAAAAAAATGAAAACAAAAGTATTATTAGCATTAACCCTGTCAGTTCTTCTTTCAGCTGCAGCCTTTGCACAGGAGAAAGATAAAAGATTTGCATTTGAGATAAGCGGCGGACCATCTATTCCAACAAATGAATTTGTTGAGGGTATAAGAATGGGTTTCGGCTTTGAGGGTACTTTCCAGTACAGATTCATGCCTCATACCGGCATCTATGGAGGCTGGGGAGCGAACTGGTTAAGCACCGAATCGACCAACTCAGATAACAATATGGATTATGAGGAAACAGGATACTTTTTAGGACTGGACTTCAGACACCCTATTGGGAGTTCAAATCTGTCATATTATATAAGAGCCGGAGCTTTATACAATCATATCGAAACAGAAAATTCAGTTGGGGATATAGTTGTTGACAGCGGTCACGGACTTGGTTTTCAGCTGGCAGGCGGCCTTGACGTTAATTTAGGCAATAACTGGAGCATCACTACCGGTCTGAAGTTTAATTCACTACCGAGTGACACTGAATTTGAAGGCACAACTAAACAGATTAACTATCAATATATTTCTGCAAGAATCGGAATTTTGAAAAGATTTTAAAAGTGTCGATTGAGGGTGATCTGTTTGTATAAAACAGATTACTCTTGTATTTTTGGAGTAATTAATAATTTCAATACTTTATAAACGTGTGTTTTAATAATATTCATGGTTATTTTCCTTTCAGACGGCTTCTTGCTCTTCTGCTTGGAATTGCAATAGTGATACAAATTATTGTTATATCATATAACCACCTGAGCGACTATTACGTTCTTGAAGGTTATCAGCATTTTTTTCTGCGCTTGTTCAGGGGATCCATTCTGAG
>JBBQZN010000073.1:0-16254 GCA_038207725.1 Bacteroidales bacterium | reverse complement strand
AAAGAGTCAGATCCGCTTATCCGGAAACATCTTGGCCTTTCGGAATCTCATATAGTTGTCCCTGGTTTTATTGCAAGTTCAATGCAGGGAGAGACAACTACACTGGGCAGAGGCGGTTCTGATTATACTGCATCATTAATTGCTGCAGCCCTGAATGCCGAAATTCTTGAGATATGGACTGACGTTGACGGATTCATGACTGCTGATCCAAAGAAAGTTGAGAAGGCATACGCAATTGAACATCTGACATATTCGGAAGCCATTGAACTATCTCATTTCGGAGCAAAAGTAGTCTATACTCCTACCCTGCGACCTGTTTATAAAAAGAGTATCCCGATTTTGGTTCTCAATACTTTTAACCCCTCGGCAAAAGGCACAATAATCAGCAATAATCCTGCTACAGAAAACAGAAGTCCTATTAAAGGCATCTCATCAATTGATCATATTGATCTTATTACTCTTCAGGGCACTGGCATGATTGGAGTCACAGGCACCTCAATGCGGTTGTTTGGTGCTCTGGCAAAATACAATATCAATATCGTTCTGATTACCCAGGCTTCATCCGAATACTCTATCACATTTGCTGTCATCCCTGGAGATTCCTCAAAAGCAATTGAATCAATTGAGAGTGAATTCCATAATGAGATCAGCATTAACGGCGAATTGAAAGTTACATGCGAAAAGAATCTTTCAATTATTGCTATCGTTGGTGAAAGGATGAAAAACACCCCCGGAGTATCAGCAACTCTTTTCAAATCTCTTGGCAGAAACGGAATAAATGTAATAGCTACTGCACAGGGTTCATCCGAACTGAACATTTCCGTTGTGATTAAGCATGAGAGCCTTCGGAAGGCACTCAATGTTATACACGACGGCTTTTTTCTTTCAAAGTACAAGGAGATGTATCTTTTTGTGGCAGGCACAGGGATAGTAGGAACTAGTTTGCTAAGGCAGGTGGAAAATCAATACTCTACTCTCCTTTCAGAACGCAT
Source organism: Bacteroidales bacterium (assembly GCA_038207725.1). Lineage (GTDB taxonomy): Bacteria > Bacteroidota > Bacteroidia > Bacteroidales > VadinHA17 > LD21. The sequence continues at coordinate 15,262 of JBBQZN010000073.1, read as the reverse complement.
GCTGAAAATCAACCTGATCGGAGTCATCAACTCCAGAAAAATGCTTATTGACAAAAAAGGAATACCACTTGAAGGGTGGAGTGATTTACTTAAGTCAGATGGAGAAAAGAGTGATATTTCTGAGTTTATAAGTGAAATGACAAAACTGAACCTCAGGAATGCTGTGTTTATTGACTGTACAGCCGAAGAGACGGTAGCGTCGCACTATAACAAAATTTTAAAGGAGTATGTATCAATTGTAACTGCCAACAAAATAGCATGCTCAGCTGATTACAGCTATTATCAGCTGCTGAAGTCGACTGCTGCTGAGTGCGGAGTCAGATTAATGTTTGAAACAACTGTCGGGGCAGGACTTCCTATAATCAAAACAATTAGCGACCTTGTGCTAAGCGGAGATAAAATTTTAAGGATTGAAGCAGTACTTTCAGGAACCATGAATTTCATCTTTAATGAGATAGGGCCAGATATGCCTCTAAGTAAAGCAATTCGCAAGGCCAGGGAAAAAGGGTACTCAGAGCCTGACCCCCGTCTAGATCTGAGCGGAACTGATGTAGTCAGAAAAATCCTTATTCTGGCAAGAGAGGCCGGATATAAACTTGAGAAAGAAGATGTTGAGATAAATAAATTTCTTCCTGATAGCTGCTTTGAAGGTGATCTTAACGACTTTTTCAGAAAAGTCGAAGAGCTTGATGCCGCATTCGAGACAGAAAGAAAGAATATTGAAGCCTCAGGCAGAAAATGGAGATTTTTTGCCACTCTCGAAAACGGTAAAGCAAAAGTAGGATTGAATACCATTGGACCTGAGCATCCTTCGTTCAACCTCGAGGGGAGCAACAATATTATTTTGTTTACCACAAACAGGTATAACGAACTGCCAATGGTTATCAAGGGCTACGGAGCCGGTGCAGAAGTAACTGCTGCCGGAATATTTGCCGACTTGATGAGGGTAGTGAATGTTTAGTTCAAAAAGGTTAAAGGGTAAAGTGAAAAGGTTAAAATAGCAATATTAGATTTTTGGGAGCAGTACTATGAAATACTATTCAACTAACCTGAGATCACCTGAAGTTTCATTCCGTGAGGCTCTTCTCAAAGGAATTGCTCCTGACGGAGGCTTGTACCTCCCTGTCTCAATACCTGTTCTCAGTAATGATACAATTGCTTCGCTATCAGGCAACAAATACTTTGAAACTGCATTTTGCATTTTAAACAGGCTCATTGGTGATGAGATTGAGGAGGAGAAGCTCATGTCGATATGCAGGGATGCATATAATTTTGATATTCCGCTTGAAAAAATTACCGGCAACAGATTTGTTCTTCGTCTCGACCGTGGCCCTACTGCTTCCTTTAAGGATTTTGCGGCCAGAGTAATGAGCAGGCTGATGCAGCATTATCTGTCAATAAGCAACGGTCATCTTACAATACTCACTGCCACATCAGGCGATACCGGAAGTGCTGTTGCCAGTGCCTTTCATGGTTTGAGTAACATAGATGTCATAATCCTTTATCCGGAGAATGAGGTTACTCCTGTTCAGAGAAAGCAGATGACAACCCTGCAGGGAAATATAAAGGTTATCGCACTTGACGGGAAGTTTGACGACTGCCAGAGACTTGTAAAACAGGCCTTTGCCGATCCTGATCTTTCAAAAATGGATCTTTCTTCTGCTAATTCAATAAATATAGGCAGGCTATTACCTCAGTCAGTATATTATTTTTATGCTTATTCGATGATTCCAACCGGAGTTTCAGGTGAACTTGTCTTCAGTGTTCCATCAGGCAACTTCGGTAACCTTATGGGAGGAATAATAGCTAAGAAAATGGGCTTACCTGTTAAGAAGTTTATCATTTCAACTAATGAAAATGATGAAGTACCTGAATTCCTTAAAACCGGAAAATACTTTCCCATCGAGCCATCAAAGAACTGTATTTCAAGCGCAATGAATGTTGGTCATCCCAGTAACCTGGCAAGGCTTGTGGCATTCTATGGAGGTGTTATGGATGAAAAAGGAACTATAATTAAAGTCCCTGACCTTGAAAGTCTGAGAAGTGATTTGTTTGCAGTGAGCGTCACTGATTCAGAGACCAGAGATACAATCGGCAAGTTGTATAAATCCTTAAACGTACTGATCGAACCTCACGGGGCGGTTGCCTGGAGCGGAATAGATAAATTTGTAAATAGCAACAGAACTGAAGTATCAGAAGAATTTGTATATATCTCTCTCGAAACTGCTCATCCTGCAAAATTTGCGGAAGAGATCAGAATAAGTACAGGAAAAGATCCTGAATATCCTTCCTCAATGAATGAACTGAAAGGAAAGGATGAAAGTTATGTTAGCATGAAGGATAATTATAACCTTTTGAAAGAGTTTATAAGAAAATAATTTAAAGGGCAGACTATGCATATAATATGTTCGGATCTTGAAGGAGTATTTGTTCCTGAAATATGGATAAATGTGGCTTTGCATACGGGAATAGAGGAACTAAAGCTGACAACCAGGGATATTAGTGATTATGATGTATTAATGAAAAAGAGACTTGGCCTCCTTGAAAAGCATAATCTCACCCTATATGATATTCAGAAGGTTATATCAAAACTCCAACCACTTCCCGGTGCTGTGGAATTTGTGACCTGGGTAAGAGAGAGAACTCAGCTTATTATTGTATCTGACACCTTTGCAGAATTTGCCGATCCTCTGATAAGGCAGCTTGGAATGCCTACCCTGTTCTGTCATAATCTTACAACAGATAAATCAGGAAGGATCATAAATTACAACCTGAGGCAGAAAGATGCAAAAAAGATGACTGTGGAGGCACTTCAAGGACTTAATTACAAGATTCTGGCAATAGGTGATTCATATAATGATATTTCGATGCTTCGTCAGGCTGACAAAGGCATTCTATTTAATCCGCCTTCAAATGTGGCTGCAGAAAACAACGATCTGAAGTGTGTAAGCTCGTATGAAAACCTAAAGTCTGTTATATCAGAGATCCTTTGATACAAGGGCTGTTAACCAGGCAATATCTCAAAAACGCTTCACTGTTAAACAATTAACAGTATAAATCATTCAGTTTTTTTCATTTAAGAAGATTGAATATCCATAAATTCTCTACATTTACCTCATCTGATTAAGTTAACTAAATCCTGATGACATGAAATTACCCGCATCATATAAAAACTGGCTGACAATTATCGGATCAATGATTGCCTCAATAAATCTGGTTATTATTATTATTCTCTTTATTATATCCTCGATTTTCAATAAAGGAAACTCAAACCTTGGCTTGTTTATTTATGTGATTCTTCCGGGTTTTATGATACTTGGATTAATTCTAATTCCGATCGGTATCTTCAGGGAGAGGAAAAGGATAAGACTGCATTTACCTGAAGGTGTTAACAGGTATCCCCGAATTGATCTTAATGATCCCAGGCACAGAAATGCATTTGTAGTATTCACAGTTGCTACTGTTATAATTCTTTTTCTGTCAACTCTTGGTAGTTTTGAAGCTTTCCACATGACTGAGTCTGTTGAGTTTTGCGGTACTCTTTGTCACGAAGTGATGGAACCTGAACATACTGCTTATCAGAATTCTCCTCATGCCAATGTTTTATGTGTAGAATGTCATGTTGGAGCAGGAGCATCATGGTATATGAAATCAAAGTTGTCGGGCCTTCATCAGGTTTATGCTGTTATTACCAATGATTTTCACAGGCCGGTCGGGACCCCGCTTCACGATCTGCGTCCTGCAAGGGAAACATGTGAAAAATGTCATTGGCCACAGAGATTCTATGCACGTTCATTATGGACAAATAAATATTTTCTGGCTGATTCAGCCAACACCGAATGGGATGTAACCCTGCAGATGAAAACCGGACCCGAATACAGTGCACTTGGTCTGAAGGAAGGTATTCACTGGCATATTAACCCTGAAATCAGTGTTGAATACATATCAGAAAATGATAAGAGAGAAAACATCACTTATGTTAAGTATACTGATAAAAAAACAGGCGAAGTTACGATATACAGAAATGAAAACAACCCGGTAACAGACAGTCTGATAGCTGCATCATCTCCAAGAACTATGGATTGCATCGATTGTCACAACAGGCCATCCCACAATTATAACTCACCAACAGTATATTTCGACAAGGCTATGCTTACCGGGGCAGTTTCGAAAAGCATTCCTTTCTTTAAAAAGGTTGCTATGGGAGTACTTATGCAGCCATTTACCGATAAGGACACTGCTTTTATGACAATTGATTCTGAAATTACCGGATACTATAAAGAAAATCATCAGGCATTCTATGCAGAAAACCAGGGAGTTATTACAAGTTCTGTGGAAGCGCTTAAGAAATCATTCAGTCAGAATACCTTCCCCAGGATGAAAGTCACATATGATGTTTATCCTGAGCATATAGGACATCTTGAATCTGATGGCTGCTTCAGGTGTCATAACAATGCTTTCAAAGCGGAAAACGGGAAAACGATTACCCGCGATTGTAATCTGTGCCATACGATTGTCGGTCAGGGAGAACCTGGTAAAATGCAGTATACCAACATTAAAGAATCATTGGCGTTCAATCATCCTGTTGATATAGGAACAGCATGGAAAGAGGCAAACTGTTCGGAATGTCACAAAGTCCTTTACTAAAAGTTCTATTTCAATATCTCGGTTGAGTATTTATCAGCGAGGTCTGTCTGATCTTTTGACAATCCGGATATGATGACAAGGAGATTTTCTTTCCAGGCAAGGAATATTGTTCCGTTGTAACCGTCGGCAATCATGAACTTTCCGCTTTCTGATTCAGTAGCTTCAATTTTTACTGCTGACAAATATGCCTCTGCCGTCTTCCAGGTATCCTCATTACTGTTATGATTCATGATATATACCGAAAAATTATCTGGCCCGACAGTATACTCAGATTTGAATGCCTTATTCAGAAATTTATGTCCGAGAACACTCTCATTGATATAAGTTTCTTCATTAGCTTTCTTGCCTGTCTCAGGAAACTTTGATAAGACGGCGGGCATTTCAGTATCACCCTTAATCATTTCAGCCACTCTTGAGGCGAGAGATTCAGCAGATTGAAGAATCTTTTCGTTTTTCGAATATGTTCTGATTTTGATGTATGAATCTCCTTTGAAGAAATTTATTGCTCCACCCGCAATGTAACCCTGTGCACCAAGATTCATGAACCTGAATGCAGGTGATCTCTCTGATGCATAAATGCCAAACGCCATAGTATTATCAGAGTGTTTGTAAACTTCGAGCTTTATAACATTTTTTCCTTTTTTGTATTCAACAACATTAAGATCTACAAAACCTAATGCCAGATATGCATCGGCAGCGCCGTTTATAAAATCCCAGAGGTTTTCAGGTTTAAAAACCGGATAATTACTTACTTTCTTAAAGCCAGATAGTTCCGGGAAAGAAAATGTCTGCGCAGAGATGCTTTCACAAACAAGTATAAATGAAATAATAAATAGAAATATATTTCTCATTTACATTCGTCTAAGTGCGTATCCCTACAACCAGAATATCATCAATTTGCGGAGAGCGCCCCATCCATTCCTTAAGATTATTGTCGAGCAATTCCTTCTGTTTTGGCATTGGGTGATCCTGCACATCGAGGATGAGTCTCTTGAAGTTTTTCTTCATAAACTTCCTGCCGTTAGGACCGCCAAACTGGTCGAGGTATCCATCGGAGAACAGATAATATGAGATCCCCTTTTCGAGAGCCCAGTCGTGGAATACAAATTCCTCATTCATCCTTGATGATATACCGATCGGCATTTTGCTTGCATAAATTGTTTCAAGGATATACTTGCCGTTTGACATTGAGCCATCAGGCATTTCATCGCTATTTTCAGCATACTTCTGCTGTTCATCAGGACTTAGTTTTCTGACCCTGAAGCATGGATTATAAGCACCTGAGAATTCAATTCTCTGGCTTTCAAAATCAATAACAAGAAGTGACATATCCATACCGTCCTTGGCTTCATTTTCCTCACCTACCTGTTTCAGCGATTCAGTAACATGCAGACGAAGTTCATGAAGAATATAATCAGCTCTTGGTGCCAGGTCCTTATCTATTATTTCATCAAGAAATGACATTCCAAGCAGGCTCATAAAAGCTCCGGGCACGCCATGCCCAGTACAGTCAGCGGCAACAATATAAAGCCTGTTACCCTTCTTTGTCATCCAGTAAAAATCACCGCTGACAATATCTCTCGGCTTAAAAAGTACAAAATAGTTTTTAATATTCTCCGACAGAATCTCCTCAGACGGAAGCAATGCCATCTGGATACGGCTGGCATAATGTATGCTTGATTCTAATTCTTCTTTTTGCTTTACAACTACAGCGGTACGTTCAGCAACAATACCCTCAAGACGGATATTCTCATTTTTAAGCTTTTTAGTGTAGGCTTTGATAATGAGCAGGATTATTCCAATCACTGCAAACACATAAAGCACTATCATGACTGCAGTCAGGTACCATGGTTTCAGTATAACAAATTCATAAACTGTTTCTTCAGTAACTACTTCGGTGGCAGTTTTGGATTTTACCCTGAAATAATAGTGTCCGAAAGGCAGGTTGGTATAATCTTTATAGAATACTCTTTCCCAGTTAGACCATACATTATCAAAACCATCAAGCCGATAGCTATATAGAGTTAATTCTTCATCTATATAGAAAGGTGTTGACCAGAAAAAAGAAATTGAGTTCAGATTATAACTCAGCTCCGGAAATTTTGACCCCGACCAGGTTGAGGCAGGAACATACTTGCCCCATGAATCTTTTCTTGTGAATGATTCTTCCATAAGTAAAGAATCCCTGCCTACAGAAATTTTGGAAAGCAAAGGTGGAGGTACAGGAATCTCTGATAAAATCTTCTCTTTATCAATAACATAGACACTATTTGACTTTGCCATATAGATCAGGTTATCAATACTTTTAATATCGAGCATTCTGACATTAGGAAGCAAAGCCAATGGTCCAAAAGATGAACTGATATTGCCATTTGAATTCTTAAACAGCATCTCAATGTATCTTGTATCTTTATGAGCAAACCACAAGTCATTATTATGATCCTGCATTGTCATCAAAGCTTCCTTACCATCTGAATAATTACCTGTTATTTCGTTGCAGGGAACCCAGCTATCAGATACTTTCAGATATTTCCACAATCCCTTTCCGGTTGACATTACTATTTCATCGCCAACCCTTGCAATTGAATTAATTGCAGTTTCAGGAACTCCTTTGTCTTTACCATAAAGAACCGGAATAGTATCATTAGAGGCAACTTTAAAAACATTGTTACTGAAATCAGTACTAAAAAACAGGTCTCCATTTTCAGGCTCCACAATACCAGTTACACTTCCCTGACTACACTTGTAAGTTCTGATTGTTTTCCATTTTCCTGCAGTATATTCGATTACTGTTACACCTTCACTGTTTCTTCCAATATAAAATCTTGAAGGATTAAGCTTTGATTGAACTATAACCCTAACGTTCATATCAAGTTTTTTCCTTTCATTTACAGCTAAGGCACTTCCGGTAAGACTGACTACTTTTCCCGACTTTTTAATCTGGAACAGTCCATTTATGGATCCTGCAAGCAAAAACTCTTCATCATTCACTGATGCATGTACTATAGGAAAGACCTGATCAATGAACTCAGGGATTCCTGAAAATTCGAGATGGCCATTGCTGTTTATTCCACTTTTGAAAACACCGAGATCAGTAGCTATATAGGTTATACCATCCATATCACAGATACAGTTCACCCCGCCATCTATTCCGCTTTTGGGAGAGAACTCGGTAAATGGGAGATTGATATATACTTTTGACACAAAGCGTATTGTTGAGACCCATAACTCAGAATTCTTATCCGGATCGCAATAAAAGGCAAGAATGCCATTATCCATAAGGTTTGAGTTACCCACATCCCATTGCCTTACTAGTTTCCCATTCTTATCAATAATAAATACACCACCCTGAATGGTGCCAAGGGCATACTCGCTATCCGGTAAAACAGCGCCGCTGTATAATCGTAAATCTTTAAGCAAAGCCTGCAATTTGGGATCAAAGAAATCCTGAGTGATTTCACCGGTAATATAATTATAAAGATAAGCTCCGTATTCATAAGTAGCTACTATGGCCTGAGCGTTGCCGTATGGCATTATTACCATACACCGCATCCTCTTGAAAAAGTCTCCTCCGGGAAGCATCTCTACGGTTCCGTTTTTAAATTCGTAGAGTCCCTTACTATTATCACCGAGTATTATTTTTTCACCAACAAGGAATACTTTAAGAACATTTTTTAGATTTAGTTCAGCAAGTTTTATATAAGTCAAACTGTCATTTATTATATCGTATGTAAAAAGAGCATCACTGCTTGCAAACAACACACTTGAATCTTTAACAGCAAGTGAGAGTATCTCTCCTACGTCAATCCGCGACTTTCCGGATACCATGTCTGTCGTATCCTCCGGTTCCTTATTATCTGCAACATTTTCTTCTAATCTCTGTGAAAGAGAAACATAAGTCATCTTACCATATAAATCAGGTTCAAGGTAGCCGAATTCATATTTCCCTGCAGCATAAATTGTTCCCTGCTTGTCTTTACCCAAGACCCTTATTAACTTATTATTTCTGACAGTAATTGTGCGCCAGTTATTTCCATCGTACCTAATAATACCCATATCCTCATTTGCCAGATAAAGGTTGCCAAGGTCATCCTTTATCATACTGTGAGTATAGTCAGAGCCACGAATCACAGCTGAACTATAATTTTTTATAAGGGGGATGCCATATTTGTTAACCTGTCCGGGTGATGTAAGCCCCATAAAGATGAGAACGATAAATATCGTGACTCTTTTCATGTCGAATCGTTTCATTAGCATTAAAAATTCAACTATAAAAGTAAGAATTTTATGCTTTAATCAAATTTTTTATGCTCACAATCGTTCTTTCTTTAATTATTGGTAACTTGCAATCAGAATTTAGGTAATAGTGTTAATTAATTAACATTGATGCGTTTAGGGAAATATAAACAAGCTATTAGTTTAGCAATTTTACTGCTATTTTCAGCATCTTCGCAGGGTCAGGCAGTAAAAAGCTACAAATACCATTTCGATGGTAATTTGCAGAAGAGTGATGTCGTGCCCGTAAATGGTTCTCTTATCATAAACTACTCAATTTCAGAACTTAACATAGAAGCCGTCCTGAATGAAAACGGAAGTTTTTATAGCATTTTCATACCTGACCATATTCCAAGTGTTAAACCAGGCTTACCTCAAATGCCTGTGCTTAGCCGTCTTATTACAGTTCCTGATGGTATGGATTACAGGATCACCATTTCTGAAGTTGAAACGAAAAGAATAAATCCTTCTGCTAAAAAGATTGACGGATTGCTTTTTCCTGCCCAGGAGGGACAAACGAAAGAAATACAACAAAAAAAGCCTGACTTTAAAATCAACAAAAATGTATATTCAACCCGTGGTATAATAAAAGATGACACTGTTACAATTGAGTCATTAGGGACGATCAGGGATAAAAAGATAGCAAATCTTTACATTTCACCTGTCAGGTATAATCCGCATTCAAATATAATTGAAGTCATTACCTCTATGAAGATTGTTATTTCCTTCATTCAACCGGAAGGAAATTCAAATAAATCTCTGATTTCCGGCAACTTCCTTCAGGGATTATATCCGGATAAAGGGATAATAGCCAGCTCATCTTCTAACCTGATACCAGGATTCACCGACAAGCCTGTCAGAATGATTATTATAACCGACACAGCTTATAAAAAACTCCTTGAACCTTTTTACAAATGGAAAACACAAAAAGGATTTAAACTTGATATACTGTATAAAGGAGCTGCTTTTGCCGGGACTACCTATAATGAGCTAAAGGAAAGTATTAATAAAATATGGACAGCATCTACTGAATCAAATCCTGCTCCGGAATACATTCTGATTATTGGGAATGTAGGGACAATACCTTATTATGGTACAGGTCAGGTAACCGATATGTATTATGGAGAGTTTACCGGAAATGGGGATTATATTCCGGAAATGTTTGTCGGGAGGCTTCCGGTAGCAGATACTACTGAACTAAAATCGGTGCTTAGTAAAATAATTCAGTATGAGAAGTTTGTCTTTGCCGACGCTAACAAGTTCTATTCAAGAGCTATTGTAACGTCAGGAAATGATTTGGGTTATGCCAGCTATATGAATGGTCAGGTGAAATATGCCGTTGCTAATTATCTCACACTGGCCAATAAACTTACTGAATTTCATTTTTACTATCCTGCATCTGCTGCTACTACAGTAAAAGACTCGCTTAAAAAACTGATTAAACTTGGAGTTTCATTCATTAATTATACCGGACACGGTTACTCTTCGGGATGGATGTATAGTTCAAGTGGTGCTTCAGCAAACGACTATTTGAAGTCTGGAGAAGTAGCTGCACTTGGAAATAAAAACATGTATCCTTTTGTAATTAGCAATGCCTGCCAGACAAGTTTGTTCAGTTCAGCAAATTCCTTAGGAAACAAGATGATGGTTACTGCTGATGCCGGGGCAATAGGATTCATAGGGTGCTCAAATGATTCATACTGGGATGAAGACTTTTTCTGGGCCGTGGGCTCAGGTACTCCCACAGCTTCACCCACTTATGAAACCACAGGTCTTGGTGCCTACGATCGTCTCTTTCATACTCATGGTGAAGCCGCCTCCGACTGGCATTTTACGATGGGACAGATCAACTATGCCGGGAATCTTGCAGTTAGTGAGAGTAACAGTTCAAGAAAAAAATATTACTGGGAAACCTATAATGTTGTCGGTGATCCGAGTGTCATTCCTATTTTGGGCCAACCTAGTGCATTTTCTGTTGTCTTACCTGATACACTGCCAAACGGGATTAAGTCATTCTCAATTAAAATTGATCCGTTTGCATACGTTGCTGTTTCGCACTTTAACGTTCTATGGGATGCTGCTCACGCAAGCCCTTCAGGAAATGTAACGCTCGATATGCCAGGACTATCTAATGATTCGTGTCTGATTGTTATTACAGGGCAAAACAAAATTCCAATTATAAAGACAATATATTTTGGAGCCATAAGCAAAGAATATATAAACCTCACATCATCAAGCATTAATGATATAGAGGGTAATAATGACGGAAGAGCTGATTTTGGCGAAAAGATATATTTAAACCTTAAAATCAGCAATCTGGGACTTACTGCTGCATCAGGATTATCAGCTAAAATATCTACAGAATCAAACTTAATAAGCATAATATCCGACTCAGCATATATTGGATCACTTGCTGCTAAAAGTGAAATACTGCTATCTGATAAACTTGGCTATATAATTGACACAGATGTGCCTGATAATTCAATTGTCACAATCAAGCTGATATTAAGTGATGACAAGGAAGTTAAAGAGTATAACATTGAAATTAAAATACATGCTCCCATACTGCAACTGATAAGCTGTGTCCTTGATGATTCTACTGTTGGTAATGATAATCATATAGCAGATCCCGGTGAGACATTCAATCTGATCTTCAAGGTGAGCAATCCGGGAAGCAGTGATATTTCAGGACAACTGACTATCTCAAGTGTAAATTCCTCGATACAAATTCTTCAGCCCAGTATAAAATCAGGAGTTATTAAATTCGGAGAAATCACAGATATTCCTGTTCTGGTTAAGTTGTCGGAGGATGTACCCATTGGGACAACAATACCTGTGACATCACTGCTTGACTGCTCTCCATACATCCAAAATAAGGAGTTCTCATTCAGAGTTGGAAGAGTAAGGGAAAGTTTTGAGGGAGCATCATTTAATATCTTTCCCTGGTTTAACACCAGCGCCATTCCATGGATAACATCATCGTCGAGTACATATGATGGTGCATTAGCCGCAAGGTCTGGTGCTATAGCTCACAGAGCCTCCACAACACTTATGATGAAAACTTACTATCCAATAGCTGATTCACTCAAATTCTATTATAAAGTTTCATCAGAATCGGGCTACGATTTTCTTACATTCAAACTCAACGGAACTGAGCTTCTTAAAAAATCAGGTGAAGTACCATGGACAAAAAAAGCTCTTCTGATACCGGCAGGAATAAACAAGATGGAATGGATCTATAAGAAAGATGAAGCTTTAGTAAGCGGTTCCGATTGTGCATGGATTGACATGATTGACTTTGCCCAGACAAGCACCGTTACATACATTCAAAAAGATATTCAGGTTGTAAAAATTGTTTCTCCTGTACAAAAAGATAAATACGGTCAGGAAATTGTTACCGTCAGGTTACTCAACACCGGCAGAGATTTAATCAATGGATTCAATCTGGCATTTAAAACCGATGATTCCCAGCCACCTGTCCCTGAATTTTTTGATAATCAGTTAATTCCGTTTGGCGATACCTTAACTGTTTCTTTCAGGACAAAAGCTGATCTTTCGAAATTTGGTTTATATCATTTCTCTGCCTACGCATATAATAACAATGACGATTATCTTAAAAATGATACACTTAAGGCGGTTTTTGAATATGTAAGAATTCCTGAAGTAGTGAGTATTTTCCCAAATCCTGTCAGGGAACAGATTACCATTTATTATAATGCCAAAGGAAATGAAGTTCTTAAGATTTCACTTGTTAATCTTGCAGGTATAAAGTTATATGAAACAACGCATCCGGTAACTACGGGTAAGAATGTTATAGAAATTCCATCAGGCAATCTTTCGCCTTCTACCTATTATCTTAATGTAAAAGGATCAGCAATAAATAAGACCATAACGGTTCTTAAGATCAGATAAGAGTATTACTCCGACAATTCCCATAATTCATTATATGACTGAAAAAACACCAACAAGAGACGAGGCATTTAGCCTTTTCCTGCAATACAACAAGACAGAGAGCCTGTTAAGGCATGCACTTTCAGTAGAAGGAGTAATGAGGTATATGGCCAGAAAAGCCGGAGAAGATGAAGAGAAATGGGGGATTGTCGGGTTAATACATGATCTTGATTATGAGATGTACCCTGAGCAGCATTGCACCATGACAGAAAAGATTCTGAAAGAGAATAACTGGCCTGAAGAGTATATCAGAGCAGTCTTGAGTCATGGCTGGGGGCTTGCTTCTTATGTTAAACCCGAATCACTTCTTGAGAAGACTATTTATGCAATTGACGAGCTGACTGGACTCGTTGCGACAAGTGCTCTTGTAAGGCCTTCAAAAAGTGTGCTTGATATGGAAGCCAGGTCGGTTAAGAAGAAGTGGTACGATAAAAAGTTTGCAGCGGGTGTCGATAGGTCTGTTATTGAAAAAGGCGCCATAATGCTTGAGGTTCCTCTTGACGAACTCATAACGGATTGCATTATGGGTATGAGAGAAGTAGCAGGAGATATTGGATTAAAAGGATAGCCCACTTCTTACAAAAGGAGCAGTAATTAACTGATATTAAATATATTATAACACTTGAAAAATAAAAGCCGGATCGTGAGATCCGGCTTTCTATTTTAATATAATTCAGACTAAGCAGGCATTTCAGGCAGTGACCAGCCCTTACGATAATTATGCTTAACCATCTCAGCTGCAAACTGTTTAGCAGGCATAGGATCAGTATAAATTTTCTGGAAGGTAGGATGACCATCAGTGATTGAGAATTTATCTTCCTTAACGATTTTTATTTTTTCCTCATCAGTGATATTGGTAAATTCCATTTTTTCACCATTCCACTCAAGTTCTTTATTAAGACCCTGAAGTCTGACAGCAAGAACACCCATTACAACCATTTCGTTGAATGGACCTGCTTCTGAGAAATTAGATTTGGTTTCTACTCTGCTCTCCGGAGTCTCTTTACAAGCACGTACCCAGTCCATCTCATGTTTATTGCCTTCAACTCTTCTTTCAGTTTTAGCAAGCTCAGGTTTACGTCCCGATAACAGCCATGGATTAACACCGTAGCAACCGCAAACGAGAGTATCTTTTGTACCATGGAAAAGAACGCCACCACCCGAGTCGTTCATATTCTTTCCGGCAGGCCATCCTGCAGGTTTAGCCGGCTGAAGTCCACCATCATACCAGATTACTTCAACCTGTGGCAATTTTAATTTTGCATTTTTAGGAGTAACTCTCTCAGGATAAACAAGTTTTACCATCTGTGCAGTTGGAGCGCAGTCGGTAAGAAGCAGTGTTGAGCTTCCCTGAGCTTTGATCGGATACTGAAGTTTCAGACTTTTGAAGATCGGATGCATAATATGACAAGCCATATCACCAAGGGCGCCTGTACCAAAGTCCCACCAGCCTCTCCAGTTCCATGGAGTATATGCAGCGTTGAATGGACGCATCGGAGCTGGTCCTATGAAAAGATCCCAGTTAAGAGTATCAGGAACCCACTCTCCTTTAGGAACATTGAGTCCCTGTGGCCATATCGGACGGTCAGTGAAAGCTTCAACTTTTCTTACTTCACCGATCTCACCATTCTGTATCCATTCAACCGTCAGGTTAACACCTTCACCTGATGAACCCTGGTTACCCATCTGTGTTGCAACTTTATGTTTTGCAGCGAGTTTGGTTAGTAACCTTGACTCATAAACTGAGTGAGTAAGTGGTTTCTGAACATAAACATGTTTTCCCATTGTCATAGCTGTTGCAGCAACGATTGCATGAGTATGGTCAGCTGTTGCAACTATAACTGCATCAATTGATTTTCCCATTTCATCATACATCTTTCGCCAATCCCAATAAGCTTTAGCATCAGGATTTGCAGCAAAAACAGGTTTTGAATAAGCCCAGTCAACGTCGCAGAGAGCAACAATATTCTCAGTTGGTTTAACAGCTTTCAGGTTTGAATTACCCATACCACCGATACCAACGACTGCAATGTTAAGCTTGTCGCTTGGTGCTTTGTGGCCTAATCCGCTAACTACAGAGCTTGGAATTATTGTCAGACCTGCGGCAACAGCTCCGGTAGTTCCGAGGAAAGTCCGGCGCGTAATGTTTTTTGAATCTTCTTTCATTGTCAGGTAGATTAAAATTTAAAATTGTATTATAAAATCAGTAATTAATTAAGAGCGTGAAATAATCTCCTAAATATAGAAATATAATTGGAGATTACAATTCCCTTATCCATATGTTTCTGAAAGCTACAGGATTGCCATGATCCTGCAAAACCAGACTTTTTGGACCATGTACTTTGATTGTATACTCAGGTATTCCGATGTATTGTGTTGGTCCTCTGAG
>JBBQZN010000072.1:0-16384 GCA_038207725.1 Bacteroidales bacterium | reverse complement strand
GCTGGTTGCCTGAAGAAAAGTCGAAGCTCTACAGCCATTCACCTGAGTTCAGATTTTTATATATGGGATATATCGACGACAAATCCCTTATGTCGCTGAATTGTACACTTGGATGGACATTACTGACAAAGAACAAGTGGGAGGCATCTGCAAACTTCTCAGCTAATAGCGAAAATCTCAGGGATACACTTGTATTGATTGATGATGAGGTATTTGTTCTCCCGGGGAATTATAACTTCCTTAATTTCGAAGGTCGGGTTTCCACTCCGGACACCAAACCATTTTTTATAATGCTTACAACAATGGCAGGCAATTATTTTGATGGGAAACGATTTACGGTAAACCTGCAACCAACCTGGAATATTTCGAGGCATCTTGAACTGGGGACAATATATAACTTTGCAAAGCTCGTTTTCTCAGAAAGAGATCAGAACCTCAATAATCATATTCTTGGAATCAAAGCATTATTTATGCTCGACACCCGTCTTTCAATTAGTACGTACATACAGTATAATACCGCAGTTAAAGGTGTTCTGACCAATCTGCGAATACGCTATAACCCCAAAGAGGGTAATGACTTTTATCTTGTTTTTAACGAAGGACGTAACTTAAATCCCGACAGAGAAATTCCTTCTCTTCCGGTTTACTCAAACAGATCACTTTTACTGAAATACACATATACTTTTAATCTATGAAAAATCTGGCAATAATTACTGGTTTTGTACTGTTTAATCTTACATTTTCCAGTGTTACATTGGCGCAGGTAACAGAAAGTAAATTCATTAACGGTGACGCACTTCCCGATGCCCCTGAACTTGCTCAAAGAGGCGAATTCAAGGTAGGCGTAAGAACCATTGAAGTTATTAATAAAGATCAGATCGACATACTGAAGTCAAAAGCTGGTGACATATTGTATAACAGGACTCTGAAACTTGAGATATGGTATCCCGCAACTGTGACCGAAGGCATTAACGACTTTATCAGATATGATGAGGAGAGGGGTGTTGCCAATGATCCCAAAAAACAATTGATCAAGTACAGTTTCACAGGAAGGGCTGTTCGTGATGCTGCACCCGAGATAAGCAAAGGAGCATATCCTTTGATCATTGTTTCGCATGGTTACGTCGGATCGAGACTCCTGATGACATATCTTACAGAAAACCTGGCCTCAAAGGGATACGTTGTTGTTGCAATCGACCATATGGAATCAACATATAATGATGCCGGCGGATTCCAGAGCACGCTTCTCTACCGTTCAAGAGATATACTCTTTGTACTGAATCAGCTTGCTGATTTGTGCAAACAGGGAAACAGAAGTTTTCTCTCGGGTTTGGCTGATCCGGAAAATACCGGATTAATAGGATATTCGATGGGGGGATATGGTGTCCTTAATGCAGCTGGCGCAGGCTACAGTTCTCAGCTTGTTACTATGTTCGGAGCACTAACAGGAGGAAGTAAGTCCATTGAGGTACTTACCACTAATAATCCTGAATATAAGTCATTATACGATAAGCGCATTAAAGCAGTTGTCGCTTTTGCACCTTGGGGAATGGAACGTGGATTATGGGACACTCAAGGTCTTAAGGGAATTAAAGTGCCCTTTTTCTTTGTGGGCGGAAGTCAGGATGATGTGTCGGGTTACGAAAAAGGAATTAAGGCAATATTTAACGCAACTGTAAACTCCGACAGGTATCTTCTCACATATATTAATGCCCGGCATAATGTCGCACCAAACGCAGCTCCTGAAGAATCGCTGAAACCAGGATTGCCACTTGATTTCTATTATCATTATGCCGAACCGGTCTGGGATCAGAAAAGGCTTAATAATATCAATCAGCATTTTGTAACAGCCTTCCTTGGAATTAATCTGAAGAAGCTTGATTATGGCAAATACCTTTCAGTTACCGAAAGCCAGAACCTGAAATCATGGCCCGGATTTAAACCAAGAACTTCTGTAGGTCTTGAATTGCTCCATTCACCTGCTGATCAATAGAAGGTTATAGGGAAGTCATTTTTAAATATTAGTATTATCCAAGTCAATTACTTTTAAAATGAGTATCACATTCAGACCGATCGAAGAAAGAGATAACAGGGAAATAGCAGAGCTTATCCGGACTGTTTTCAGAGAATTTAAAATAGATAAGCCCGGAACTGTCTATTTCGATCCGACAACTGATGATCTTTTTAATCTTTTCAGGAAAAAAGGTTCTTATTACTTAATTGCTGAAGAGGGAGGCGCAATTATAGGTGGATGCGGCCTGTATCCCACACCCGGATTACCTGTAGGTTGTGCAGAACTTGTTAAGCTCTATCTTTCAGCTTCCCAGCGGGGAAAAGGAACCGGATGGAAGCTCATGGAAATGACTTTTGCGAAGGCTAAAGAACTGGGGTATAAACAATTATATCTTGAATCACTTCCGGAGCTTGGAAAAGCGATAAGCCTTTATGAGAAGACAGGGTTTAAGAGAATCAAAAAAGCTCTTGGGAATTCCGGGCATTTTGGTTGTGATATCTGGATGGCTAAAGATCTGTAAAGCAAAAGATCATATCCGATAATCTATTTGCCGAAAAAATTGTAACTTATGTTCCTTATTTGGTTTTTTTAACATTTGAAGGGAATAATTCGGCAATTTGTATTGTCCTATAATTGATATTCTGAATATTTTTTTTCAGAGCATTGGGTATTATCATACTGACGGGGAAATATTTATAAAGATAAAATGAAAAGATTCTTAATTATTGCGGGTGTGATTGTGGCTTTCGGAGCCTTGTTTGCATTTAATAAAATGACTTCTAAAAAAGGAGAGGTAAATGTGCTTACTGAGGTAAAACAGGGTTTATTTGAGATAACTGTTACAAACTCCGGCGAGTTGCTTGCCGAGAAATCACTTGATATTTATGGCCCGCAGATAGGTCAGAATAATCAGAACCAGGGCGATCATCATGGCAGGGGCGGCGATATGAGAATGGCAGATCTTAAAATTCAGGATATTGTGCCAGAGGGAACCATAGTAAAAGAAGGTGACTATATTGCCCGGCTTGACAGAACAACTTATGCCAATACACTTAAGGATGCTCAGGAAAATCTTAAAAACCTTCAGTCTTCTGTTGAAATGAAGATTTTGGATACAGCAGTAGTGCTGACTAATCTTCGTGATGAGATCAAGAATCAGAGATTTGCTGTTGAGGAGGCTGAAATTACATTGGCACAGTCAAAATTTGAACCCCCTGCCACAATCCGTCAGGCGGAAATAGCACTAGATAAAGCCACCAGGGCACTTGACCAGAAAATAAAAACATACCAACTGCGTATTGCCCAGAATCTTGCAGAAATAAATCGTGAAAAGTTTCGTCTCAGAAGAGGAGAAACTCTTGAAAAGGACCTGGAGGAATATCTGGCGAAATTCACTATCACAGCACCTGCCGACGGGATGGTCATTTATAAAAAAGAACGAAACGGGAACAAGCGAAAAGCAGGTTCTTCTCTAAATCCTTTTGACCTTGTAATAGCAACTCTTCCGGATCTCTCATCAATGATATCTAAGATTTACGTGAATGAGATCGATGTAAGTAAAGTAAAAACAGGACAGAAAGTCAGTATAGCAGTGGATGCTTTCCCGAAGAACTCCTATACAGGCACAGTTACATCAATTGCCAACATTGGAGAAACATTACCTAACTCAGATTCCAAGATGTTTGAGGTTCAGATTAAACTGGATGGATCTGATCCTGCACTCAGACCCTCAATGACAACAGGGAATAAAATTGTCATTTCTTCCTATCCTGATGCAATATTTATTCCGTCTGAATGTGTTCAGGCCGGAACAGATAGTATTCCTTTTGTATACCAGAAGAACAGGAAAAAGCAAATAGTACTTCTCGGGCAGTCAAATGAAAAGAATGTAATTATTGAAAAAGGTCTGGAGGCCGGAACATCAATTTTTGTTATTGCTCCTGTGGAGGCTGGAAATTTCAAACTTTCCGGAGAGGAACTTATTCCTGAGATAAAGGCAAAAAAATAATATTCTGTAATTAAATATCCGTTTATGGGATTTGAAAAATCCATTAAAAGCAGAGCTTCAGGGTTTAATATTATGGCTCTGCTTCTGTTTTTTATAACTGTTATTCTCTTGATTTCGTGCACGAAGGACGATGTACCTGCCGGGAAGGGTCGCGCCCAGCCCATGAAAATCACCAATTCGATAACCGCAGGGACGGGTCGCGACCCGTCCCTACACAATAACAACATGACGTTTGCAGGGTCAGGTCGCGACCTGACCCTCCAGAATAATGGTCTGTGCCAATCAAAAAAATACAAACCAAAACATCAAATGGTATTAAATGAATATGGGAAAATTGCTGAAAAACAATGGTTCTGGCTGGCAGAACAATATCCGTATGTTATTTTACATGAATTTGTTGTTATGCCAAACCATATTCATGGCATTATTGAAATAAATCGGGCAAAAATATTACGGACAGGTCACGACCTGTCTCAGCAAAATATCAAAATCAAATCACTTTCTGAATTAATGGGGGCATATAAGACTACCGTATCCAAACAAATTCATCTTGAGGGATTTAAAGAATTTTCATGGCAACGGTCATTTCATGATAATATAATTCGTGATGATAAATCATTTCAAAACATCTGTGAATATATCAATACAAATCCCATGACCTGGGAGAACGATAATCTGAATAATTAATTAAACCTTCCGTAGGGACGGGTCGCAACCCGTCACAGGAAAACGCCAATTCGATAACCGCAGGGACGGGTCGCGACCCGTCTCTACACGATAACAATATGACGTTTGCAGGGTCAGGTCGCGACCTGACCCTGAAGGCAAATGACCTGAAAAACAAAAAAGCCCTGATGAAATTATCAAGGCTTTTGTTGTTTGAATTGTACCCGGAGCCGGGATCGAACCGGCACAGCATTGCTGCCACTGGTGTTTGAGACCAGCGCGTCTACCAATTCCGCCATCCGGGCATTAATTGTCTTGTGGTCATGCAGGTCGTGCAGGTCGTGCAGGTCGTGCAAGTCATACAGTCGTTCATTGATAGAACAGGATTGCAAAAATATATAAAACTTTTTACTTTTTACTTTTTACTTTTGTCTTTTGTCTTCACTCCTCAGAAGAGCTTCCCTGATCGCAATTTCAATCCCCTCAGCATCGTATCCGCATTCCCTGTAAAGCTCATCCTGAGTGCCATGCTCAACAAAATAATGCGGGATTCCAAGCCGATGTACTTCAGAATTGTAACCGTAATCAGACATGAATTCAAGAACTGCAGCGCCAAACCCCCCGGTCAGTATCCCATCCTCAACGGTAATAATGTTTTTGTACTTTCCAAAAACAGTATGAAGTATATCCTTATCGATTGGGGACGCAAACCTCATATCATAATGGGCTATTCCTGTATTTTCGTTTTCGAGTTTTTTTACAACTTCTGCTACTGTTACTCCGGGATAACCAATGGTAAGAATAGCAATGTCTTCGCCTTCGCTGATCTGTCTGCCCCTGCCAGTCTCAATTTCCTGAAAAGGAATTTGCCAGTTGGTTTGCTTTCCTCTGCCTCTAGGATATCTTATTGAATAGGGAAGTTGGTTTTTATCGAGCTGGGCAGAATACATCATATTTCTGAGTTCAATTTCATCCATAGGAGCTGCAACTACCATATTAGGAATGCTTCTCATGAATGCAATATCAAAAAACCCGTGGTGTGTTGCACCGTCTGCACCAACTAAACCGCCGCGGTCGACACAGAAAATAACCTTGATTTTCTGAAGAGCTACATCGTGAATAATCTGATCATATGCTCTTTGCAGAAATGATGAATAGATATGGCAGAAGGGTATCATCCCCTGGGTTGCAAGACCTGCAGAAAAAGTAACAGCATGCTGTTCTGCAATTCCGACATCATAAATTCTGTCAGGCATCTCCTTCATCATAATATTCATTGAACTGCCTGAAGGCATGGCAGGAGTTATGCCTGTAATTCTGTCATTCAAACGGGCAAGCTCAAGAAGTGTTTTCCCGAAGACTTCCTGAAAAGTTGGAGGTGCATCACTCTTTTGAGGCTCAATCATCTCTCCGGTCATCTTGTCGAATTTCCCGGGAGCATGGAATTTTGTCTGATCCTCTTCTGCCTGCTTGAATCCTTTTCCTTTAACCGTTATGCAATGAAGTATTTTTGGACCGGGGATCCTTTTAAGATCTTCCAGAACCTTGGTAAGATGCATCACATCATGGCCGTCAATAGGGCCAAAATACCTGAAGTTGAGTCCTTCAAAAAGGTTACTCCTGTCAAGTATTGTGGATTTAAATCCGGCTTCAAGCTGGGCTGCAAGGGTTCTGGCATTAGGTCCGTATTTTCCAAAAATTCCAAGACCTTTCCATACTTTGTCCTTGAATTTGTTATATGTTTTGCTGGTTGTTATGTCGAGGAGATATTCTTTAAGAGCTCCAACATTGGCATCAATAGCAATATTATTATCATTGAGGATCACCAGAATATCTGACTTTGCAATACCAGCATTATTAAGACCTTCAAAAGCCTGACCTGCCGTCATGGCACCGTCGCCGATCACTGCAACAACCTGTCGGTTTTCTCCTTTTTTACGGGCAGCGACAGCCATTCCCAGAGCAGCTGATATCGATGTGGAGGAATGCCCCGTGCCGAAAGCATCATATTCACTCTCTGCCATTTTCGGGAAACCGCTTATTCCTTTAAATCTCCTGTTTGTTGCAAAGACATTACGCCTGCCTGTTAGAATCTTATGCCCATATGCCTGGTGTCCTACATCCCAGATAATTTTATCATAAGGCGTATTATAAACATAATGAAGTGCCACAGTAAGCTCCACAACACCCAAACTGGCCCCGAAATGCCCCGGGTTATTACATACAACATCTATAATGAATTGCCGGAGCTCATCACTAACCTGCACGAGATCAGCAGGATCAAGTTTTCTGAGATCTTCGGGAGTTGTTATTTTAAAGAGTAAATTCTCTTTGCTGTCCATTATTTTTCCGTTAAAACAAATGACGTGCAAATATAACAATTATTATTCCCTGATGTTTGGAGAAGCATCAGCAGGATTTTCTTATTTTTGTTCCGAAAACCTGACTGGCATGTACAATTTTCAGACAGGAGTTCAGTTTATAACAAAAAACTGCAATATGAAAAAATCAGCTTGGTCATTAGGAATAGTATTGTTGGTCGCAACATTCTCAGTATCCTGTGTTTCCGGTAAGAAGTTCAGCGCTCTTCAGGACACAAGCAAGGGATTCATGAATGAACGTGATTCTTTCAAATCAGACAATATAGGACTGGAGATGCAGAACCGTGAACTTGAAGCGAAACTGGCAAATCTTGAAAAAGATGTTAGCGGAATAAAACAGGAATTCGCAACTGCGGAGAGTGCACGAAATAAGGCAGTTGAGGAGCTTAACAGAATCTCATCCAAATACAATGAGTTGCAGAATGCCCAGGAAGACCTTGTTAAAGGTAATGTGAAAGAGACTCAGAAACTCCTTTCCGAACTACAGACAGCACAGCAGAACCTTCAGAACAAAGAAGACCTTCTCAGGCAGCTCGAGCAGACACTCGACACCAAAAAAGCGTCACTTGATGAGCTTACATTTGAACTTGACAAGAGAAATGCCCGTCTGGCTGAACTTGAGAAGATCCTCGATGCACAGAAAAAAATTGTACAGAGTCTGAAGAATAAAGTGTCGGAAGCACTTCTTGGCTTTGAAAACAACGGACTCACAGTTACAAATAAAAATGGTAAGGTATATGTCTCTCTTGATGAGAAACTTCTTTTTAAATCAGGAAGCTATGATATTGATGCAAATGGTAAAAATGCGTTAAAAAAACTGGCAGGAGTTCTTGAGAAAAACTCTGATATCCAGGTTATGATTGAGGGCTATACCGATAATGTTCCTTATAATCCGGGAAGCGGCCAGCTTAGGGATAACTGGGATCTTAGTGTAAAACGCGCTACAACAGTTGTCCGTGTTTTGCTCGAGGGTTCAAAGATCGATCCTAAGCGTTTAACTGCCTCCGGAAGGAGCCAGTATCTGCCGATTGATGAACGCAATACTCCGGAAGCACGTCAGAAAAACAGGAGAACAGAGATCATTCTTACCCCTGACCTGACTGAATTGTATCAGCTGATAAATAAGTATTAGAAGGAAGAAGTGCAGATTTCTAAGTTCGGAGTGCCTTTACTTCGAACTTCGAACTCCTCACTTATTTGGAGAATTCCTGCAGCCTTACATTCATATTTCTGAGTTCCTGAAGCAGGTTGTCTTCGGGTCTGAGAAAGTTCTGATTTCCCCAGAAAAGTGGGTCATAATCAGATATGGTTCTTGAAAAAACAGAATGTATTGGTGCCAGTTCCTCCCTTTCGAATCTTTTGACATTTACAAGATCGGTTGCTGTTATTGCGAGTTCAAAGAATACATTAAACTGGGAATTGAATAGTTTTTTCTTCTGCTTTGATGAGAAAACAAGGTCGCCTCTGACGTGACTTAAATAATATCTCTGATCCTCTTTCCGGTAGCTTACCGAATATTTTACCGAAACCGGCCATGTTGTGAATCCGCGTGATGAGTTTGAGACAAATGAATCTTTCATCTTATGTATGAGGGCCTGATTTAGTTCAAATTCGGCATGAAGTATGCCAAAATCGACCGTATTTATATATACGATTCCCTTAAACAGAGGACGATCAACCTCTGCTCTCTGTTCAAATTCAATTGCATAGGCTGATTCATTATCATACGTGACGATGTCGGTTATTCTGTAGATGTATTCATCAATTGTCGCATTACTGATAAAATCAAATATATTCTTCGCTCCATCAAGTTCGAGACATGTGCTTAATCCTGCTTTAAGCCTTACAGCGAGAGTATCACTTCTATCGGTATTCTCAATTTTACGGCTCTTAAAAACCTTAATCTGATCATTGAAAAATGAACCTGAGTAGGCACTTTTATACACTTCAAGAACTGCCTCTGAGTAGGTCTGCAACTCAGTTTTTTTCATAACACCTTCTCTGTAAAAACCTGTCATCATTACGGGGGTATTGCCATAGTTCTCTGGTATCGCCGACCTTGCTTTTACTATAAGTTCTTTTGGAATCTGATTTTTAATAATAATTTCTGGAATTGAGATGAATTCCCTCTGCATAGCGATTGTGAAATTATTACCAATCGCCTGTTTTACAGCTACATTTCTTCCATAATACCCAAGGTATGAAACTGAGAGTGTGTCATTTATAAGCTCGGAGGTGATTTTTATTCCGAACTCACCATTATTGTTCGATACTGTTCCTTTTCCCCTGTTTACCAGAGCAATCGTCGCATAAGGAAGTGGTTCTGAAGTTTCACCATCAATAATAAGGCCTGTAATGTAATTTATATTTTCAAAAGTTGCTGAGTCCTGCTCATGAATAGCTTTTGCTGCAATTCTGGAGATGATGATATACTTATCGATTATAGAAAATTCGAGGGAGTCATTGAGGTGAAGGCTGTCAAGAATAATCCCGAGCCGGGTATTTATGAATGATAATTCTGTTTTCTTTTCACTGTCGAGCAGGCGGCTGTCATATGTAAAATTGTACCCTGTACGTAGGGTGATAATTTCCAGAGCATTGTCTGTTTTAACTGTTCCGGCCCTGAATGTAAATGTTGAATCAAGTATGCCACTCTGAGAAATTGCGGCTTCCGGCAGGAGTAGTAAAATGAACAATGCAATGGCCTGAACTCGAAAACAAATATAGCCATTGAATGACGACATTTTCCGATAGTGAGCTATCTTTTAACAAGATGGTAAACACCACCATCTTTAGTAAAGCTCAGGTTAAAGCTACGACAAATAATAAGAATAATTGTTTCCTGAGTACCTGTCGCGATAGGCGAACTCCATGGGTTTTCAAGAATGGATGGGTCATCAGCAACTATATCCATATTATAAACCCTCTTCAGGTCTTTAAAAACAACATCAAGTTTCTGGCCTGTATAAACCAGTTTGCCTGTATTCCATGCCAGATAATTAGGGTTCTCATTTATTATTTTTCCTGATATCAGCAGATCCATATTTCCAACGTAGCCTGGGTCAAGATCCAAAGATTTAGATTCTGATTTGTCTGAAAGATTTACTTTTCCTGTTGTTACATAGACTTCAACAGCTGAGTCGGAATTGTTTGTTATAACATTGAAGGATGTGCCAACAACCCTTACATAAGCCTTCCCGGCATCTATTATAAAAGGTAAGGATGCATCAGGCGATATCTCAAAGTATGCTTCCCCCTTGAGCTTAACATTTCGTCCTGATTTTCCGAAATCTGATCTGTAACTAAGTTCAGTATTGCGGTTAAGATATATTTTACTTCCGTCGGGAAGTTCTACCAGAAGGTTTTTCTCATTGCTATCAGTAACTGCGATAATACTCTTACTGAAAACGCCATTGTTTTTCAAATATAATGCACTGAACCCAAGGCCGAATAAAATAAGTGCAACTGCGGCTACTCTGATCAGGGTAATCTGCAATCTTCTGATCGGGGGTTTATTGGCTGCTGCATGTAATTCTGTTTCAGAGATTCTTCCCTGAAGTTTGCCCCATGCCTTGTCAACATTGACTTCGCCGTCTTTGAAAGAAACTGCCAGTTCCTCCCACTCACTGTCAAATATTTTCTCTTTACTGTTCATCTCTTTCATTATTCTTTTAATTCTTTGCGGAATTCTTTAAGTGCTTTACTCATATCGGCTTCGACTGTTTTTACTGAAATCTCCAGCTTTTCAGCTATCTCAGCATATTTAAAACCATCAAACCTGTTCATGGAGAATATCTTACCACATCTTTCCGGCAGTTTTTCAAGTATTCCGGCAATTCTCTCCTGCAGTTCTTTATGCTGAAGGATTTCCGAGGGATTCTCGGGATAATCATCTGTTTTACGTAAGACCTCTTCAGAGTATTTTGTCACAACCTTCTGGTGTTGAACAAAGTGCAGACACTTATTGTGAACAGATCTGAAGAGATAGCCATTTAAAGAGCTCTCAATTTTTATTTTTTCCTTATTCTGCCAGAGTCTGAAGAATAGATCCTGAACTATCTCTTCAGCATTATCATTATCTTTTATCAGCCTCTTTGCATATTTTACCAGAGCAGAATAGGAGGATCTGAAAAGGAACTCAAACTGTCCTTTGTCTCCTTCACGGATCCTCCTTATAATATCATTCTCCCCGGTCATTTTACAATTTATTTCTGCAGGTCTTCCCTGTCACTGAATTTAAGCTTTCTGCTCAGTTTACGTATCGCTGATTCGATGCTCTGATCGGGTTCGATGACATTATACTCACCCCAGAATTGCGGATCGGTAAATGCACTCACCTTTTCAGAAAATACGTCAGTGTACTTAATCTTTTCTTTTCCGGTAAATTTAATAACTTCCTGATCAGTACGGTCTGTTACGGCAATTTCTGACATTGTTGTATAGTAGGTATTGAATAGTTTTTTCTTCCAGTCAACTTTAAATCTTACTTCTGCCCTTGAATATGCAAAGTACCATTTACCATCCTGCTCACGGTATTTTGTTCTATAGGTAGCAATTTCAGGGGTAACTTCCATGCCAAGAGGCTTCTTCCTGATAAAAATTGATGATGCTGCATCCTTGTCTTCAAGATTAAATCCGAACTCAACCTCTGATATTGCAAATGATTCCATATCGATATAAAGGCTGCCCATGAAAAGCGGCATTTCAACTTGTGGCTTCTGTTTAAAATCAACAACATAATGTGGCTTGTTATCAATTTCAATTACACTCGATAATGTATAGTTGTAGTACTGCATAGCATCAAGCGTAAGTACTGATTCACTGTTTTTTGCAATATCGAGTTGCAGCACGCTTACCGGGCCTCCCTGTAATTTGAATAAAACAGTGTCCATTTTTTCAACATCAGAGCTTTTCCTTCCCTTGTAAATTCTTGCGCCGTCGAAACGTACATCATTGTCATAAGGGGCTTTGAAAATTTCAACTACAGCTTCTCCTATAGAAACATAAGTACGGTTTTTCCTGATAGTTTCCCTATAGAATGCGGTCATGAGGTTAGGTTCCTTTTCATAGTTTTTCCCGATATTCCCTATAGCTTTTTTAACAATCTCTACCGGGTCGAGGGGTTTTACAATTATCTCTTTTATTGGAATAGGAGCTGACTCCATTGAGATTACATTCTTATAACCGTTCTCTTTCAGGTCTGTCAGAAGTATATTCTTGTTTTTGTAACCAAGAAAAGATACTTCGAGGCTCTTTGAAACATTTGGATCACCGATTTTAAGGGTGAATTCACCGTCGATATTTGTTATAATTGCAACATTCGACTCTTTTACAGCTACTGTTGCAAAAACCAGAGCTACACCTGTTTCAGCATCAACAACCTTTCCCTTTATGGTAATGAAACTCTGCTGGTCATTTTTCTTTTTGCCCGGCAGCGGTGAGGCAGATACAGATCCGGCTGCTAAGGCAAGCAGCAGAACTACTGTGACTAACGAAATGTGCTTAAATGTTTTCATGGCATTTCTTATTTAAGTTAATTATTAATTGTGTAATTTTTATGGAACTCTTAATCCCGGGTTATGTTCTTTTCAACTCTATGACCATTTAAATGATATTTTACCCTACAACAGGTGATAAATATTTTCTTATCTTACTTCGGAATTTTACCTGACAGATGATTCAGAGGCTGATAAATCCTGCTAATATTTTTCTTTCCGGATATTCATATCTGAAGAGTTCGCTTACCGGTACTCCGGATATTAAGGGCATGCCTTTATCTGTTTCAGTTGAACTTACAAATATCTGTAATCTTAAATGTCCTGAATGTACAACAGGATCGGGAAAGATGATCAGGGAAAAAGGGTATATGGATCTTGCTCTTTTTAAAAAGATTATCGGAGAACTATCTCCCTATCTTACCAATATAAATCTCTATTTTCAGGGAGAACCGATGCTTCATCCTGATTTTTTCCTCTTCCTTGAAAACTGTTCCGGCATTCACTCTGTTGTTTCAACAAATGGACACTTCCTTTCAGCTGAAAATGCTGATAAGATTGTAAGATCCTTATTGTCAAAGCTCATTATTTCACTTGATGGGGCTGATCAAAAAGTTTATTCGAGGTACCGGAAGAACGGGGATTTTAATACAGTTATTGAAGGGATAAAAAATGTGGCAAAGGCGGGAAGAAGAACAGGGTCTTCCCTTCAGATAGAAATTCAGTTCCTTGTGAACAGGCATAACGAACATCAACTTGCCCTGATAAGGAAAATCGGTGCGGATCTTAAAATTCCGGTACGGTTGAAATCTATGCAGCTTACTGATAAAGATGAAGCTGGGGATTGGCTTCCTGAAAATGGCAGATTCAGAAGATATAAGATCGAAAAGGGCGTATGGGTAAATAAAAATAAGCTCCCTGACCGATGTGCACGTCTCTGGCTTAATCCGGTTGTAACATGGGATGGAAAGGTACTGCCATGTTGCTTTGATAAAAACGGGGAATTTGTAATGGGCGACCTGAAAAATGAGACTTTCCGGGATATCTGGAATGGACCACGGTACAAAATTTTCAGAAAGAGTGTCCTTACAGAAAGACGCATGATAGAGATTTGCAGAAATTGCACATCAGGACTCCGGGGTGTCAGATATTAGATTTTAATAAGAAAGTTAGTTGGAACAAATAATAATTCAGCCTATGAAAACCTTCAAGACCATTTTGTCAGCTATTGCTGTTCTGATAGTTTCAGCAGTGATAATCGGTTTCATATTTTTAACAGGAATAAAGCGGGGTGGAATTCCGGAATATGAAGGAACTCTTTCGGTATCGGGTCTTGAAAAAGGAGTAACAGTATACCGCGACGAAAGAGGAATGCCCCATATCTATGCTGAGAATGAACACGACCTCTATTTTGCAGTCGGATATGTTATGGCTCAGGAGCGTCTCTGGCAGATGGACCTGATACGGAGGGCTACAAGGGGAAGACTATCCGAAATATTCGGGGAAGCTTATGTTCAGACTGACTTGTTTCTGAGAAGTCTGGATATGACAACCAAATCAAAAATGGTTCTCAGTAATGAGGATCCTGTAGTAATTTCCTATATACAGGCTTACGCCGATGGTGTTAACTCTTTCATCAGCACAGCAGGTAAAAAGCTCGCTCCTGAATTCAGGATACTGGGATACAAACCTGATCCATGGGCGCTTGAGGATGTTGGTAACATTATAGGTTATATGGGATGGGATCTGGCCTCCGACAATCTTTCTCAGGATATTCTCAATTACAGGCTCAGACAGAAGTTTGGTGCAGAAAAAGCAGGGCAGCTGATCCCCGACTGGAAAGCTGTCA
Source organism: Bacteroidales bacterium (assembly GCA_038207725.1). Lineage (GTDB taxonomy): Bacteria > Bacteroidota > Bacteroidia > Bacteroidales > VadinHA17 > LD21. The sequence continues at coordinate 1,971 of JBBQZN010000072.1, read as the reverse complement.
GCTCACTAGCCTTTCCTGACTTTCAACTTAATGATACACTACTCACAGAAGCACAGACTTTTATTTCGTCAATGGAAAAATTGAAGGCAATTGGTGTTGTCTCTTTTTCAGGAAGCAATAACTGGGCCGTTACAGGAAAAAGAACCGAAACCGGCTTACCAATACTGTCGAATGATATGCATCTTAGCTTTGGTTCACCGGGGATCTGGTTTCAGATGCACCAGGTGATTCCCGGAAAACTCAACGTTACAGGCGTTGTTGTTCCCGGTCAGCCTTTCGTGATTGCCGGACATAACGAAAAGATAGCATGGGGAATGACTAATCTGATGGTCGATGATATTGACCTTTTTGCCGAGAAAACCAATCCTGATAACCCAAATCAGTACTACTTCAATGGTGAATGGAAGAACATGGTTCTAAGGGAAGAAATTATAAAAATCAAAGGGGGTACTTCTGATACACTTCAGCTAAGATTTACCCAGCGGGGACCAATTGTTTCCGGATTTCGTAAAGTTACTGATGCATCATTGTCGATGAGGTGGGCCGGTTATGACAATAGCGATGAGATTAAAGCAGTTGCTCTTCTGAACCGGGCATCAGGATGGAATGATTTCAGAGCGACAATTACCTCATTCAGATCAGTTAGCCAGAATTTCGTTTATGCCGACACTGAAGGTAATATAGGTCTTAATACCGGAGGTGGAATTGCAATAAGAAAAGGAAGCGGCACAATAATCAGGGATGGTGAGACTGATGAGTACGACTGGAAAGGATATGTTCCATTTGAGCAACTTCCTTCAAGCTATAATCCTGAAATCGGATATGTATCTTCGGCAAATAATAAAACAGTAAGTGAGGAATATCCTTATTATGTAAGTGCCGGATTTGCAATGCCTTACAGAATAAACCGTATCAGACAGATGCTCGGTGAGAAGGAGGTGTTCTCTATGGAGGATTTCAAGAGAATGATAAATGATCAGCACTCTGATTATGCGGCACTGCTAACGCCTTTTATTTTGAAACTAAATGATAAGAAAGATCAGATGACAGAATCCGAAAAGTCAGCATTGGAGTCTCTCGATAAATGGGATTATAATATGCGGGCTGATCTTCTGGCACCATCCGTTTTTGAATTCTTCAGGGTAAGTTTCATAAAAAATCTGCTTGCCGACGAAACAGGAGATCTTTTTAGTCAGCTCACAGGTACGATAAAAGAATACTATATCTACAGTTTACTTAAAACAGGGGCGAATGTATGGGTAGATGATATAACTACAGAGAAAAAAGAGACACTCGACGATATAATTTTTAAGAGTTTTAAGGATTGTGTAACATCGCTCACTGAGAAATTTGGTGCCGATCAGGGAAAATGGCTCTGGGGCAACATTCACAGAATAAGGATTGAACATCCGATGGGTTCTGTTAAAATGCTTGACCTTGTTTTCGGATTCAATTCCGACTACTATCCGATTGGCGGCAGCAACCACACAGTAAGTCCATATTCATACGGCGCAGGAATTGTTGTCAACCATGGCGCCTCTGAACGTCATATCTTCAACACCGCCAACTGGGACGAATCGCTTACCGTTATTCCGACCGGCGCATCAGGAGTACCTGCCAGCGAGTTTTATCTTTCCCAGACTAAATCATACCTTGAGGGGCGTTTTTATAAAGACTCGTTTTCAGACGATGCTGTTAAAAAAGCGGCTGTTTATACACTTCTGCTAAAACCGGGTAACTGATGCGCAGGTTTCGCCTGATTGTTGAATTGAAAAAATGAATAATGGCAGATATCAAGACAGATATCGAAACAATTGAGAGTCTGGAAAAGGAGTGGAAAGCCCTTCTCCTGAACTCTTCTCATAATAATCTGTTCCTGTCATGGGAATGGATCAGCAGTTGGTGTATTCATATGCTTAAAAAAACAGAGACGCCAGTCATAATTACTGCCAGGGATGGAGGAAAACTTGT
>JBBQZN010000071.1:0-16707 GCA_038207725.1 Bacteroidales bacterium | reverse complement strand
AATACCTGAATCAATGCAAACATCAGACTACCGTTCATATTTCCTGCAACCGGCACGCAAACTTTTTCATAGAACCATGTATACAGAGAAATTTTATCTGCACCCGATGGTATTTTAATAAATAACATAATTCTTGTCCATATACCTGCAAGAAAATATGAGAATATTGTATTCATACCAAATACTAAAAAGAATGTTCCCCATTTCTGAAATTTCCAGGTATCAGAGATCAGATAGATAATAGCTAAGACTATCATGGCAATGCCGGCAGTATAAAGCACATATGAGCTTGTCCACAACGGTTTATTTATCGGAAGCAACATTCCCCATAACAGTCCAAGGCCTGTCGCAGCAAGGCCGAAAAGAGCAAGTTTCAGTACTGTTTTACCAGTAGCAGCCCCCTGCCCTATTATTTCTCCGGCATAATAGCCAACAATAACTGTGCAGATTGCAGGAATGGTGCTGAATAAACCTTCAGGATCGAACGGAATACCGAAACCTTTGTAAAGATGTTTTGTTCCTAGAATTGCACTGTCAATCTTTGTTGCTATATTACCTTCGAGACTATAAGGATCAGCACCTCCGAGGAAAGCAAGAAGAGCCCAGTAAAGAAGAAGAATGACAGCAATAACTATCCAGAGATAATCGCGTTTAATTGTCAGACAAAGGATTGCTCCTATTCCGTAAGCAATTGCAATTCTCTGAAGAACACCCATTATCCTGAGAGTCGGGTAATCTCTTCCGAAATAAGGGAAGATAGCAAGCAGAAGACCCAGGCCAAAGATTGTTACCATACGACGGAAAATCCGTAAGAGTGAAGCTCCGTTTATTTCGTGACCGTATTTCTTGAGTGAATACCACATTGAGACTCCTACAATGAATAAAAAGAAGGGAAAGACCAGATCTGTTGGAGTGCAGCCATGCCAGGAAGCATGACGCAAAGGAGGGTAAACATACTCCCAGCTTCCGGGAGTATTTACGATAATCATAAAAGCAACCGTCATTCCTCTGAAGATATCGAGAGAGACAAGTCTGTCACTGTTTTTTTTCATTTCAGAAATTAAGAAGAAGGTGTAAAAATAGTCAAATCCTTAAATCTATTATATGAATCAGGTAAAGACGGTAAAAAAAATGAGCACCCAGTCAGGGGTACTCATTTTTTGGGTTTCATCATTACATGATTTTAGTAATACACTTTGCTAGTTTACCCTGTTCCTGAAAAGACTTCCAAACGGAGCAATAATGGATGTTTTGCCAAATTGTCCGAATACAAGGAATGAATAGGTTGATTTATCAGTAAAGGTTGTACCATTGGCTGCCGGTGCAATAACTGTTTTTACAGCAGGGAATGTAATTGTGTAGGGTTTTCCCAGAAGTGATCCGGTAACCGGATCAGGTGTAGGAGCAGTTATTGCAGTGGGTACTGTTCCTGCAATTGTCACGGCCCACTTATAACTACCTGAACTGATCGTATCAGTGAACGCCGTAGCAGTCTTGGAATCAAGATAAGATACCAGCTTATACGGTTCCCTACCCTTTGCCAGGGTCCCGGGTTGATGAATCAGCCAGATGTCAATGCTATCACCTGTTACTCCATAGAGGGCATTAACCACCCTTACCTTAACTTTTCCTTTTGTGATAAACTCAGTAATATTATCTTCAATGATTACAGGGGTCATTGCGGGCATAAGTCCCATCGCGAAAATTGAATAATACTTGTCTTTCTCAAAAGTAAAATCCGTTACAAAGAGGGTAGTCAGGCCTGTTTTTAATGTAGTATCCTTTGCAGAAATTTGTGTTGCCCCGGGTGCAGCAATAAAATACTCTCCGCCCTGATATGCAGAGGGGGCTGTTGTTGCAGTCGGTGCTGCAGTAGCAACTCCCGGGTAGGTACTTCGATATGGGATACCTCTGAGCCGGTTAACGGCAAGGGATCTCTGGACGGTGACTCTTACCATGTCAAAATAGAGATTCAATTCGTTTGTCTTTACTGTTCCTGTTGTCGTTACATCTGCTGACAGATTAAGAAAACAGATCCTCGCCCCTTCTGCTGGTTTAACGCGGTCGGGGATATCACTTTTTTCGCATGCCGTAAACATTGCTACCGAAACCAGTGATGCTATGATGTATGCTTTTGTCTTCATCATTAATTCATTATTAAATAATAGGTTATTCATCTTTTAGTTATTCAGGCAATGCTATCCAGAGTACCTTTGTATGGTAATCAGTGGCCAGTGCTCCTATTTTATCAAGTTCGGCCGCATTCCAAACATATTCCGAATTATAACGTGGTCTCATCCGATAGATTATCTTACCGTTGTTTTCAGCTGCAAGTGGAGGCAACGTAAACCCTTTGAAAACCTGGGTTAATTCAGTTCCATAGGTTTTGGTATACTGGTAGCGGCGTATGTCAGTCCAGCTTTCAGGGAAACCCCAGCCGAAAAGATGTACATATTTCTGGCACATTATCCCCGACAATGTCAGTGTATTGGGATCAGCAGGAACAATTCCGGTAATAAAAGCTGTCTTTTCTGCACCAGTTACTGCAGTTACAGAACCCCAGGTTGTTGCACCGGCAAAGGTGTTGGCAAAATCTATTGCAGCGCCTACGCCCTTACTGTAAGCGGCGAGAGCCGTTACCTTGTCTGCTTTGAGGAAAGCGGCTTCCGCCTTAATGAACTGAAGTTCCGGGTATGTCATAAGGGGAAATTTCGCCTTATTCTTGAACACAAACATTCCTTCAGTTGTTGTAGAAGGTGTTCCCACAGCAGCTAATCCATAAAAACTATAAGGACGGTCTGCCGTCGGAATTGGTGTATACCCTAACCCAGGAGTCACTCCCGAGTACTTGGCCCCGGCAACATTATTTACAAGGTTTGGTGTCGGAGGAATCATTATTCTGATTCTCGGGTCTGGTGTCCCAAGCAGGGTTCCGTCCATCAGGTTGACAATGTATTTTGACGGAAGAACATATTGGAGGTTATTACGCATCGGTCCGAAGAAATTTGCATCACCACTTACAGAACCTGCAAATCCTAAAAGGGCGTTATCTGTGTTTGCTGCCATTGAACTGTCGACAGCTGAAATTACTTTATCCGGGTCATAAAGTGCTGACTTATTAGATAGGTGAGAAAGGGCAAGAGCTTTAATACCAAATGCCAGCTTCTTCCATTTTATCCTGTCGCCATTAAATATCTGATCACCTCTTGCAGTAAATGATTGTGAAACTATGCCATCAGTGCGTCTGAGATATTTTATTGCAGAATCACAGAGGCTCAACACCTCACCATATACCACATCTTCATTATCATATTTGAACGAGTAGAGACCTGGCTGAAGTGCTTCTTTGAGGATTATAGGTCCATGATGGTCGGCAAGCAGAAGCCAGCCCCATGCTCTCATTGCATAACCAATGCCGAGCAGATCCCAGCGTTTCTCGGCCTGACTCAGACGAATCATATCGGAGAGGTTCCATCCCAGTTTCCAGTAAACTGATCTCCACATCTGTCCTCCATTATCAGACACCCAGGCAGGCGTTCCCTGGAGGTCATAAGCGTAATTTGCACTGTAATAGGCAAAATTCTGATTATAGAATCCAACGAAGCGTGAATCCCATTGTATTCCTGCTACAAATTCCTGCTGCATCGGACCAAGGTAGAGATAAGCTGTTACCTCCTGAGGTCCATTGGGGTTTCGGTTGATGTCGAGGTATTTTTCACATCCCGTAGTTAGCAGTATTGCCCCAATAATAAATATTGAAATTAGTATCTTTTTCATGATTCCAGTATATTAAAAACCGACTTTAACTCCAAAATTCAAACCCAGCGGTAGCGGGAAATTACCATAGTCCATTCCTGCAGATCCGCTTCCCTGCACAGCAGCATTATTCCCGAGTATAACAGGATCAAGTCCTCTGTAATTGGTCAGAAGGAAGAGATCGGTAGCAGTTACAAAGACTGAGAAAGTCTTGATAACCTTGAGGTTTGATGAAAGGAAACTAGCTGGTAATCTGTATGAGAGCGTTATATCTTTCATGCGTATCCAGTTAATGTCTTTCTCAACAAAATCCTCTTCAGCAAGGTTTGAATAATAATAAGCTGAATTAAGTGCGGGAATCATCTGAACAGTATTCCAGGTTGGAGTGTTACTGTTTTCAAAACCATCCTGCAATACACCTTTAATAACAATCGGGTCATATCTGTTCAGAGTGCTTTTTGATAATCCGGTCGTAACAAGCATGTGTTCTGTAGCATTGAGCACGTCTCCTCCCTTGCGGGTATCGAATAGAAATGAAAGCTCAAAATTCTTATAAATAAGCCTGTTAAAAATACCCATTGTAAAATCAGGGTTACGATCACCGATTGCATCCCATACAGTATTGCGGACAGGAACGCCGCTCTGTGGATTGATTATTATATCTCCGTTATTGTTTCTTAAATATTGCAGTCCGGAAATTGTGGTGGTAGCCTGACCAACTATCGCACCATTACGGGTATTGCCATATATCCAGGTATCAGAGTTATAGTATTCCTTTAGTCCTGTCGGAAGATAAGTAAGCTTGCTCCACATCTTGTTAAAGTTGGCACTGATCTCCCACTTGAAATCCTGCTTTTCAATCGGGATACTGGTGAACTGAAGTTCTACTCCGCTGTTCCACATTGTTCCTCCGTTCATCACTGACAGAACATAACCGGTACCGTAGCTAAGACGTAAGTTACTTATGATCTGGTCGACGGATTCCTTTTTATAGTATGTGGCATCAAGGCCGAGCCTGCCCTTGAATACCCTGGTCTCAAAACCAAACTCATATGATTTGGTTTTCTCCGGTTTAAGCAGCGGGTTGGGGCCTGTAAATCCGTATGCATAACCACCGCCTGTAGTTGCCTGCGACTCCAGGGCCGGATAGACTCCATAAGGCGGAGGATCTTTTCTTGCAACTCCGTAGGCACCTCTTATTTTGGCAAGAGACAGCCATGAAATTTCTTTAAAGGAAGGAATCTCTGAGAGAACAAGTGCAAAATTGGCTCCCGGATATGCAAACGATCTGTTGTCAATTGGCAGGGTTGAAGCCCAGTCATTGCGCGCATTAAGCTGTACGTTCAGAATGCTTCTCCAGTTAAGAGTCAAAACCGAGAATGCTCCTATAATGCGACGCTCCTGAAGAACTGTCCTGGTGCGCTGTTTATCAGGAGGTATGTTATTAAGCGAATAAAAGTTAGGATCAAGGAATCCTTGTCCGAAACCTGCAACGGATTTATAAGAATAATCGTAAACCGTGCTTCCCATTTTAAAGTCAACTTTAAAATCTCCGAACTTCTTGTTAAAATTTGCATAATACTCCACATTTATACTTCTGTTGTTTGCATTAGCATCATCTAGAAGTCCACCATAGGTATATGCCAGGTTTGACTCAGGATGACGAAGAACAAAGTTCTGGTTTGAATAGATGTCAAATCCAACTTTCCCCACCAGTCTTAGCCATTCAGTAGGAATCATATTAAGAGTCGTCACACTGTTAAGTCGATTTGTTTTAGTCCAAAAGTCGTTCTTGGCAACGTTGAAATACGGATTATCAAATTCAGAACTTGAAGTAGTAAGCTTTCTTCTTGTACCGTCAGGATTAAGATAATTAGCTGCATCATCACCGGAAGGCCAGCGTAAAAGCCCGATCATTGGTCCATATGAGCTTTTAAATATACCATCGACATAATCGTTGGTAAATGCCATTGAAAAATCATATGTGAAATACTTGGATAACTCCCCATGCAGGGTGTTGGAGATGTTAATTTTCTTTTGCCCGGCTCCATCAACAACTGCACCTACATCACTGAAGGCGAAAGAAAGCCGGTAAGAAATTTTATCTGCTCCTCCATCTAAGGATAGGTTATGTCTCTGAGTAAAACCGGTTTTAAAGAATGCTTTGATATTGTTATAAAGTAAAGAATCCGGTGCATATCGTTCACCGAAATAGTTAAAGCTGGTATTATCAGTAGTCCCGTAGTTTCCCTGACCATAAATCTGTTGGATTTCAGGATACTTGGTTATCTTAACTAATGAGAAAGTGTTACTATAATTCACTCTAAGGGCACCTGCTTTGCCTCTTTTGGTAGTAACAATTATAGCTCCGTTTGATGCATCAACGCCGTACAACGATGTTGCTTCCGGGCCTTTCAGGACTGTGATCGACTCTATGTCATCAGGGTTTATGTCAGCAGCCCTGTTAGTAAAGTCGGTGTAGCGGTTCTCCAACGAAGGACCGGATAATAAGCCGGAAGCTAAAACGTTCGTAGTAAAAGTGCGGTTGTTATATGGCAGACCGTCTACCACATAGAGTGGTTCATTACTTTGTGAAAGTGAGCTTATTCCCCTTATCACAACCGAGGAAGAAGCACCCGGAAGGCCGGAAGACTGGTTAATTGCAATACCGGCTACGCGGCCCTGCAGTGCATCAACAAAATTGGTTCTCTGTGTCTGAACTACATCTGCACCTTTAACTTCGGTAATTGCAATACCGAGATTTTTCTTTTCTTCCCTTATCCCCAGAGCGGTTACAACCACTTCCCCTATGGCTTTAATATCAGAGGATAAACTAACATCAATCCGGTTTTTTGCTCCGAGAACAACCTCTTTCGGAACATAACCAATAAAGGTAAAAACCAGAGTTTGCCCTGATGAAACACCGCTGATTGTGTATGCACCATTCGTTTGAGTAATCGCCCCTATGGAAGTGTTTTTTACAACCACATTAACACCGGGCAGCGGTTCGTTAGTGCCGGCATCAGTAACAAAGCCTGTAATGGTAATTTGTTGGGCCATTGAGCTTTGAGAAAGTATTATCCCAATCGCCGTTAAAAACGTAAACAGAATTTTTCTCATTTCATTGATTTTTGGGTTAATTATTAAGTATTTGAAACTCTTATTTGTAAAATTCATCATGCAAAATACAATTATTTTTTGGTATGATGTATGACAACTATCACTTTTTTACAGGAAATTCGAAAAAAGATATTTTTTAACTAATCAGTGGTCTAAGTATTGGAGACAGAAGTCAGAAGACATTGAGAGGTGAGAAGTGAGCGTAGAGCGTAGAGCGTAGAGCGGGGAGCGGGGAGGAATGAAGACAAAAGACAAAAGACAAAAGACAAAAGACAAAAGACAAAAGACAAAAGACAAAAGACAAAAGACAAAAGACAAAAGTCGGAAGTAAGGCAAAGACTATTTTGGAACAGGAATTCAAACTTCAGACTCACGACTTCTGACTTCGGACTGATTAGATACAAAATTTGTAATATTGCAAATTCATGAATTGCATTTTTCAGAAGCTAGTTTAATTTAAATTTTTATAGAATGAAGACAACTAATTCCAAAAGCATCTTTTTAATTATCTGTTTCATACTGCAAATAGCACAAGTTTCTGTGTTAACAGGACAGAAAGTCACAACCGGGCTAGAAATTCTTGAAAAAAGCAATTTTGAAATACTTAAAGGTAAGAATGTGGGCTTGATTACCAATCCGACAGGGGTGGATTCAAAGCTGGGATCAGGGATCGATATTCTGTTTCAGTCGAAAGAGTTCAACCTTGTAGCATTGTTTAGTCCAGAACATGGAGTGAGGGGCGATTTCACTGCCGGAGAGCTTGTTGGTACAGAGACCGATGCTTTAACCGGCCTTCCAGTATTCAGCCTTTACGGGAATACACGCAAACCGACAAAGGATATGCTTAAGGGTATTGATGTACTTGTTTACGACATTCAGGATATCGGCTCAAGATCTTACACATATATAAGTACACTCGGTCTTGCCATGGAAGCTGCTGCTGAGAATAACATTCAGTTTGTTGTTCTTGACAGACCAAATCCACTCGGTGGAATCAGAATGGAAGGACCGGTAACGCTGCCTGCATATACCTCATTTGTAAGTCAATTCCCCATACCTTATATACATGGGCTCACAGTCGGTGAACTTGCCATGTTTCTTAATGAAGAAGGTCTGCTGAAAAACGGTGTTAAATGCAAGCTTAATGTTATTAAGATGAAAGGGTGGAAAAGAAATATGTCTTTTGAGGATACAGGTCTGCCATGGGTTCCCTCCTCTCCTCATATTCCATATAAAGATTCACCTCTGTTTTATCCCGCCACCGGTATTCTTGGTGAGTTATATGTTATGAGTATCGGAGTAGGATACACACTTCCTTTTCAGCTTGTTGCTGCTGAGTGGATAAATGCAGATTCACTTGCACGTAATCTTAACTCCCTGCATCTTGATGGTGTTATATTCAGACCAATTCATTACAAACCATATTACAGTGTGTCACAAGGTAAAATGGTTCATGGTATTCAGATTCATTTCACAAATGACCAAAAAGGGTCATTGTCGCTGATTCAGTTTTACATTTTACAGGAAGCTCATAAACTGTGGCCGGGTAAAAATGTTTTTGCTTTGTGTGAAAAATCACGCCTCGACATGTTCGATAAGGTATGTGGCACAGACAGAGTGAGAATAGAATTCTCCAGGACATTTTCAGTTGATTCAATTCTTGGACTCTGGACAAATGACATTCCCAATTTCAGAAACAGAGCTAAAAATTATTTTCTCTATTAGTTTCCTACTGATTATTTATCCTGTTAAATAATACCGGATCACTTTCGTAATTTGTCTGACTCAATGATGTAACATAGTAGTTGTATCTGCTTAAGTCAGTAGATCGTCTGACCGGGATGGAAACTTTTGTATCAGATGTTACAATAATGATATTTTTGGGATCACCGAGGTCCGCGGGATTGTCCTTTCTCAGTTTATAAATAATAAACTTACGGGTGTTGGATTCCTTTTTCCATGAAAGATTAATTAATCCGCCAGCAACATCCAGGCCAGCATGAGAAGGTTGTTCCGGAATAATAGGAACAATTCTGTTGTTTGCTGGTGTTATTGAAGGATATCTGTATAAACTTCTAATTAGTTTCTGGTTAAGTCTCATAGGATTTTTTCTGAAAACTTTAGCACTGAAAAACATACTTCCGTTAATGTTGGGATAAGTCCGGTTGATATTAATCTGCTTAATTATCTCTTTGGAAGTCCTCCATCCTTTTGCAGTTGCTTTCCTGTCTATCCTGTATGGTGCCTGACCAATATATAATCTGGATCCAAAGGTATTATGACTCCACCAGTCTGTAAGAACTTTATAATCAGCGATTTTAAATCCGACATGCCAGTAAATCTGTGGTGTAACATAATCAATCCAGCCATTTTTCTGCCAGTAAAGAATATCTGCAAACAGGTCGTCATAGTTTGTCTGCCCTGCTTTGGTATCTGATCCTTCCGGATCAGTGCTGTTGTTACGCCAGACTCCGAAAGGAGAAATGCCGAATTCGACCCACGGTTTAATTGATTTTATACTATCGCTTAACTGCCTGATTATAAGATTAACATTATCTCTTCTCCAATCGTCCCTTTGCGCAGGGGTAAATCCACGAGGATAATTGCTGAAAGAACTATCATCAGGGAAACTAACATTAGCAATCCTGTATGGATAAAAATAATCATCCATGTGAATTGCATCAATATCATAACGTCTTACAATATCACTTACAACTGTCGCTGCGTAATCTCTTGTTTGCGGCAGTCCCGGATCAAAATATACAGTTTTTCCATACGTCAGAAACCATTCGGGATGAATCCGGGTAATATGGTTTGAAGCGGTAATATTTGCAGTATCAGAAATTGCCCGGTAAGGATTAAGCCATGCATGAATATCAAGTCCTCGTTTCCGGCATTCTGCTATAACGAATTCCAGCGGATCATAAAATGGTTCAGGCGGTTTTCCCTGCTCTCCTGTTAACCATTGAGACCACGGCTCAATCGAAGAATTATAAAATGCATCTGCACATGGCCTTATCTGAAGAACAACAGTATTAAGATTATTTTCCTTCATTAAATCGAGAAGAGAAACCATCTCAATTTTTTGATCTTCAACTGAAAGATGTGGTGAAGATGGCCAGTCAATATTGGCAACCGTGGCGACCCATAAAGCCCGCATCTCATACTTTGGATAAACCTGAGATTTAAGATTTGCAGGAATGATAAGCAACAGAATCAGAATGACATTACGTAGGAAAAATAATCTATTATTCATTTTTTTTTGAAAAGAAATTCTATTATATAACTTCACCTTCCATACTTTTCTCCAACTCACGTGCATGTATCAGAAACTCATCAATGTTCATTTCCCGGTGATATATCATTCCATGTGTAGCACGAATCTTTGGACTTTCATTTTCATAAAAGAAGTCTTTTCCAAGAATTAGCTGAACACGTTTAAACTGCTCAACCCATATCTGCTGTGAGAGATCGCTGAATGGTCCGTCAAGTTCATAACTCGGGAATGAGGCATCGACCTGACTTATATAACAGTTTTTAAACGACCAGTTAAGAACAGCCATTGAATTTAATGAGACAGGGGTAAATACATTAGCTTCAGAAGGATGGAACTTATACCACACGTTCCTGTACCCTACAACTTTTAAATAAGAAATGTCCTGTTCTTTCCTCCATTGACGCAAAGCTTCAGCTATTGCCTGAAGTACTTTATAATGTGTATCAGGACCAGACCCTTCCGGATCGAAAGCAAGACTGATAATTGTTGGTTGTATCCGTTTAAACATATTCAATATTGGCACAACATCACGGTTTTTTTCTGGTTGCGGAGTAAAAATATCGCCTGTATAAAATCCGAGCCTGAGGTGCTCAATATTCTGAACTTTAACGCCATAATGGGCCCATACTAGTTCTTCCTCAAACTCGCGGAGCATTCCTTTAAGTTTCTGGATATCGGGGGGGTTTTTCTCTCCGCTATAGCTTGCCTTTAAAAGAGCTATGTTTTTCTGTATCTGATTAATAAGTTCTTCCTCAGAACGGAGTTTATAAATCTCAACCATAACCCTGATTATCCGATGGCAAACACCGCGCAGCTTACCCTTTTCATCCTTGGCAGCAATTTTATCGAGATAGTGACTTACATCCTTATCAAATTTAAACTTATACCCTGACTCAAAGAAATCGGGGTACTCGATCATTTTTATCTTCTTCTGATTTATGAGATTCAATGCTTCTTCGAGCAAATTCTGCAACATAAAGTTAGTCACAGCTGTGAAACCGGAGGTTAGTATTGAGAAGTGAAACTTGTTCGATTTTACGCGCAACTGAGGAATAATGCATGGAAATATTCCAAGCATAATATCATCATGATGAGGGCCGGTATGAAGAAATGTCTGATTTTCATCCTTCTTTACACCCAGCTCAATTTTCATTTGTGTCGATTTAATGACCTCTCTCACCCTTTCCATGCTAAGTTCAGGAATAAGTGCACAGTATTTATCATTCTTCAGATCATCGATAACGAGTTTATGAGCATACTTGTCAATCCGCTGACAGAGATCAAAAACAGCTTTTTCTGTTTTCTCAAAACACCAGTCACCTTCTTTGTAATATTTCTCAATGCTGTCATGCAGTAGAACAGCCGCACCTTCAGTTAAATAAAACCGGGCATTCTTCTGTCTCTGGAGAACAGTTGCCGGATAAAGATTATCAGGCGGATTTTCAAGAGCATTTTTTACAACCGGCGCTTTTGCCTCGCCTGCAGCGAAGATTATAGATACGCCATCTGTATTATAAGTAATTGTTCCAAGGCCAATTGTGATTACAAGTCTTTTTCGGGATACCTCTATTCCGCCCAGATCGCCAGCAGCAGCAGCCTGTGTCTCAAAGTTGGTTGCAGTTAAACGGGTAGTTGAATTATGATCACTTCCCCTTGTATTAAATGCAATGTGCCCATCAGGTCCCATACCTCCAAGGAAAAATCCTATTCCACCAAGTTCTCTTACCTTAGATTCATAAATGGAACACCAGTTGTCAATCATGAACAATGATGACTGCTGAAGTTTCTCCAGTTGTGTTGTGGCCTCCCTGTTTCTCAGGCTGAGGTCGATAATGCTATCGGGGAAAACCTCAGAATGGTGTTTCCCATCAGATAGATTAATTTCATTTGCATTGATAAGTAAAGCTCTTTTCGCATCGAGCCCAAATCCTTTTAAATAATAGTTAATAACATAATCGTAGAAACTATTATGCTGATTAGGATTTATAGGGTAAAACTCATCAATCTGGACAAAATGTAATCCTTTAAGCGAAGGCTTTTTCGCAAGTAGCAGGCCGTTCTTTTCCATCAAAATGCGATTCTCCGGTTTATCCCAGCCAGAAAGCAATAGCTTGGTCCATTTGATAAAATATTCCGGAGTCTTTCCGGTAGGCAGACTTATTACACCTTCAGGATTTTCTGCCACCCATTCAAGGAAGCGAAGAGAAGTTAGCAAACCCATATCAGGAAAATTCTGAACAACTATATAAGGTGATCTTGTTGAATACCCTGATCTGCCGGATCGTTCAAAATACGATTGCTCTACTTTTGATAAATTTCCAATATTCATTTTAGTTATTTTTTAATTCCAAACCCCGGGCTTATTTTTAGAAACCTGATAGCAATAATTCCCGGTATTGAACACAAAATTATATATATAAAGAAATGCTGATATCCAAGGGCTTCCTTCATGGTTCCGGAAATCATTCCGGGCAACATCATTCCCAAAGCCATAAGTGAAGTGCCAATAGCATATTCTGCAGTTTTGTATTTGCTTTCACCAACAAAATGAAGCATATACAACATATAAGCTGTAAATCCGAAACCATATCCAAACTGTTCAAGAGCAATAGCCAGATAGATTGTAATATCTCCTGGCATAGGCTGAAAAAATGACAGATATATATAAACGCTTATTGGAATGTTCATACATAAAGCCATGATGAATATTAGTCGCTTCAGACCAAATTTCGCAGCAGTTACCCCGCCAAGAATGCCACCCAGAGTAAGACATGCAATACCTATAGTTCCGTAGGCAATACCATACTGCGCGGAGGTAAGTCCAATTCCACCTGAACTTCGGGAATCCACAAGAAAAGGAGTAGCTATTTTCACGAGTTGCGATTCGCCCAGCCTGTATAAGAGGAAGAAGATAAGAGCCGGGATAATTCCGGGTTTGGTAAAAAAGGAAACAAATACCTCTTTATAAACTTTCCATCCGATTTTCTCAGAAGTACTGTTCTCTACAGGATGAGGAAGCATTATCTTATTGTAAAGGGCTATTAATAATAAAACCAGTCCCAGCACAGCTAAAGAAAATGTCCAGCTGAAAGCAATGTTTCCTGCAGTTATTAAAAAATCCGAAGAGGTTTTTCCGGTGAGGTTGTGGTTTACTCTTATTGATGCGGCAACCGGTGAATCCCAATTATTGCTTGTAAACTCAAAACGTCCTGTCTGGTTTTTAGAAAGATCAATATCCTTACTTCCCGATTTTCGGGAAATATTTACTACAACTATTTCACCCTCCTGAGGCGGCGCTGACAAAGCAATATATACTACTGCTGAATCGAGCATTGTCTTTCCGGTTTGAAAAACAGGCACTTTCAGTTCCGTGGGAAATATCAACACTTTTGCTTTTCCCTCTGATTTTTGAATGTTTATCCCGGAAGGACTGAAGGGGGTATATTCTTCAGGTAATACAGATTCTGCTTTGAATGTTACAGATTCGAGTCCTGTATTTTTCTGAACTACTCCTGCAACAACTGGAACCAATCCCAAAGCTGTAAGCATGGCCATACGGTAAAATGTGCTTCTGATACCAACAAAAAATGCTTGTTTGTGCTGGTCAAGGGCATACATATAAAACCCATCAGCTGCAATATCATGACTTGCCGATGAGATTGCGATTATGGCAAAAATGAAAAGGGTAAGAGGATAGAAGAACGAAAATGGCATTGCTATTCCAACAGCAATAAATGCCAGTCCCAGAAGAACCTGAGTCCACACAATCCAGTTTCTCTTTGTTGATACAACGTCAATGTAAGGACTCCACAGCGGTTTTATGGCCCATGGAAGATATAGCAGGCTTGTCCAGAATGCAAAAGATGCAATTGATATACCAAGGGTTTTATATATCAGACCAGAGGTAATCATAACTATACTGTAAGGGATACCCTGAAAGAAATAGAGAGTAGGTATCCATGTCCATGGTGATCTGTTCTTGTTTTGTTCCATGCTACTGTTTTCTAAAGTCTGTTAAATGAATATCCTTTTGATGAATAGTAATCTATTATTTCCCCGAGCTTTTTATAGAATTTATCTGTACGGTCAGGATGTGTTCCAAGATGGATCAGTATAAAAGCACCATTTAAACCACAAGGCTCCGAAGATTCAAATTTTTTAAGCTTCTCAATTAATACATCAGATGACTGGTAGTTCTTCATATCAGGGGTCGTGTAGTCGGCATTTGTCATCGATCCCGGTGAGAGATTAATTAATTTTACTCCTAATCCTGCTGTCCATGAAGCAATTGCAGAATTATACCATTCGTAGGGTGCTAGAAAATACTTCTCACCCGACTCTTTTGTCCCTCTTTTTGAAAGTTCCTTATAATTGGCAATAAGGTCTGATTCAAACTCAGATTTTGTTACCAGAAGCGAATCTCTTTTTTCCCATGGCATGTATAGAAGATGCTTGTCGGAGTGTGGAGCAATAAAATGTTTATCTGAAATTATTCTTTTCACAATACTTGAAAAAGATGAATTTCTTAAAAAATTTCCAGTCAGGAAAAAAGATCCTTTTACATTTTTTTCTGCCAGCACTTTCAGTATCTGCTCTCCTCCTTCCCCGAATTCGTCAGCAGAAAAGATCAGATAAACCTCTTTTTTGTTGAGGCCCTTCCTGATAAGTGCCCCGTTTTCATCGACTATCTCACCGGATTCCTTCATGCCCTGTCTTGTTCCTTCGGCCTCCAGGGATGAGAGCAGATAACTTAAGCCCGCTGTTCCGTCCATTGTAGGTTCATTTGTGCTATAATCTCCAATATCATCATGATAAACGACTTTCCCATTCTGGAATACTGAATATGGATCAGGACGAAGAAGGCTAATCCCCTTCAATCCTTTGAAAATTCTTGTATATACCGGACCATCAACCAATCCACCCTCAGTTGTAACACCCTTGAGAAAGGTTATAGATGAATGGGGTAACTGAGGAAAATCACCACCTGCCGGAAGGCCGCAAATCATCGAAGTTCCCCATGGATTGCATCCGAATAGCCAGTCGCGTAATGCCGCTTCTTCCTCTTCGAACTGCTTATCACCTGTTGCTTCAGAGTAGAGCCGGTGTTGCGTCCAGGCAGCAGCAACAAAGTTATTTGAGCACCATGTGAACGGAACTTTCACATTGAACGGATCATCTGTCCTCCTGTTTTTCAGAACAGTAAGTCCGCTGTTCATGAAGTAGTTATATCTCGATGCAAAACGGGTTTCAGATAGCCCTATATTCGCATGCCCAAGATTTACGAAAGGGTATGACTGATAATGTCTCGCTGTATCCTTTTCGATCCATGGACTCACAGGCTCAAGAGCCCCCCAGTAGTCGGCCTGAACCAGGTATGAGGAATCGGATGTGATACGGAACATTTCCCAGGCAGCAAGCTCAAGATCATCAACATAATTATCCTCCTCGTAGAAATAAGGGGATACGTTACAGGCTGTTTGTGTAACACCTATATCGGTGAGGGCAAATTCCCATGCATCTTTGGCTTTGACTGCAAGTTTTTCAGAAAGTGCAGGATCGAATTTCTTAAATACTTCTGAACCCAGAGCAAATGCAGATGAATATTTCCCGGCAACAGACGAAACTCCGGTAGTTCTGTTTTTAAAACGTGCCAGTCCCTGTGGTTTCCCTGTAACATAATATACGGGCCGGTACAATCCGTTTCCATATTTTGCCTTGTCGTTGTTAGGAAGTCTTAATCCGACATGATCGCGGTCGTCAGCTATCTGGTTGTACATCTCACCGCTGTCGGGATTCATCTTTATAAGCCACTCTATGCCCCAACGTGCTTCATCAATAATATCAGGAACTCCGTTACTTCCCGGGTCACCGCTAGCTTTATAATTATCCCTGTAAACACCAGGATTCTTATAATAAGCAAACAACATCTGGTAAACAGCATTTGCCGATGTTGTAACATACTGAAGATAGTCGCTTGCATCGTGCCATC
The DNA here is from genome assembly GCA_038207725.1 of Bacteroidales bacterium. Lineage (GTDB taxonomy): Bacteria > Bacteroidota > Bacteroidia > Bacteroidales > VadinHA17 > LD21. The sequence continues at coordinate 565 of JBBQZN010000071.1, read as the reverse complement.
CACCGGTTACATCAATTATCTGTCCCGTTTTTGTGGGATGATCAACAACAAAACCATCGTGCGTATGGCATGAGTCCTGTAGCCAGGGATTGTAGCCGCATCGCTGCTGACGCATATACTTAAGAACATAGTCTGATGTTCCCCTGTAAACATCTGCTGAAATTCTGAATAACTCTGACTTTGTATTTTTGACTGAAATAAAATAAGCTCCCGGCTTTTTCACATCCGAGAAATTGAGACGGGCTGCAACTTTCATACCCCAATCATCACCTTTATAAATTGTTGCTTTTCCTGTATATATAACATTACCTGTAATTGCATCGCAAAGATTAAAACTCTGAACTTTAACATCTTCGTTTGAAATAAACACAGCAACCTTTACTGATTCGGGAAGATACCCAAGCTGATTGATCCTTACCCATCCCTGTCCGGATGATGAGCAGACGATTAGTGAAAGTACTATTGATATATAAAATTTCCTTTGCACTATATTCAGTTTAATAAAGTTTTTCGAGTACAGCTCCTTTGAAATAATGAGAAAGTATCTCATTGTATTTATAGCCTT
>JBBQZN010000070.1:0-16818 GCA_038207725.1 Bacteroidales bacterium | reverse complement strand
CCGGTTCCACCAGCCAAAGTACCTACATATGTATTGTATGAGCCTGTATTTGCACTCCCCGCCATGTATCCTAACATAACCTGACTCTGTCCTGATGTATTTGAATTTCCTGCCAGATAACCCAGCATTGTTCCATAGTTGGCTGTGGTTTTTTCACCAGACTTATAACCAATAAGCGTATTATAATCGCCATTTGCATTTGAAGTTCCCGCATCGGATCCTATCATAACATTATAGGTGCCATCAATATTTGCTTTCCCGGCCTTGTTGCCAATGTTAATATTATCAAAACCTGTAGTATTATTGTAACCCGACTCAAATCCCATAAAGATGTTGTTAGAGCCGGTTGTATTGAACCATCCTGCATTTGCTCCCAGTATTACGTTCTGCAAACCGGTAGTATTATGATAGCCCGCCCAGTCGCCTATGATGACATTCTGATTACCGGTTGTATTGTAATAAGCCGACAGGTCGCCAACAAAAATATTACTTGAGGCAGTATTACTATAACCTGCCTGTCGTCCCAGAAAAATGTTATAATATCCTGAAGTATTCATTTTTCCGGCTTCAGTACCGATAAGAACGTTACTTCCGCCTCCGGCAGTATTGGTTCCGCTCTTATAGCCAAGGAAAACGTTATTGGAACCTGTCAGAAGACTTTTTCCACTTTCGAATCCCAGTGTTGAATTATATATACCTGATGTAACCAACTGTCCGCTTCTATGACCAATGAAATAGTTATCAGGAGTCATCATCATGAATTCATTGATTGTTCCTTTTGCAGCATTGAATCCTCCGATAGCAAATCCACCTTTATTTCCTTTGGCTACGGTTTCATCAACATAGATCCTGACACTATCCGGAGAAACGGTCAGAAGAGTCTGAGCTGCACCTGCTTTTGCAGTACCGAAACCACCAATGGCAAATCCACCTTTCCCGCCTTTTGCACCATTATCAACGTAAGCCCTTATTCCCTCATTGTAAACTGCAAATACAGTTTGACCTGTATTATTCTTAACCTCAAACAGCGCCTCATCAAAGAGATTTGTTTTTCCGGTAACACCAAGCTTCGACAAGGGTCCCTGAATATCTTTTGCCACCATAGAATAAGGAACAGACAATAATTCACTGGTTCCCATAACTAAATAATCCTGAGCAGGATACTGAATTTCTGTTTTAAGAAAAAGAGGCTGGGTTCCCCAACTTATATCAGAAAAAAGCGAGGCGCTACCACCTGTCCTTGTCCCCCTTCCGATAACCAGGTTTAAAATTCCAAGTGGATTTGTAGTAACGGTTTGAGTCTCCTGCCAAATAACAGTTCCTCCGACAAGGGAGGTCTGGACTGTCATCCGCACAGGAAGTGCCCTATTTGATATTGCATTATTTGCAGCATCACGTGCAATAGCCTGGTAATTAAAGCCCTGTGGGACCTGGGCTCTCATCTGTACCAAGGTTAAAGTTGAAAGGATAAAGGCTAAAGTTAAAATCTTAAAAAGTGAATAATGTTTTGAATAAGCCTTATAACCCAGAGAAATGATATTTCTCAGCGGGAATAAATTTTCGTTTTTCATAAGATTTTTTTTACCGGTTTAGGTCATCTATATAAACACCTGAAAAGCAGAAATGTTAAATAGAGAATAAAATTACACAATTCATGGAAAAGTCAATAATAAAAAAGGAGCAGTTTATCTTCAGCTCCTTAAAATATTAAATAATAATTAACTAATCAGTGCCTTGAGTTTGGAGTGACTAGCTCACTTTAAGTACTGATTAGTTACAACAATACCATTACTATTTCTTAAGGACAGCTTTAATGGCTTCAATCTCATTTTTCAGATAATTAATCTCTTCCAAAGCAGAATCAATCTTATTTTTCTGAGAATCAATCATTTTTTGTTGTTCTTTTATTGCTTCAATGAGTACAGGAGTGAGTTTCTCATACGAAACTGATTTGTAACCATCCGGACTGGTAAAAACAAGTTCAGGGAGAATTTTCTCAATATCCTGTGCGATTACACCAATCTGTTGTCCTTCAGGGAAATTAAGATCAGGAAAGTCAGATTGTTTCCAGTTATATCTGACTCCCTGCATTTGCATAACATCAGATAAAGCATTGGTAAGCTGTGTTATGTCCTTCTTATACCTTGCATCAGACCAAGTGGAAAGTCCGGCAGTAATTGCTGTTCCGTTTGCCCAAATTGTACCGGCAACTTCCAGGGTATAAGTAGTAGGGATCCTGTTTATTCCTACCCTGTTATTTGCAAAATCACCGCCAATTAATGGTGTCATGGTACTTGAATTATCAATTGCCAGAGTGTTGTTGTAGCCTGTCATATTTGCACCTGTCTGATAGCCAATAAAAACGTTTCCGCTACCAATAGCACCCATGCCTGCCTGGAACCCAAGCAGAACATTATTATCCCCGGCAGCGAAGGCTCCGGAATGATAACCCAGAAATGAATTATAATTACCGGCAGTTTTATAAATACCTGCCTGACCTCCAATATATACGTTAAAGCCGCCTGAAGTCTGATTTGATCCAGTTCCTTTTCCGACAAAAGTATTAATAGAACCATCAGGCAGTGACTGACCGCTACCCTCACCAATATAGACATTACTTGATCCTGTGGTATTTGCTTCACCTGCCTGCCTTCCTAAAAATATATTATACGTCCCGGAACTGTTATTCAGTCCTGAATTGTACCCTATGAATACATTTCGTAGGCCATTCAGGTTATTATAACCTGCCTGATATCCCACAAAAACGTTTTCAGCACCAACAGTATTTAATAGTCCGGTATTAAAACCTAGAAATACGTTGTTGGATCCTGTAGTATTTGACAATCCTGAACGGTATCCCACAAATGAATTATAGCTACCTGATGTGTTGCTTTTTCCGGATTGATAACCAAAAAAGGAATTATAACTTGCATTCGCAGCATATCCTGATTCGAATCCGATCATTGTATTATACATGCCGTCAACATTACTATAACCGCTCTGATAGCCAATTAAAGAATTGAATTTTCCGGTTTTATTCTTGTAACCCGACTGGTGACCAATAAAATAATTATCTTTTGTAAGATCAAGAAAATTATCTACAGTTGCTTTTGCGGCTGAAAATCCACCAATTGCAAAACCGCCCTTATTTCCTTTTGCTAAAGGATTTACATAAACCCTGGTACTATCGCGTGTTACACGCAAATACTCCTGAGAGGGAGCCTTAGCTGTTCCGAATCCACCTATTGCAAAACCTCCCTTACCACCTTTTGCGCCGTCATCAACAAATACCCTCACTCCCTCATTATAGACTGCAAAGATTGTCTGGCCAATATTGTTCTTCACCTCAAACAGTGCCTCATCAAGGTTTGTAGTCGTTCCGGTAACTCCTAACTTGTTCAAAGGTCCTTCCAGATCTTTTGCCAGCATTGAATAAGGTACTGACCTTAACTGACTGGTTCCCATATTGATATATCCTGGTCCCGGATACTGAATTTCTGTTTTTATAAACACTTGCTGGGTCTGCCAGTTTATTGCAGAAAATGTACCAGATACAGGGGTTCCGTTACCAACAACAAATGTCATTAATCCGAACTGATTGGTTGTTACAGCATGGGTCTCCTGATAAAGAATAGTACCACCGGCAAGAGTTGTTTGCAGGGTTATTCTGGCTGGCATTGACTGGTTTGCTATAATATTATTAGTACCATCGCGGGCAATGGCCTGATAATTAAATCCCAGTGGAACCTGGGAAGACAAAAGATAAAAGGAAAAAGATAAAAAGACTGTCAGGAGCACTTTTGTTTTCATAATTATAAAATTTGATTCATAATCAATTTAATAATTGGTACAAGCAATTTAAAATATTTTTTTTGTTATGACACTGAAAATGGTAACTATATAATTAACATTAAGCAATTCAAAATTTATTTTGATAAAAGGGATTCCATCCGATCCATTCTCTCTTTAAGAGTATCCAGTTCTGACTGAAGTTTCCTGTTCTCATCGGCAGAAAGTTCCATTCTGACTTTCTGATCCTCTATCAATTTCTGCTGTTCTTTTACTGCCTGGAAAAGTACAACTGTCATTTTACTGTAATCCATCGATTTGAAACCTTTCTCATCTGTTTTTACGAGTTCAGGAAAATAAGGCTCTACCTCCTGGGCAATAAATCCCAATTGAGTTGACTTATCGAATTTCATATCGGGGAAATCATCAGTATCCCAGTCATAATGAACGCTTCTCAGTTTTTGAATTGATTCAAGAACATCAGTAAGTTCGGTAATATTCTTCTTATAACGGACATCCGAACTTGTAAATAATCCAGTTGCATATACAGAGCCGGCAACGTAAAGTTTATACGCTCCTGGGTTTGCAGCTGTTCCTATTGTCACAGGGCTCCCAAAATAATTATAAGTTCCTCCAAAACCCCAGCTGAAGTATGTACCGTTAAACCATAGTGCCTCTTTTCCTCCAACCCATAAAACGGCTCCGTTATTTGGAAAATTAAGTGTATTTCTTACTTCAACATTTGCATTTAGCCGTAGAAAATCAGTAGAAAAATCACCATAAACCAATGCATTATTCTGATCTGCGCCGGAGTTTTCTATAAATAGACGGTCTGATACATTTGCCAGACCACCACCTGCATATTGTCCGATGAAAATATTATTATTTCCTGTTCCTAGTGAAATTCCGGTATAGTAACCTAACATTATGTTGGAGTTACCATTAGTGTTGCCATAACCAGCTCCTATCCCCAAATTTACGTTGTTGGATCCTATCACGTTTAATTTACCTGCCTCGCCACCTACGCTCAGGTTCTCTTGGCCAGTAGTGTTACTGTTTCCGGCATTTATTCCCAGATATGTATTCATTATACCGGTAGTGTTAAAATTTCCGGCAGCCCGGCCTGCAAACAGGTTGAAAGAACCAGTAGTGTTTGCCTCACCTGATTGCTGGCCAATAAAAACATTAAAACTTCCTGAACTATTATACCTTCCGGCAAACTGACCAAGAAAAACATTCCTCGTCCCTATTGTATTTGTAGTACCGGCCTGTTCTCCGATACCAATATTGTAAAATCCACTTGTATTGGAAAATCCGGCAGCATTACCAATATATGTATTACTAAACCCATCAATATTGCTATACCCGGCTGAAGTACCCATGAATACATTATTATTTCCTACGGTATTGGAATAGCCTGCCTGATACCCCATGAAATTATTATTAATCCCTATTTGATTTGAGTATCCGCTTTTATAACCAACAAAAGCGTTATAACTACCGGTGGAATTCAAAATCCCGCTCTGAGTTCCGAGAAAGACATTTTCGTTACCTCCCGTTGTGGAAAGACCTGCACCGAAACCAAGAAATACATTATTAGCCCCTGTATTGAGTCTGTATCCTGCTGCATTACCAACAGCTACGTTATTTGCAGCACCTGTAACTACAGAGGTGAAGTCACCCCCAGCTCCGGCAGAAGATCCTATAAATACATTATAACTACCATTCTGGAAATTATTACCTGCTGATGCTCCCAGAAAAGTATTCGCTGTACCAGAAGTAAAAAACTGACCGGAAAGTGTTCCGATCATAGTGTTCGAAGTTCCTGTAATATTTTCCATTCCAGCCTGATAACCCAAAAAGGAGTTATTGCCTCCGCTTGTGTTGTTCATGCCTGATTTATAGCCTACAAAACTGTTATATTTTCCTGTTGTAATTTGCTTACCTGAATTGTATCCGATAAAATAGTTATCAGAGCTTACATCAAGAAAATTATCAACTGTACCTTTTACGGTTCCAAAGCCTCCAATTGCAAAGCCTCCCTTATTTCCTTTAACTACAGCAGGATTAACGTAGATACGTGTACTGTCTCTTGTTACTCTCATATACTCCTGGGATGGGGCTTTAGCTGTTCCGAAACCACCTATCGCAAATCCACCCTTCACTCCCTTCACACCATCATCAACATATACCCTTACACCCTCATTGTATACTGCAAAAACAGTCTGACCGGTATTGTTCTTCACTTCAAACAATGCCTCATCAAGATTGGTGGTAGTTCCTGAAACTCCTAACTTGTTCAAAGGTCCTTCCAGGTCTTTTGCCAGCATAGAATAAGGTACTGATGATAAAGGACTTGTACCCATAGTTGTATATCCCGGTCCGGGATACTGAATTTCAGTTTTAATGAAAACACTCTGTGCCTGCCAGTTTATTGCAGAAAACGTCCCGCTAACAGGTGTTCCGGTCCCGACAATAAATGTCATCAACCCGAACTGAGTGGTAGTTAAGGAGTGAGTTTCCTGATACAGAACAGTTCCACCTGAAATAGCCGACTGTAGAGTTATTCTTACGGTCATTGCCTGATTTGCGATGACATTGCTTGAGCCATCGCGGGCAATAGCCTGATAATTAAATCCTTGTGGGACCTGAGAAGACAAAAGATAAAAGGAAAAAGAAAAAAGCAGAGAGAGGAAGATTTTTGATTTCATATCAGTTAAATTAAAGTGTGCAACTAGTACTAAAACATAATATTATTCCAAATGTTTACAGATTATGGCAAAAGATGATATATATGGATGGCCATCCCGGTATATTTTTGACCAATGTATCTGAATCAGGTTTATTTGGAAGGAAATGACTGATGGACAATTATGCCCAACCTAAACAGGTTTACTCTTTTTCTGCCAGCTTACAACAAATACTCCGGCGAATATGAGTACAGCAGAGGCTACCATCACAAGATTGATGTGATCCTGGCCCATCAGAGTGGCAAGATATGCGGCGATAACAGGGTTAAGGTATGTATATGTGCTTACAATTGTCGGGCTAAGTCGTCGAAGGCCAAATGAAATAAGGAGATAGCCAAGGTAAGTAGCAAAAACAACAACAAAACCAATTTCCAGCCAGGCTATCAGGGATATTGCTGACCAGTCCATTGTACTCCATTGACTGTATCCCAGAGGTATTGTTGTGAACATGCCGAAGAAGAATGTCCATTTCATTACAGTTACCGGATGGTACTTCTCAAGCATCCTTTTGATTATTACAGTATAAAAAGCCCAGGATATTGTATTTATCAGTGTGTAAATATCCCCTATAAATGATGTGCTTGAGATATCAGGAGTGCCATTCTGAAGTATGAGCATCATAACGCCCGAGAGCCCAATGGCAAGTCCTAATCCTTTAAGGAATGTTATATTCTCTTTCAGGATTATTGCTGCAAAGACAAAGGCAAAAATCGGGTTTGTGGAAATTATTATTGAAGAGTTTACAGGTGAAGTATAATCGAGACCCACGAGAAAAAGTACCTGATTTATAACAACGCCAAAGAATGAGCATCCAAAAAGATAAAGAATGTCTTTCCTGCTCACTTTTTCTTTTGGAAGGAAGAGGCTGGTTATCCAGAAGAGTGAAGCAGCACTTATACTTCGCAGAGCAACCAATGCAAATGGCTTTATATAATCAAGCATAACAGCCTTAGCTACAGAATAGTTAACCCCGTAGATAATATTTGCGAAAAGAAGTGAAAGATGTGCCCAGGTTTTAACCCGACTCTTGTGCATACTCAGAATTTGAGCCGCAAAAGTAGTAAAAGCCTTCTGACTACCAAAGTTGTATTGGTAATTCGTGCAGTTAAAAAAACAATTGCACTCCTGACAGGCTATTTATTTCTTTTGCTCTGACGAAAATCCAAATCAATATCACGTGTAAAAAGGTTAACAATCTTATAGTCAGTACACCATTCCTTTGTTGTTGCATACATCCTGTACGAGTCGGGGTTGATTTCGGACATCTTAAACGTTCCGTCCTTATTTGTCTTAATAACTGCAGCCTGAAGTCCGTTGACAGTTCTGATAAACACTTTTGCGCCCGAAACAGGTTTGCCTTCGCTATTAATGACTCTTCCTCTGATTGTAAAAGCCCTGAGCGCTATTTTAACAGTGATACCTCCAATCGGAATGAAGTTTCTATCGATTTTCAGGAAAGCAGATTTTCGTGGTATGAAATCTTTAAAACCTCTTGCCTCAACAAGAATTTCAAGAGGCACCCTGATTTCTGAACCAGGCCTGACCTTCTCTTTCCATGAAACGACAAAAAGTATTTGCGCTTTCTCCATACTATCAAGAGTGATAGGGATATGCGGATAAGGAGCACTTATAAATTTAAGAGGTATTCTCTTTAATATATTGTCTTCATGAATTCTGAAGAACTCAATATTAACTGATCTCATAATCTGCTCAGAGCCCTTTGGGGCAACGATCCGAAATGTTTTCTTTTCCTTGAATGGATTGTGGATCCAGTAAATATGTTCTTTCAAGCCTCTGATGTTTTTCAGAGTTCTGTCGCCAGTGTTATTTTGATCCCCGGGCGCAGGTTCCGGATCAGCCTCTGGGTTCTGGGCTTCCTCTGGTTTAGGGGGCTCCGCACTTGATTTTCCTAAACCTACCGGATCTGTATTTCGCTGCGCCTCATCAGGATTAGCTATAATTGACCATTCAGTGTAATCATCTATGTCAGCACCACTTATTGCAGTGAACTTAGCTCTGGCGACAATACATCTGTGAGTTGTCAGATTACTGAATGTATGATCATAGCTGTAGAGGCAACTTTCTCCCCCTTTTAGTACCAATGGAAGATTGACATCACCCGCGATCAGATTGGTTACAGTCAGTGCATCAGCCGGCCCGAGACCACTTCCGAAGTGCTTGGCTCCTATCCAGAAATTTTTCACAGGATGAGTTCCTGAAGTATGAACATTAATAAAAACAGTATTGCTTACTCCTGAGTTATATAAGTCATTTCCAGGAGTGTTAATATAAATATCAGGACTTTCCCACCAGTCGGGACTACCGTCTGCTATTTCAAAGAATGAGCAGCCAGGAAAAAACTTTCCTCCAACACCAGTTCCTACCGACCTGAAACAGGATGATAATGATGCACCCAGAACAGATGCAGCTATATCATTAAAAGAGATACGACCATAATCATCAAGAATTGTTGATGATTCAAGCAAAAGCTCTGTCGATAAACTATCCAGAAATGCTTCTCTTTGGGGTTGGTCAATTGCATCAGCGGTTGTTTCAGGAATTATCAGTGTTCCATTTGTAATTGGAACACTTAAATTCCATTCAGTAAGAAAAGAATTACAGTAAGGAGATACAAAAATTACATGTATCTCGGTGTTTAACTGGTAAGGGTAAATCTTAGGTCCGAACATACCAAATATTGTATTTCTCAAATCAGCCCAGAGAATATGTGGCGAGGCAGGGTTTGAAGCATCATCTGCAAGTCCTGTTGAATCAGCTTCGCCTGAAATAACAACAACCAGTGTATTCATATTGGTTTCACCCGGTGGGACTTTACCCGAAGGATCTGGAATTTTATATACAGGGGCTGCAGGATCAGTACCTCCCAGGGTTTCAACAAGGGTCTTAAATGTACTCTTGAAAGTACTGCAACCTGTTGTTTCAAAGGTATTTGTTGCACCTGCCGGGAAATTATAATAATTCTGCAGAGCAGTTTTAATTCCGGAAAGGTCATCGCTACCTGTTTTAAACAGGAAAAGGAATTTGTCTGATGAAGAACTTGTTGCACTCATATTTGATGTTTTAAATGTTATATTTTAGTTTTTTGATTCTGGGAACAGATACTGATAACTAATTAGCTGCAGGCTGAATCATCTGAAAAAAGGTTCCATCATACACAGCAACAACTATACTTCCTGGTTCAATAAAATTTAGACTGGGATCCACATCATGTTTCATTTTCAGAGATTTTGCTCCAAGCGAATTCACATTAACTGTACAGGCAGTCGTATTGGCGGCATTTGCCTGAAAGGTTATCATCATTCCGGCAACGTATGCAGTAACTCCCTGAATAGTTACTGTATATGTATTTGCTGCACCTGCTGCTGCTCCATAATTAAATGATCCGTTTGTGGTTGTTTTTCCGTTTATTGTAAGCTGGCGGCTGGTCATGGTAGCATTAAACTCGCCATAGATCAGAGGTGTTGTTGTATTTGAGTTATCGATATATAATCTGTTGTCATTGCCGTCATTATAACCTGCATAATTACCGATAAAGACTCTCCCGCTCCTGTAATTATTATTGAGTTCACCTGCACGGCAACCAATGTAAACGTTATTACTGCCTCCGAAGCTTGAAGCTCCGGCTCTGAACCCTATAAAAACGTTACTGCTTCCCGGTGTAATTCCGTCGGAGATAAAAAACTTACCATCATCAATACCCGCCTGTGTACCCACGTAGGTATTTTGTGTTCCGTTACCATTTTCCCTTCCTGCTCCCTGTCCAATATATGTATTGTAGCTTGCAGAGCTTTTCTCACCACTCTGGTAACCCAGAAAAGCATTTGAATTACCATTAATATTTGAATTCCCTGACCGGTATCCCATATAAACATTATAGCTGCCTATTGTTGATTTAAAGCCCGATTCGTGACCAAGGAAAATATTTCCGTAACCCTCGGTATTATTAAAACCTGATTTATATCCGAAGAACACATTGTACTTTCCTTTGGTAAGACTTACATTAGGAGTTGTTTTTAAACCGCTCTCATGTCCAATCGAATAGTTTATCTTATTTATATTCAAAAAATCGCTCACTGTCCCGGCATTGATATTTGATACAGAAAAACCTTTCAGCGAGTCGGTACTCTGAACGTTAGTCTGCTTAGAGCTTACACTCAGGTATTTCGGATTAACACCCTTTGCCGTTCCAAATCCACCGATTGCAAAACCGGCCTTTACCCCTTTGCCTGTCGTTTCATCTATATAAACCCTAACACTGTCATCAGTAACTCTTAAATATTCCGAGTTACCCTTATCCATTCCAAATCCACCGATTGCAAAACCACCTTTAATCCCTTTGCCACCTGGAAGATTATTAATATAAATTCTGGTACTATCCCGTGTTACACGCATATATTCATCACCTCCCTTAGCCATCCCAAACCCGCCAATAGCAAATCCACCCTTTATTCCTTTAACAGGAGCTGGATCAATATAAGCTCTTATACTATCGGTATTCACAACAAAAAGCGGCTGAGAAGTACCCCCCTTGTCAGTTCCGAAACCTCCGATTGCAAATCCTCCCTTTACTCCCTTAGCCCCATTGTCAACATAGATCCTGACCCCTTCGTTATAAACTGCAAAGACAGTCTGTCCTGTGTTATTTTTAACTTCAAAAAGAGGCTCAGTCATAGACGTTGAAGTAGTTGGAGCAGCAACTGTGAGCTTATCGAGTGCTCCGCCCAGCCCGTCTGCAACCATCGAATATGGTACCGCCAGAAACTGTGATGTACCCATTGTTACGAAACCTGAACCTGTATTAATTTCAGTTTTGAGATATTTGGGTCCGACTGACCAGTCAACATCATTAAATGTATTAGCTGTCGACCCTGCCTGTTTAACGCCTGCACCAACTACAATTGTGAAGAGCCCGGATGTATTTGGCTGAACGCCAGAGTGCAGCTCTTTCCAGAAGGTTGTACCTCCCACAGCAGTTGACTGAATAGTAAGCATTACCCCAATAGGAGTTATTACAGGATTACCGCCTTCGCGGGCAATTGCCTGGTAGTTGAAACCCTGTGGTACCTGGCAAAAAGCATCAGTACTTATCATTAGAAGTACAAAAAATATCAATCCTGCCCCAAATTTAGATGACAGAGGACCTGAACCTCCAATTATAGCATACACATTCTTCAAAGCATTGTTTTTCATAATCTTAAAATTTAATACATAACTCCACAAAACAGATATTGATACTGAAAGTTATGCTAAAAAACATTTCATGTCAAGTTTTTCTTTACAAACTATTATTTTTTTTGATGAATGAGGAGTTAAACACGATTAAAGAATAATGGATATATTTGAAAAAAATAGTTGATGGAAAAGATATCTGTAATAAGTGGCGGAGGCAGCGGACTGGGTTTTGAGATTGCACATCTGCTTGTGAAATCAGGAAAAAATGTACTTATCCTTGGCAGGGATAAAACAAAACTGGAAGCTGCTGAATTAAAACTTAAGAATAAGTGCAAAACAAACTTTATTAAATCTCTTGTTTGCAATATTGGAGAGCAAAAAGACACAAAATATTTTGGAGACTATATCACAAAAAACAGATATTCTGCTGATTATCTGTACAATAATGCCGGTAAAGGCTTATTCACAAAAGCGGAGAACTCGACCTCAGAACTTATTGACACAATTTTTGAAGCAAACCTTAAAGGGATGATACTGCTGACTTCAGAAGTGCTCAGACTGACCCCGGTGGAAGAAGAATTAACCATTGTGAACATAATGTCTACATCGTCGCTGGTCGGACGATCAGAAGAGACGATCTATTGTGCTGCCAAATGGGGAGCCAGGGGGTATACTGAAGCCCTGAGAACTGAACTGAAAGGTTCAAAGAGAAATATTATTGCTGTTTACCCGGGGGGAATGCTTACCGATTTCTGGAATATACCGGGACAGGACAGGGACTTAACAAGTTTTATGGATCCGGCAGAGGTGGCAGAAAAAATTGTAAATGCTGTGCTTGTAACAGATAAATTATTCGTTACCGATATTACAATAAACCGGAAAAAATAAATTTCACAACGTTATGTGGGAATATCGTAGAGACGCCATGCATCGCGTCACAAAAATATGTGGGGAAATCGTAGAGACGCCATGCATGGCGTCTCTACGACAACCGGTTTTTATAATCGTTATATCCGAATTCCTTCAATAACCTGAATTTACCTTCTTTCGTCCAGATTCCAATTGATGGATGGTGAACACCATTAAATGTTGACGTTTTAACCATTGTATAGTGAATCATATCCCAGAAGATTATCTTGTCTCCGGGTACCGGTTCTTTTTCAAATGACCAGTCACCCATTACATCACCTGAGAGGCACGAATTGCCACCAATTCTGTAAACTTGTTTTCCCTGAATCGGATCGCTTGCAGAAAGTATTTTAGGTTTATATGGCATCTCAAGACAATCAGGCATATGAGCTGTAAATGAGACGTCAAGAATCACAGTCTTTATGCCTTGATTTTCAACAACATCCTCCACTGTTGAAACGAGCTCGCCTGTCTCCCAAGCAAAGGCACTACCTGGTTCAAGGATAAGATGAAGTCCGGTCTTTTTTTTGAATTTTCTAAGCACTCCTATGAGATGATCGGTATCATAACCGGCTCTGGTAATGAGATGACCACCACCCATATTAATCCATTTAATAGAATGGAAATGCTTACCGAATTTTTCTTCAACTACTTCAAGCACTTTTTCAAGTGCATATGAATCAGACTCAAAAAGCACATGAAAATGAAAACCCTCGATTCCTTCGGGAAGACCATTACTGAGATCATCTGCAGTAATACCAAGCCTTGATCCGGGTGAGCAGGGATTATACAGACCATTACTAACTTCTGAAAATTCAGGATTAATTCTTAATCCGGCAGAAATATATTTAGAATAATTTTGTATTTTATTCGAAAAACTATTGTATTGATTTAAAGAATTGAATGTTACGTGTGAGCTATAATCAAGTATCTCCTTAAAATCAGTCTTACGGTAAACAGGTGAGTAGGTATGTGCCCTTGAGCCTATCTCTTCGAAACAAAGTCTGGCTTCATCCACTGAACTGGCAGCTGCACCTGAGATATATTCCCTGAGTATGGGAAATACACCCCACATTGCAAATCCTTTAAATGCCAGAATTATTTCTGCACCTGAGGCATCAGAAACATGTTTAATGAGTGCAAGATTTTTACGAAATCGCTCCTCATCAATAACGTATGAGGGAGATGGAATAATGTTGTAATTTATTGCCATATTTATAGTTCCAGATCGACATCATGCAATTCTACCCATGGAAGTCCGAGAAGGTTAAGTTCTGCCATAAAAGGATCGGGATCAAAATCTTCAACGTTCCATACTCCGGGTTTTTTCCAGATGCCTTTCAGATACATCATTGCTCCTATTGCTGCCGGAACACCTGTTGTATAGCTGACACCCTGAGTACCGGTTTCAGCATAAGCGGCTTCGTGACTGCAATTATTATAAATGTAATAAGTTTTCTCTTTGCCGTCTTTAATACCCTTGATCCTGCAGCCAATAGAAGTCTGGCCTGTATAATTTTCACCCAGATCTCCGGGATTTGGAAGCACTGCTTTCAGAAATTGAATAGGAACAATCTCTCTTCCTTCATACATGATTGGCACAATACCGGCCATCCCTATATTCTGAATAACCCTTAAATGAGTAAGATATTCTTGTCCGAATGTCATCCAGAATCTGGCTCTCTTCAGGGTAGGATAATTCTTAACCAGCGATTCAAGTTCTTCGTGGTAAATAACATACGATTCTTTTGGACCAATTCCGGGATAATTCAGGGCTTTATGAATTTCATGAGGTTTAGTGGTGACCCACTTACCGTTTTCCCAGTATTTACCATTCTGCGTAACCTCCCTGATATTTATTTCCGGATTAAAATTGGTTGCAAAAGCTTTTCCATGATCACCGGCATTGCAATCAACTATATCGAGATAATGAATTTCATCAAAATGATGTTTGGCAGCATAGGCAGTATAGATTGAAGTTACGCCCGGATCGAATCCACATCCAAGAATGGCTGTTATTCCGGCTTTTTTATACCTTTCGGCATAAGCCCATTGCCAGCTATATTCAAATTTAGCTTCTTCAAGCGGCTCATAGTTTGCCGTATCGAGGTAAGCTGTCCCTGTTTCGAGACAGGCATCCATAATATGAAGATCCTGATACGGGAGAGCCACGTTGACAACTAAATCAGGATTAAATGACTTTATAAGTTTAACAAGCTGAGGCACATTATCAGCATCTACCTGAGCGGTTTTAACTCTGCCTTTTCCTACATTTTCTGCTATTGCATCACATTTTGATTTTGTACGGCTTGCAAGTAAAATTTCTGTGAAGACCTCAGGCAGAGAAGCCATCTTACTGACAACTACTGTACCTACTCCACCGGCACCAATAACTAGTACTTTTCCCATATCTATCTTATTATTAATAGGTTCTCCAGAATTAATTAAAATGATTTTAAATCAGAGATCTAACATTTTTTTGTGACTCAAATATAATAGATAAAAATTACCTTTCAATTAACTTTTATCATACAAAACGATACAAGAGTTCAACTTAGCCTTCAGAAAACCAGAGTAAAACTATTTCTGATTATATTTGTATCCTTAAAATTTCGGGAATCTGAAAATGAAGCTTATCAATCCACTTTTAATTTTACGCATACTAAGTACAATTCTTGTAATAGAGACTATTTCCTTTCTGTTTTGCTTACCGGTAGCATATATTTATAATGAACCTGCTGCCCCATTCATTTTATCAGCACTAATCACTTTTTTTATTTCATCCGTTTTTTTTACAATTTCAAGGAACGCCGATAAAGACAAATTTGGAAACAGGGACGGGTACTTAGCCGTTACAGTTTCGTGGATTATATTCTCAGTTCTTGGTACATTACCTTATCTGATCAGCGGCACTATACCAT
Source organism: Bacteroidales bacterium (assembly GCA_038207725.1). Lineage (GTDB taxonomy): Bacteria > Bacteroidota > Bacteroidia > Bacteroidales > VadinHA17 > LD21. The sequence continues at coordinate 1,256 of JBBQZN010000070.1, read as the reverse complement.
CATTTATAAATGCTTTCTTCGAATCGACGTCTGGTTTCTCAACTACCGGATCATCTATTCTGACTGATGTTGAAGTGTTGCCATTTTCGATACTTTTCTGGAGAAGTCTTACTCACTGGATCGGCGGAATAGGAATCATTGTTCTCGTCATCATTGTGCTTCCATCGCTAAGAGTTACCGGTTATCAGCTTTTCAGCCTTGAGTCGTCTCTCAAGGAAAAAATTCATCCAAAAACAAAAGCAATAGGCTTCAGGATTCTGTTTATCTACATCGGACTCACTCTAGCCCAAATTATTTTGCTCAACATCGGTGACATGAACCTTTTTGATAGTATTTGTCACTCTTTTGGTACAATTGCAACCGGTGGTTTTTCAACGAAAAATATCAGCCTGATGTATTATTCATCTTATAGTCAGTATATTGTAATGCTATTTATGTTTCTTGCCGGCACCAGCCAGGTTATCTACTATTATATTGTGAAGTTGAATTTCAAAAAGGTCACCCAGAATGAAGAATTATGGTTTTATCTCGCAGTGGTTATTATGGCCGGTTCTGTTGCAACAATTCTTCTTCATGTAAAAACAGATACTGCACTCGAAGAATCAATACGACATGGTTTTTTTCAGGTAATTTCCATAATTACATGTACAGGTTTTGCATCTGCAGATTACTTGCTATGGCCAGTTGCAGGTACTATTCTGATATTTCTTCTGATGTTTGCAGGTGGTAGTACAGGATCAACAAGCGGCGGTATTAAGATGGCAAGGCATCTTATTGTCCTTAAAAACATTAAAAATGTATTTGTGAAACTAAACCATCCTAAATCTATTTCGTTTATTAAGCTTAACAGTAAGAGCATAGGAGAAAACACAAATATTTCAATTCTCTCGTTCGTAATATTGTATCTTTTTCTTTTTGTTATTGGAACGATCATCATTGTCGCATCCGGCGTTGACCCGGTAACATCCTCCAGTGCCGTTGCAACATGCATGGCAGGAATCGGACCAGGTTTAGGTACTGTTGGCCCTATGAGTAATTTTGCCCATCTTCCTGAATTGAGTAAGGTTGTCCTCAGTATGCTAATGATACTTGGCAGACTTGAGATAATCACAGTCTTCACAATTTTCACCAGGACTTTCTGGAAGATATAAACAATCCTCTTACATATTCAAGGCTTTCGGGAGTACCAATATCGCCCCAGTATCCTGAGTCATCGAGAAAGGTGTAAATATTATGCTTTTCGGCCAGTTTAAGGT
>JBBQZN010000069.1:0-17963 GCA_038207725.1 Bacteroidales bacterium | reverse complement strand
ACCCGATGGTGATGAACCAGGGTTATAGTCTGATGCGAGTGCGATCGGAAGACCGGCATTGATCATTTTCCGCACGGGAGGATCAGGCAATCCGAGAAAGAATGCTGATCCCGGCAGAAGTGTAGGCATTGTATCTGAATTCAATAGTGCATCAATCTCAGCATCACCTGTGCACTCAAGATGGTCAACAGAAAGAGCATTATACCTGACCCCCACCTGAATTCCACCGGAATAATCGAGTTCATTTGCATGTAACTTCGGGGTTAAACCGTATTTTAGTCCTGCCATAAGGATGCGTTCTGTATCTTCAACTGTAAAAAATCCCCTGTCGCAGAACACATCTATATAATCTGCCAGGTCTTCAGATGCCACTACAGGAATCATTTCATTTATCACATAATCAACATATTCTTCCTGCCTGCCCTTAAAATCTGCCGGTAATGCATGTGCTCCCAGAAAAGTAGCCTTCACTTCAAGAGGTGATGATTCCCTAATTCTCCGGATAACCCTCAGCATCTTCAGTTCATCATCCAGATTAAGTCCATAACCGCTTTTAATCTCTACCGCCCCGGTCCCAAGACTGATTATCTCATTGATCCTGATTATCGACTGATAAAAGAGTGCATCCTCTGAAGTATTATGCAGGAGAGCCGCGGAGTTGAGAATTCCGCCACCCTGCCGCGCTATCTCCTCATAAGACAGACCTTTTATTTTATAGGTAAACTCAGCTTCCCTGCTTCCGGCATAAACAATATGAGTGTGAGAATCGCAGAAGGAAGGGAAAACAAATCGTCCGGTGGCATCAATTTTCTTATACTCTGATTCTTCAATGGTCTTCAGAAATGAGTTGAGGGTACTCATCTTACCGAAATCGAGTATCAAGCCGTTTCTGACATAAATAAAAGCATCAGAAACAGTATTAATATGCAACATTTCTCTGCCAGACACCTTTAATGCTGCAACATCCTCAGTTTGAACGAGACAACTGATGTTTTCCAATAATAAATCTATAGGCATTAAGTCGTATATTTAAGGTTCGAAGGTAGCAAAAATTAAAAAAAGAGTCCGTTATTTCACTTTTTCTTTATCTTTATCGCTATGAACCAAAACTATAAGCAATGAAAAAAACCTTTTCAGTTTTTCTGATTCTGATGCTGGTACTCACTGTATCTGCTCAGGAAAAGAAAGTAAAAACCGGATGGAAATTCGGGGGAGCCCTTCCGGCAGTTACATTTGATTCCGATCTCGGATTCCAGTATGGAGCTCTGGTAGAGTTCTTCAATTATGGTGACGGAAGCACCTTTCCCGATTATTTTGATCATACCTATACAGAAATAAGTCATTTTACAAAGGGAAGCGGGATCTACAGATTCATGTACGAATCGAACCATCTGATTCCCGGTGTACATATGACTACTGATCTTAGTTATCTCCCTGATCAGGCTAATCACTTTTACGGATTTAACGGCTATGAATCAGTCTTTAATAAGATCTGGATGGATGATAAGCTCGCCGACCCAAGCTACAGAACCAGGATGTTTTATCGTTTTCAGAGAAATCAGTTCAGATTTAAGAATGATTTTCAGGGCAAGCTATCAGGAGAGCATATTAAATGGAGTGCCGGTTTTGCATTTCAGAACTTTGCAATAAGCTCTGTAGATATTGATAAGCTGAATAAAGGAAAAGACCTTGCAGACCAATTACCTTCAGTGAGTGCTGAACCAGGTCTTTTTGAAAAGTATCAGGAACTTGACCTGATAGATGCAAATCAGGCAAATGGCGGCTGGGTAAACACTGTCAAACTTGGTATAATGTGGGATAGCCGCGACAACAGGCCAAACCCTATGAAGGGAATCTGGGCCGAGGCCGGTGTTGAGATGGCTCCCAAGTTCATGGGAAATGACTGGGGTTTTTCAAAGATTTATGCTATTCACAGACAATATTTTACACTAATTGAAAATGATCTTTCTTTTGTGTACAGACTCAGTTATCAGTCAACTTTAACAGGAGACGTACCATTTTTCTACCAGTCGCAGGTAATTACATCGATGCTCACCGGAGCAACAAATGAAGGTCTTGGTGGTTCCAGTACATTAAGAGGGGTACTAAGAAACAGAGTTATCGGAGATGCATTCTTTCTTGCTAACGTTGAGTTGAGATGGAAACCAGTTTATTTCAAATTTTTAAAACAGGAATGCTACCTCGGGTTAAATGCATTCTATGATTTCGGAAGGGTAACAAAAAATATTTCACTCCCGGACAATCTGAAGAACCAATTTGATTCATATTATGAAGGCGATGAAAAATTTGATGATTTTTTCAAGCCTGATACCGAAAAATTTCATATGAGTGCAGGTACCAGCATCATGCTTGCCATGAATCAGAATTTTGTAATTGCAATTGATATTGGCAAGGCATTCAAGGAGCAGGATGGCAACATCGGATTCTCAATAGGATTGAATTATTTGTTCTAGATTTACCTCACCCCCGACTCTTAACCTACAATCTAAGCTGAGTATTGAAACTTAGAAAATTTGAGAAACTCTCCCCTCCTTTTGAAGGAGGGGTGGCCGGGACCATTGATTATAAAACGCATACAAATTTAATTTCCCGGCCGGGGTGGTTGATTCATGGGGAATCTCACAGAATACAAAAAGAAGAAAACATATATAAATAATCAACCACCCCGGCCGCAAATTAGCTTTACAAGAACAAACCATAATTTCACTGCGGCCACCCCTCCTTCAAAAGGAGGGGAGAGTTATTTGTCATATATTACATTGATATTAAGGTAGTTGTATTTCAAAAACCAGCTACTAAAGACCTTTTTCAGGTTCTTTAGGTTAATGGCTATGCTCCCTCCCGGGGGAGGGATTTAGGGAGAGGTTTTTTATATTAAAACCCCTTCAAAAAATACCCCAATCCCACACCAAGATAATTCCCGATTATATAGCCTAAGATTCCGACTGTTATTCCTGTGATAATAACATCTTTGTTTTTAAGTGCCCCGGCAACAACAGGAACGAAAGGAGGTGAAAAGATAAATGCAGTTGTAGTTATCAGGAAATCATCTGCGTTCACTTTAAAAATCTTTGAAAGAATAAGATGAAGAATCAGGGAGCCGAAATAAGCATAACTGATGTAGGCAAAAAGTCCGAGGAAGCCGATGCTGAAAATAACTTTCATATCAGCCATTGAAGCAACTGCAAATGAGAAAACAAGTATAAAGTACATCCCTAGCTGAAATGTCTTTTCAATTTTGTTTATCCAATTTACAAGTGAAGCAAGTACAGCCAGCGTTGTTATCGATAGTATTACCACAACCATCTGTGATATTTTGGGTAGTAAAAGACTGATTCCAAATGAAATAATAAAAATACCAAGAGCCAACCCCAGGGCTTTTAAAAGCGGAAAAGCCCTCCCCTTCTGCAACATACCTGAAAAATCATCGAAGCTCTCTGCTTCTTCAGCAATCTCATCTGTTAACTCAACATTTCCACCATGTTTAAAAGGAGGAAGTATTGATCTGAATAGTCGGGGACCAATCGTAATAAAGAAGATTATTGTTGTTGCTCCTACTATCATATCATAGGTGCTTGTGATTACAAATAGATTAGGGTCGACACCCAGTGCAACTTTCAGTGATACAAGGTTTGGTGTACCGCCAGTATATACACCAACCAGCATGCCCGCGACCTTCCATGAATCGGGGACAACGTTCTTAAAAATAAAATATCCTGATGAGACAATGACTACTACAGATATAATTGCCAGAACCATTGATATGAAACCATCCCTCGCAAACCTGAGCCATTTTTTTATGTTAAGTGAGAAAAGCAGTAATGGAAATGCTAATGGAACTATAATTGAAACGAGCATATCCTGTGCAGTGGCTATTGAGTTTACATAATCGTCATTCTGACTGATAGTTCCAGCGGCCCGGAGTGCTTCTATTTCCGTTCCGGGAAGCGCGGCACGACCCTGCAGGGCCAGTTTGTATGCATCGCTCCCCTGAGGTAAAATACCAGAACTCCCCAATACAATTCCGAAGCCATACGCGAGTACGATTGTTCCAAGCTTTTTAAGAGCTGACCATCTTCTGCACATATATATTATTACAAGAGGAAAGGTAAAGTACAGAATCAGCAGGAGTATTATTTTCACCATTGTGTTTTGTATTATTAACGGTCAAATATAAAAAAAGCGGCCAACCTGATGGTAAGCCGCCTGTAAAATAAGTGTTTATACCTATCTATTTATCCTTGCATTCACACTCTTCAAAACTCTTCTGATACTGTTCGATAGCTTTATTACTCATACCCATGCTGGAGAATCCTCCATCGTGATAGAGATTTTGCATAGTGACCTTCCTTGTAAGATCAGAAAAAAGTGCCACACAGTAATCAGCGCACTCTGCTGCAGTGGCATTTCCGAGAGGAGACATGCGCTCAGAAAAATCGAGCAGTGAATCCATGCCATGCACTCCGCTTCCTGCTGTGGTAGGTGTTGGTGACTGTGAAACAGTGTTGATTCTCACTTTCCTATCCCTGCCATAGATATAGCCAAAGCTTCTTGCGATAGATTCGAGAAGAGCTTTTGCATCGCCCATATCGTTATAACCGGAAAGAGTTCTTTGAGCTGCAACGTATGATAGTGCAATAACAGAGCCCCACTCTTTTAATGCATCAAGCTTGTAGGCTGTCTGCAAAACACGGTGAAAGCTCAGAGCCGAAATATCAAATGTCTTGAGCATATTATCATAACTCGTATGTTCGTAAGGGATATCTTTCCTTACGTTAGGTGACATGCCTATAGAGTGAAGGATAAAATCGAACTTGCCTCCGAAGATCTTCATACTCTCAGCTAAAAGGTTTTCAATATCTTCCATTTTTGTAGCATCGGCAGGAATTACCTGACTGTTTGTCATTGCAGCGAGTTCAGATATTGTTCCCAGCCTAAGTGCAACAGGTGAATTGGTAAGAACCAGTTCTGCGCCCTCCTCATAAGCTTTAAGAGCTACCTGCCATGCAATAGATTTCTCATTAAGTGCACCAAAAATGATACCTTTTTTTCCTTTTAAAAGACCTTCTCTCATTGTTTTGTTTTAAAGTTTCAATTAATTTTTCGCAGCATTCAGAAGTTCCCTTGCGTTCTGCATTGCAGTCACGGTAACTTCACTGCCGCTTAATAATCTGGCTACTTCCAGAATCCGTTCATCAGAGGATAACAACTTAATACGGGTAATTGTTGAATCATCCTCATCATCTTTATAAACATGATAGTGTCTTTTCCCCTGCGCGGCCACCTGGGGCAGATGTGTTATATTGATAACCTGCATATATTTTCCCATGCCTGAAAGAATCTGCCCCACTTTGTCAGCAACCTCACCGGATACCCCTGAATCTATTTCATCAAAAATTATTGTCGGGAGGTTGGTATTTTTCGAAAGGACCGATTTAAGGCTAAGCATAACCCTTGACAATTCGCCGCCTGATGCTATTTTTGCAAGGTTTTCAGGGGGAATCTGTTTATTTGCTGAAAACAGGAAGTCAGCCTGATCTCTTCCCGATTGTGTAAAATCATCGAGCCGTGTAAGTGCAATACGGAACCTTGCATTTGGCATACCGAGCTGCCTGAGCAAGTCTGTAATTTTTGATTCTATATCGTTTATTACTCCCTGTCGCTTTCCTGAAATATCTTCTGACAATTTGTTGAGTAAGCCTTCCTCCTTTTCAATTAATGATTCCAGCTCGTTCAGTCTTTCATCACTTGATACAATTGAGGCAACAAGTGCTCTTACTTCCTCTCTTTTCAGGATAAGCTCATCGGAATTTGGAACACGATGCTTCTGCATAAGTGAAAACAGCAGGTCGAGTCTGTCATTCAGAATTGCCAGCCTTTTGGGATCAGCATCAATAGTATCGGCAAGTTTTTCAATTTCTGCAGCAAGATCATCCAGTTCAATAAGCGAAGATTCGGTCCGTAAAAGAAGAGCATCGCCTTCAGGAAGAAAACTATTAATTTTTCCCAAATGCATCTTTGCTTCACGCAGCATCGACAATATTGAAAGACCCTCAGCTGAGAATAAACCTGAAGCAGAATTCAGGGCAATTTTAATTTCCTCAGCATGGCTAAGCAGTTCATGTTCTGATTCAAGCTCAACATTCTCCCCCGGTTTTAATTTAGCCTCATCAAGCTGAGTAAGCTGGAATTGATAGTATTCGAGGTCGGCCTTGTTTTTATCTGCCTTCTCCTTAGCTGCCTGATACTCTTTCTTTAGCTTTTTGAAACCTGAATATGAAGTACGATAATCAGACAGAATCTTAGAGTTTGCAGCAAAAGAATCAACTACATTAAGCTGGAATGAATTAGATCCAAGCATAAGTGTCTGATGCTGTGAGTGAATATCAATAAGTCTGTCGCCAATTTCCTTCAAAATATTTATGGTAACAGGAGTATCATTAATGAATGCTCTTGATTTTCCGGCGGGATTTATCTCACGACGCAAAGAAGTAACCGGCTCATAATCGAGTTCATTTGAACTAAAGAAATCATTCAGATCATAATCTTCGATTCTGAAGGTGCCCTCAACTATGCACTTTTCGTTTTTGTCGAGAAGAACTGTTGTATCTGCTCTGTTACCAAGGATCAGCGAAAGCGCACCGAGCAGAATTGACTTACCTGCTCCTGTTTCACCGGTAATAATTGTGAGACCGTTTTCCAGTTCAATATCAAGTTCCTTAATAAGAGCGTAATTCCTGACAAACAGTTTTACAAGCATATCTGAAATTATGGGATATTAGATGAATTGATCTTTTCATACTTTGCCTTATTGGCAGGATCAATCTCAGTAAGTATCTGTACTACACGGCTTTTCTCTTCAGGAAAAGCTTCAGAAAAAATATTGATAAGCTCCTCTGATTTTGATTCCATAACTACCTGTAGATAGTACATGAACGGGTCTGGTTTCCTTCTGTAAACCTCCTGCAGCAACTTCAGACTTTCAGCAATGCCCGTTCTGGCTTCAGCAACCTTTGATTCCATCTTATCGAGACCATTTATATCATATTCATAGATAAATGATCTTACTCCTTCGTATTCCTTGTCAAGAATATTTTTAACAAGCCAGTATCTGTTTCTGTTTCTTGAGGCATCATATGGTTTCCAGCCTGGCTCAACAGCATTCTGTGCATTTGTAACAATTTTCTCAGCCATCTGAAAGAATTCTGTCCCCCCGAGTGGTGAAAAGGAATCATAATCGAAGCCTAATATAATATAGGTATAGTAAGCCAGCACTGAAATAAGATTTGAACGGTGCGAGCCTGGATCAAATTCAAGAGGTTGAAATTCAACATACCTGAATTGAAAGCTGTTATCAATAAAGTTCAGCATTGTTGAATTATGAGTTGTATTGTAAACGGGTCTTTTCAGCTGAATCTGGATAGTACCCCTGAACTCGTCGGCCGAGAGCTGGTCATTCAGGTTAATAAGAATATTGCAGTCGATCCTTTCTGAGTAGCTGAACACATGGTTTGTCCAGACAGTATTATTCATGAATTCATATATATCACGCTGCATGGTCTCAAAAACCTGACGGTTTGATCCCTGAATCCTTTGTGCCGAGATCTGAACGTTACAGTTCAGTTCCTGAGAGAAACTCAGTGCCGGCGATAAAATCAGCAGAATGAATAAATAATATTTTGAATAGCTCAATATCCTCATAATCTGAATCAGTGAATCAATGTAACTATTTTGTCAAGAATATCCCTTGCAGCCTTATCTTTTGATTTCAACTCAAATTTATTAATAATATTATTCCTGTCAATAATTGTAATCCTGTTTGTATCATGTCCGAATCCGGCTCCCTTTTCCTTTAATGAATTAAGAACAATAAGATCAAGATTTTTGTCTACAAGTTTCTTTTTGGAATTTTCGAGTTCGTTGTCAGTTTCAAGGGCAAACCCTGCAAGTATCTGATTCTTTTTCTTTGACATACCAAGAGTTGCTGCAATATCGCGTGTTGGTTTCAGTTTAAGTATAAACCCGGCATTACCGCTTTTATTCTTTTTTATTTTAGTTTTTTCAACAATCTGAGGAGTGAAATCAGCGACTGCTGCAGCTAAAATCGCAATGTCGCATTTTGGGAACCTTTTAATGCACTCTTCAGCCATCGATTCAGCAGTAATAACATTTATGACTTTTATCCCTGGATCTTTTGGGATAGTATCAACAGGTCCAAGTACAAGATCAACCTCAGCGCCATAATCAGCAGCTGCTTCAGCGAGAGCGATTCCCATTTTGCCTGTTGAGTAATTGCTTAAGAAGCGGACAGGATCGAGAGGTTCGCGGGTTGGTCCGGCATTTATAAGAATATGCTTACCCTTCAGAGGCTCAGAGCTTTTTTTTTTTGAAAAAAACTCTATTATTTCTTTCACAATATCCTCAGGCTCAGCCATCCGGCCTTTACCGGAAAGTCCGCTTGCCAATTCTCCGCTGGTTGGCTCAAGAATATGATTTCCGAAAGCCCTTAGTGTTTCTATATTAATTGTTGTTGCCGGATGCTTCAGCATATCGAGGTCCATTGAAGGAGCCAGAAAAACAGGGCAACGAGCTGACAAATACGTCGTAAGTAGAAGGTTATCAGCGATACCCGAGGCCATTTTAGCTATTGAATTAGCTGTGGCAGGTGCAATAAGGTAAAGGTCAGCCCATAATCCGAGATCGACATGGCTGTTCCAGTCACCGTTTTCGGGATTATAGAATTCGGTCAGGACCGGATTTTTAGAAAGAGTTGAAAGAGTCAGGGGGGTAATAAATTCCTTGGCATGATTAGTCATCATGACCTTTACTTCGGCACCCTCCTTAACAAGCAACCGGATGACAGTTGCAGTTTTATAGGCTGCAATTCCTCCGGTTACTCCAATTAATATGTGTTTGCCTTTCAACATAGTCAGGCTTTTTGTTACTTCTGTTTGGCAGCAGTATCAGGATTTCTGTGGAATATTTTTTTCTCTTCCAGTTCCTGTAAAGCTATAAGCGTAGGTTTTGGTAACCTTTCGTAGAATTTTGAAATTTCAATCTGCTCACGGTTTTCGAAAACCTCCTCAAGGTTATCGCTGTATGAAGCAAATTCTTCAAGCTTCTTATTCAATTCCTGTTTCATCTCAACAGAAATCTGGTTTGACCTTCTTGAAACAACGATTACTGTTTCATAAATATTACCGGTACCCTGAGTCATAAGGTCCAGATTACGTGTAACTGTTGTTACTGGTGCTGCTGATTTTCTGTAATCCATATAGTTATTGATTATTTTACTCCACTATCGGCAATTCCTGCTTTAAGGAATTTATTCGTTTTTTCAAAGATATTACCAACCTCTTTCGAATACTCAGTTTTCGGAAATTCTTCCATAAAAGAGTAGTAATCGTCAAGGGCTGCCTGATATCTTTCTTTCTGTTTCAGGGCAAAACTCTTCTCTGCATAAAGGTAAAGTGAGTTAAGTTTAAGGAACATCATCTCCTCACGGTACTTTGTTTCTGAATACTCCTTTAGGCTGTTTGTAAGAGCAACAACTGCTGCCTTATATTCGCCCATATCGTAATAGAGTTTCGCACTGACGTATGACTTTTCAACCAGTTTTTCTTCGAGTTCCTTAACGTATTTCTTTGCTTCATCAATTTTTGCACTGCGTGGAAATCTGTTAATGAAGATGTTAAACCCTTCAATTGCATTTTTGGTATTCTCCTGGTCAAGTTCTGAGCGGGGAGCAATTTTATAATTGCAAAATGCAGCCATAAAATTTGCCTCTTCTGCATATTTTCCAAATGGGAACTGGTCAACAAAAGACGCAAAATAACTTCCGGCCATGAAATAATCTTTCATACCAAAATAGGCCTGGGCATTCATCCAATTCATATCTTCTGCTTCCTCAGTTGCCCTGTATCGGGGGAGGATCTGACTCAGGATCTCAGTAGTTTTAACATACTGACCTGCATCAAAGTACTCTTTGGCCTTCTGTTTCTTAAGTTCGAAATCAGTACTCTTAAGAAGCTTCTCATACTCACCGCATGAGCTTACCAGCACTAAAACCAACAGGATGGACAATATTCTGAATCTCATAAAAAAAATTGTTGCGCAAAATTACGGAAAAAAAATCATTTATGACATAAAAACGTAATAATTATGCTTTTATTATGTGGGAAGAAGCGAAGAAGCTCAGGGCTCAGGGCTCAGGGCTCAGGGCTCAGGGCGAAGGGCTCAGGGCGAAGAGCGATGTGAGGAGAGCGTAGAGCGGTGAGAGCCAGAAGAATTTGATAAATTAGGTATAAATAGGTATTATGATATGCTTGTTTAATTCTAATTTTGTGCAAAATTATTAAAAAGGTCAATAATCATGGATATATTTGAAAAGATCAAGAAGAACAGAGGTGCACTTGGACAGTATCAGGATATGGGACACGGGTATTTCGCATTTCCTAAACTGGAAGGCGAAATATCACCCAGAATGAAATTCAAGGGTAAGGAGGTTCTTACATGGAGTCTGAACAACTATCTGGGACTTGCCAACCATCCTGAAATCAGAAAATATGATGCTGAGGTTACTGCTCAGTACGGACTTGCTTATCCAATGGGTGCCAGAATGATGTCGGGTCACAGCACAAATCATGAAAAATTTGAAAAGATGGCGGCCTCCTTTGTTCAGAAAGAGGATGCCTACCTTCTGAACTTCGGATATCAGGGTATGGTTTCAATAATTGACGCCCTTGTTGACAGGCACGATGTTATTGTCTACGACTCTGAATCCCATGCATGTATAATGGATGGTCTCAGACTGCATATTGGCAAGCGGTTTGTATTTCCTCACAATGATATTGAAAGTTGTGAAAAGCAGCTTCAGAGAGCCACAAAGCTCACAGAGGAGAGTGGCGGAGGAATTCTAGTTATTACAGAAGGTGTATTCGGCATGGCTGGTGACCTTGGAAAACTTGACCAGATTGCTGCGCTTAAGAAGAAATACAATTTTCGTTTTCTGGTTGATGATGCTCACGGATTCGGTACAATGGGTGCAACCGGAGCCGGTACAGGCGAACATTTCGGAGTACAGGATCAGATTGACATCTATTTTGCAACATTTGCGAAATCGATGGCTGGAATCGGTGGATTTGTTGCCAGTACAAAAGATGTCATAAATTTTTTCCGCTATAATCTTCGCTCACAAATTTATGCGAAGTCACTTCCGATGGCAATGACACTGGGGGCAATTAAACGTCTTGAATTCATTCAGGCACATCCTGAACAGAAAGAAAAACTATGGAAAATCGTTCATGCTCTCCAAAAAGGACTAAGGGAAGCCGGGCTTAATCTTGGGAAGACCGAATCACCTGTAACACCGGTGTTTATGAAAAGTGGAGTTGAACAGGCTACACAGCTTATTTATGACCTGCGGGAAAATTACGGGGTATTCTGCTCAGTGGTTATTTATCCGGTTGTACCAAGAGATGTAGTAATGTTACGACTCATTCCTACAGCCGGCCACTCACTGAAAGATGTTGAATACACAATTAAAGCATTCAGCGAAATAAAACACAAGGTTGAAAATAACAGTTATCCCAACGAAATAGCACACTTCAGTCTGTAAAAAATTCTAAACTTATTTGAAGGCCGTCTCAAAAGCAGCATTTAATTAAAAGCCCCTAAATCCCATAGCCGTCAACTTAAGCTGTGGGGATGAATGAGAAACTTCATAAAAAAGTCTCCCCTCCTTTTGAAGGAGGGGTGGCCGGGAGTATTGATTATCTGACTTTTACAATGTTAAATTTCCCGGCCGGGGTGGTTGATTTTGTTCGTTTCTTCGTACCTTTATTTCATGAACAACAAAAACCTCTTCAACAGAAAGAGCCTGATAGTATTCAGATCTGTTCTCAGGAACAATTCCACTTCGGCTGAAGTAGCTTTGTGGGTTATACTTAAGTCAAAGAAACTTGAAGGAAGAAAATTCAGAAGACAATACAGTATTGGCATATACATTGTTGACTTTTGTTGTCCTTCAGAAAAACTTATAATTGAGCTGGATGGAAATCCTCATAGTGAATATCATCGGATTCAAAAAGATGAAAATAGAGATAAGTATCTCGAGAGTTTAGGATTCACAGTTTTAAGGTTTGAAAACAGATTTGTATTCCAGGATCCTGAATATTTAAAAGGTGAGATCATAAAGATATTAAATAAGAAAGGTACCAGAGATCTGATATAATAATCAACCACCCCGGCCGCAAAATAGCTTTACAAAAACAAATCATAATCTTACTGCGGCCACCCCTCCTTCAAAAGGAGGGGAGAGCTTTTGAACCATATAATATTCTAATATTAAAATGGTTATGCCTTTGCAATCAATTCTAAATAGACCTTTTTCAGAATCCTTAAGTTGACGTCTATGCCCAAAATCCCCTACCTCGCTTCGCCGTAGCGGCTACGCAGAGGCGAAGAAGAGTAATTCTTGATTATCAGAAACTTACAGAACCCCCTTTAGGGTCAGGGGGTAACATTAAGCTTTTGATGCAGCTTTTTTTATACCCCTACCGAACAAAACTGCCCTCATTCAGGTTATATCCTCCGGGTACTCTTTTCAACATATTCCCGTGACTGATGTTTTACAAAAAATCCAAGAGGTCATTTTTATGACATATATCGATGAATTACAGCAGAATAGCATTCTGAAAGCTTATAACATGATGCTCTTTTTTACCGGCACAATGATCATGTATGAACCCTCTGAGGAATGTATAACTGATTTCTGGACCAAAGGAATTCTTAAAAGCCTGCCGGTATCAAGTACAAATCCAACATTTGTCTGGGCCGCCTCTCAGCTCAGGGAATCATGCGATGATAAAAGCTTCTGCAGTAAAAGATTACATGAAGATTATAACAGGTTGTTTTCTGATAATAAAAATTCGCTGGCTCCTGTTTACGAATCAAAAAACAGGAATAACGGGCTCCCGGTAAATGCAGATTACGTTTCAGAGGTAACTGATTTTTACAATTCCTATGGTTGGATATCAAAATTCAAAGACAAGGTTGAGGATGATCATCTTAGTGTTGAATTGCTGTTTCTTACACGGCTAATTGACAATTATATCAGTCTCGATGATAATGCCTGCCGGACTGAGATGAAAGGCGAAATAAAAAGATTCATTGAAAACCATCTGTTTTCATGGTTAACTGAGTGGAACAACAAGGTTCAGAAACACTCAAATACATTGTGCTATAAAGGTGTAGGTACCCTTGTTCTGGCTTGTTGCGAGGATGTTTTTTCTATTTTAGATCAGAATACCCGCACTACCTTCCGGCTTAACGATCTTAAAAATTAGGATTGAAAAAGGTTGATATAGCCTCAAAATAGTATTCTCTCCATCCTTCTGATATTCCACTGAACTCATCATCTGGAATATTTGTATGTTCCACAGTCACAGCCGAGTTTTCCCTGTCAGGTACAATATTTATTGTGACAATTGATTTTTCAGTCTGATCACCAAAGTACCACTCCTGAACAATCTTTCTGTCCTGAACAAATTCAATATTCCTGCCGGTAATATCTCCCTCCCAAAGCGAGAACTCACTTCCCGGTTCAGTTGTCATTATTGCAGGATAACCCGACCATAGTTCTATTGTAAAAGGATTAGTCAGGGCAGCATATACATCAGATGGCTCTGCATTTATTTTAAAAGTCTTTTTGAAAGTTTTCATATAATTTGAATTATTCATGAACTTAGTTAAAGTACTATATTCCTTTGTGTTACAACACAAAGGCACGCTAAGGTATTCACTAAGGTTCACAAAGGTTTATGAATAAAACAGACTAAGTAGTATGTTATTACATTTTCAATTCTGACAAATATCTTTCTGCATCTATAGCAGCCATACAGCCTGATCCTGCTGCAGTTACGGCCTGACGGTAATGCGGATCCTGAACATCGCCGGCTGCAAATACTCCGGGAACGTTTGTTTTAGAGGTTCCCGGCTTTGTTTTCAGGTATCCGACTTCATCTTTGTCGAGAAACTTTGAGAAGATTTCAGAATTAGGAGTATGTCCTATTGCCAGGAAAAATCCATCAATTTTGATTTTCACAACCTCTTCAGAGGGTGTTCCTTTTTTCTTAACAAGAGTTGCACCTTCAACGCCATTCTCCCCGAACAGATCAACTGTCTGATGTTCCCACAATACTTCAATATTTTTTGTGCTGATCACCTTATCCTGCATAGTTTTTGAAGCTCTCAGAACATCACGCCGTACAATGAGATAAACCTTCCTGCACAAACCTGCAAGATATGTTGCTTCTTCAGCAGCGGTATCGCCACCGCCAACGACAGCTACATCTTTACCACGGTAGAAAAAGCCATCGCATGTAGCACAGGCTGAAACACCCATTCCGGCATATTTCGATTCAGCTTCAAGTCCGAGATACTTTGCTGTTGCTCCTGTAGCAATAATTACAGCATCGGCTTCAATTATTATTGTTTCATCGATAGTAACCCTATGGGTCTTTCCGGAGAAATCAACAGAAGTAGCAATTCCGAATCTGACTTCAGCCCCGAATCTTTCAGCCTGTTTCTTCAGGTCTTCCATCATTTCAGGGCCGGTAATACCGTTCGGGTAACCGGGGAAATTATCAACCTCTGTTGTAGTTGTCAGCTGTCCTCCCATCTGCAGACCCGTGTAAAGCAGTGGTTTAAGATTTGCCCGTGACGCATAAATAGCTGCAGTATAGCCTGCAGGGCCTGAGCCAATTATAAGGCATTTTACTTTTTCGACCTTTTCTGCATTAGCAATTTTAGTATCTTTCTGAACATCAAGAGGTTTAAAAAAATCCATATTTTGAAAGTGATTAATTGAATTGCAAATATACTCAACTTTGAATTATTAACCAGCACCGCTCCTCTTATCAGATAATGAGTGTGTCCGGCACAATAGATTTTTATTAAAAAAACTATATATCCTTAATATTTCTATATTTACCGCTTAAACGGAAACAACGAGAATTCGCGAACGCACATCACAAGGTATATCCAATGCTCAAAGCTTATTTATAAAATGCTGAATTATTCAAGGCACAACATACCCGTCAATGAATTTTAATAGAATTACCCTGGCTTTTTCAGAAGTTGAAGAAAGTCTTTTTTTGAAAAAATACTACTCTGATTCTATTTTGCAATTTAGAATTGCTTTTATATTAGTTATAATACTCTATGGTGCATTTGGTTATCTAGATACACGGGTAATGCCCGAATATGCAAACACTTTCCTTATTATCCGCTTTATATTTGTTATTCCAATACTCTCAATAGTATTTCTTTTATCTTTCACCCGCATCTTTCAGAAAGTCTGGCAGGTTTTGTTGCTAATAAGTGTTATTGCAGGTGGTTTCGGAATCAGTATTATGACAATGTTTGCACCTGAAAACTATGCATATTATGCCGGGATGGTGCTAGTCTTTTTTGCAGGTTACTTTTTTATTAAACTCCGTTTTTTTCTGGCTACAATTGCAGGTTGGTCAATACTCCTGATGTATAATATAGGAGCAATATATTACACAGATACGCCTCATGAATTGCTTATTAATAACAATTTCTTTTTCATCAGTGCAAATCTTATCGGGATGTTTGCGGCATATAACATCGAATATTTTACACGACGCAATTTTTTCCTGAGCCAGAGACTTGACAATGAAAAATTACTTGTGTTAGATGCCAACAAAAACCTCGAAAGAACGGTTGAAGAACGGACAAGCGAGCTATTGAAAGCCAAAGAGCAGGCAGAAGAAAGCGACCGTCTGAAATCATCTTTCCTCGCCAATATGAGCCACGAGATCCGTACGCCAATGAACGGCATTCTGGGCTTTGCCGAACTGCTAAAAGAACCTGACCTTACCGGAGAACAGCAGCAAAAATATATCAGGATCATAGAAAAAAGTGGCGCACGCATGCTCAATGTCATCAACGATATTGTTGACATATCGAAAATTGAAGCCGGCCTGATGAAGCTTGAAATGCAGGAGTCAAATGTAAACGATCAAATCGAATACATCTATACGTTTTTCAAACCTGAGGCTGACGCAAAAGGGATGAAGCTCTCATATAGCACTCCACTGCCGGCAAAAGAAGTCATAATAATAACCGACACTGAAAAGCTATATGCCATCCTTACCAACCTTGTTAAAAATGCCATTAAATATAGTAACAAGGGCACAATAGAGATTGGATATAAAATTGCAGAAACGCAAAGCATTTCGTATCTGCAATTTTATGTAAAAGACACAGGAATCGGAATTCCAAAAGACAGGCAGGAAGCCATATTTGAACGTTTCATGCAGGCAGAAATTGTCGATAATATGGCACGGCAAGGTGCAGGATTAGGCTTGTCGATTACCAAAGCATACATTGAAATGCTGGGTGGAAAAATCTGGGTAGAAAGTACGGAAGGAATTGGCTCGACATTTTATTTCACCTTACCTTACAATGCACATCCAATTAAAGAAACAGTTGTTCAGCAAATTGCAACTTCAGATAAAACCGATCAGGATGTAAAACTGAAAATCCTGATAGCCGAGGACGACGAAATATCGGAACTGTTGTTGGACAAGATGGTAAAAAAGTACAGCAAAGAAATTTTAAAAGCAAGGACAGGCGTTGAAGCCGTTGATAATTGTAAAAAGAATCCTGATATTGATTTGGTTTTGATGGATATCAGGATGCCTGAAATGGGAGGATATGAAGCCGTGCGGCAAATCAGGGAATTTAACAAAGCGGTTATCATAATAGCACAGACAGCTTATAGCCTGTCAGGCGACCGGGAAAAAGCAATTGAAGAGGGTTGCAACGATTATATCGCAAAACCCTTTAACAAAGCCGATTTTAATTCTTTGATTCAAAAGTATTTTTCAAAATAGTTCGAATCAGGCTCAACCCGGAAAAAAAAGAAGTACATAGTTAGTAAAAGAGTTATATACTAAACTATGTACTTATTGTTTTAAGGTCTTCTGAAACCCTGTCGGGGTGATGTGACTCGAACACACGACCCCTTGCACCCCATGCAAGTACGCTAGCCAACTGCGCCACACCCCGAATTGATACCGCAAAAATAATCAACTATTCCGATTATGCAAAAAACCGAATGGATGATTGACTGAATAGCTTAATCAATACAGTCTTATGCTTCATCTTAATGTGGTCCCCTGTCATCAAGAAGGTAAGAGTAGAAAAGCAGGTGGGAAAATTTCTGCATTATTGGTGAGCAATCGCCAATGCTTACGTTACGTTTCAGCGCCATCTCTTTCCATGCCGGAGGGAGGAAATCAGTCCTGCTTACCATTCCATCATCCGGACCCGGAGTACAATATTTAGTATCAGCACCGGCTGTATTAATTCTTATGTAGCACATCGGGCAAGGTTCAGCTGAACTGAAAACAACGAGTCCCGGACGATAAACATAAATATTAATGTATTTTTTTGCCAGTCTGCTCTCTTCAAAATTTGTAAGAAGAGTCATTTCGGCATGAAGATCAGACCTGTGTGCCTGAATCTGGTTATTATGTGCTGCCATAATAATCTTCCCCTCTTCATTTATCAGCACCGATCCGATTCCATAACCGCCCTGCATTACGCTCTTAAGTGCCTGCATATTAGAAGCTTTGGCATATACGTCATCAGAATATTCCGCTCCAGGTTGAAAATTAATAAGGTATGTCTGTAGTTTCTGAAGAATCACTTTTATCGGATCATCACTCTTTATTCCACAAGGAAGATCTACAAGCTTATTTATCACCTCTTCACGGTTGCGGGTTACAAAATAAGAAAGATCTGTCTTAACCTCAGTTGCTGCATTCTGCTGAGCAACTGCTGAAAATTCAATGAGAAATAAATATAATATTAGAAATGCTTTTTTCATAAGAACAAGCTATTATCAAAAT
>JBBQZN010000068.1:0-18162 GCA_038207725.1 Bacteroidales bacterium | reverse complement strand
AACTTATAAATTTAAACTTTGGATCCGATTATCATGGTCTTATAAATTTTGGAGGTGAATGTATAATTCTGAATATACTCTCCATTTGATAAGAGAGGTTTAAGTCCTTCTGATTTAAATTTTTCAGCAATCCATTCTGCTGCTATTTTCATTTCGGGTGAGCCATTGCGTCTTCCTTTCATCTGGTCGGATGCTAAAAAAGAGACCCATTCTTTAAGTTGTTCGGCCGATACCGGCTTTTCGGAACCTATAGAAAAGCCTGAAAGCAGAAGAGTCAGGAACAAGATCACTAAGTATTTCATATATAGTATATTTGATTTAAACAATTTTCCCTGCAAGCCGGTTCATACTCCAGAAGGCACTTCCCAGTAAAGAGGCAGAAGAGCCCAGCAAGGCTCGTTCGATTTTTACTTCAGAGCGGCAGTTTTCAAGTGAATTGGCAATAGTACTTTCTCTGATCATATTAAGATAAGAATCACGTGCCTCCGATAATCCACCTCCGATAACTATCATTTCAGGAGCAAAGATTGAAATCAGATTTGCTAGCCCCACTCCTACCATCTCAGCATTTTCAGACACTACTTTTACTGCTGACGGATATCCGGTATAACTCAGTTCAAATATTTCCCTGCATGATAAAGGCTTTTTACTTTTTCCTCCCTTAGCTTCTGACACCTCAATGAACCTCCTGACAACAGCAGAGGCAGATGCATACTGTTCATAAGACCCCCTTATTCCATTCTCATTCAAATCGCTGTCATATTTAATTATCATCTGACCTACCTCGCCCCCGGCATTATTTACACCCCTGTAAAGCTGACCGTTAATAATAATTCCGCCGCCGATGCCAGTACGAAGGGACACAAAAACAACATTACTGAGGCCTTTCGCAGCGCCAAACCTATGCTCGGCAATTGTCATCATATTCGCATCATTTCCTACATATGCAGGAAGACCTGTTTCACTGTTAATCAATAAGGCAAGAGGAACATCTGTCCAGTCTTTTATTCCCCGATCCGGGCCAAGCACTATACCATTTTTATGGTCAATAAAACCCTTTGCGGCTATTCCGACACAGATCGGGTTTATTCCCTCTGCGGCAACAATCAATCTGATCTCTTTTATAGCTTCAAAAATCTTATCAACAAGATAATCGCGCGTCTGTATCTGATTCAATGCATAACTTTTAACTGCAATGATCTCCCCTCCGATTTTCACTACGGCTATTTTTAGTGTGTCTCGGCCTATATCTGCTCCTATTGCTGCTGCATGCCTGAACATATTTCCGATGTATTTATTAATTTCAAATTTAAGCTAAAGATAAAAATTGCAGTTGAACAGAAAAATAATTAAAGGCTCCGGTGCGATGTTTTTTTATTCTAACTTTGAAAATGAATAATATATCGATCATTTATGATGGAGAAGGTCAGAGATATTTTTTTGAAAGAGGCTGAAGCCATAAACAATATTCCTGTAAATGGCAATTATGAGAAGGCTATAGAACTAATTCACCACAGGGTTCATGAGCTGAATGGAAAACTGGTAACCAGTGGAATGGGTAAGGCAGGTCAGATTGCCCACAATATTGCAACAACATTCAGCTCCACAGGTACTCCGGCAGCATTTTTGCACCCCAGTGAGGCACAGCATGGTGATCTTGGAATACTTCAGGAGAATGATGTGTTGCTTGTGATATCCAACTCAGGAAAAACAAGAGAGATTACAGAACTTATTGGTCTTAAGGAGAATCTTTTCCAGGGAATGCCGGTTATCGTTATTACCGGAAACGAAGATAGCCCTCTTGCGCAAAAATCTGATTGCTTTATACTTACCGGAGCACCTGCGGAAGTTTGTAAACTAGGATTAACACCCACTACTTCTACCACTGTAATGACTGTGATTGGAGATGCACTGGTAGTAATGATGATGGAAAAGATCGGATTCAGCGCTGCAGACTATGCAAAGAGACATCATGGTGGTTATCTGGGGGCAAAGTCAAGAGAGATCTCCGGAAAAGGATGAAACTAAATTAAAGTACCTTCTTTTTCTTTTTTAATTGAATAAAGTATACTTTCAAGTGATTCCTGAAAACAATTGGCATTCTCAATCCACTTCAAAATCTTTTCACTTGCAGTCGGATATTCAGGAGTTCTCATCGATACAGTACGATAAGCATATTCTTTCAGCTCGGCAACATTTTCAAGCACTCTCATAAAATAGACTCTGAAAAAGGAGTCAGTTATAAAAAAATATCTTTTCCTGTCAGATGCAAATGTCTTATAATCAATGAGTTTATTTTGCAATAGATAATTAAGTGAATTACTTACCGAACTCTTGCTGGCTTTAAAGTACTTTACAAGATCATCGAAAGTTTTTTCAGGCGGGTCGCTCACAGTAAAATATGCAATTATCCTTCCCTGCATAGGGGTAAGTCCGAATTTCTCAAACACTTTGCCTGTCTCCTCAATTGTTTCGCGTGCTATTTTTTCCTGAGTTGCCATCTGTTATAAAATTGATAAGTTCTATATTACAAATTTAAATAAATAATAATCAGTTCTATAACTTTTGAACTAAAAAAACAAATTTATTTTTTCTTGGTTCACTCAGATAAAAAGATTAGTTTTGAAAGGTTCAGATATAACTAAACTTAAATAAACCCAGGGCATGACTAACAGTAATTCTTCAAACGGCATCAGCAGAAAGGATTATATTTTTTCAGTATCTATAATCGGGCTGTTCTTTTTTATCTTCGGATTCGTAACATGGTTAAACGGGATTTTAATACCTTTTCTCAGAACTGCCTGTGAATTAAATGATTTTGAAGCATATTTTGTAACATTTGCTTTCTATGTTTCATATCTGGTTATGGCACTTCCTTCTTCTATTCTTCTGAAGAAGACCGGATTTAAAAATGGAATGTCAATTGGCCTATGGATAATGGCAGCTGGTGCAATGATTTTTATTCCTGCCGCAATGTCGAGAACATTCGGACTTTTTCTTCTTGGACTTTTTGTTGAAGGAACAGGACTTGCATTGCTTCAGACTGCATCAAATCCATATATTACTATAATTGGTCCGCCTGAGACTGCAGCCAAGAGAATAAGCATAATGGGTATTGCAAATAAGTTTGCGGGTGCCATTGCCCCTATCATACTTGCAAGTGTGATCCTGAAAGATTCACATATACTTGAAGAAAAACTTGCTCAGGCCGCCGACGCTGCAGCCCGTACAGGCTTACTCGACGAATTGGCATCAAGGGTTATTATGCCATATATAATAATGGCTGTTATTCTTGTGCTCCTTGGTTTATTACTGAAGTTTGCTCACCTTCCTGAAGTTGATACTGATGCTGAAGATGCTACAAGTGGTGAGGCTAACTCAAAAAAAACCAGTATCTGGCAATTTCCGCATTTAATACTTGGTGTTATTGCCCTCTTCTTTTATGTTGGAGTTGAAGTTATTGCAGGCGACAGTATAATAAGATACGGGCAGTCGATCGGTATGGCTATGGAATCGGCAAAATACTACACATCACTTACTCTGGTGAGCATGATATTGGGGTATTTAGCCGGAATAATCTTTATCCCTAAATATTTCAGCCAGGTTACAGCACTTAAAGTGTCTACAATATTGGGTGTTGTTTTCTCGCTTGGTGCCATATTTACGCCGGCAGCAGCAGTATTTACAATGCCATTTATTGATATTATGACATTAAAACAAATAGAACTTGTATTGCCTGTTACTGTTTTATTTGTTGCTATGCTTGGTCTCGCCAATGCACTTGTATGGCCTGCAATGTGGCCACTTGCACTTGCTGGTCTGGGCAGATTCACTAAAACAGCTTCAGCCATGCTTATAATGGCTATTGCCGGCGGAGCCGTACTTCCTCTTGTCTATGGCAAGCTTGCTGTGGATTTCTCAACCCAGACTGCCTACTGGCTTTGCGTACCATCATACCTTATTATAATGTATTATGCCTTTATTGGACATAAAGCAGGGAAATAGTCTGGGATCTAATCTTGAAGAAATATTCGGATGTTTCAGAACTGAAGGTACTTTTCTGAAAGGCGAACCTTGTGGCAGTGGTCATATCCACGACACATTCAGGATTGAAACAGCTGAAAAGGATAGAGATGATTATATCCTTCAGCGACTTAATAACAAAATATTCAGGAACATACCCCAGCTTCAGAACAACATACAAAGGGTAACAATACATCTCAGAAAAAAACTTGAACAAATTCCGGGATCAGACATAAAAAGAGAGTGTCTGCAACTGTTACCTGCACTTGATGGAACAACTTGGATCTGCGATAAAGCCGGCAGCTACTGGAGAATGTACATTTTTATTTCAAATCACCGGTCATACAACCTTGTTGATTCGCCTGACAAAGCCTTTGAAGGAGGGAAAGCAATAGGACGATTTCAGGCAATGCTTGCTGACATGCCAGGCGGACCATTATTTGAAACGATTCCCAGATTTCATGATATTGCAGGAAGGCTTGATACACTGCAGGAAAAAATCAAACTAAATCCGGTTGGAAGAGTAAATAATGTGGTTGAAGAAATAGATCAGATACTTTTGAGGGCTGATGAAATGAAGATTATCCTTAAATTAGGTCATGAAGGAAAGATCCCTCTTCGTATCACGCATAATGATACAAAATTTAACAACATCCTCCTTGACGAAAATGATAAAGCATTATGCATTATTGACCTTGATACGGTAATGCCGGGATATGTTCATTACGATTTTGGCGACGCCATCCGTACAGCTACCAATACAGCTGCAGAAGATGAAAGGGACCTGTCAAAAATAGAGATGGACATAACCCTTTTCAAGGCATATTCCGAAGGATATCTTTCCGAAGCAGGAAGTACACTTAACGATATTGAAAAAGAGTACCTGGTGTTTGCCCCGAAACTGATAACCTATACCCAGGCAGTAAGATTTCTCACTGATTTTATTGATGGAGATAACTATTTCAAAATTCATCATGAACTGCATAACCTTCAGAGGGCCAGAGCACAGATAAGACTCATGATGAGCATGGAGGAGCAGTATGATCAGATGAGGAGGATTATCAGGACGCTGACATAGGCGTGAGGCGTGAGGCTTAAGGCGTAAGGAAAACTTAAAACATTATCCGATGGAATGGACGCAAGATGAAATAAAGTTTCTTAAGACTATGAGTGACCCCGACAAAATTCAGGGTTTTCTTGATTCAATAGATTACAATCCTGTTTATGAATGCAGGTCTCCAAGATATGTAATTAAAAAAAGATCGGCCCACTGTTTCGAAGGAGCACTTTTCGCAGCAGCCGTGATGCAATACAATGGTTACAAACCACTTATTGTTGACATGAAGGCTTTTAATGATGATGATCATGTAATTGCAGTCTTCAAGGAAAATGGTTGCTGGGGTGCAGTTGCAAAATCCAATTTTACGTCGTTGAGATTCAGGGAACCAGTATACCGGACAATCAGGGAATTGATTATGTCCTATTTTGATTTCTTTTTTAATACCGCAGGCGATAAGTCATTAAGATCATTTTCATTGCCATTAGACCTTACAATATATAATTCAAGGCACTGGCCAACAACCGATGACGATTTGGAGTTTATTGGTGACAAACTTGAAACACTACGACATTTCCCCGTCATTAACGAAGCCATGATTAAAAAACTCAGAAAAGCCAGTGATATTATGCTTAAGGCAGGAATGCTCGGAGCTAATGAAGCAGGTTTGTTCAAGCCGGTGTAGAAGAGAGACAGGGAGAATGGGAGATTGGGAGACAGGGAGAATGGGTGACTGGTGACTGGGAGAAAGGGTGAATGGTGAATGGGAGAATATTATAATAAGAGCAGAAGAGTCATAGCTTTTTAAGCCACAGAGTGGCGAACTATTTGTAGAAAATGGATACCACACACAAAGAGCGCCGGAGCAGAAATATTATAGAAACCGGTAGTTGGCACCGGCGCAAAAAATAAAGGCGTGCGGAGAGAGGTGAGAATGAGGGGCGTTCGAATAAATTATTTAGCTATCTAGCTGTTTTCCTTGATTTTATAAAAAGCAGTTTCTTTACGGTCGAAGGTTTTTTTGTAATTACCCCGAGATTGACTATTTTTGACACCGTTAAAAATATAAGGAATGGATTTATCAGGAAAATATTATAAGGCATTTACTGATCGTCAGGAAGCCATTAAAAAACAATATAGTCCTAAGCAGGCTGAGAAGCAGCATTCAAAGGGAAAACTTACTGCACAGGAAAGAATAAGCCTTCTCTTTGATAACGGAACATTTGAAGAGATAGATGCATTTGTTACTCCTGCTGATCAACCTGTAGAATTCGGAAAAGTTGAAAGATCCTATGGTGACGGCGTAATAGTTGGTCACGGCAAAGTTAATGGACGCCTTATTTTCGCGTATGCCCA
Organism: Bacteroidales bacterium; assembly: GCA_038207725.1. Taxonomy (GTDB): domain Bacteria; phylum Bacteroidota; class Bacteroidia; order Bacteroidales; family VadinHA17; genus LD21. The sequence continues at coordinate 11,726 of JBBQZN010000068.1, read as the reverse complement.
GGATTTTACAATTATGGGAGGTTCGCTGGGGATAGTACATGCAAAGAAAATAGCAAAAATACAGGAGATGTCGCTTAAGATGGGCTCTCCGATAATAGCTCTTATTGATTCAGGCGGAGCCAGAATACAGGAAGGAGTTGCAAGTCTGAGCGGTTATGCCGGCATTTTTCATAATATTATTCATTCATCAGGCATCATCCCCCAGATTTCTGTGATACTTGGTCCGGCTGCAGGTGGCGCAGTATATGCTCCGGCCCTCACTGACTTTGTATTCATGGTAAATCATACCAGCTACATGTTTGTAACAGGACCTAATGTTGTAAAAGAGGTTCTTAATGAAGATGTTACATCTGATGGACTTGGAGGCGCTGAGGTACACGCCAGGAAAAGCGGTGTTGCACAGATGATTTATGATGATGAGGAAAACACAATTCTTGCATTAAAGAAATTCCTCTCCTACCTTCCGTCTAACAACGTTGAAAATCCACCAGTAGTGCCTGACGACGGATCGATTGGTGACTATAATGAAAAATTAAGGGATATTATTCCCGATGACCCAAACAAAGCTTATGACGTAAAAGATGTTATAAATCAGATAGTTGACAGAAACAGTTTCTTTGAAACAGCCGAACTTTTCGGAGCAAGTCTTGTAACAGGCTTTGCCAGATTAAGAGGAAAAACAATCGGGGTTGTAGCTAACCAGCCTAAAGTACTGGCAGGAGTTCTAGATATTGATTCATCTGTTAAAGGTGCAAGATTCATCAGGTTTTGTGATGCTTTCAATATTCCTCTTCTCACACTGGAAGATGTACCTGGTTTTCTTCCGGGAGTAGATCAGGAACACGCAGGAATTATCAGACATGGTGCGAAAATGCTGTTTGCGTACAGCGAGGCTACTGTTCCAAAAATAACAGTAATACTGAGGAAGGCTTATGGGGGAGCATTTATTGTTATGAACAGCAAGAACCTGGGAGGTGATTTTAGTTTTGCCTGGCCATCAGCTGAAATAGCTGTTATGGGACCTGACGGAGCTGTAGCAATACTTTACCGCAGAGAACTTGCTGCTTCGGAGAATCCGGTTGAAATGAAAAAGGAACTTGTAAAAAAGTATCGTGATAAAATAGCAAATCCGTTTATTGCCGACGAACTGGGATATATCGATGAGGTTATTGATCCTGCATATACGAGAAAGAAAATTCTTTCTGCACTTGATGCGCTGAATAACAAATGGGTAAAAGTACCGGCAAGAAAACACGGTAACATGCCCCTCTAAGGGCACAGGGCAATATGGAATAAAATGATGTAGCGTCAGGTCGTGACCTGACGAAATCAGGAATCAGATAAAAACATCTTATTATGATGATAAAGAGGATATTAATAGCAAACAGGGGTGAGATTGCAGTCAGGATTATGAAGACTGCAAAGCTGATGGATATTGAAACTGTTGCAATACGCACAGCTGTTGAACCAAATGCAATGTACCTTGCGTCTGCTGATGTTATTTTTGACAACACTGAAGAACAATCTGAGATACCTGTTTTTCTGAACATTGAAAAACTGATAGACATTGCTTTGAAAACTGAAGCAAATGCAGTACATCCCGGCTACGGATTCCTGGCAGAGAACGCATACTTTGCACAAAAATGTCTCGACAACAAGATCATATATATCGGCCCTTCTCCCGATGCAATCTATAAAATGGGTAATAAAACTATAGCCCGCAAAATAGCACTGGCCAGTGGAATTCCAATGGCAATGGGCAGTGAGGGAAATATTGCTAATGAAGAAGAGGCAGTAACTGCTGCTGAAAAAATAGGCTTTCCTGTAATTATAAAGGCGGCATCTGGCGGTGGTGGAAGAGGCATGAGGATAGTCAGGAAAACTGAGGACATGGAAAAGATGTTCATAATCGCCAGTAAAGAAGCTGAAAAGGCATTCAATGACCCCTCAGTTTTTGTGGAAAAATATATAGAAAATCCTAAACACATTGAATTTCAAATACTTGGCGACACAAAGGGCAATGTGATTCACCTCGGTGAAAGAGAGTGCTCAATACAAAGGAAACATCAGAAACTACTTGAGGAGGCGCCTTCATGCGCACTTGACAACAAGCTCAGAGAGAAAATGGGCACCATGGCAGTACAGATTGCCAAAGCAGTAAATTATCATTCTGCCGGTACGGTAGAGTTTCTTCTTGACTCAGAAAAGAACTTCTACTTTATGGAAATGAACACCAGGATTCAGGTTGAACATCCTGTAACCGAAATCATTACAGGAATAGACCTGATTGAACAGCAGATAAGAGTAGCGAACGGAGAAGAGCTTAAATTTAAGCAAAAGGATATTAAGCTAACAGGATGGGCCATTGAATGCAGGATAAACGCTGAGGATGTCCAGGCAGGATTTGCTCCCGATCCGGGAAAAATAGTAAGCCTCAGTATGCCAAGCGACCCATGTGTCAGAGTTGATACCGGAGTTCAGGCAGGTTCATCAATTGTGGCAAGTTACGACTCAATGATTGCTAAACTGATTGTCAGGGGAAAAGACAGGAAGGAAGCAATAAAAAACACAAAAATGGCTCTCGATAAAGTGTGGATAAAAGGCTGCAAAACAACTCTTCCATTCTTCAGGATGCTAATGCGTCATCATAAATTTCAGGATGGAAGTTTCACAACAGCGTTCATTGAGAAAGATCTTGAAAAATTCTACTTAAACAGTGAATATGAAGAGATGCTTGCTGCATGGCTGGCTACAAAACTATTTGTTGAGGAGAACCTGAATGACGACAGCATAAACATAAGCTTTGAACATGGCAAGGAGATGAGTCCTTGGTTACTGAACAAGAGAATTAACCAATTTTAAATCAGAACAGGAAATGGCAAACGACAAACTTCAGATAAAAAAGCTTCATGCTCTTTCATCGGAAAACAGAAAATTCAGCTTTTCCATGCCCCTGAAACATACAATCAGGATCGGTAAACGTGATTATGATGTAAAACTCAAATCTGATGAGAAACTGGGGACCTATATTTTGTGGAAAAACCGCAAATATCCTGTTGAGATTATTCGCTCACGGCAGAATAAATATGAAATTCTTTTTAACGACATCAGTTACACATTCACTGTTGAAACACCATTTTCTCTGCAAAGAAAGAAAGTTCTGGATTCCAAAAAAGGAAAAGTTGTACAGGAATATGTAAAAGCCCCCATGCCCGGTAAAATAATAGATGTTCTCGTAAGGGAAGGTGCAACTGTTACCAGAGGTGAGCCGGTTGTAATCCTGGAGGCTATGAAAATGCAGAATGAAATTCTTGCCCCTGTAAGCGGAACTGTCGTTAAAGTTTCAGCAAAAGCAAACACCAACGTAATGAAAGATGATCTGCTTGTTGAAATAAAACTCTAACAGAACCCGGATCTGCAGAAAGTCAGTGTGATTTTTTCTTAAAAATTATTCTGTAAATAAGAATTACAGGGCCTGAAATAATAAATATCGAAATCGCACCCGATATTATGCTTTCGAGCTGAACACTTGTGATCCACGCCCAGCTTATCCAGTAGAGCGGTGAAAAGAAGGCCAGACAGTTGAATGGACTATTGAGTAAAAGTCCCGCAGGAACTGCAATCAGAATAAGGACACTTAAAATATAATTGATTGTATTGCCTGCTTTATGGTATATCCTGTTTGTGATAAGGAATACAACATGTACAGACTGTAATGAAAGTAAAAATGCTATAAATATTGACCGAAGCCAGCCCTCAAATGGAATTGGATCTGTAATTATAATTGCCAGTAACACTAAGATATTACTCAGAATAATTGTCTCAAAAATTCTGACCAGAAAAACCGCCTTGATCTCTTTTCTGTTATTTTGAGCAGGGCCTGACAATAGATTTCTGTGCGAGAAACCTGAAGCCAGAATGATACCAACAACCAACGGGATCGAAAAAATCAGAATAATGGACAGGACTACAAAATAATCGTCAGGTTGTAATCTGTTTCCCGAGTTTATAAGAGCTGAGATGAATGGAAACACAAATTTAAGAACAGTAAGCAGTAAAACAGGGATCAATACACCTGAAAGAAGTACAGGCTTATGTATAATCAACTTAAAATCAGTCTTTAACAAATCCCTGAACATACTATCAAACTTTTAAATTAATATTTATAAAAAGAGGCCACTCCAAAAGTAGTGACCTCTTTAAATTTTTAACTTTTTACCGGAATATGTTTAAGAGTCTCAATAAGGAAATTCCAGAATTTACCTACCGATTCTATATTTACCTTTTCATCAGGAGAGTGAGGGAATCTGATTGTCGGACCGAACGATATCATATCAAAATTGGGATATACTCCTCCGATAAGTCCGCATTCCAGTCCTGCATGTATTGCTTTAATATCAGGAATTTTTCCATACAATTCATCGTAAACCCCACTCATTGTTTTAAGAATAGGAGACTTCATATTTGGTTTCCAGCCAGGATAACCGCCCAGTAGTTTTACATCGGCTTCGATGAGATGGAATACGGCGGCAATTTTCCAGGCAGTAGACTCTTTTGCAGAATCAACAGAACTCCTTGTAAGGTTATGAGCTTCAAATTTCCCATCCTTGCATTTTACAATTGCAAGGTTATTGGATGTTTCTACGAGACCTTTCATTGCCTGACTCATTCTTACAACGCCATTCGGACAAACGAAAACGGCTCTGATTATTCTGTACTGTTCACCCTGATTCATTACTCTCTCTGGAACTAAAACCTGTTCGGCAGTAAATTTCAAGTCAGGTTCAGTGTCAGAGAATTCGGCTCTGTACATTAGCTCATAACCCTTCACAAATTTTTCAAACTCTTTTGCTTTAATATCAGGCACAAGAACAACAGAATATGATTCTCTCGGAATTGCATTTCTAAGGTCGCCTCCTGCAGCTTCTGCCAGCCTGATTCCAAAATCAGCTTCAGCCTGCATAAGGAACCTGAACATTATTTTGTTTGAATTAGCTCTTCCCAATGCGATATCAACTCCGGAATGTCCACCTTTAAGACCTAAGGCAACAATTTTGTAGGCAAGCATACCTTTCGGAGCCTTCTCCTCAGCATATTTTTTATTAATGCTCACGTCTATTCCTCCGGCGCAGCCTACATAGAGTTCACCTTCATCCTCAGAATCGAGATTCATAAGAATATCACCTTTAAGATAGCCCTTTTCCAGTCCAAATGCACCTGTCATGCCGGTCTCTTCATCAATTGTAAAAAGCGCCTCTATTGGTCCATGCACTAAATCCTTTGATGCAAGAACTGCCATAGTTGCAGCAACGCCAATTCCATTATCAGACCCCAGGGTAGTACCATTAGCCCTTACCCATTCGCCATCAATGATTGTTTCAATGGGATCTTTAAGAAAATCATGTTTTTTATCACTGTTCTTCTGCGGGACCATATCGAGATGAGTTTGGAAAATTATTCCCATGCGTTTCTCCATACCCTTAGTAGCAGATTTTCTGATGATCACGTTACCAACCTTGTCGATAATGGTTTCAAGATTATGTTTTTTTCCAAAATCCATCATGTATTCAACAATCTTCTGTTCATTTTTTGAAGGACGCGGTATCTGAGTTATTTCATAGAAATAATTCCATACCTGTTTCGGCTCAAGTTTACGTATGTCGCTCATGTTCAAAAGTTTTTTAATATTTTAAAATACGAGTTAAAAATAATACAATTTGACAAGAAAAGCAATGATAATATGGAGGAACAGGTTTGGGAAAGCATAATTACAAAATAGGAATGTTGTTAATTTTGTAACAATAACTTAACATGACATCAATATAATATGTCTGTTGAAATAGATTAATTTTGCATTGCGAAAAGAAGAAGTAGTACCTGAGCCAAAAAGTATTCTATGCCTGATGTTTATCTGATATTTGTAATTGTACTGATTCTTCTGGCTGTATCTGATCTGATTGTAGGTGTTACAAATGATGCTGCCAATTTCTTAAATTCTGCAATAGGATCTAAAGTTGCACCTCTTAAAGTCATACTTTCAATAGCAGGCCTTGGAGTTGTTTTAGGGGCAACCTTCTCAAGCGGAATGATGGAAATTGCAAGGTCGGGGGTATTTCACCCCGGGCAATTCGTCTTTGCTGAGATCATGGTAATATTTCTGGCAGTTATGATAACTGATGTTATGCTGCTTGACACTTTCAATACCTTTGGTTTACCAACATCAACAACTGTTTCTATTGTCTTTGAATTGCTGGGAGCTGCAGTTGCAATTTCATTGTTTAAAATTTTTAATTCGACTGAAACTTTAGCAGATCTTGGTACTTATATTAATTCAGCCAAAGCTCTGGCAATTATTTCCGGAATCCTTCTATCGGTTGTTATTGCATTCACAGTGGGTATTTTAATAATGTTCATTACACGTTTAATCTTCTCATTCAATTATGAACGCTATCTGAAATACTTTGGTTCTATATGGGGAGGCATTGCGGTCACTGCAATAATTTACTTTATCCTTGTTAAAGGTGCAAAAGGCGCATCCTTTATGACTATTGACACAGTCGAATGGATCCATAATAATACTTCCAGGCTTCTCCTGTTTTCGTTTATAGGTCTTGCAATTCTGTTTCAGCTTTTAATATCGCTGTTCAAGGTTAATATTCTGAAGATTATAGTTCTTGTTGGTACATTCTCTCTGGCAATGGCATTTGCCGGAAATGATCTTGTTAATTTTATAGGAGTTCCCCTCGCCGGATTAGAGTCATATATTGATTTTATAGCAGATCCATCATTTAATCCCAACACCTTTACGATGGAATCTCTGACAGAGCCGGTAAAAACTCCTACGATCTTTTTACTGGCAGCAGGACTAATTATGGTTCTGACCCTCTTCTTTTCCAAAAAAGCCCGAACAGTATCATCAACAGAGGTAAACCTTGCACGTCAGGGATCAGGGATTGAAAGATTTTCTTCTTCGATGGCATCCAGGTCTCTGGTTCGCGGTATTATGGGTGCAATGAAAATCTCCGATCGTTTCGTCCCTCAAAGAGTCACCCGGTTTCTTGATTCCAGATTTGATTCAAAGTCCTTCAAAAAGAAATTAAAGCAAAAAAAAGACACATCATCGTTTGATTTGTTAAGAGCTTCTGTAAACATGTTCGTAGCCAGTATCCTTATTGCTTCAGCTACCTCTTTAAAACTTCCCCTTTCCACCACCTATGTAACATTCATGGTGGCTATGGGTACTTCACTTGCCGACAGGGCATGGGGCAGAGAAAGTGCTGTTTACCGGATTACAGGTGTCATCACAGTTATCAGCGGATGGTTCTTTACTGCGTTTATAGCTTTCACTGCTTCATTTATTGTTGCGATTTTTCTAAACTGGGGTGGTATTATAGCAACTTTTACTGCACTGGGTATCGCAGCACTTTTTGTTATCCGTACGCACTTCATTCATAAAGAAAGGGTTGCAAAAACAAACAAAAGAGATGAGTTTGATGACAAAGAGTCACTTAGCGGCGAAAATATTCTTAAGAAATGCGATTCTTCAATAACTAATATAATTGAATCAGTTCCCAGGCTTTATTTTTCGACTATCATCAACCTGATAAAAGAAGACCGGAAAAAGATGAAAAAGACTGTCAGGAATATTGATGAGTTAAACATAAACTCTAAAGAACTGAAATACAATATATACTCAACCCTCCGGAAACTTGAAGAAGACTCAATTGAAACGGGTCCATATTATGTACAAATTCTTGATTATATCAGAGAAATGGCTCATTGCCTTAAATACATTGCTGATCCGGTATTTGATCATCTCGATAACAACCATCCTCCCTTTCTTCCTGAACAGGTTAAGGACTTGCATGAGCTGAACGAATCAATTTCAGAGTTCTACGATGAAATTCTGAGGATAACAAAAAAACATGATTTCAAAAACATTGAAAAACTTATAAATCAGCAACATGCAATGCTAGATCTTATTTTCAGTATTAAGAAAAAGCAGATTAAGTTTATTAAATCTGAAAGTACAGGAACAAGGAATATTCTTATGTATCTTAATTTACTGGCTGAAACAAAAAACCTTGTTCTTTTCTCTCTCAATATGGTTAAATCTTATCGCGATTTCATTCTGAGTGATATAAAAGAAATAAAGAAGTAAAATATAATTGAATTCATCTACCACTAAATCTTATAATAAATGACATTCCTGTATATTGTAGTTGGCCTGGTACTTATCTTTGACTTTATAAACGGCTTTCACGATTCAGCCAATTCTATTGCTACTATTGTCTCGACCAGAGTTCTTTCGCCAATTGCGGCAGTCAGCATGGCAGCATTTTTCAATTTTATTGCCTTCTTGGTATTCCCTTTAAAAGTTGCGACTACTATCGGAAAGGGAGTAATCAATCCGGATGTAATTACTCTGACCGTTATCGCATCAGCACTTGTTGCAGCAATCGCGTGGAACCTTTTAACCTGGTGGCTAGGTTTGCCTTCAAGCTCCTCACACACACTTGTAGGTGGTTTGGTTGGAGCTGCAGTTGCAAGTTCAGGTTGGGGTTCAGTTGTGATGGCAGGTGTAATTAAAATAGTATTGTTTATTGTAATTGCACCACTTCTTGGGATGCTGATGTCCTTCGCTATTTCGGCAATTGTTATCTTTATTGTACGTAAGAAATCGCCGTCAGGAGTTGACAAGCATTTCAGAAGACTTCAGTTACTCTCTGCAGCCGCATTCAGTCTTGGACATGGGGGTAATGATGCACAGAAATCGATGGGAATTATCTGGGTTGCACTTATTGCAGCCGGTTTAACTACAAAAAATGATCCTATAGCACTTTGGATTGTACTCTCCTGTCAGGCTGCTATAGCCCTGGGAACCTTAACAGGTGGATGGAGAATTGTAAAAACAATGGGCCAAAAGATTACGAAACTTAAACCATTTGAAGGATTTTGTGCTGAGTCGGCAGGGGCTCTTACATTGTTTGGGGCAACTCATTTCGGAATCCCGGTAAGTACAACACATGTAATAACCGGAGCAATTATGGGTGCAGGTGCCAGAAAGGGTGTTTCAGCTGTAAAATGGGGTGTTACAACAAGTATTTTCTGGGCCTGGATTCTGACAATACCTGTTTCCGGGATTGTCGGAGCATCAATGTTTCTTCTCCTTAACTGGATACTTTAATAATAATTGAATACTTTTATAAATTAATATAACACTACTTAGCATGAATATCGATAGTTTTCTTAAGTTTTTTGTTCCGAAAGATCATTCATTTTTCCCTCTTTTTGAAGAGGACGCTCACAATTTGGTTAAAGCAGCAGTTCTGCTTAAAGAACTAATGTCTACCACTAATTTTGCCGAGCATGAAAGAATAAACAAGGAAATAAAGGAGATTGAACATATTGGGGATCTTATAACTGACAAAACCTACGTTCAGTTAAATAAATCATTTATAACACCCTTTGACAGGGAGGATATTCATGAGCTTACTGCAAATATTGATGATGTTGTAGATTCAATAAATGGTATAAGCAGAAGAGTTTGTCTCTACAAGCCAAAGACAATACTTCCTATCTACAGGGAGATGGCTGAAATGATATATGAAGCTTCAAAAGAGATTGAAACCGCTATTCACTGTCTGAAAGATCCTGTTGCTAATAAAGAAAAAATTACAAAATCATGTGACAGGGTAAAGGAGATTGAGCATAAGGCTGATGATCTGTATTACGATGGAATAAATGAAATTTTTGAGAAGGAAGAAGATACAAAAGAGCTTCTTAAGAACAATAAAATTCTTGAAAACCTTGAGAGGTGTGTTGATGAAGCTGAGGATGTTACAGATACCCTAAAGTCAATTCTGATTAAAATGGCTTAGTGCTATATAATTCAACATTTTGTAGCAAATCAGTGGTATAAGTATTGGAGACAATAGACATTTACATTTTTAAGAATTAGAAATAGTTTATCCCTTTTATCAGACTTTCAATTCGGGCTGTAGCAGGTTTGAAACAGATGAAGACTGCCAGTCATTTAATAAGTTCTGATAAACAGATATTAATTTTCCCCTGATTCTGTTCTTTTCAAATTGACACAAGAGTCTCTCTGATATTAATAATCCATTATCATAATATTCCTTATTGTAAATCATTCTTCTGGTGAGTACAATAAACCCATCCTGATCAGAAGCTCTTAAATAAGGATTTTCATAAAGTGATCTATACTCCTTAATATCCCTGAAAATTACCGGAATACCAGAGGCAGCTGCCTCAATAGGCGCCAGCGGGCAATTTTCCTGAAAAGAAGTAAAGAGCATCAGATCAGCAGATGCATAGATGTAAGGCATTTTTTCAAGTTCAAACTGACCTGCATTAATGAAGTTTTTTCCGGCGGAACTTATTTTGTCATTAAGCCGATTGATGCCTTCCGATAATAAACCGAACGGCCTTCCTCCTACCCAGACAAATTTTGCTTCAGGAATTGCTTCAGCTATATCAAGAAAGTCATCAACTCCTTTTCTTCCAATTAGTTGTCCTACACCAATAACAACAAATTCATTCTCAGTTAAACCAAGCATTTTTCTACCGGCTTTCCTTTTTTCTTCTGTTCTCTTCCAGTAATCAGTATTAACCGGATTGTTGACTCTTACTATCTTTGTTTTTGCGCCTGTTTCAATTATTGCCTTCTCAACCATAGGCGAAATTGCAATACAAACATCAGCGTAGGAATACACTATCTTCAGGCCTAGTCTGACAAAGGGCATAAAAAATTGCCAGAACGGTAATGATCCTTTTATTGAATCAGGAGTTACATGCACTGTAAAAACTCTTCTTCCACCATATTTCCTGCCTTTCCAGAAATTGTAAAATCCATAAGTATGTCCATGAAAAACATCTCCTGATCCTTCATCATTAATAACAACTTCAATATCATTTTTTTCTTTTAGCAACTCAATATGATCAATGAAAGCAGTATGTACACCTGTTGCTTTCATAATAAATGGAGTTTCTGAGATCACATGGACTATCATCTTAGTAAAATTTTTGAGTTACAAAATATTATAGTTCTGTTATTTAATAATATCAGGAAGCAGTATTTGTTCTGATAGTTTTTCTTTTCCTGAAATAGCAGACCATAATGACAATACAAATTACCATAACAAATAATCCAAGTGTTAGAAGTTTAAAATTTTCGATATTAAGAGAAATCAAATTCCAGGAAGGACCTAATAAATAGCCGATCAAAACATAAATAGTCGACCATATCAAAGCCGATAAAAATGCTATTGGCAAGAAAACTTTTGGCTTCACCTGAATAAGTCCGGTAATAACAGATGTATAACCTCTGGTAAAGGGAGTAAGTCGGAATATGAATATACCCAATTGTCCTCCTTGTGTTATTTTAGCAGACAACCGTTCTATCATTCCAGATGACAAAGGAATCCACTTTGGCTTATTTTGGAAAATATATGATCCGGTATTATAAAAAAGAAAGTAGAGTATGTTAGTACCAATATAATCTGCAGCTAAAGCTGTAATAATTACAATTGGGAAGGATAGAAAGCCTTTATAAGATAAATATCCTGAGAATATCAGCAAGAGTTCATTCGGAATTGGATTAGGTATTCCAGTCTCTTGCAGGAACACCAAAACAAAAATTGCTAAATAGCCATATTTTGTAATATAATAAACTATTTCTTCAGGCATCTGTCTATCTAATTAGT
>JBBQZN010000067.1:0-18581 GCA_038207725.1 Bacteroidales bacterium | reverse complement strand
CAGGCTTTAAACAGGTTTTGTTTATAATAGCTGTATTTGCTGCAGTTCTGGCTATTAGCGGGCTATTTCTGAAGAGCAGGGAATCAGAATTGCTAACAGTTTCAAAATCAACAAATCAGCCTTAGTGTGAGTCGGAATCAGAGTTCAAATATATTAAGCAACAAACTGCGATCATTCTTCAGAGATGTCTCAGAAGCTATTTCAGGCTCTGAACAGGATTTTACAGAAGGGAAGCTGAGCAGGGCTATCTTATTGCTCTCTATTCCTGCTGTACTTGAGATGGTAATGGAATCGATATTTGTTATAGTTGATATCTTTTTCGTCTCAAAGCTTGGTGCTGATGCAGTTGCAACAGTCGGCCTTACGGAATCAATTATTACAATAATTTATGCAGTTGCTGTAGGACTTGGAACCGCGACTACATCAATTGTTTCAAGAAGAATAGGAGAGAAGAATCCCGATGCAGCTTCCACAGCAGCCTTTCAGGCAATTTTCACAGGATTGATCGTTTCTTTAATAATAGGCATTCCGGGAGCTATTTTTGCCGATGAACTTCTTGGCATGATGGGTGCTTCGACCACAATTGTGGAGCATATGTCTGGCTATACAAGGATTATGCTGGGAGGAAACGTGGTAATAATGATGCTCTTCATTATTAATGCAGTATTCAGAAGCGCTGGTGATGCAGCGATTGCAATGAAGGTGCTCTGGATTGGAAACATAATTAACATAATTCTCGATCCCTGTCTGATCTTTGGACTTGGTCCTTTTCCTGAGATGGGAGTAACAGGTGCAGCTTTGTCAACCACTATAGGAAGAGGTACAGCAGTACTTGTTCAGTTCTATCTTCTCTTCAATGGAAATAAAAGGATAAGTATCTCTTTAAAACACATAGCTGTTGATTTCAGGGTGATGCTTAAATTGCTTAAGCTCTCATTTGGAAGCATAGGACAGAACCTTATAGGAACAACAAGCTGGATAGCCCTTGTAAGAATTATCTCCCTTTATGGTAGCGAAGTAGTTGCGGGATATACTATAGCCATAAGGATCATTGGGTTTACAATTTTACCTTCATGGGGCCTTAGCAATGCCGCCTCCACTCTGGTTGGGCAGAATCTGGGCGCAAAAAAACCCGATAGAGCCGAAAGGGCAGTTTGGGCAACAGGCTGGGTTAACATGATTCTGCTTGGGTTCATTGGAATTATTCTGATAGCATTTCCTGAACCCATTATTCGTTTATTTATTGATAATGATAACGTAATAAAAACAGGAGTAGTCGGGCTTAGGATTATAAGTATTGGTTATATAGCATATGGTCTCGGAATGGTACTTGTGAATTCCTTCAACGGAGCAGGCGACACTTCAACCCCTCTTAAAATAAATATTTTTGCTTTCTGGATGGTCGAGATCCCCCTTGCCTGGTTGCTGGCGATAAAAGCCGGATTAAATGAGGAGGGAGTCTTTATTGCAATCGTTGTTGCGGAATCACTCATGACTCTTATTGCCTGGCTTGTTTTCCGCAGAGGAAAATGGAAGAATAAGGTTGTATAGAAAAAGACAAAAGTCAGTCATCCGAAACTCCGGAATCTCTTCGGAGCTTTTTAATGCTGCCACGGTTTTTCTTTTCATCGAGCCTTTTTACTTTTGAACTAAGAGTAGGACGTGTTGCCCTCCGCCGGGTTGGGATTGTAAGTGCCTTAGATATAAGAACATAAAATTTTTCGGCAACACTGGCTTTATTAAGAAGCTGGCTTCTTTCATCCTGCGATACAATTATAAGTTCTCCGCTGCTGTTTATCTTATTTTTAAGCTTCCTTAATATAAGTTCCTTTTCCTCTTCAGAAAAAAGTGTTGATAATGGAATATTTATGCGTAACTCAACCTTTGTATTTACCTTGTTTACATTCTGACCACCCGGACCACCACTTCTGGAGGCTGAGAAAACGAACTCAGCTTCGAAACCGCGATATTTAAGATCTTCAGGTCTCATTTTACATGTAGATATTACAGAAACATAATTGAAACTCCGGCAACGCTTAACACTGAACCTATAAGTTCAGGAACTGTAACTTTCTGCTTATAGAGAAAAACAGCAGGAATAATTATAAAAACGGGTACCAGCGCCATAATCGTCGAAGCAATACCTGCCTCTGTATATTTTACAGCAACAAGTGAAAAAGAAACACCAAGGAAAGGGCCAAAGAAGGCGCCAAGACTGGTCAGTAACATTGCATCTTTGTTTTTGGTGGCTTTTACTACTGATCCCCATCTCGTCAGAATTGTTACAAGCATGACGTAACCTGCTACCCCGGCTATAATCCTGATCTGAGTAGCCGCAAAGGGATCGTACTCCTTCATTCCGAATTTACTCAGCACTAATCCAAATGCCTGACCTACAGCACCTCCAAACGCATAAAAGATTCCTTTAGGGGAGAGCTTCAGTGCTAGCTTTTCTCCTCTGGCACCTCTGCTGAAGATTGCCATTGCAATGCCTGAAAAGGTCAGAGTCATTCCAATATAGTGGTAAAATGTGAGTTTTTCACCGAGGATCACAAAACTTGTCAGGGCAGTAATAGGAGGGACCAGGGTCATAATAAGCATTGAGAACCTCGACCCGATCATGGTGTAGGATTTGAAGAGAAAAAGGTCCCCGAAAACAAATCCGATTAGTCCCGATAATGACAGCCAAAGCCAGTTTTCAAAAGAGGCATCGATTGGAAGAAAGAATCCTCTTCTGATAAGGGTGTAAATGCTCAGAAACGCTAAGCCGATTACCAGTCTCAGAATATTAACAGCCACAGATCCTATCTTGTGGCTGGCTGATTCAAATGAAAGCGAAGTTATTGTCCAGAAAACAGCCGTTAGAAGGGCTGCAAATTCTCCAATGTGATTTTCAAAAAAATTCATTTCAACTTAAATCACATATTAATTAAGTGAGTTACCATAGCCTACAAGTAAAACTGAAATCATAATTGTGAGGATTCCTGCCGTTATCGTAGCAAATGTTTTCCTGTTTACCCCTTTCCACTCCTTAAGCAGTATTCCCCACACGTTTGAAATCATGATTATAAATGCCATATGAAGAATCCATGAGCTTGCTCCATTGCCAAGTTTACTTTCACCCATACCGTAGAAAAAGAACTGGAAGAACCAGATTGTACCAGCCAGTGCTGCAAAAGAATAATTACTTATAAGAGGTGACTTTTTATTGACATAGTCACCGAAGGATTTGTTTCTGAAATTCAGTATCATACACCAGATAAGGTTAGTAGTCAGGCCTCCCCAAAGCAGAACAATATATATGACATTATTCTGGAAAAGAGGATTATTACCTCTTGCTACTGCCATTAGTGACATAGGTTCTCCGGCTTCTATTCCAAAATTGAAACAGGCACTCAGTACCCCGGAGACGGTTGCTACTCCAAGACCTTTTACAATATTGAACTCAGCAATGCTCTCTTTTTTCTGATCATCAGATAACTCCCTTTCCTTCATCATGCCTGCCTTGCCGCAGATGTAAATACCTGCAAGGCAAACTGCAATACCGCCAAAAACATATAAGCCCCCGGCACTATGATACAGAGCACTGATTGTGTTTGCACTTTCCGGTGAAAATAACTGCCTGTAGATAGGAGGGATCATAGCTCCAAATGCAGAACAGAATCCAAGAGCAACGCTCATTCCAAGGCTCATTCCAAGGTATCGCATTGCCAGACCAAATGTAAGTCCACCTATTCCCCAAAGCAGTCCAAAGAAAAAGACCATAAACAAAGTTGAACCACCGGTTGACCTTATGATATCACCAAAATTATCAATTGTCAGATAAGCCGCAATAAATGGTACAATAAGCCACGAAAAGAAACCTCCTACTATCCAGTAACTCTCCCAGGCCCAACCTTTGACTTTTTTAAATGGAATATAAAAACTGCCCGAAGCAAATCCGCCAAGGAAATGAAAAAAAACACCTAACAAACTCTGCATGACCTATTTATATCAATATATATTTGTAATTAATTCTATTTTAGTGCTGAAGCATATTCAAAAATATAATCTCCGGAACCTGCCACTAATGTAACATTATTGTTTTTAACGAGGATATCCGAAAACTCCTTTTTATCTTTTATTGCGATCCCTTTTTCAGTTATTTTATCGGCATCAGGAAATGGAATTACTACTGTAGCAGAAGTGTTTGCCGGAATAGATACCTTAATAATAATTTTGTCGCCGCTTTTTTCCCAGCCGGATTTAATTGTGCCATAAGGACTTTCGAACGAAGCTCTGGAAAATTCGAGTCTTTTTGCAGGATGGGGCTGAAGTATAAGACTCTTATAACCTGCAGATGATGTTTCAATACCGGCAGAGACCCTGTACATCCAGTCACCTATCGCTCCATAAGCATAATGGTTGAATGAGTTCATGCCTGCATCCTGAAATGTGCTGTCAGTTTTCTGTCCATCCCATCTTTCCCATATTGTAGTGGCACCCATTTTTACAGGGTAGAGCCACGATGGATATGCTTCCTGGAGCAAAAGATCATATGCTACATCGGTATATCCGTTATCGGATAAAACATGGCAGAGGTATGGTGTTCCAAGAAAACCGGTTGACAATCTGTTTCTTCTGCTTTTGATATCATCAACAAGGAATTTAGCTGATTTCTCCCTGATGTTTTCAGGAAGGAGATCAAACATAAGCGCAAGTACATATGAGGTTTGCGATTGGGCACCAATCCTGCCTGCCTTCGTAACATACTCATTATTAAAAACCTCCTTTATTTTACCAAATAGTTCTGTATATGTCTTCTCATCCTGAGTATTTTCCAGTACAGCAGCTGCGTTAGCCAGGATGCTGGCAGAATATGCATAGAAAGCCGTAGCTATAAAATCAGGCTCGGTATGTCCGTCAGGCTCGGTATGATTATTAACCGGCGGGTGATAATAGAGCCAGTCGCCGTATTTGCTGCCACCTTTCCAAACTAAACCCGGACCAGCTTTTTTCCTTATATATTCAACCCAGGCTTTCATTGAAGGATACTGGGTTTCAAGAATAGATTTATCACCATATACCAGATACATTGTCCAAGGCGCAATTACCGCCACATCACCCCAGCCGGCTGAAGGCTGAGCTGTAACTGCATCCTGTTTGTTAAGAACATCAGGTATTACGTCAGGTACCTCACCTCCCGGTTTTTGATCGGCAGCTACATCTTTAAGCCACTTTGTGAAGAATGACGATACATCCATATTATATGCTGCTGTGCGGCAGAATGCCTGAGCATCACCTGTCCAGCCAAGTCTCTCATCTCTCTGCGGGCAATCAGTCGGTACATCAACAAAATTACCTTTCTGTCCCCACTGAATATTGTGCTGAAGCTGATTAAGAAGTGCACTTGAACTCTCATAACTACCTGTAACAGCCATATCTGAATGAACAACAACACCTGTAATATTATCTGCTGTAAGTTCACCGGGAAAGCCTGTAACTTCTACAAACCTGAAGCCCATAAACGTAAACCGTGGCTCATATACTTCTTCACCTGTCCCTGCAAGTGTGTAGGTAATCTGACACTTTGCGGCGCGAAGATTAGTTGTATAAAACTCGCCAAACTTATCCATTACCTCTGCATGCCGAAGTGTAACAACCGTCCCCTTACTTCCTGATACCTTTAATCTGAGCCATCCAACCATGTTCTGACCCATATCAACAATAAGCTTGCCTTTCGGTGTCCTGAATATTTTAACCGGCTTTATTTCCTGAATTTTCCTGATAGGTGCACCTTCTGAAGCAATAAGATTATCCTTGTATCCGGCTGTAATTACTTTGGTCCAGCCATTTTCAGCATAGCCAGGGAGGTTCCATCCTGTAAGTTTTTTGCTGGCATCATAAATCTCACCATTATAAATATCGCTCATCCTTAAAGCTCCGTTATTCGATGCTTTCCATGTATTATCGGTAACGACCATTATCTCCGTTCCATCAGTATACTTAATCATAAGCTGAAGAAAAAGCCCAAGTTTCTTTCCATAAACAGCCCAGTTGTTTTCCCAGGCTAGTGTACCCCTGTACCATCCGTCTCCCAGAACTGCAGCAATTGCATTTGCCCCTTTGACAAGCATTGGTGTAACATCATAAACCTGATACTGAATTCTTTTTCCATAAGATGTCCAGCCCGGAGTGAGCACCTGATCACCTACTTTTTTACCGTTAATATGGAGCTCATAATAACCATGCGAGGTAACATAAACACGTGCAGTAGCTATAGTTTTTCCCAACGGAAACTCTTTTCTGAAATGCGGCGATGGGGAGTAGCGGACAGTATCGCCTTCCATTTCTATCCATTGGGCTTTCCAGTCTGCTTTTTCAAGAAGTCCGGTTTCAAAAAATGCTGTCTCACTCCATTTTGAAGTTCTTCCTTTATTATCCCACACTTTAACCTGCCAGTAATATCGCTGTGCCGAATTAAGCTTACTTCCCTGAAATGACTGAAGTACAGATTCTGCTGAATTTGTTTTCTCAAGTATCCAAACGGTTTTTGCGGAGGAGAATTTTTCATCAGTTGCAACTCGTATTGAATAGGCTGTCTGCATGATACCTGTTCCGTTCCCTGAAATTTTCCAAGAGAACCTTGGTTTTTGAATGTCGATGCCAAGAGGATTCTTCTTATGTTCGACAGTAAGTTCTTTTACGGAAAGATCCTGAGAGAATAGTGCTCCGGAAAGCAATATAAATGCTAGAATAAGGTTAAAGGTTTTCATAATTTTTTGCTGGTTGGTAATAATTATCAAGATTATAAAAAAATGTCTGAATAAAAAAATCTGAAAAATTAAAATCCTTACCGAAAGTTTATAAATTGCAGTTCAATCATCCAATTAATTAGGTATGGAAATAAAAAGATTCGGTTTCAGGATGAAATTATTGCCGGGGTGCAGAGATGAATACATAAAAAGACATAATCAGATCTGGCCCGAACTTGTTATATTGCTCAGGAAGGAAGGAATTTCCAATTATTCAATTTTCCTTGATGAGGAAACAAATTGGCTATATGCATATCAGGAGCAGACAGGCGTAAGCTCATCGCAGGATCTGGGTAGTAATGAGATAGTTAAAAGATGGTGGAAGTACATGGCTGATATTATGGAAACCAATCCGGATAACTCACCGGTAACTGTCCCGCTGAAGCAGGTGTTCTATATGAAATAAGATAAACATCCAAGGATTTCTTCGTCGCTCCACTTCTCGCAATGACTCCTATAGGACGTTGGTTTAGTTAAGAAAAAACAAGTTATAAAGTAGATACATAATATTATAATATGAAAAAAGAGCTTATTGAAAAGGCCTACAAGCTGGCAAAAAAACAATATTCAGAACTGGGAGTGGATACCGACAAGGTAATAAGTGAGATGGAAAACGTAGTTATCAGCCTGCATTGCTGGCAGACCGACGATGTGGGTGGTTTTGAAAAGGCAGGATCGACACTCGGAGGTGGTGGAATTCAGGCAACCGGTAACTTTCCGGGGAAATCACGTACAATTGTTGAGATGAGAGCTGATCTTGATAAGGTTATGTCACTTCTGCCCGGAAAGCAAAGACTCAACCTGCATGCTATTTATGGTGAGTTTGAAGGTAAAAACATTGACCGCAATCAGATTGAAGTCAAACATTTTCAGGGGTGGATTGACTGGGCTAAGAAAAGAAAAATGGGACTCGATTTCAATTGTACCTGTTTTTCTCATCCATTGGCTGACGAAAGCTTCACATTATCAAGTAAGAATGAGAAGATCAGAAAATTCTGGGTTGAACATACCAAAAGATGCAGGGTAATAGGTGCAGAAATGGGTAAACAACTGGGAACCCCTGCAGTTCATAATATCTGGATCCCTGATGGTTCAAAAGATACTCCGGTAGACAGAAATAAACATCGCAGCCAGCTTTTAAAATCGCTCGACGAAATATTTGCAGTCAAATATCCAAAAAAATATCTCAAAGACTCTGTCGAGAGTAAACTGTTTGGAATTGGTTCCGAGTCGATGGTTGTTGGATCGCATGATTTTTATCTTGGTTATGCGGTTAAGAATAATACAATGATAACACTCGATAATGGCCACTTCCATCCCACAGAACAGGTAGGCGACAAAATTTCATCAGTACTGCAATATGTTGATGAAATACTGCTGCACCTCACCAGAGGAATCAGATGGGATAGTGATCATGTTGTTACTTTTAACGATGAGCTTCTTCTTATTACACAGGAGATTGTAAGAATTAAAGCTCTTAAAAGGGTTAACGTCGGACTCGATTTTTTTGATGCCAGCCTGAACAGGATAGGAGCCTATGTTATTGGCACAAGGGCTGCTCAAATGGCATTTATTTATGCACTACTGGAGCCATATAAGACTCTGCTGAAATATGAGGAAGCAGGTAAGAATTTTGAGAGGCTCGCGCTGATGGAAATACTCAAATCAAAACCATTTGGTTCAGTGTGGGATTATTACTGTCTTTTAAATGACGTTCCTGTGGGTGAAGATTTTATTGATGTGATTTCTAAATATGAGAAAGATGTTCTTTCAAAAAGGTAAGACAGGACGTTCCCCATTTTTAATATTTAAGCTTACCTGTTCATATATAAAAATAGTGCTTTCGGGCAATTATACTATTCTGAAGTTACTGCTCTGTCTACATTTGTTTATGATAATATTTCGTTTAAACCCAGTTTTAGCAACTACACATTAACCCATAAAATATGAAAACTATCAGAAAGATTATTGCAGCATTATTCCTGAGTTCAATACTGATACTCACGGTTCAGGGGCAGGATTATGTGCCAGGTAAAAATATCAAAAGTATTACCGT
Organism: Bacteroidales bacterium; assembly: GCA_038207725.1. Taxonomy (GTDB): domain Bacteria; phylum Bacteroidota; class Bacteroidia; order Bacteroidales; family VadinHA17; genus LD21. The sequence continues at coordinate 9,731 of JBBQZN010000067.1, read as the reverse complement.
AACTGAGGAAAAAGCCGACATGCTTATTAAAAAGCAATATAAGGAATCTGAAACCTACTATGATTCAAAAGGCAACATCCTGGAAGAAATATCATACAAAGAAGGTAAAGTGAATAAGCATTTTAAATATCAGTATGATTCTGCCAGCAATAAAATAAAGGAAGAGGAACTTGATCCCTCCGGAAGACTCATTGAGTACTCTGAATACAAAGTTGAAAACGGGCTTAGGGTTGAAAAGGTTGTTTATGACAATAATAAAAAGGTTAAGTCCAGAAAAACATATATTTATACAACATACTAAGTGAACGAATATTCGGAAACGGAAAAGATACTCGGTTCTTTTCCTGCAATAGGACTGGAGTATATGGATAGAGTAAAACTGATGGACAGAATAGATACTAAATATGTTTTATCTGCCGGGAAGTTACCAGAAGTACTTCATCAGATGGCAGGAAGTTACAAATCTCTTGAAATCAATAATATCAGATCACTTCCTTATCAGACAAGGTATTTTGATACACGCGATCTGCTTATGTATAATCAGCATGTTACTTCCAGACCGGAACGGTTCAAGATAAGATTCCGTACCTATCTGGCCACTGAAACAACATTTCTCGAAGTTAAAAAGCATACGCGAAGGAACAGGACAATAAAATGGCGAATCGAAAATCATTTCTCTCCCTTAAGTATGATAGACAAGCAGGCAGAAAGCTTTCTTGAATCGCATATTCCGGAGACCTTCAGTGGGCTGGAGTTTTCACTTGCGAATAGTTTCAGTAGAGTTACTCTGGCAGGTACTGATAGTAATGAGAGGATCACAGTCGATTTTGATTTGAAGTATACTAATGAGAATGGAAAATCGGAAAATATGCCATGGCTGGCAATAATTGAACATAAAAGAAATAGATCTCTTGCTGGTTCAAAGCTCTCAGAAATTCTGAAATCTCAGATGATACGACCCGTTGGATTCAGCAAATATTGCATCGGAGTATCATTACTCAATGAAAATGCCAGAAAGAACACATTAAAGGAAAAATTCTTACTTATTGATAAAATTGAAAATGAATATAACAGATGTTCTAATGAGTGACAATATTAATTTTGCAGGTGTGGATATTATTGATGTCCCCGGTTTTCTCGAGTTTGTACTCCGTTTTTCACTTAACACAGCAGTAATACTTATACTTGTAAGGTGGCTATACTATTCATCAGCAAAACGAAAGGATTACCTCTTTACTTATATCCTCATAGCAAGTGTGGTTTTTCTTCTCTGCTTTCTGCTTGAAAGTGTTAAACTTCAGATTGGCTTTGCACTGGGACTATTTGCAATATTTGGGATAATAAGGTACAGGACTGATTCCATGCCTATTAAGGAAATGACCTACCTCTTTCTTGTAATTGGAATATCAGTTATCAATGCTCTGACAAGTACCAAAACCAGTCTCGCTGATTTACTGTTTACAAATCTTGCACTGGTATTTATCACTTATGGTCTGGAAAAGATCTGGCTTTTGAAAAGTGAGTCATCCAAAATTATTGTCTATGAGAAAATCAACCTTATTAAACCTGAGAATTATGAAGAAATGATTCGGGACCTAAAGGAAAGAACAGGAATCAAAGGCATTACCAGAGTTGAAACCGGAAAAATTAATTTTCTCAACGATACCTGCCTTGTTACCATTTTCTATGAATCAAATGGTATTTCTTCGTTTGCAAAAAATAGTAAAGATGCTGACGATGATGATGATGATGAATAAAAAGTACATATTCTTGCTTCTGCTTATTATTCCGGTTCTTTCTTTTGGCCAGGAGAAAGATTTTGGAATCTGGCTTGGCGTATCGGTTGAAAAAAAACTTACAAAAAAAATTGATCTGGAGTTTTCAGGAAACATCAGATCATTCAATAATTCTTCACAAATAGATCAGGAATTCTTAGAGGCAGGATTACAATATAAGTTAAACAAAATTGTTTCCATTGCAGGCTCCTACAGGTTTATCAATACACTTGAAAATGACGCTATGTATCATTTCAGGCACAAACTATTTCTTGATTTAAAAGCGTCTGTACCTGATCGTAACCTTAAAATTTCAGGACGATTTAGGATACAGCGAACCTCCCGGACATATTTTGAGGACGCTCAAGATGAAATACCTCAATATCAGGCAAGGGGGAGATTTAAAACTGATTACGATTTTGGTTCATTTCCACTCGATCCGTATGTATATGCCGAAGCATTTGTCCCGCTCGAAAAAAACAATGGCATTGCAGTCAGTAAATCAAGATTTTCGGCAGGTGCAACACTTACTGTCTCACGAAGGAGCAGTATTGATTTTGAGTACATATATCAGAAAGACACCAAGCCTTATGATATTAATACAAGTATTCTTTCACTTAATTATTTATTCAAATTTTAGACCTGCTAATCCGTAGAAATATTATTCTTTTTTAAGAGAGGATATCAACTCATTTCCTGAAACCTGTTTTACTGAAAGATATATCGCTGCAAACCCTGTTATAGTAATAACTAAAATCATTAACAGAAGATAAAACCACGGTATATCCTTACCACCCATCAAAGAAGGTAGTGTAGCTGCTGTAGCAGATAATGAGCCGGAAATAACACCTGCTATAAGAATTTTAATCTGTTCTGAAAGAATACTTTTACGGATATTTCTGATTGTAAAACCTGTTGCCAGCATAAGAGCAAATTCACGTTTTCTGCGATTGTAATTCCTGAGAATTATAAAACCCATTCCTGCTACACCCGTTATCATACCAAAAGCACCGAAAACTCCAAATACCGATAAATATGTATTTGTAACTGCATAAAAGGACTTTAATCGTTCCTGAGTAAGCTCTGTATTCAATCCGTAGCTTGACAGTCTTTCGTTGAGAGTTCTCTTATAAAGGTCAGTTTTGGTCTGATCACCATCGACCAGCATAATTGAGGTGCCTGAAACTGAAGGGAAGTATCTGCTGAAATTTTCCTTGCTAACAATTACATAACCCTGAAAGACAGATGATTTTAATCCGGCAGCCAGAATTATATTTAACTTTTGTCCGTTTTCAGCTCTGATAATAAGTGTATCTCCAACACTTATCTTTAATCCCCAGTCAAGAACTGTCTGATCTGCAATACCATAAATAGTTGCTGGTCCTTTATTCTGATTTAGAAAATTCCATGGATTTTCCACATTTTCACCTTTAAGTACTTTCGCAAAGGAGAATGATCCCCTGGAAATGAAATCGTCAGGATCCACTCCCAGCAGCGGGGGAGATGTGATATGATTCAGGTTTAAACAGCTGGCATCATTACCTGACGATCTTTTCAGTGTGGTTATTCTCATTACTGAAAGGGAATCATCATCCAGTCCAAGGTTAAGCCTGCCTCTCGTAGTAGCAGGATCCTCAGTCAGGGGAATATTGCTCTCGCACCAAAGGAGGTAAGCACCTGTTCCGGATGATCTGTTCAGTAGTTTTTCATCAAAATCCATCCTGTTAACACCTGTGATGAAAACTGCAAAAAGTCCGGAAGCGATAAAAAGTATTGGTGTAACAGCATGAGATGGATAGAAGGAATAATAAAGACGCGACAGATAAGATCCTGTTTGTAATCTGTCGGAGTAAGCTCTTGCTCTTCCGGCATAAAGCTGTCGCCAGAATAAAATGAAGCTAATCAAAAGGAGTACCCCGGCTCCAAAGCTGTAGGCAGTATTATTGTTACTAAATAGCAGGGAAAAGGCTAACAGTAAAATAGTTAAAATGACTGAACTTAAGAGAAAAAATAAATTATAACGGGCCGATGCGAACATGCGAAACTCTTTTTCCCTGCTGTTAAGGCTTTTCAGATAATTATTCGTTTTGAGCCACATGAAAATTGTCATAAGCAGGATCGTAATCACGAAACCTGTCAGTACAGGAATAATATCAAAATATGCTGAAAGAGTATTTGTTTGTACTGCGCCCTGCCATACTGAGTTCAGCGCACCTGTAATTACAACATTTACAAGGTATCCTGCAAATGCTCCGATAAGGCACCCGATAGCACCAATTAAAGATGTTTCATAAAACAGGAGCCTTTTAATCCACTTATTTGTAAATCCAAGCGCGAAAAAAGTCTTTATTATTCCTTGTTTGGTATCAAAATAGTATGAAACTGCGAAGGACAAAAGAACAATTGATGCGACAATCAGGAAAAAGCCAAGACTGAGGAAGAGGGTAGCAAAATCGACGCTCTCATCTGCAGCTTTAAGCGATTCGCCGGAAATATCTGAAACTGAGAACCCCAAAATAGCCGGGTCAAGGCTTCCTTCAAGTCGTGACTCAATTTCGCCTGATGAAAGACCATTCTGAAACCGGATTGATGTGGCAGGCCCATAATTACTACCCCAGATCTCTCTGCCTTTTTCATAGTTTATAAATGCTTTGGGAGTTCCTTTGTAAAGGGTCCAGTATTCTTCATCCTTGTCACGGATTTCATCCATTCTGATTGGCACTCCTGCATCCCAGTCTGAGCATGATTCGCTTCCTGCGATCCCGGGAAAATCTGGCATAAGTAGCGAATCAGCCCAGATCCCTTCACTTTTCACAATCCGTTTTACAATAAAAATGTCGTTCTTCTCAACGAGTTTGTTTAGCGAGTCAGGGGAAAACCAATACATCTGAATTGAATCACCGGCTTTGACCCGGAGATCTTCTGCAAGCCATTCATTTATAATAATATCATTGCCTGAAGTAACTTCTGGATAAATTGAAGATGGAATGGCAGAAACAAATGAATATGGCGCTGAGCCGGTACTTGATTTAATTCTGTTGGCGAGATATGTAATAAGCGGAGCAGCATTTGGGATCAGGCCGCTTATCTCGTTTATAACTGTCAGATCAATAAATACTCTGTCGGATAAAAGTTCCTGATCACCTGTTTTAACAACTGTCCTGACTCTTAAACCGGCATCTGATGGCTTTAATACTTTTTTCAGAAGTACTGATGCTGCTGTTGAAGAGATTTCAGTCTTCCTGTCTAATAGTAACCTGTTTATTTTAAGTGACTTACCTGATACAGTCTGAAGATCAGAAAGCTTCATGAAAATATTCATCGGAGTAATCTGACTGATCATAAGGGAGAAATTCCCGGTTTGTTCAGGCTCAAGGATCGCACCAATCTTCATTACAACTGACTTTCCTTCTTTGGCTGCGGGAGCAAAGGGAGCATCAGCAGGAATATCACTTATTTCGGTATATCTGATTATTATCTCATCTCCTTTACCTATCTCAAGATGATCAGCAAGCCTTTTGTTTATAGCAACTTCACTCTGTTTAAGAATAACTGAATTATTGCCATGGAACGGAAAAAAGTCGTCGCCTATTCCATAAATATGAGTATTGAAAGCACCTTTCTGGCTGCTTAAACTCTGACTATAGCCATTAATCTCAAGCAGACCGGTGCTTTTAATTCCTGCAGCTGAATCAATACGGTCAACCAGACCGATATCGAAGAACCTGATGCCGGAACTTACCAATACTCCGGTATTTCCAAGACGCTCTGATGCAGACCTTTTAAGGCTGTTCTTCACTGATTTTCCGGTAAGCAGTGAACCGCTTATAACGGCAGATAATAATGCTATTATAAGTACCTGGTAAATAACCGGTTTCCTGTAAAACTTAATTGAACTTATTAGTATCCTGAAGGTGTCTGGTGTCATGCTATTTTAGTTTACCATCTTCAAGACTAAATACCCTTGACATCTTCTTAGCCAGTTCCGCAGAATGGGTTGCAAGTATCAGTGTTATACCGGTTTCCCTGTTCATTGTCAGAAGAAGATCCCCGAGATTCTCAGCGTTCTGGCTGTCGAGTGATCCTGTAGGTTCATCAGCCAGAAGCATTGACGGATTATTTGTCAGCGACCTTACCAGGGCTACCCTTTGAGCCTCTCCTCCCGAAATATTGGATGGATATTTATTTTTAAGGTCCAGTATTCCTGTTTTTTCCATTAGCTCCAATATAGCTGCCTCTCTTTCTGCAAGTTCAGATGGCGAATATTTTGAGGCAAGCAGGGGAAGAAATATATTTTCAGACACCGTAAGATGAGGTAGCAAAAGATGATCCTGAAATACAAAGCCAATATTTCTGTTTCTGTAGGCAGCAGATTCATCATCAGTAAATTGAGCTAATGGTGTACCTTTAAATATTATATCCCCGCTGTCAGGTTTGTCGAGCAAACCCAGAATATTCAGCAGAGTTGACTTGCCTGATCCTGAAGGTCCCATAATAGCGATTGAATCACCTTCATTCACATCCAGTGACAGGTTATTAAGAACCTGACCCCTTTGGGTGAATGATTTTGAAATGTTTTTTATTAACAACATAAACTTTTTTTTAACTGCCCGGGCACAATGGGGGCCAGGGAGAATCAGGAATAATTATACTGACATTACTCTTTTATAAACCATTGAGAGATCTTCAGACATTTTTTCAAGAGAAAGGTTTTTAAGTACATTTTCTTTGCCTTTTGAACCAAGCTCCGTCAGGTTTTCTTTATCGATCAGTGATTTAGAAAGAGATTCTGATAATTCTTCAATAGAGTCAGGAGAGTATGTTCTGCCTCCTCCGGTCCGCGCAATGATTTCCGGAAAAGCCCCTGTGGCAGGCTGAACAACTGGTACACCTGCCGCATTAGCTTCAAGAAGATATAAGCCATAACCATCATATTTACGCACAGGGACACTCATTACATCGATATTACTGAAGAACTGCTGCTTACTGTTTCCGTGGAATTCAGGATAGATTCTGATAAAACTTTTAAGTCCTGCCTCTTTAATCTTTCTTATCTGTTCAGCTATAAACGACTTATCAACACCGGTGTAACCTCCAGAAACATGGAGGGTCAGACCTGGTAACTTATCATCCGATTTTAACCTGATAAATGCATCAACCAGTTTATCAAAACCATTATGTTCATTAATCCTGCAGAAGTAGCCAATTGCAGGCCAGTTATCCTTCTTCACAACACTCAGAATTTCATGATCAGGATCCAGGCCCAGAGGGACAACATTAATATTGTTTCCTGGAATCCCGGTTTTCGAAATAAAAAAATCTTTATAATACTCGCTCGGGGTTAAAAAAGCATCAACATTGGTAGCTTCCCTTGCAATAAGGCTCCATGCGTTCGACTGGGATGGTTCTGCCATCTCATTAATCCAGTCATCCTCGTTTAAAAGTGAACAAACAATTTTTACATCCATTTTTCTCTTCAACTGCCTGGCAAGACCAATTATGAGGGCATTGGAAAGATGAATAACATCTGGTTTTCCATCTTTGCAGAGATAATCCACCAGTCGCTGTAACTCTTTTTCAGGGAAAGCATTTTCGCCCTTTATCATATTAAGCGTCATGTCCTCCAGTCCTTCAGAACTTGTAGTACCTGCTCTTTTAGCAGCCATCCTCAGCATGGGAGCAGAGTCAACTATCTTATCGAAAAATACCGGCATGTTTTTCAGAAACGGTACTTTTTCCCTGAGGTACATTGAAATAGCGCCGAAAAAGACGTTTTTATCCATCCCTGTTTCCTCAACCCCATCTTCAGGTGGAAGGTATAGCGGAATAGCAGTAGCTTGAATCCCGGGTACTTTCCTGATTGCTCTGAGGTATATCATGTCGCGGTAACAGTTTCCGCAATAAAATGATCCTCCCGAACCTGTAATGAGATAAACAATTTTCATATGATTCTTTTTTTTCTCAGCGAACCTCTGTGATTTCTCTGTGCAACTCTGTAACTGACCCCATTGATTTTCTTCGTTTACCCCGGCCCCAAGGGGAGCGAAGAAAATCAATTTACTCCCCTTGGGGTTGGGGTAAATAAAATTGATTTTTGAGCGATTACTTTTCACCAAAGGCAAGCAATCTACCGTCTTCTGTAAGGATGTAAAATTTCCCCTGTGTTACTGCAGGTGAACTGCTTATAGACGTCCCTGCATTGAAGCTCCATAATTTTTTCCCGTCAGCCAGCCCAAGGATATTTACCGTTCCATCCATACTTGTAAAAAGAACCTTAGCTTTTGCTATAACTGCAGAACCAACAATTCGTCCGTTTGTTCGGTATTTCCAGATTAATTTGCCATTCATTGCATTATAACAATAAAGGAATTTATCTTCATTACCAATAACAACAAAGTTATTTCCGACAGCAGGAACGGCCAGCACTGAACCAGACTCTGCAGTTCCGGGAATCTCCCATACAATTTTTTTAGTTTTTATGTTTAGTCCGAATACAGTTCCATCATAATCACCAAAATAGGCCATGTCTCCTGCCAGAGAAGGAGAGGCAGCGATATAGACACCAATATTGATTGTATCTTTCTGATTGCCTGTAAGCGGGTCGACAACTCTAATAACGCCATCGCATCCTCCGAAAATGATTTTACCATCCTGAATTGAAGGAGTTCCATTGACATAATTATTTGTCTCAATCTTCCATAATTCTTTTCCGGTACGCGGGTCAATGCAGTGAAGGTAATAGTCATAACTTCCTACCACTATACCTGCTTTACCTCCGGAAACCCATACATTGGCCGATCCGGAAATCTGATTGTCAGTTGTATATGTCCATATTAATTTTCCGGTGACCTTATCTACAGCTATCAGCTTACCATTGTTTAGTCCAACAATTACTTTATTGCCAAATACAAGCGGCGCTGCTTCAATCAGATTACCAGCTTCATACTGCCATTTTATCTTCCCGTCAGACGATACAGCCGTCAGTGTTCCTTTATCGTTTCCGAAAAAGAGAGTTCCATCGCTTATAACCGGTGATGATTTTGTCCGTGCACCTGTAGAAACACTCCAGAGTAAACCCGGAGATAAAGGCAGTTCTGAATCGAATCTTCCCGACAGATCAGCTTTACCTCGAAATAAAGGCCAGTCAGCATCTACAGTCTGAGCATACAAAGAAATAAAACTCAAAATATGAAGAAGGATTGTACCAAAGAGTATTTTCTGCCACAAAGGCACTAAGGCACTAAGGTGCACCAAATTCATTTCAATTGGAATGATTCCTTTGTGAGCCTTGGTGTCTTGGTGGCTTCGTGGCAATTTCATTTTTCTTTACTTAAATTTACTTAATGCTCCGGTCGGGCAGATATCTATTACAGCCTGACTTTTGGTTTTGAGAACATTATCATAACTCTCTGTTAATGGTTCTGAGATAATACTCACAAAGCCTCTGTGTATAAAGCAAAGTGCAGGTTCATCGTTGGAATCCTCACAGATTCTTACACACAATCCGCATTTTATACATTTAGCATTCTCAAAAACCAGGCCGGTTTTATGATTTATCTTTTTGACAATGGGGGAGTTAACGATTTTTCCTTTGGGGTCTTTAATTGAAAAAGACTCAGCCAGCTCCCTTAGCCTGCAATCATTAGCAGCACGGCAGTCACAGTGCATGCAGCTTTCAGACTCTGATGATGCTGATTTATAGTCAGTAATTTCTCTGAATCTATGGATCTCTCCAATACATTCTTTTAGCCATTCAAGTTGTTCTTCAGGCTCCAGTTTACCGATTCTTGAAGCAAATGGCTTTGCTTGTTTTGCTGCCACAACAGTTTCGCCGGAATCAGCAACAAGCAACGATTTGTTTAACTGCTGAGAAATAAAAAGCTTTATATTCCTGATCGAGACTGGAATATCTATTTTCTTTCTTCTGCAGGCATTCTCACAGTATGCTGCACAATC
>JBBQZN010000066.1:0-19100 GCA_038207725.1 Bacteroidales bacterium | reverse complement strand
TACAAGAAGTTTATTCAGGATCCTGAGATTAGATGTTTCAGGGCTGCCAAGGGTGATTATTTCTGCATCCTTTTGGGTTACTTTCTTTGAAGGATAAGCGTGATGAGCCGGTGCCGAGTTAATGTAGAGTTTTGCGGGATTATTAGCATCAACAGAACTAAAGACAACATCGTGCGTTCCTTTTCCAAGATACAAGGCTTCCTTGAATCCGATTTTATAAGTTAAGCCTCCGGCTTTTATATCAGCCTCACCACCAATATTTATAATACCCATTTCACGTCTGTCAAGAAACTGCTCAGACTTCAGCTCATCTGGTGTTTTGAGCTTCAGACTCTTTTTTACAGGCATTGCACCTCCAACCATATAACGGTCGTATAATGAATAGACCAGCGAGATCTCATCGGCAAGAAATACTTTTTCAATATGAAATTCTTTTCTTAATCTTTCTGTATCATACCCTTTTACATCATCCGGATGTGAGGCGTATCTCAATTCTACTTTCATTGTATGGTTTTTATATTACTAACTGAGACGCAAAGCATTGCGTCTTTACATCTATCCACCCTGAGCCCTGCGCCCTAAGCCCTTTGCCCTTTGCCCTGAGCCCTGAGCCCTGAGCCTTATTTTATTATACCTTTATCAATTAACCTTGTAATCTCAGTCCCGGCCATAAGGAAGCCGCCCACACCGTAAACCTCAGTCATTTCTTTGGTAACAGCTTTAGGATCAGCGCCTATTGGCTGAATAAAACCTACTTTACCATCGGGCCATACTGATGTCACCATCGATTTCCATCCTTTTACAATAGCGGGAAGATATTTTTCCTTTTCGAGATAGCCATTATTTACTCCCCAGGCCATTCCAAAAACGAAAAATGCTGTAGCACTCATTTCAGGATTCGGATAACTGGCCGGGTCAAGAAGACTTGCATGCCAGAAACCATCAGCTGACTGTAGTGACAGGAGTTTGGCTGCCATCTCCTTATATATTGTCACGAAATATTCTTTATTTTCATATTTAGCAGGTAATTCCCTGATAATAATTGGCAATCCGGCAAACACCCAGCCATTTCCCCTACCCCAGAATACTTTTTCACCATTTGCCTCCTTACGGGTGAAATAATTCGAATCCCTGAAATAGAGATCCTCATCTTTATCATACAGATATTCAGTTGCGAATTTATACTCCTCATACATGAAGTCAAGATACTTTTTCTTTCCTGTTACTTTTGCCATTTTTGCCCATACTGTTGGTGCCATAAATAAAGCATCGCACCACGACCAGCGCTGCTGTGAGGAATATGTTTTATCGGGACTTGCAAACAGTAATCCACCCTTTGCAGGATCTTTTAAGATCTGATCCAGGTATTTTCTCATTGGTGTGATCAATTTCTTGTCTTTGTAATGACGGTATAATTCGATATACATCTGCCCTACGCAGTAATCATCGGCATGATACCTTCTCATAGGTTGTTTCGGGTGCTCATAATATTTCCAGCCATTCTTTTCACCGATACCTTTCAACCAGGTATAGTATTGCTCATCTGCTGCAATTGTGGCCCATTCAGCCATACCTGCATAAAGAGCGGCATTTGTCCAGTCAAGTTCATGATGTTTAAGAGGTGTTTTCACCTGCCAGTCAGCAACAGCTTTCAGAACAGTTTTGATCTCTTTAACCGTAAGGTCTGAGCTGAATGATGAGACTGAAGCATCCTGAGAGAATACTGAAACAGAAAACATTAATAGGAAAAACGGTAATATCAGACTCTTGCTTTTCATACTTTTAAAATGATTTTATTAACAACTAAAATTACACTATCTTTTTGATGCAGAGGCGACACAACAATGTGAAATCAATTTTAACATAAAAGAATATCTTCATTCTGAGTTAATCACTTCGAAGATTACTTGATATATTGAATTGAATTTCATATTTTCGTGATCGTTAACGAAACTCTGTTTTCAAAAGTATACAATTTTATAATCTTCTAGAACATTATGAAACCATTTATTAATAAAAAATTTCTGCTAAACAGTAAAACCGCTGAGAAACTGTACCATAAATATGCTGAAAATCAACCCATTGTAGATTTTCATTGTCACCTGTCTCCTTCGATGATAGCTGACGACCGTCAGTTTGCCAATCTTACCCAGGCCTGGCTCGAAGGTGACCATTACAAATGGAGGGCAATGAGAATAAACGGGATAAATGAAAAGTACTGCACAGGAAAGGAATCTGATATAAATAAATTTAAGAAATGGGCTGAAACAGTACCTGCTACTGTGGGTAATCCTTTATATCACTGGACACATCTTGAACTTGCGAGGTACTTTGGTATTTTCGATCTTCTCTCCCCTTCCACTGCAATGGAAATATATGAAAAGGCATCTGCTCTGCTTCAGACCAAGGAGTTCACAACCAGGTCGATGATACGAAATATGAAGGCTGAGGTCGTCTGCACTACTGATGATCCGTCAGATTCGCTTGAACATCATCTCAAACTGAGAGGAACTTTCGAAGTAAAAGTATTACCAACCTGGCGACCTGATAATCTGATTAAAACTGAGGAGCCTGAAAAATTTATTGCCTATGTCAGAAAACTGGAAGCTGTTGACGGTGCTTCTGTTAAATCATTCGAAAACCTGATAGAGCTTGTTGACAGAAGACATAAATTTTTCCACGAAACAGGTGGCAGGTTGTCAGACCACGGAATGGAAAGGTTTTATTTCGCCGCATTCACTGCCTCAGAAATTGAAAAAAGTTTCAAAAAACTGATGAAAGGTGAAACCCTCTCTGCAGAGGAAGCTGAAAAATATAAGACAGCAACAATGCTTGAGCTATGCAGAATGAATCACAAAAGAGTCTGGACACAACAGTTCCATGTTGGCGCAATAAGAAACAATAATGCCCGCATGTTCAGGCAAATGGGACCCGACACAGGATGGGATTCAATAGGCCTGCCGCAGGATCCGGCAAAAATATCAAAATTTCTCAGCGCACTTGATGATAATGACACACTTGCAAAATCAATACTTTACAACCTTAATCCGGCCGACAATGAAATGATGATTACTATGGCAGGAAACTTTAACGACGGCACATCGGCTGTTAAGGTTCAGTATGGTGCTGCATGGTGGTTCCTCGATCAGAAAAGCGGCATGGAGAAACACCTTAAGGATCTTTCAGCACTTGGTCTGTTAAGCCGGTTCATCGGTATGGTCACCGACTCAAGGAGTTTCCTCTCCTATCCACGACATGAATACTTCAGAAGACTTGTATGTAATTACGTTGGCGATGACGTTGAAAAAGGACTGATACCTGATGATGAAGAGATACTAAAGACAGTCATTGAAGGAGTTTCCTATACTAATGCAAAGAATTATTTTGGTTTTTAATAAATAGACATCATTCATGAACGAACTTAATCTTAAGGGCAAAGTAGCAATCATAACCGGTGGGGCCGGCATCATATGCTCAACAATGGCAAAATCGCTGGCTGCACAGGGTGTCAAAACCGTTATTCTTGATCTTAATAAAGAGGCGGCAGTTGCAGTTGCTGCTGAAATTGAAAAGGAGTTTGGAACACAGTCTGCAGGCATTTCTGCAAGTGTGCTTGATAAAGATTCTCTTATCGAAGCGCAAAAAGAGATCCACAAATTGTTCGGACCTGTTGATATTCTTGTAAACGGTGCTGGTGGCAATTCGCCGGCTGCTACAACAAAAGTTGAGAAAATGGAGGGCACAGAATCGGAGAATCCTATGGATACATTTTTCGGCCTTCAGATCGAAGGATTTGATAAAGTATTCGACCTGAATTTCAAGGGAACCCTTCTTCCTACGATGGTTTTTGCAACTGATATGGTTAAAAAGAAATCGGGAGTCATAATTAATATTTCGTCAATGAACTCCTACAGGCCGCTTACAAAGATTGCCGCATATTCAGCAGCGAAAGCAGCTGTTAATAATTTCACACAGTGGCTGGCTGTTCACTTTTCAAAAACAGGTATCAGAGTAAATGCAATTGCCCCCGGATTTCTTCTTACAAATCAGAACAGGTTCCTGCTTATTGATGAGAAAACAGGCGAACTTACAGCAAGAGGGAATAAGATAATAAAGGGCACACCGATGGAACGTTACTGCGTTCCTGAAGAACTTACCGGAACACTTATCTATCTGGTGTCTGATCTTTCCAAATTTGTAACCGGTGTTGTAATCCCTGTCGACGGCGGATTCAGTGCATATTCGGGGGTGTGAGGGCGCAGGGCACAGGGCGCAGGGCACAGGGCACAGAGCGCAGGGCACAGAGCGCAGGGCAAAAAGATAAAATAATCAAAAAAATAAGATAAAATGGCAAAAAACGTAATAGTAGCACAATCCGGCGGGCCATCACCGGTAATTAACAGTTCTCTGCGAGGTATTATTGAGACCTGCCGCATGTTTCCTGAAACATTCGGGAAAGTCTACGGGGGCTGGCATGGAATTGAGGGAGTACTGCTCGAAGAACTTCTCGATCTCTCGTCACAGAAAGAAGAGGAGATTTCGCTTCTCAGAAATACTCCGGCAGCAGGCAGTATTGGCACTTGCCGCTATAAACTGAAGGACAAGCAACAGAAAGACTTTCAGCGTATTATGGATGTATTCAAAGCACACAATATAGGTTACTTCTTCTATATCGGTGGAAATGACTCACAACATACAGCCTTTAAAGTCAGTGAGCTGGCAAAAACCAGAGGACTCGATTTAATAGCTGTAGGTGTGCCAAAAACTATAGATAATGATGTGGGCGATAGTGAATTCCAGCTTATCGACCACACTCCGGGTTATGGAAGTGTGGCCAGGTACTGGTCACATATTATCCAGAATGCAAATGAGGAAAACATGGGCTCCTCGCCCGCTGATCCGGTGCTTGTTGTTCAGGCTATGGGCAGAAAGATAGGTTATATTCCTGCAGCTGCACGTCTTGCCGATCCTAACCGTGAGATGCCACTACAGATCTATATGGCTGAATCAAAGGTGTCAATTGATAATCTTGTGGATAATGTTAATGATCAGCTTAAAAAAGATGGCAGATGCGTAGTAGTTATCAGTGAGGGCTTTGATGTAGGAAGTATTGGTGAAGTAAAAGACGCATTTGGTCATACCTCATTCGGATCGAGTCAGAATTCTGTGTTCCAGACTGTTGTAAATTATCTCAATATAAAAGGTTTAAAAACACGTGGTGCTGCACGCGGGCAAGTAATGGGCACTGACCAGCGCCATACAACAGCATATGCATCAATAATTGACCTTGATGAAGCTTACAAGGTTGGACAGAAAGCTGTAGATATAGCCATGCACGAAGGCAATGGATGGATGGCAACCATCCTAAGGGTTCCGGGAATTATTTATAATGTAAGATATGACAAAGTTCCTCTTGAAAAGGTAGCGCTATCAGAAAGGACTTTTCCTGAAAAATGGATAGCCCCCAGCCGTTATGATGTTACTGATGAATTTCTTGCATATGTCAGACCTCTGATAGGTGAAGACTGGCCATCAGTACCAATGATAAACGGAAGACAGCGCTTTTCACGTCTGGAGATGAAATTTGCAGATAAGAAACTCCCTGCCTACAAACTTGAAGCTTACGAAAAATAATGACTTTTGACTTTTAAGATATGAATCCACAAGAACAATTACTTGCCCTTAAGGCAGAAAAAGAATTTTTTATTGGTATCGATTCCGATGGCTGTGCTTTTGATACTATGGAAATAAAACAGAAAGAGTGTTTCTGTCCAAACTTCATAAAGTATTTCAAAATGCAGCCTGTTTCAAAATATGCAAGAGAAACATGGGAATTCGTAAACCTTTATTCTACCAACAGGGGATGCAATAGGTTTCTTGCTGTAAACGAAACGCTAAGACTGCTGGCAACCCGTCCTGAAATTAAAGCAAGAAACTTTACTGTCCCTTCTGCAGGTCCTCTAATCGACTGGACAAAAAAAGAGACTAAGCTGGGGAACCCGACACTTAAACCATACGCCGCAGAGGTAAAAGATCCGTTTATAACTCAAACTCTTGAATGGTCACTTAAAGTTAATGATGATATTGAAAAAATGGTGTTCGGAATTACCCCGTTTCCTTTCGTTAAGGAATGCCTCGAGAAAATGAAATCCAAAGCTGATGCAATGGTTGTCTCGCAGACACCCTATGATGCTCTTAAACGTGAATGGGAAGAGAATAAAATTGATCACTACCTCAGAATGATTGCAGGCCAGGAACATGGAACAAAAACAGAACATCTGAAATATGCTGCAAAAGGAAAATATCCTGATGAAAAAATTCTGATGATCGGCGATGCCAATGGCGACCTCAAGGCTGCAAAATCAAACGGAGTCCTCTTCTTCCCTATCAACCCCGGAAAAGAAGAAGCATCGTGGGAAAAGCTATATAATGAAGGACTTGACAGATTTTTTGCAGGTACATACAAAGGTGCTTACGAAGATGGTTTGATAAGAGAATTCGAAACATATCTTCCTGAACATCCACACTGGAAATAGGCAGCAGGCAGCAGGCAGCAGAATAAAAAACCTGACGCCCGATGCCATTTATTATTTAATCGATAACAACCATGATATACTACAAATCCGGATCGGAAAGTACAGTAATTGGGCCAAAAGAGCTTGAAACAGGAGTGTTTTCTGCACTTGAAAAACTGGGCGTAAGGAAGAAGGTTATCGTTGTTCCTCCTGATTTCACCAGGTTTCATTCAAGGTCGGGTGACATCACTTCACTTATTTACAACTATTATAAGAAAGCACTGAAAGATATTCTGCCTGCTCTCGGCACTCATTCCCCAATGACTGACCATGAGATCGCAGAAATGTTCAAAGGAGTACCAAAGGGGCTATTTCGTGTTCATGACTGGAGAAATGATGTCGTAACTGTTGGGACAGTGCCTTCAGAGTTCATTTCAAAAATTACAGACGGTGCCCTCGATTACAATTGGCCTGCACAGCTTAACAAACTTGTTTATAACGGCGGACATGATCTTATTCTTTCAGTAGGACAGGTTGTGCCTCACGAGGTGATAGGCATGGCCAATTATAACAAAAACCTTTTTGTAGGTACAGGTGGTCCTGAAGGAATAAACAAGAGCCATTTTGTGGGCGCTGTTTACGGCATGGAAAGAATAATGGGAAAAGCAGTTAATCCGGTAAGAAGCCTGCTTAATTATGCTTCCGAGCATTTCACTTCTCACCTGCCGATTATTTATATCCAGACAGTTATAGGACGTGAAGAGTCGGGAAAACTTGTTATCCGCGGACTCTATATCGGCGATGATGAAGAGGTTTTCAAACTTGCAGCCGAACTTTCAATAAAAGTAAACTTCACCCTGGTAGAGAAGCCTCTTAAAAAGGTAGTTGTTTATCTTGATCCTTCAGAATTCAGAAGTACATGGCTTGGCAATAAAAGTGTTTACAGGACGCGTATGGCAATGGCCGATAACGGGGAACTTATTGTGCTTGCTCCCGGACTGAAAGAATTCGGAGAAGACAAGGAGATTGACAGGCTTATAAGAAAATATGGTTACAGGGGAACTCCTGCAACACTTAAATCGCTCGCTGAGAACAAAGAACTACAAAATAACCTCAGCGCTGCTGCACATCTTATCCATGGCAGCTCGGAGGGAAGGTTTTCAATCACATATTGTCCGGGAAATTTAAGCAGACAAGAAATTGAATCAGTCAACTTCGTATACAGCGACCTTTCGGAAATGACTAAAAAATACGATCCGGCGAAGCTTAAAGACGGAATCAACATACTTGGTGACGGGGAGGAAATTTTCTATATTTCAAATCCTGCACTCGGACTCTGGACATCAAAGGAAAGGCTTACATAATCGGTTCAAAGAGAAAAGGATGATTTACTGGGGTATAATAGGTTGTGGAAATGTTACGGAAGTTAAGAGTGGACCGGCCTTTAACAAGGTACCTGATTCAGCGCTTGTTGCAGTGATGCGCCGAAATGCAGAACAGGCTGAAGATTATGCCCGGCGACATAATGTTCCCCGGTTTTATTCTGACGCAACAGAACTGATTAACGACAAACAAGTAAATGCAGTTTATATAGCCACTCCTCCGGGAAGTCATGCAAAATATGCAATTGAAGCTATAAAAGCCGGCAAGCCTGTTTATATTGAAAAGCCCATGGCGGCCAGTTATAAAGAGTGTGTCGAAATAAACAATACAGCAGAAAAGTACAAAGTTCCTGTTTTTGTTGCCTACTACAGAAGGGTACTTCCGGGCTTCCTGCTCGTTAAGGAATTAATTGAATCGGGGAGCATCGGTAATGTTAAACTTATACAGATTCAATTATTTAAAGCAGCTTCAGAAGCTGAAATAAAAGGGGAACTTTCGTGGCGTGTTGATCCTGCTATTGCCGGAGGAGGTCATTTCTTTGATCTGGCTTCACACCAGCTCGATTATCTCGATTATCTTTTTGGTCCGATAAGACAGATAAAATCAATTGCATTGAATCAGTCGGGGTTTTATAAAGCGGAAGATTTTGTAACTTCAGCGTTAGTTTTTGATAAGAATATCGTCGGAACAGGCACCTGGTGTTTTAATCTTTCAGCAGAGAGCAACCGTGATATAATTGAAATTACGGGTGATAAAGGGACTATCAGTTTTTCAACTTTCAGCTTCGATCCTGTTATCCTCGTTAATAGTTCAGGCCGGAAAGAGTATATTAACGAACGTCCTGAACATGTCCAGTATAATCTTATTGAAAAAATTGTTAATGCACTTAATGGCAAAGGCGAATCTCCAAGTACCGGAGTATCAGCTGCCAGAACAAGTTTTGTGCTTGATGAAGTAGTTAAAGAATATTATGGAAGAAAAGGTCATTAAATGGTCATTAAGTAGTCATTAAGTAGTAAAACAACTAATGACAACAAATGACGGCAAAGCCAAATGACGCCTGCAGGGCAAATGACACGAAGTTAATGACGGCCGAAGGGCAAATGACACGAAGTTAATGACGGCGAAGCCAAATGACAACTTAACAGTAAGAAAGATATTTAAGAAAGAATAACTAATGACAAATTAATAATTATGAACAAATTATCAGACATTGGATTAATAGGACTGGCAGTAATGGGTGAAAATCTTGTACTCAACATGGAGAGTAAAGGTTTTCAGGTTTCAGTTTACAACCGGTCAGCGCAGAAGGTAAATGATTTTCTTGCTGCAAGGGCAAAAGGGAAAAAAATTGTTGGTACCAGTTCTATCGAAGAACTTGTTGCTTCGATAGAACGTCCGAGGAAAGTTATGCTTATGATTAAAGCCGGAAGTGCAGTGGATGAAATGATTGAGACTCTAATTCCGCACCTCTCCCCGGGTGATATTATTATTGATGGCGGAAATACACACTTCCCCGATACCAACAGGCGTACAGCATATGTTGAAAGCAAGGGACTTCTGTACATCGGCACCGGTGTATCAGGTGGTGAAGAAGGCGCACTGCTTGGTCCATCTATTATGCCTGGCGGATCAAAGGCAGCCTGGCCGCTTGTAAAACCAATATTTCAGGCAATAGCTGCCAAAGTTGATGACGGATCGCCATGCTGCGACTGGGTTGGTGAGAATGGAGCCGGACATTTTGTTAAGATGGTGCATAACGGAATTGAGTATGGCGACATGCAGCTGATATGCGAAGCTTATCAGATAATGAGAGATTACCTGGGCATGAGTGCTGATGAGATGCACGAAGTTTTGAAGGAATGGAACAAGGGAGAACTTGACAGTTATCTTATTGAAATAACCAGAGACATTCTTGCATATAAAGACTCCGACGGAAAACCACTTGTTGATAAGATACTGGATACAGCAGGACAAAAAGGCACAGGTAAGTGGACAGCAGTATCAGCTCTTGACCTGGGAATTCCGCTGACACTTATAGGAGAAGCCGTTTTCTCAAGATGTTTGTCAGCCGTAAAAGATGAAAGAGTAAAGGCATCAAAAATACTTCATGGTCCGGCCCCGAAATTCACCGGTGACAGGGCCAGATTTATTAGTGATATTAAAGATGCCCTTTACGCTTCAAAAATAGTATCCTATGCTCAGGGTTATGCTCTCATGCAGGCGGCGGCAGTAGAATACAAGTGGAAGCTTAACTACGGTGGAATAGCACTTATGTGGCGCGGAGGTTGTATAATCAGATCAGCATTCTTGGGTAAGATCAAGGAAGCTTTTGATAATAATCCTGCAATAAACAATCTTCTTCTCGATCCATTCTTTAAAGAAAAAGTAGAGAAGGCACAGGCAGGATGGAGAAATGTAGTTGCTGCTGCTGTTACCAACGGTATACCTGTACCAGCCATTTCATCGGCCCTTGGCTATTTTGACGGTTACCGCTGCGAAAAACTGCCGGCAAATCTTTTACAGGCACAGCGCGACTATTTTGGTGCCCACACCTACGAGCGGACAGATAAACCACGAGGTGAATTTTTCCACACAAACTGGACAGGTCGTGGTGGAACTACCGCATCAACTACATATAATGTTTAATAACAAACTACTAACCAGCTAAATATCATGACAGAAACTAACAAAATTGGCAATTATAGATGGACAATCTGTGCATTGGTTTTCTTCGCCACAACTGTAAACTATCTCGACAGGCAGGTTATCAGCTTATTAAAGCCGGTTCTAGAGAAAGAATTCAACTGGACTGAAACTGACTATTCAAACGTTGTAATTGCATTCCAGATAGCTTATGCTATTGGTTTAATGGGATTCGGAAGGATCATTGACAAGATCGGTACTAAACTCGGATATGCTCTTTCGTTGACAATCTGGAGTTTTGCTGCTATTGCCCATGCTTTCGCTAAGAGCACATTTGGATTTGGCGTAGCCCGTGCAGCACTTGGTTTGAGTGAAGCCGGCAACTTTCCTGCTGCTATAAAGACTGTAGCAGAATGGTTTCCGAAGAAAGAGAGAGCTCTGGCGACCGGTATCTTTAATTCTGGTACCAATGTCGGTGCAATAATTGCGCCTCTTACTGTACCCTGGATTGCAGTAACATGGGGCTGGAAAGAGGCATTTATTATTACAGGAGCCATCGGGCTTATCTGGCTGGTATTCTGGTTTATTTTATATGAAATACCCGCTAAGCAGAAAAGACTTTTAAAACCTGAATTTGACTACATTCACAGCGATTCTGAGGTTGTCACAGATAATAAGGAAGAATCCATGGGTTGGCTTAAAATTATGAAATATAAGCAGACATGGGCATTTGTTATAGGGAAATTTATGACCGACCCTGTTTGGTGGTTCCTTCTCTTCTGGTTGCCATCATTCCTGAAAACTGAATATAATATGACCGGGACCCAGGTTAGTCTTCCAATTGCCCTTATATACTGCATGACAACATTCGGAAGTATTGGAGGTGGATGGTTATCTGGTTATCTGATTAAAAAAGGATGGCCAGTATTCAAAGCAAGGAAGACCTCTATGCTTGGATTCGCATTATGTGTTATTCCTGTAATATCGGCACAGGCTCTGGGAAAAATCAATCCATGGATTGCAGTATTCATTATTGGTCTGGCAGCATCAGCTCACCAGGCATGGTCGGCAAATATTTTTACAACAGCATCAGATATGTTTCCAAAGAAAGCTGTAGGATCCGTTGTTGGACTTGGAGGTATGGCAGGAGCCGTTGGCGGAATACTTATTGCCCGTTTAGCTGGTGTTTTACTCGATCACTATAAAGCAATGGGACATATTGAAACAGCGTATTATATAATGTTCTTCATTTGCGGATTTGCTTACCTTACTGCATGGATAATTATGCATCTTCTTGCTCCGAAGATGAAGCAGGTTGAAATCTGATTTAAATATGCCAACAAGAAAAACCAGGATTAAAGACATAGCAAAACTTGCTGGTGTATCCATCGGTACAGTTGACAGGGTTATTCACGAAAGAGGCGAAGTCGCTGAAAAGACAAGACTGAAGGTTCAGTCAATTCTTAAAGAGACCAAGTATTCTCCTAATATAATGGCCCAGGTTTTGAAATCGAGGAAAAAATTCCACCTTGTATCACTCCTGCCTGAACCAACAGAGATAAACTCCTACTGGCAAAAACATCCGGTAGGAATGGTCAGGGCATTGGAGGAACTGGATCCGTTCCCTCTTACTATTACTGAAATCAACTTTGATATGCAGAGTGAAGAAGACTTCCAGAAAAAAACAGCAACCGTACTTAATCTTAAACCTGACGGGGTTCTTTTCGCTCCCATCTTCAAATCAGAATCAATTACATTCTGCAAGAAACTCTTTAAGAATAAAATCCCTTTCGTTTTTATTGACGGATATATTGAAAACACTGATTTCCTTGCATATATAGGTGAGGATATATTCCAGAGCGGAAGAGTAGCCGGTCAGCTTATTGATATGGTTACCCCAATAAAGAATGATATACTTGTTGTAAACATTGCACGAAATATCCAGAACGTACATCACCTCAATAACCGCGCACTTGGATTTCTGAGTTATTTCGAGAAATCAGGCTCCAATAAGGGTAAAAAGATAAACATAAGTATACCTGATCCTTCAAATAAAACCGTTTATGCTGAAATGGACAGGGTAATAATGCAAAATCCGGATATCGCATCAATCTTCATAACAGGGTCAAAATCATACCTGATTGCTAAATATCTTGAAAAAAGAAACATTTCCTCTATTAACCTGATCGGGTATGATCTGCTGGACGAAAATGTAAAATTTCTCAAATCGGGCGCCACAAAATTCTTATTAGGACAGAGGCCTGAAGAACAAACATATAAAGGCATCAAGAAACTCTTCGAATTCTTATCGTTACATAAAGCGCCAGATAAGATAGAGTATCTTCCGGTTGACATTGTAACATCTGAGAATGTAGATTTCTTTTTAAACTAACTTAATGTTTTTCAATCATTTATAATAATTTCATAATGAAAAAACTTGGTAAATATTCGATAGGTATGGGTGACAGATTCGGTCACCAGGGTTCTGCTCAGCTTAATGCTATTATTGCAGCTTCTGCCAAAGGGATTGAAATAACTCCTGTCTGGAATAAATCGAACAGGGAACATACTACTATTGGAACCCAACCAGGGGATGTGAGAATTGAAGCTGATACTGTTACAAAAAATGCATCATTTAAAAATGAGTATTTCGTTGATGCAGATCACATTAATATAGATACTGTTGATCGATTTATTGAGAGTTCCGATTTCTTTACAATAGATGTCGCCTCATACATTGGGAAAAAAGCAGAACATCACGAAATAAATGAGTTTGTAAATAGTGTTGAGAAATATATAGGCGAACTTGAAATTCCCGGAACAGATTTATCTTTTAAAACCACTAAGGCTCAGGTAACTAAAATTGCAGAGAAATATCTGTTTGCTGCAATTAAAGCCTTCGAAATTTATAGAAAAATTGAAAAAGGTAAAGGCAAAGAAAATTTTGTTACAGAAGTGTCGATGGACGAAGTGCCAGATCCACAGACTCCTGTTGAACTATTTTTCATACTTAAAATGCTTGCATCTGAAAACATTCCACTCCAGACAATTGCACCAAAATTTTCAGGAAGATTCAATAAGGGTGTTGACTATGTTGGTGATCCTGATAAGTTTGCAGAGGAGTTTGAATCAGACCTTATGGTAATAGATTTTGCCATTAAAGAATTTGGTCTTCCTGAGAACCTTAAAATGAGCATACATTCAGGGTCCGATAAGTTTGCCATTTATCCTTATATAGGTTCGATAATCAGAAAATACGACAAAGGAATTCATCTTAAAACTGCAGGGACCACATGGCTTGAAGAGGTTATTGGTCTGGCTGAATCAGGAGGTGAATCGCTTGATTTTGTTAAGGAGATATACGCTAAATCGCTTGAAAAAATTGAAGAATTATGTGCGCCTTATGCCGATGTGATTGACATAAAAATCTCTTTGCTCCCATCGAAGCAGGAAGTTGCAAAATGGAATAATAAAAAATTTGCAGCAGCTCTAAGGCATATTAAAGGCAATAAGGATTATAATGCAAATATGAGACAGCTGATTCATGTGGCTTATAAGCTTGCTGCCCTTCAAATGGACAATTATTACAAGCTTCTTGAAGCAAATGAACCAACTGTCTCGCAATGTGTCTATGAGAACATGTACAGCAGACATATCTGCAGACTGTTCGACATAGACTAATTATCTCTGCTTAATTTAACAAATTAGTTAAACTATTTCAGGCAACAGGTATGGAGCACGGTATTCACGTGTTATCATTGAGTTTGCTTCACTTTCGTTGTCACCTATAAACCTTTCCGCAACAGGATCAAATTGAAGCTGGCATCCTAACCTGTAGGAGATATTGCCTAAATGGGCAAGTGATGAGGCAAGATGGGCAGTTTGTACAGGTCCGTTTTGAATACTCATATCGCGGGCCCTGATTGCATCGAACCAGTTCTGGAAATGCAAGGTTAGTTCACCGCTTTCTGAACGGGCGGGTCCTTTTTCACGCTTTTCTCCAAGAAATGATGCATATGTGCCGTATCCATTTACAACAAGGTATCCTTTATCGCCATAGAAAATATTTCCAACTCCGGCACCGTCTTCCTGATTTGTACACCAGTTTCGTACCTCAAATTGAATCATCTTTTTCTCTTTCGGATAATGATAGATAGAGGTCAATATTTCAGGCACTTCTTTGCAGTCGTCCCACAGAAACTTACCTCCCATTGAGGTTATACGTTCAGGAAGCGAATTTACACCTAACCCCCACATACACAGGTCAGTCTCATGTATGCCCTGGTTACCAACATCACCATTACCATAGTTCCAGTGCCAGTGCCAGTTGTAATGAACAAGGTTTTTAGTAAATGGACGCATCGGAGCCGGACCGCACCACAAGTCATACTTAAGGCCTGCCGGTACCTGAGAAATACCTTTGTCTCCAATATCTGGTCTCCAGCGGTAAACCAGTCCACGCGACATATAAACCCTGCCGATAAGACCTTCTTCCAGATGCTTAACAGCTTCCCTGATGGCAACAGAACTACGCAACTGAACACCATGCTGTACTATTCTGTTATACTTATATGCAGCCTCAATCATCTTTTTCCCCTCATAAATATTATGGGTTCCGGGCTTTTCAACATAAACATCTTTTCCAGCCTGACAAGCCCATACTGTTGCAAGAGCATGCCAGTGATTCGGCATAGCAATTGTTACTGCATCGATTGTTTTATCTGCCAATACCTTTCTCAAATCCTGTTCAACCAGTACTTTCTTGCCGTATTTCTTTTCAAATGCGGCTGAACCCGATTGTAACAGGTTCATATCAGGGTCGCAAAGTACCGCAACATCAACCTTTGATTTATCGGAAAGGCCCATTATCTCTTCAATATGAGACTTACCACGTCCGTTTATGCCTAAAACAGCAATGCGAAGACGATCGCTGGCGCCTTTTGCCTGCTGGGGTATCACTTCAGGCATTCTTATTTCCCCGCTTAAAACTGAAGGGGCAACGGCAGCTACCATAGCTCCTTGCGCAGCAGTTTTAATGAATGTTCTCCTTGAATTGGTTTTTCTATTTTCCATTGATGCTAAGGGTTTGATGGTTAATTAGTCCTCCAATATAATAATTAATTTACATTATCTATCCAGTTCGATTGCCGACAAAATAAATGGTGCCACACCTTTTGTATCATTATCAAAACGCTTCTCATTTACATAATATTCATAACTTCCATCCCTGTAAGGATTGCCTCCAAGACCGCATCCGCCACAGATATTGTGGATTGTAACTAATCCTTTATCATCGACTGTTACAAGCTCTTTTATGAAGCTGTCGAAAGCTTTTTCAGCAATAGTCAGGAATTTGTTATCGAGATAGCCCTTATGAGCACCACGGGCAAATGCATAGATATACATAGCTGATCCTGATCCTTCAAGATAGTTACCTTCTCTCCCACACTGATTGAGAACCTGATACCAGAGCCCACTTTTCGGGTCCTGCACTTTAAGGAGAGCATCGCATGTCTTCTGAAGAATAGAAATAAGAGGAGCCCTGTCGGGATGATTTTCCGGAAGGTACTCCAGAATATCTTCTATAGCAAGTATATACCAGCCTGTTGCCCTGCTCCACGGATACCTCGATTTTCCTGTTTCCGGATCGCACCATTTTTGTGAACGGCTTTCATCCCAGGCATGAAGTAATAAGCCTGATTTGGCGTCAACGGTTTTTTCATAAATCATTTTTGTCTGGGCAGTGGCAACATCAAACCACTCAGGCTTATTAAATTCCTTCGCATATTGTGACATATAGGTTGAGGCCATAAAAATGCCGTCGAGCCACATCTGCCATGGATAGATATTCTTATGCCAGTAACCACCCGAATTTGTTTTCGGATGTGTATTTAGCTGCAAAATAAAATTATCAAGTGCCAGCTTATATTCAGGTTTAGGGTTTCGAGTGTAAGCCGTTATTACATTCCTTCCGGGAAATATCCTGTCGAGGTTATATTCATTTAATCTGTAATCAGTTACTGAACCGTCAGGCTTAACAAACCAGCTGACCCAATCTTCCATATATTTCGAATACTTTGGATCGATGGTACCCAGACGGTCAATTGCCATTCCCAGAAAAGCAACATCATAAGCCCATTTAGGTTTGCGGTCGACATAATAGATGAGGGAATCAGATCTGGCAATTACAGTGTTTGCCATTCTGACAGACCATTTTTCCTCAGCTTTTTCAGTAGCCGATCCTGAATTCTGGCCTCTGCAGCTTACGAAGGCCATCATTATAAGCAATGAAAAAAATATCCTCATAATTATTCTATTGTTTTGTACCCATTTACAGGCCGGGCTTCTGTCTGAAGAATATCAAATATAATGACTTCGTTTAGTCCCTCTTTAAGCCAGGTTGCAGGACAGTAGAGCCTCTTCTGCGGACCAATATTCCAGTATCTTCCAAGGTTATTACCATTGACCCATACAAGACCTTTTGTATAACCTGTAAGATCTATATATGTATCACCCGGCATGATTCCCCCGGCTCCTGAAAGCATAAAATTACCCCTGAAAAACTGGCCCGGCTTTTTTAAATTGCTGCCTGATGATCTGAGGTCATACATGTATTTTTTGTCCATTGGAATATTATATACCTTCCAGTTCATGAGTGTCATTCCATTAAGAGTAACCCTGTCGGTAATTCCCTTTCTGTCGATAAGATTCTGTGCGAAGTTAATGCGTCCCATACCTTCAACAAGAATCTCAAGGACAGGAACGGCAACATCAGAAGCCGGAAGATCAATAGAATTTATCCCATCCCGCCTGTTAAGAGTTCCAATGAATTTACCGTTTAAAAAAACTGTTGCAAAATCATGAATATCTGTAACTGTGAGTTTACCCTTTTTATGTCCGATAAGTTCAGTTTTATAAAGAATAAAACCATAGTCCTGATTATAATATTCAAATGGTTTTGGCTGTACTGAATTTACAGGCTTGGGAAGATTATCCCAGATTGAAGAAAAAGATGTCATCATTACAGGGGTTAATTCTATTGCGGGTAACGGATCTGGCACCGGCAGAAGCTTTTTACCTTTTGGAAGGTAGGTTCCCAAAAGATTCCTGAGAGCATAGTATTTTGGTGTTGGGTTTCCCTGTTCGTTTATCGGGGCATCATAGTCATAGCTTGTAACATCAGGCTCATATCCCTTTCCACCCGAATTTGCTCCGGCAGTAAAACCAAAGTTTGTTCCGCCATGAATGACATAGAAATTAAATGATTTTTTGTTATCCATCAGGAATTTGACCTCTTTAAGCAATTCTGAAGTATCTGGTCTGGCCCATTTCTCACCCCAATGGGTAAGCCATCCCGGATATGTTTCGCTGCTAAAGACAGGAACACCCGGATTCATTTTTGCGGCCAGCTCAAAATCCTTAAGCGAACTGCCTGAATCGAGTCCAACAGCGCTTCCCGGCAGCGACCCGGCTTCAAGCATGTATGTTGTTGGTCCATCGCCTGTGAACGTAGGAATATCTACACCATTTGATTTCCATGCTTCTTTGAGTCGCATCATGTAGTTTCTGTCGTTTCCGAAACTGCCGTATTCATTTTCAATCTGAATCATTAGAAGCGGGCCCCCATTAGTTATCATGTAGGGCTTAATTTGTTCGGCAAGTTTACCTATGTATCTTTCGGCTGCAGTCATATAACGGGGATCCATGCATCTGAGCTTTATATCCGGTATACGAAGCAGATACGGCGGTATACCACCAAGTTCCCATTCAGCACAGACATAAGGTCCGGGCCGGACAATCAGCCACATACCTTCTTCCTGAATCAGCCTGAAGAATTCTTTAAGATTGTGATTAGCTGTTGAAAAATCATAAACACCCTCCTCCGGTTCATGGTAATTCCAGAAGATATAAACAGATATTGTATTGCATCCCATGGCTTTCGCCATCTGGATCCGGTGCTGCCAGTACTCTGCCGGGATTCTTGCAGGATGCATCTCACCGGCTATTATCTGGAATGGTTTTTCATCGAGAAGAAATTCCGTTGCTCCAAGGGTAAATGAATGACTGGCTCGTTTCTGCGCATCTGTTATCCTGAGGAGTGATACAAGAGCTAACAGTATTATAATGAATCGTTTATACATAATGCTTTTAAATATTTAAGATCAAATTTAGCAATTTCGTATCTAATATGGTCAATTTACAAGTATAATTCTCATCCTGCTTATTGAACACTGTGACCTGACTCTGAGAGTATAACTTCCCGGTGCCAGACCAAGATTTTTAAGATTAAAAAATGCCGATGTTCCCGTGTTAATAGAATAGATCTGTTTACCTGTAACATCGAAAAGTGTCATCTCAATTTTTCCACTAAGGTCTTCAGTTACCAGATCAACATTTATGCCCCCCGATGTTGGATTAGGATATACTGATAAAGAATCGGCAGGCATAACAGTATGAGGTCCTTCAGATAGATTATCGCCAAATGGTGTTCCACCTATTTGTGAGGAGTTTTTCCAATACTTCAGATCGGAAGGATTACCAGTAGGATTATTCAGA
>JBBQZN010000065.1:0-20544 GCA_038207725.1 Bacteroidales bacterium | reverse complement strand
ATCGCGGATATCGACCACTTCCATCCTGTCTAATCTCGTTTTTAGGTATTCATAAACCATAATGACAGACAAACTCTCACCATATGAAATAAGCTGATCGTATTCGAAATCATAATTATCTTTTTTCCCTGACTTCAGTTGTTCTTTAATTGTTTCAAATGTCGCAAATACATAAGCAACTGCGTCACTCTCAGCCTCAAACGACAATTCTCTCAATATCTTGAAATGGTATTTAAGCAATTTTTCGATAAGTTCCTCATACACACTGTCTCCAGCAAACCATTTGTCAAGAATTTTCTCAAGAGCATTAGTTGTCTTTCCGCTGGCTGATACTACGATTATCAGTTCAGATTGCTCTTTAGAAACAATTTCAAACAGATTTTTGATCCCCATAGCATCTTTTATTGATGCTCCGCCGAACTTATAGACCTTCATAACAAAATTTTGTCTAAAAATATAATTTTCAATCGAGACTCCAACTTTAGAAAGTGTGAAAGAGTTGAATATTCGGATTATGTCTTTGCTTTTTTCCGCGTAAATACAAAATCATAAAAAAATCTGAATAGGTCACCGATTAAAACTGCTAAATTTGCAGATTACCTATTCATATGACTATGAAAAGCTACCACATTACAACTCTGAATGATTTTATTATTCTGAAGCAGAAGGATTTTCCGTATGCAAAGGGGGAACTCTCAAGCCTTCTCCATCATATTGGAACTGCTGCCAAAATGGTTAATAAGAAGATTAGTAAAGCCGGACTAACCGACATAATAGGGCGATCGGGCGATATTAACATTCAGGGTGAGACCCAGCAAAAACTTGATGTATACGCAGATGAGGTTTTTATAAGTGCACTTATGTCGAGTGGTGAGTGTTGCGGCGTTGCTACCGAGGAGAATCAGAATGAAATAGTGTTTTCCGATAAATCTGCTTCTAAAGGTAAATATGTAGTATGCATAGATCCTCTTGATGGTTCCTCAAATATAGATTATAATGTTTCGGTTGGAACAATATTTTCAATTTACCGCAGGATCACCCCGAGGGGAGAAAAAGTAAAAAATGAAGATTTTCTTCAGGAAGGGTCGAAACAGGTTGCTGCAGGATACATAATTTACGGATCGTCAACAATGCTTGTCTACTCAACCGGTTTCGGAGTAAATGGTTTTACCCTCGATCCATCCATCGGCGAATTCTGCCTCTCCCATCCCGATATAAAAACTCCTGCCGACGGTTTTATATACTCTGCCAACGAGGGTAATCACATTCACTTCCCATCGGGTGTAAAAAAGTATATCAAATACTGTCAGGAAAATGATGTAAATACAGGAAGACCTTATGCTTCCAGATATATCGGATCGCTTGTCTCCGATTTTCACCGGAATCTTATTAAGGGTGGTATTTTCATTTATCCCGAGAATGAGAATGCCCCAAAAGGTAAACTCAGGATTGTATACGAGTGTAATCCGATAGCATTTATTGCATATCAGGCAGGAGGCGCTGCCTCTGACGGCATACGCAATATACTTGAAATTACTCCTTTATCGCTCCATCAGCGTTCTCCTTTTTATGCCGGATCTAAAAATATGGTAAGTAAAATGGAGTCGTTTCTTGCGAGTGAACAGGCTTAAGGGTAAATTTGCCCGCAATGAAAGAAAACAATTTAACTGAACATTACGGCAATCATCCACTGCTGGCCTCTCTCATTGAAAATATCAATGGCGACCTTACAGGCAGAATCAGAGTTGAAGGGCTCACAGGCTCATCAAGGGCAATGGTTATTTCAAAAGTATTCCAGAAAACCCAGACAACACATGTAGTCGTTATCCCTGAAAAGGAAGATGCAGCATACTTTTATAATGATCTTGTTTCTCTTAACGGTGAAGAATCGGTATTCTTTTTCCCATCAACATATAAACGTTCTGTTCAGTATGAGCAGACTGAACCTGCCAATATTGTTTTAAGGACTGAGGTTTTGAATCATCTCGCGTCAGGTAAAAGAAAGGGTATAATTGTTACCTACCCTGAGTCGGCAATGGAGAAAGTTGTCAGCAGAAAAAACCTGAAAAAGAATACTTTCAACATATCAAAGGGAGATAAAATCTCACTTGAGTTTCTTGAGGAGATGCTTCATGAATATAATTTTGAACGAACTGATTTTGTTTACGAGCCCGGGCAATATTCTATCAGGGGAAGCATTGCTGATGTCTTCTCCTACTCTGCAGACCTGCCGTTCCGTATCGACTTTTTTGGCGAAGAAGTCGAAACAATAAGATCATTCAATACCGATGACCAGCTTTCGGTAAGCATACATAAACAGATCTCAGTAATTCCAAATATTCAGGATATTTCAATTGAGTCAATAAGTGATTCATTCACTGACTTTCTTCCCCCCTCTTCACTGATATGGATAGAAGATGCCGCTTATATTAAAGAAAAGATCAATAATATATTTTCCCAGACAACAGAGAGGGAAAACTCAGGTCAGATAGCCGAGAAGAAAGAGATAATAATGACCGGCAATCATTTTATTGATCACTGCAGTAAATTCAGGATGGTTGAAATCGGAAAGCAGAGCCTGTTTACACCAGAGCATCGGTTTGAATTCCGCACCGAGCCTCAGCCGGTCTTCAACAAAAACTTTGAAATTCTTACCGGCAAGTTGCTCTCTAATGATGCCGAAAACTATTTAACATACATTATTTCAGAGAGTGAATCGCAGATCGAAAGGTTAAGAGAAATTTTCTCTGAGATAAATCCGGAAGTAAGCTTTATACCTCTGTTGCTAAATCTGCACGGAGGATTCACTGATCACGACCTGAAAATTTCGGTATATACCGACCATCAGATTTTCGACAGGTATCATAAATTCAGGATCAGGGGATATTTTACAAAGAAGGAGAGCATTTCGGTAAAAGAACTTACAGGATTAAATCCCGGAGATTATGTTGTTCATATCGATCATGGAATCGGAAAGTTCGGGGGTCTTGAGAAAATTGAAGTAAACGGCAAAATACAGGAAGCAATAAAGCTTGTATACCGCGACAATGATATTCTTTATGTTGGAATTCATTCCTTGCACCGGATTTCAAAATATAAAGGCAAGGATAGCGCTGAGCCAAAGATTTACAAGCTTGGCTCCGGAGCATGGCAGAAACTTAAGCAGAGTACAAAGGCCAGGGTTAAGGATATTGCCAAAGATCTTATAGTTCTTTACGCAAAAAGACAGGCAGCACCCGGTTACTCATTTTCGCCCGATTCTTATCTGCAAAGAGAGCTGGAAGCTTCGTTCATATACGAGGATACACCTGACCAGCTTACAGCATCTGTTGCCGTCAAGGCTGACATGGAGGCCGAACACCCAATGGACCGTCTTGTTTGCGGCGATGTTGGTTTTGGCAAAACAGAGATTGCAATCAGAGCCGCATTTAAGGCAGCTTCCGACAGCAAACAAACTGCAGTTCTTGTTCCTACAACCATTCTGGCACTTCAGCATTTTAAGACATTCTCAGCCAGGCTGAAAGGATTTCCATGTAATGTTGAATATATAAGCCGGCACAAAAAGGCCGCCGATCAGAAGAAAATACTGGCAGCTCTTGAAGAGGGTAAGATAGACATAATTATAGGCACTCATAAACTTGTAGGACAGGACGTTAAATTTAAAGATCTTGGCCTTCTAGTTATTGATGAGGAACAAAGATTTGGAGTGTCGGTAAAAGAGAAGCTTAAAAAGATTAAAGCGAATGTAGATACGCTTACCCTTACAGCTACTCCAATACCCCGTACCTTGCAATTTTCGCTGATGGGGGCCCGCGACCTTTCAATAATAAACACCCCTCCTCCCAACAGGATGCCGATTGTTACTGAATTACATGGGTTTAATGAAGATATCGTGAAAGAAGGTATTGAATATGAAATTTCAAGAAACGGCCAGGTGTTTTTCATCCATAACAGAGTCGAGAATATTAAACAGATTCAGGCTCAGATCAACCGCATATGCCCGAATGTGAAAACAGCAATAGTTCACGGACAAATGGATGGAACACATGTTGAGAATGTGATGTACGATTTCATTCAGGGAGATTATGACGTACTGCTGGCAACGACTATAATTGAATCGGGCCTCGATATTCCGAATGCGAATACCATTTTTATAAATGATGCCCATCATTTTGGACTCTCAGAACTCCACCAGTTGCGTGGCAGGGTTGGCCGATCGAATAAGAAGGCATTCTGTTACCTGCTGGCTCCTCCTCTGACAACACTTACACATGAGGCGAGAAGAAGGCTGAAAGCAATTGAGGAGTTTTCGGAACTGGGCAGCGGATTTAATATTGCCATGCAAGACCTTGATATCAGGGGCTCGGGAAATCTTCTCGGAGGAGAACAGAGCGGATTTATTGCTGACGTAGGATTCGAGACGTATCAGAAAATACTTAATGAGGCGATGATGGAACTCAGGGAGTCAGAGATTAATGATCCATCTTATGAACCTCATATAAATAAATCGGCCAAACCTGAAAAAGAAAAGGTTTATATTTCAGATTTTCAGATTGATACGGATCTGGAAATTATGTTTCCTGATGAGTATATTTCAAATATTTCGGAAAGGATCAGACTTTACAAAGAGCTTAATGAGATAGACACAGAGGAGAAACTATTACTGTTCGAACAGAAACTTACCGACAGGTTTGGTTTATTACCCCCTCCTGCGGAAGCTTTGTTGGGGATAGTAAGAATTAAATGGGCAGCAGTCAGGCTCGGGATTGAAAAAATCAATCTTAAAAACAATCTTCTTATTGCCAATTTTGTATCTGATCATAACTCTTCGTTTTACCACAGTTCATTGTTCGTTTCAATAATGAATTATGTAAACAGAAAAAAGAGCAGGATGAATATGAAGCAGAAATCGGCGAAACTCAGCCTTACTGTTACTGATGTTAATACAGTTAAGGGTACGATAAATATTCTGAATGAAATTTATAATTCCTCTATTTTCATCCCCTGATGCGGACTTTGCCTTCTACATATTTCGCTTAACGACAGAAAATTAGCCCGCATTTAGGATGGCTGGGGTATAGCCGTTAAGCTAATGAATCTGAAAATGGTATAATAAGGTAGATTATACGGGCATAATTACTTAATAATTGCATATAGTCCGAAAATAATACTCTCCCCTCCTTTTGAAGCTAATCTCTATACACAAGTATTTGAAATTGGTAATCATAGCAGGAGATTCCTCGGCTTCGCCTCGGAATGACAACTAATATAGGGGATTGAAGGGAAGAAGTGGCGATTCGCAGAAGAAATTTCGAAATGGATAAAGAATCATTTTTGCGAATCGCCACTTCTTCCCCATTCACTCTAAAAGAATCCTGTCATTCCGGGCGGAGCGAGGAATCTTCTTCAACTATCTGATAATATACTTAATTAATATGCTACCCTGGCAAAGCGAGGAATCCGTTCCTGACAATTTTAATTCATTCGGCAAAACTATTATATTTTTTTACAAAGATTAGCTTCAAAAGGAGGGGAGAGTTTTACAAAGTTTTTAAGTTTCAATACTACGCTTAAGTTGACGGCCTTATGGTTTGGTGGCCAAAATTATAGGCACATTCTTACTGATTTACTACCTTTGCGCTTTAAACATAAGCCATGAATCTAATAATTGACATCGGAAATACTTCAGTAAAGCTTGCACTTTACGAAGCAGGTTCTCCTGTTTCAGTTTTCAGACTCAACGATCTGAGTTGTGAGGAAATTGAGAAGAAGATCAAGGGATATACGGTTGGAAAGGCAATTATTTCATCGGTAATGGATTTCCCGGAATACCTGTCAGAACTCCTGTTTTCAAATATCCCGTTCGTACATATTTTATCCTATAAATCAAAGCTCCCTTTTACAATCGGATATGAAACACCGGATACTCTTGGCCCCGACAGAATAGCTGCTGTGGCAGGAGCCTTCAGTAAATTTTCAGAATCAGAAATTCTGATAATAGATGCAGGAAGTGCCATCACCTATGATTATCTCTCATCAGGACTATATTGTGGAGGAAACATCTCTCCGGGAATTGGCATGAGATTCAAAGCATTAAACAGTTTTACAGGTAAACTTCCGCTGGTTTCAATTACTGACGACTACTCATCGCCGGGTAAAAACACAAGCGACGCAATAGCCGCCGGAGTAATTACGGGGGTGACTTATGAAATAAATGAGTATATTCGCACGTTTGAGAAAAAGCACTCAGGATTTAAAATTATTCTGACAGGCGGCGACAGTGAATATCTTATGAACAAAATCAACTATCATGTTGCATATATGCCTGATATTGTGACTGATGGTTTAAATAATATACTCGAATACAATGCAACATAAACCTCTTATCGTTATTTTAATTGCTGTTTTTTCAATAACATTTACTGTCACAGGGCAGAAACTGGTAAATTCCCCCTACTCCCGTTTCAATCTGGGCTCAATAGAACCTTCAGGTTCGTTCAGATCGATGGGTATGGGAGGAGTAGGAAATTCCTTAAGAGACAACACTTCCATATATGTTTCCAATCCTGCATCATACAGCAGCTTTGATACTATATCCTTCATTTTTGATTTCGGGCTAGACTACAGCATGAACTATCTTTCTGACGGCGCTATAAGATCCTCATCTGATGATATGAATTTCGATCATCTCATGATGGGTTTCCCTGTTTCTAAAGGATGGGGTGTTGCTTTGGGAATTCTCCCTTACACTAATGGTTATTACAGGATATCTGAATCTGTTACAAGTTCTGACCCGGTTATTGGAGCATATTCAACATTTCATGATGGTGAGGGAGGATTCAATCAATTCTTTCTGGGAGCAGGAGGCACTCTTAGCAAACATTTCTCTGCAGGTATTAACATGACAATACTTCTCGGTCAGGTATCAAGATCAAATCAATTTGTATTTGACAATCAGTATGACTACTACAGTGTTTATCATAACAGCAGCACCGAAAAACTTCAGTTAAGGGGTGTGAATCTGGATTATGGGTTACAATATACTACAACAGTTAAGAAAGACTATTTTCTGAATGCCGGCCTCACTTTTACCGGAGGCAGAAACTACAAGTCAGATTATGTGCATCTTACATCAAGATACACTGCATACGGCAATAGCACAGCCGACACGCTTGCATATATATCAGACGACTCAACAAAGACTTTTATTCCCGGTTCATTTAAGGCAGGGATCTCTTTCGGTAAAAAGAATAAGTTTACTGTTGCATTGGATTATAACTATTCAAAATGGTCTGCATCACGTATTCCGGGAGCTGCAGGCTACACTGCCGACACAAAAAGCCTCCTGTTTGGGCTTGAATATATTCCGGAAAAATATTCAAACTTCAGTTTCCTGAAGAGAATGGAATACAGGTTAGGCGGACATTTAGCTGATAATTACCTCATTATAAACGGAAAACAACTAAAGGAAGCAGGAGTGACATTTGGCATTGGAATACCGCTCCCCCGTACTTATTCCAAGGCAAATCTTTTCTTTGATTTTACCAAAAGGCATGGACCTGAAGGCTCCTCTCTTCATCGTGAAAACTTTTATACTATGGGAGTCAGTCTTAACTTCTACGATTACTGGTTCCAGAAAAGAAAATACGAATAACATATTCCGTGACCATTATTATGTTCACTAAAAAGGCATCGATGATTTCTCCTACCTGTCTGATCAAAAGAAGCTACCTGCCAGCTATTATGTTAGCTATTTTGATGATTACAGGGTGCGAGAATAAGTATGATACCATACCAAAAACAGATCTCCTGGTTCTTCCATCCTACACAGGAAGGGATTTTGAAACAACTCTCACCGATTCAGGAATGATACAGGTTATCATGCGTTCACCACTTGTGGAAAAGTATGAAAACAAAGAACAGCCATATACCGAATTCAGAACCGGAATTAAAGTTCTGTTTTATGATGGTAAAAAAGAACCTGTGGCTTCTGTTGTATCGAAATATGCAAAATATACCCAGAACGATAATCTGTGGGAACTTAAAGACAGTGTAATAGTTATTAATGAGAATAATGAAAAGCTGGAAACAGAATTATTGTACTGGAACCAGACTACTGACCGCATATATACTGACCGCTTTGTAAAAGTTACAAGTGGCAATGATGTTCTTCTTGGTTACGGACTTGAATCAGATTCGCATCTTCAAAACAGGGTAATCAAAAAAATCCGTGCTGAATTTTATATAACTGATGAGGAATAGTTCTCTCCTAATGCTCGAGATAATCTGGATAGCTACAGGAACTCTTGCTCTTGCCGCCGGAATCAGATTTGCGGTAACCGGTGAATGGGCCAAATTTTTTCTCTTTATTCTGATGTCCATAGTCTCCTTTGTCTTTGCATGGGTTCGTCATTCTCAAAGAAAAAAAAGTTAACTTTGGTTCATGAATGGTGCAATAATAATACTGGCAATAGTCCTCTCTGCCTTCTTCTCAGGCATGGAAATAGCATTTGTAACATCAAATAAACTAAGGATAGAACTCGACAGGAAACAGGGAGTATTTGGTTCTGAGATCCTGAAATTGTTTACTGATCATCCGGGCCAGTATATTGCCACAATGCTTATCGGGAATAATATTTCGCTCGTTGTCTATGGCCTTGTCTTTTCCAGCCTGCTTAATCCGGCTCTTTCCCCATTAATAGAGTCAGACCTTTTGGTTCTCATTTTGAACACAATAATCTCAACAGCTCTTATTCTTTTCGTTGCCGAGTTTCTTCCAAAGACAGTATTCATAATTTCTCCGAATTTTTTTCTTAAATTTCTCAGTATCCCGACACTTTTCTTTTTTCTGATATTCTATCCGATCAGCAAATTCACACTTCTGGCATCAAACCTGTTTATCCGTTTAGTATTCCGGCTAAAACCAGGAGACAAAAAACAGGAGAATCTGGTCTTCAGTAAGGTCGATCTTGACCATTTTGTTAATCTCAGTACAAAGAACAGGGAAGAATCTGAACCTGATCACCATAATATCCGCATATTTCAGAACGCTCTCGATTTTTCAAATGTGAAACTGAGGGAATGCATGATACCGCGTACAGAAATAGAAGCAGTAGATGCAAAAAGCAGCGTTGAGCAACTCAGGGACAAATTTATCGAAACCAGACTATCGAGAATACTTGTTTATGAGAACTCTATCGACAATATAATAGGATATGTGGAACTTAAAGATCTTTTCAAAAAACCGACAGATATAGTTTCATCACTGCGAAAACTTGCTATTGTACCCGAAACAATGCCGGCCAATAAGCTTCTGAAACATTTTGTGGATGAGAAAAAGAATATAGCACTTGTTGTGGATGAATTTGGCGGCACCTCAGGAATGGTAACAATTGAGGATGTTCTTGAAGAGATAGTCGGAGATATTGAAGACGAACATGATACCAACGACCTTATAGAGAAAGTAATCAGTCCGAATGAATTTATTTTTTCAGGAAGGATTGAAATTGACTATCTGAATGAAAAATATCATCTCAGCCTGCCTGAAGAAGATGATTATGAAACACTTGCCGGCATGATACTATTTTACCATGGAAGCATACCGGTGAATAATGACATTATAAGGATCGGGAAAGTGGTTATCAAGGTACTTAAGGCCACAACAACCAGGCTTGAACTGGTTAATCTGAAGAAAGCTTAAATGACTACTAGCGTATGTAATTAGAAAATCAAATTTACAGCTTTGTCACAGAGGCATCAGGCATCGGGCGTCGGACATTTAAAAATCACAATTGAAATATTCGGAATAGAAGGAAGTATTTTGTATATTTGTCCTTATGATAAGGAAAGATATATTAAAAGAGTTAATTATTCTTAATCAGAACATAGATCTCACTGCTGTTTTGAATCGTGAGTCTGAAGCACCACTTGATTCAGGAAAAATAGTAAGCGTTTCAGGAGTTCGCAGGTGTGGGAAAACACACTTGCTGCTTTTTGCAATGAAGAAACTTCTTGAGCGCAAGATCAGCAAAAACAAACTAGTCTTTATCAATTTTGAAGACGAACGCCTTTCTTTTGAGCCCGGTGATTTTGACCTGATAATTCAGGCTTATCTGGAATTATATCCGGACACTGATTTAAAAAATGTTTATTTCTTTTTCGATGAGATACAAAACCTGGCAGGATGGGAGAAATTTGTCAGGCGTTTATTTGATTCTGTCTCCAGTAACATTTTCATAACTGGCTCGAATTCCAGGATGCTTAGCAGTGATATCGCAAGCTCTCTCAGAGGAAGAAATATTAATATTGAATTATTCCCGCTTTCCTTCAGAGAGTATCTGCGATTTAAAAACATCAATGAAGACATCCATCTCCCTTCCGGCAAAGCAATTATAATTAACAGTATGAGAGATTATATAACAAACGGTGGTTTTCCGGAAGTTATAAAAACAAACTTTGCTCAAAAAATATTGCAGGATTATTTTTATGTTATGCTTTACCGCGACATGATTGAAAGGTACAATATCTCAAATGTTGCGGCACTTAAGTATTTCCTGAACCGGATAGTATTAAACACCGGAAAGTCAAATTCAATCCATAAAATATATAATGAGTTAAAATCAGCTGGTTTCAGGATCTCCAAAGACAGCTTATATCTTTTTGCAGATTATGCTGAAACAGCTTATTTTTCATTCAGGCTGAATAAATTTGACTATTCATTCGTGAAACAGGAACAAGCGGAAAAGAAAATATACTTTATTGATACCGGACTTATAAGTTCTATCACATGGCAATTTTCAGATAACCTCGGCAGCTTACTTGAAAATATTGTTTATTTAAACCTTAGGAGAAAACATAGAAACAATCTTTTTTTCTATAAAGAGCATACAGAATGTGATTTTATAGTCTTTGATAAGGACAGACCAACTGATCTGATACAAGTTTGTTTTGATATTAGTAATAAAGATACATTTAAAAGAGAAGTTTCGGGACTTGAAAATGCTGCAGAATACTTCAAAATAAAGAGAGGTAAGATTATTACTTTTGATAGTTATTCTGAAACATTTACTACATCCAATGGGATTGAGATAGATACAATTCCGGTGTATAAATGGCTGCTGGAATACAAATAAAAACCAAAGCAATAAAGCCCGGAGTTGTGAATCTTAAGATGAATTACTATTACGAGTCCCCATACATTTTTTTGTACCCCAGATGTCATGTCAAGCCCCAGACATCAATCTATTTGAAGACGATCCTGCTGATTCCATGAGATCCCTCATTACGCTGCGCTTCATTCGGGATGACAGTGCATATTTGGATGATAGGGAAATAGAAATTACATTAAAAACTGTTTATACATAATTCCCGATGTTCAAAAAATACAATTAAACATTGCGATACTCTGCACCTATTTAAACTAAGGAAACACGCCCTATGTTGTGAATTTAAGAATAGAATAAAAATATTGTGAATAAATAAAGGTGCCCCGAAAGGCACCTTTATTTTAGTATTAAACTGTAATTATCAATTCAATAATTAAAGTTTTGGCATTTTATTGCTAGTGCGTTCAGGTGATAATCCTTTGCCTGCAAGGGTAAAAGTATCAGTTCCATTCTCTAATAGCACGCCATTCTTCGTGACAGAGTAAACAAGAATGATCTGACCTGTTGCCTGAGTAATCTTACCTGAACCTGTGCAAATATAGGTACTCGATCCTGAAACAAAAGTAAATGGAGTCATTACAATTGTATTCTTTGTAAAATCAAGTACAAATTTTGCAGCCCATCCTGAATCCCACCAGTTATCAGCCAGGATAGTTGTATTATCCACTTTTGCAAATTCCATGGTGTATGCATAAGCGCCATTCTGTACACTATTTTCAGCTACATTATAACTGCCTACAAATTTCATAACCGGAAGTGCTCCAGTAGTGAATTTCCATACCGGGCTTGTAGAAACTCCTCCGTAAGGATCATGTGTTACCACTTTCCAGTAATACATAGTATTCTGCGTTAATGCTGTTGCAGGTGTATATGTTGCACTTGTGAGTCCTGCGGCTACAGGACCAGGAGTTGCAGTTATACCCAGATACAGATCATATGTTAAATCGTCATCTTCAGGGTCAGTAGCTGCCCATGTCATAACTGGAGATGGGTTTGTGCCTATAGCATTATCAGCTGGAACAGGAGTACCTGCTACAGAAGGCATTGAATTTACCTGAAAATCCCATAACGGACTATATGTCTCAACACCATTAGCATCAATGGTATATACCTGCCAGTAATAAGTGCCACCGGCATTCACATGAGCAGTGTATGCATTTGATGCGACTCCTTCTGCAACCATATCAGGTTCATCAGAATCACCAAAGTAAACATCCCACTTAATTGCATTCGTGGCGGTTCCTTCCCATGTCAGGTTAATAGCCTGATTAGCGCCTGTAAACGGAATTACAGCTTCTATCGCAGGTGACGGAGCTGCGGGTACCGGAGCCAGATATTCCTCAATAAGCGTCGGAGAATCTTTGGTACAACTTTGCATTGTAGCCAGGCCGGCAACTGCCACCAACATTACAAAAAATATAATTTTTCTTTTCATAATTTTTTTTATTATTATCGGTTAAATTTTTTAACTCTTTTCTCTTAAGCCAATTTTAAAGCTGTTATTTTTTACATTAAAGCTTAATAAGAAGAATCAAAATAAATTTATTTTCGCGTATTTACTTCATACATGATACGGTTACCTGCGCCACTCAGATAATAACAATTCAGTACAAATACCTTTGTAACTGGATTGTAATAGTTAATTTCAGTTGGGTTAGCCGGAGGAGCAGGAAGAGTTGCACCATCTCCTGTCCATGAAGTAAACATACCACCTACTACAGCGCCTGTAGCTACATCGAAAGGAGTGGCAATAACTTTGAAGCAGGTAGTACCACCTACAACAATAGTATTTGCAGTTACCTC
Source organism: Bacteroidales bacterium (assembly GCA_038207725.1). GTDB lineage: Bacteria > Bacteroidota > Bacteroidia > Bacteroidales > VadinHA17 > LD21. Next base: position 7,576 of record JBBQZN010000065.1, on the reverse strand, counting down.
TATCTTTATTCCATAAGCCGAATAGTTACCAAACCCAACTTTAGAAACTGTTTTACAGTCTACCGTAGAGAATACCTGGTCAGCTGTGATTGTTTCGGTAGGATTACCCGGACGAATACGATAACCAACAGTCGAATAAGTACCAGCATAAGGGTTGGAAATCGGCAGAGCCATCAGTCTTGAACCCTGGTTAATAGCGTCAGCCGGAATTACTCCACCTGTTGCATCTGTAATAGAAATAGGAGCCATGAAATTATCGCATGCGTTCAAAGCGTCGGCGTTCCAAACTTTTACATTAACATATGCATTTCTTGTACCTGCTTCAATTACCACAGTAGGATTAAGAATCTCTATAAAAGGATATAACTTATAAGCAGTACCTTTTGCAGCGTTATATCGTGCGAGAGCATCAGGATTAACTGCAATTGTAAGAGTAATATCCTGTGTTGGTGGCTCATCAGAAGCAACGTTCACGAGGAATTTGAAGGTAGCAGGCGCTGCAACAGGCTGTAAAGCGAAGGCCTCAAACCCACCGTTCCACACCTCTGCATACATCTTTCCTTTAAGGTCTGATGTCCAGTCCTCACCAATATCATCTTTCAGGCAGGAACTTAAAACAAGAACTGCAGCCAGAAAGGATGTTATCATGAATATTTTGTTTCTCATATTCTTTTTTTTTAATTGTTATTAATTTATGGCATTAGTTCTTAACGGTTCTGCCAGAAAATTTTTGTTGTAAACAGATTAATGTCACCCTGAGCAAGCACGTTGTCGTTGTTTGTGCTGATTTCTGTCTGAGGATAAAGCAGACGAACAGGAGGAGTAGCATTCAGTTTAGCAGGATCTGCAGACCAGTGAATAAAATCGGGATAACCGGTTCTTCTGTAGTCTGTCCAGATCGACATAGGGCTGATGCCATTAAGCGCAATCCATTTCTGGGTGATGATAGTCTGCAATTTATTTACAGAGATATCAAAGTTAACAAGTGGTTTACCTGCCTGTCCCAGATATGCTGCAGCTCCGGCAGCATTACCTGAAGCTCCGCCCATATAGATTACTGATTGTGCAACAGCGCTTTCATAGAGAGCTTTTGCATCACCTGTTAATATTGTTCTCCGAACTGCCTCTGCCTGAAGGAAAAGGCTTTCAAAGTCAGTCATAATAGGGGCAGGCTGATTATACGCCTTAAGCATACCAGGGCCAAGCTTTGAAGTAGTTGGTACCGGTTCAAGAACTATAGCACCAAAGTAATTACCTTTTACTACAGAACCACCAGTTGTGTTAGCCTGGAAGAATCTGAGTTTACGAGGGTCATTGTTAGCTGTAAGGAAATCGGCTGCATCCTGATTAGCAACATAATAACCTAACCCGTCAGCCTGCTGTGAATCATCCTGTTTGTAGAATGTTTCCCAGAATGGGTTCATCTTACCTGATGATTTAACATAGCCGGGATTCAGCATTGCACCTTCACCAGCACCGATATAATCAGCTGATGTATGAGCTGTTGTACCTATTGCTGAAGAAATATAAGCGCTTCTTCCTGTCATTCCCGACTGGTTTACAAGAATTCTCAGCTTGAGAGTATTGGCAAATTTCCACCACATGCCCATGTCGCCATGATAAATGATATCATAGTTGCCAACCTCATCTGCATCTGCAGGAGCTGAAGTAATGAGATCCATAGCTGCATCGAGCTGAAGAACAAGATCTTCATAAATGGTTTGCTGAGGATCATATTTGGGTTTCAGAATACCATCAACTGAGCGAAGAGCTTCAGTGTAAGGAACATTACCATAAGTATCAACAAGATTCTGATAAAGGAGAACCTTCATGATTTTAGCGATTGCCTTATAAGGTTTCAGCTTATCGGTTGTGGAATTCTTCTCAATATAATCGTAGTTCTGAAGATTAAGATAAGAGTTGGCCCAGTTACCCTGGTAATTACTGTTCAGAAGGTTATACTGAGTTAAAGCAACCGGTTGAGCGTATCCACCACTAACTGCCATCAAGCCATGCCACATGTAAACGAAAGCATAGTTGCCGGGAAGTGTCATAATACGCGATGTCGTATTGAGAGCTGCAGGCAGAACAAGGCTGGCCGGAACAGAAGAAGCTGAATTGGGGTTGAATTCATTCACTGAAAGAAAATCTTTCCCGCAGGAAGTTCCCAAAACAAGCAGTACAGTTAATATTATTAATAATTTCTTCATATCTTTTTAATTTTTCTACTTAGAAAGTAAGTTTAACACTAAACCCGTAAATTCTTGTAGGAGGTGTCTGATCTTCTGTTGTATAACCAAGAGCATTGCTGTTACCGTCCTGCTGGTTAAACTCAGGATCTGTCCACATGTTAGATCTGGGACGAAGCAGAATCAGGTTCCTTCCGACAACACCCACCTGGGCTGCCTGAATGACACCACCAAGAATATTTTTAACAGGAACATCATACGAAAGAGCTACTTCCCTTAATTTCCAGAATGCAGCGCTTGTTAAGTAGGTGCTCTGTACGTTATGATAGTCAGATGATACCCATAATGCGCGTGATGCGTTACGTGTAATAATATTTGTATTCGGTTCATATACAGGATCAGCAGCTGTACCAGAGTTGTATACAGAATTTGGAATAACAAAATTCTGACGACCGTTCTGAGCAGAGTGCCATGATGTACCGGTAAAGTCGAGTGCATTACCAACTGCGTTCATAATCACGTTTCCACCTCTGTAGTCAGTAACAACGTTCAGACTTAAACCTTTAAAATTAAAAGTATTTACAATACCGAGAATATGATTCGGGTTACCATGTCCCATTTGCTTGAGAGCCGGGTCTTTAATTGGATAGCCAGTAAGTGGATCAACAATTATACGTCCCTGAGGATCTCTTTTAACGTCAGTAACTTTGATTGCTGGGAACTGTTCGCCTTTAATTGCGTAAGATACGTCAGCAATTGGTAATTCATCCAAACCTTCAAGTATTGATAATACCTCACTTGTATTGTATGCATAACTTACTGTCAAATTCCAGTCTAAGTCGCCAAGGCTGAGAACCGGGGTGAGTTTTAAGTCAGTTTCGATACCCTGTGTCTTAAGTTCACCGGCATTGATGTATGCACTTGCATAGCCTGTTGAATATGAAATAGTAGCAGGAATTGTCTGATCTTTTGTATTTGACTGATAAGCGTTAACTTCAAGATGGAATCTGTTTCTGATGAAACTAACTTCAAAACCTGCTTCAATCTCCTGTGTAAGTTCAGGCTTTAGAAGTGGGTTGCTCAGGGTTCCACTAAGAGCGAAACCTGCAGTTGATCCATATGGGAATCCAAACCCTGGATTGAAGGAAGGTAATGTTGCATACCAGTTGTTAAGAGAGATCTGACCGGTCTGTGACCAGCCACCGCGTACTTTTAAAAAGCTAAGGAAATCATTATCCTTAAGAGCAGGAATTGCGTCTGAAAGAACCAAACTTGCATCAACTCCAGGGTAGAAGAATGAACGATTCTCTTTTGTTAATCTTGAATCCCAGTCGTTACGAGCGGAAGCGTGTATGAAAGCGAAATCTTTGTAACCAAGGGTAATGTCGGCAAATAAACCCATTGAGTTACGCTGCCTTATTACTTCACCTACGCCAGCTTCACCGAGACGGTTGGCAACGTTATATAATAAAGGAATTACAAGTGAGTTATTAGCAACAGTAACGCTTCTGAACTTGTTAGAATACATAGAGTTACCAATAATCATTTTGCCATCAAAATCGCCGATCTTCTTGTTCAACTGTACAAGGAAATCGCCGGTTAGGATGAAGCTTGAACTCAAACCGTCTGCAGATACTCCGACAAACGGAGAACCAGTAGCATTGTGGCCGGCTTCCCATGGATCGCCTTTCATGTATGAGTTGTAAGTAACACCATTTCTGTATGAGTTATCAGCTCTTGACTGATATGTCAAACCGGCACGGTATGAAATATCGATCCAGGGAGCAGGATTAATAGAAATCAAAGCAGATCCAAGCACGTTTTCTTTTCTTGTTATGTCTCTTGAATTATTAAGCTGCCAGTAAGGGTTAGGATAATAAGCGTTGAAATAACCATTGTGATTAGCGAACTTATTATTTTCAATATCTTTGTAATCTCTAAGGTTAACTTCAGCAGGCGTATTTAATACGTTCCAGTAAACCGGTCTGCCCTGGAAAGGCTCACCGCCTGAAACGTTTGTGTTAGTCTGCGTAAAACCGAGGGTATAGTCAGCATGGAAAATTCCTGAAGTTCTTGAACCTGCCATACGTACACCTGTTCTTCTGTTTTTATCATTAAGAATTGTACCTATAGTATTAACGTCCTGTGCTGACAAGTAAAAGCTGTTCTCATCATTTCCTACAGAATAAGAAACGTCATTCTGAGTTGAGATCCCTGTTTCAAAGAATTTTTTCTTACCGTCTTTTACAGCGCTGTAAGGTATCATCTGATATGAACCATCAACAAGTTTACCACCTAAGATAACCATGTCGCCATTAAACTCCGGACCGTAGTTCTGGTTTTCGTATGATGTACGAGGATCAGTGTTTCTGTCTGGACCTACCCAAAAAGTATAGTTAGGGTCTGCGTTAATTGTGTCTTCACCTGAACCAGCGCCAAAACGTTCCTGCAGTTTAGGCATGTAAGATACAGACTCAAATGTTGTGGTATTGCTTATCTTTAAAACAGGCTTGTTTCCACTACCTCTTTTTGTTGTGACAACCAAAACACCGTTTGATGCGTCGTTACCATAAAGAGCAGCAGCACTGGCGCCTTTCAGTACGTTAATATTGCCAATGTCGTTAGGGTTAATCGAGTTAAGGAAGTCGGCGCTTACCGGTACACCATCCAGAACTATCAAAGCCTGGTTGCTTGCCAGAAAGTGGCGGTTTCCTCTTAAGGTGATCCTTGTTGCAGGGTTAACACCGTTGTTAACTGTGTTGATCTGCAGACCTGATACCTTGGCGGTCAAACCGTTTACTACGTTACTTACACCACCCTGAGTCAACTGTTTGTCAGATACCTGAGCGGTAGCAACACCAAGCTGTTTGGCTTGTCTTTTAATACCGAAAGCTGTAACAACAACTTCATTTAAACCCAGAAGATCGGGTTCCATAACAGCATCAATTATTTTGCGGCCGGCAATTTCAACTTCCTGTTTTTTCATCCCTATATAGGAGAAAACAAGGTTAGTTGCAGTCTGTGGAGCTGTTATCGTATACTTACCATCTACGCCTGTTATAGCGCCAACAGTAGTACCTTTAACAGTAACCGTTACACCAGGAATTGCACCTTCCCCTTCAACAGAAGAGGTAACCGTACCTGTAATGACTATTGTTTGTGCCAATAGAGTGTAGCCACCTATAAACACAAACAAAACAATCAGCAGAAATAGTTTCTTCATACAAATTAGTTTTAGGTTTTAATTTAACAAAGCAAATATAGAGGTTCTTTATTTATTATCCAAACTAAAAAATACTAAATTTTATTAAGGAAAATGAAGCTGAGTGTTGAAATAAGTACAAATACGACCCGTATTGATGAATATTAATAGCGGGTATTGGAAATTTGTTGCCAAAAATCAAATAAATGATTTAAATCAGGAACTATATATTTTTTAACATTCTATAACACTTGTGGTAGTTAATAATGGTTTCGATTCCTCTAAAGAAATTTTCCAGTGGATAGTTCTCATTGGGCGAATGGATGGCATCTGTATCAAGCCCGAAGCCTAGCAAAACAGATTTGATTCCTAAAACTTTTTCAAAGGTTGCAACAATAGGAATACTGCCTCCGCTCCGAACCGGTATAGGCTTTTTATTGAACGTTTCCTCAACAGCCATTGCAGCTGCTCTGTATCCCGGAGTCTCCAGAGGACTCACATATGCCTCTCCTCCATGCAGATACTCCGCTTTCACAGTTACTCCTGCCGGCGCAATTGAAATAAAATGATTTTTAAATAGTTCTGCAATCCGTTCGGCATTCTGATACGGAACCAGACGCATCGAAATTTTAGCATAAGCTTTTGAAGGCAGTATCGTCTTGGCCCCTTCTCCCATGTAACCTCCCCATATCCCGTTTATATCAAGGGTAGGCCGTATTCCAATCCTTTCAAGATCACTGAAGCCTTCTTCTCCTGCTAATTGACTAACTCCTACTGATTTCATGAATGACTCACGGTTGAAAGGTCTTTTTGCCATTTCCTTTCTTTCTTCGCTGCTGCATTCCCTTACATCATCGTAAAAGCCCGGAATAGTTACCCGGTTATTACCGTCTTTTAGTGATGCCACCATTGTGCAGAGAACATTACAGGGATTCACAACCGCCCCTCCGTAAAGTCCTGAGTGCAGGTCGCGATCGGGACCCGAAACTTCCACTTGCATATAAGACAAACCTCTTAGTCCTGATGTTATGGAAGGAGTATCTGTTGAGATCATTGTTGTGTCAGAGATAAGAATAACATCAGCCTTAAGCATCTCTTTATAATCAGTACAGAACTTCTCGAGGTTAACCGAACCTACCTCCTCCTCTCCTTCAATCATAAATTTAACATTACAATTAAGGTTTCCGGTAGTAAGCATCGTCTCAAATGCTTTCACATGCATGAATAGCTGGCCCTTATCATCGTCAGATCCGCGGCCCCAGATCTTTCCGTCCCTTATCTCAGGCTCGAAAGGATCTGACTTCCATAATTCAAGTGGTTCAGCGGGCTGAACATCATAATGTCCATAAACCAGCACTGTTGGCAGTTCTGCGGAAACAAATTTCTCGCCATAAAGTATAGGGTGACCGGCAGTCGGATAGATCTCAGCCTTATCTGCTCCTGCTTTAAGAAGTGAATTTTTTAGCCATGTCGCGGCCTTTAGCATATCACCTTTATTTTCATCTTTTGCACTTACAGATGGGATCCGTATAAGTTCAAAGAGTTCTTCAAGAAATCTCTCTTTGTTTGCTGCGATGTATTCCTTAATTGTTACCATGCTATCGTTTTATTGTCTTGTTTTTTCTTAATTCATCCGCACCTATACACAGATCATCATACATTTCCTGTCCGAAAGCCCTAATAAGAGGTTCTTTCAGAAATTCATAGACATATATCCCATCGTCAGTTCCGCTTTTCCTTGCAGGCAGGCAGATCGAAAGTTCCTGATAATTAACGGCCCTGAAATCTGAATAATATTTTACCCTAGCGGGGAAGAGATGACACGATAATGGTTTCTGAAATTTTACTTTTCCATCCATATATGCCATTTCTATTCCACACAGATAAATATTATCTTTTAAAACAGTATAAGCACACTCCTCATTACCAATCAATGGAGTCACCCTGTCATTTTCAAAGTCAGTTGTACTGCTACCCTTCTCTTCAATTGCGGCTAATCCTTCAGGTCTGAGATAGGGCTTAACTTCCTGCAGAATCTCCTCAAGGATGTGCGCTTCACCTGTACTTAAAGGTGCTCCTGAATCACCATACCTGCAACAATTGCCATGGCAGGCAGTAAGGTTGCAGCTGAACTTCTTTTCAAGAAGGTCAAAGCTGAATATGGTATCGTCGATCCGGAGCATAA
>JBBQZN010000064.1:0-20587 GCA_038207725.1 Bacteroidales bacterium | reverse complement strand
CGATCCTCTTTTTTCTATATAGTTTGCAAATTCCCTTGTGCTGTAATTCTGATTAGCAAAAGAGTATAGATTACCTGCAGGCATCGTTGTCCGGTCATATTTCCTGAGGGCTTGAATAATCAGGGTATCAGTGTTCAGAACAAACCAATCATATGCTTCCTGATTGATTTTGTATTTATACTCTTTTTTTAATTTCTCAGTGAATGTCTTCTTACTTACTGAATTAAGATATGACTGATTGAGTTTGCTTTCCAGATATGATTTTGTTTCCTCGTATGAGCCCGGAATTTTCCTTGCCAGCAGTTTTATTATGTGCCAGCCATATAATGTTCTGACTGGGTTTGTATATTTTCCTGTGTCGGGAATCGAAAATGCTGCTTCTGAAAAGTCGCTTATTATTTCACCGGTACCAAACCAGTCGAGTTTACCTCCATTTATGGCTGATTCTTTATGATCCGAATATTTTTTTGCGAGATCACTGAAAGATTCACCGGCAAGCAGCTTTTTATAAATACCATTTATTTCCTCTTCCGCCTTTGCTGCCTCAGCTTCACCGGTTCCGGGAGGTGCAACCTTCATGATATGAGCAACCATTACTTTTCCCTTTGAAGGCCGTTTGTTGACATTTTTTATTATATGATACCCATATGGCGTTCTCACAGGATCTGATATTGCACCTTTTTTCAGGTTGTATGCTGCATCTTCAAATGGCATAATCATTTGAAAAACAGTAAAATAGCCAAGATTACCACCGTTTACTTTAACCGATTGATCATCAGATGTTCCCCTTGCCACCTCCTCAAATGATTCGCCCTTTACAATTCTCTCCCTGATATCCGAAGCTTTCTGCCATGCTTTAAGAGTATCTTCAGGTGATGCTTCCTGAGGGAGAGCAACAAGAATATGCCAGGCATTTATTTCCGTAAGCGACCTCTGATAAGCTTTTTGCAATAATTTTTCTTTTGCCTGGGAGTCGGTTAGCATACTCTGTGCAAGCTGGTTACGATATCCGGTAAGCTCTGTACGAAAAGATTTTGTTGTATCGTATCCGCTTCTTATGGCGTCAGCTACTTTAAGTTTGAACAGAGTAAACTGTTTCAGATAGTTGTCAATATCTTCAGCCTGTCCCGGCTCCTGGCTTTTATTGTACATCCTCATGAATTCTCCTGCCTGAATACCTCTTCCATCAACCGACATCAGTATTTTATTATTAAGATCCTGTGCCGGGCAATAAACCGGCAACAATAATATTACTGACGCAATTAGAATAGTTCTGATATTCATCAGGATTTGCTGATACCTGTTATTCAAATGATTTTCTGCTGTAGTTTGGAGCTTCACGGGTAATCGAAACATCATGGGGATGACTTTCAACGATTCCTGAATTAGTTATTCGTACGAACTTGCTATCCTTCTTAAGAATCTCAATATTCTTTGCTCCGAGATAACCCATTCCGGCTCTCAGTCCACCGGTCATCTGATATATTACCTCAGCCAGATTACCTTTAAATGGTACTCTTGCAGCTATTCCCTCTGGAACAAGTTTACTAATATCATCCTCCATATCCTGGAAATAACGATCTCTGGAGCCCATCTGCATGGCTTCAATTGAACCCATACCTCTGTATGCCTTGAACTTACGTCCGTTATAAATAATTGTTTCGCCCGGTGATTCCTCTACACCGGCAAAAAGTGATCCTGCCATTATCGAGTCTGCTCCCGCAGCTATAGCCTTGATAATGTCTCCTGAATACCTGATACCGCCATCTGCTATAACCGGAACACCTGAGCCTTCAATCGCTTTCGCAACATTATATATTGCTGAAAGCTGCGGTATGCCAACACCTGCAACAACTCTGGTTGTGCATATTGATCCTGGTCCTATTCCTACTTTTACCGCGTCGGCACCCATATCCACAAGTTTACGCGCGGCTTCAGCAGTACCTATGTTACCTGCAATGACGTCGATTCCGGGGTAATTCCTTTTTATTTCTTTTAAAATATTAATAACATTTACGGAATGGGCATGTGCAGTATCGATAGAAATTGCATCAACACTGGCATTTATAAGGGCCTCAACTCTTTGAAGCGTATCAGGAGCGATTCCTACAGCTCCGGCAACTCTTAGCCTTCCTTTATCGTCTTTGCATGAATTGGGGCGATCCTTGGTTTTTGTAATATCCTTATATGTAATCAGACCCTTTAATCTGCCATCCTCATCTATCATCGGAAGTTTCTCAATTTTATGCTTCTGCAGAATTCTTGCTGCAGCTTCGAGATTAGTCTGATGATTGGTTGTAATCAGACTTGTTGTCATTACTTCTGTGATCTTCCGTGCACGGTTATTTTCAAAACGCAGGTCTCTGTTTGTTACTATTCCTTTGAGTATACCATCTTTGTCAATTACAGGGATCCCTCCAATGCGGTATTCACTCATCAGGTTCATGGCTTCGCCAACTGTTGCCTCCATATTGATAGTGATAGGGTCAAATATCATAACATTTTCAGCCCTTTTAACTCTCTTTACCTGCGCTGCCTGCTTTTCAATCGACATGTTTTTATGAATAACACCGATTCCGCCTTCGCGTGCAATGGCAATTGCGAGCTCATCTTCGGTGACTGTGTCCATTGCCGCCGAGACTACAGGAGTGTTTATCATGATATTTCTGGTAAACATTGAACTCAGATCAACTTCCCTGGGAAGTACCTCCGAATATGAAGGAATGAGCAGAACATCATCAAATGTTAAGCCTTCATAAAGTATTTTGTCCTTAATAAATGACATCAGATGAGATTTTGTGTTTTTTGTGGGCGCAAATTACGAAAAAATCAGGACTCTTAAAACATCTCTTTAATTTTAGCTTTCATAAAAAATTGAATTACAGTTATTACATTTGTGCTGAGTGCAATCAACCATGAATTTTGAGTCGTACAAACAGGTATTAACCAGATACTGGGGATATTCATCCTTTAAACCTTTGCAGGAAGATATTATAAAATCTGTTGCTGAAGGAAAGGATACTCTTGGCCTTATGCCAACCGGCGGAGGAAAATCGCTTACTTTTCAGGTTCCTGCTCTTGCTCAGGAAGGTATCTGTCTTGTCATTACCCCGCTTATTGCACTAATGAAGGATCAGGTAAATCGCCTCAGGAGTCTTGAGATTAAGGCTCTTGCAATTCATTCAGGAATGAACAGCGAGGAGATAGAGAATGCACTTGAAAATGCCATTTACGGCGATTACAAGTTTCTCTATGTTTCACCTGAAAGGATTTCTACAAGGATGTTTCAGGCGAAAGTCTCAAAGCTTAACCTTAGCCTGGTAGCAATAGATGAGGCTCATTGTATCTCGCAATGGGGATATGATTTCAGGCCTTCGTACCTTAAAATTGCTTCGCTTCGCGATCATATTTCCGAAAAAGTACCCTTTCTGGCCCTTACTGCTTCTGCAACTCCTCCGGTAATTGAGGATATTATGAAGAAGCTGGCTTTCAGGGAAAAGAATGTTCTAAGGACCAGTTTTGAAAGAAAAAATATTTCTTATCTCCTCAGGAAAGTTGAAGATAAGGGAACATATCTTCTGAAGACACTTCTTAAAGCTAAAGGCAGCGGAATAGTATATGTCAGAAGCAGAAAGAGATGTAAGGAGGTTGCTGAGCTTCTTGTTGCCAACGGAATAAGTGCCGATTTCTATCATGCGGGGCTTACTGATGAGCTCAGGGATAAAAAGCAACTGGCCTGGTCAGCAGGAGGAACCAGGGTAATTGTTTCTACAAATGCATTTGGAATGGGCATCGATAAAGCTGATGTCCGTTTTGTGATTCACTGGGATATTCCCGACTCCATTGAAAATTATTTTCAGGAGAGCGGAAGGGTAGGAAGGGATGGAAAAGCCGCATCTGCAGTACTTCTTTATACACCGGCTGACAAGAGCAGGCTTCTTGACAGCGTGAGGAAAAAATTCCCGCCAATAGAAAAGATCAAAGATATATATGAGGCATTGTGCAATTTTCTGCAGGTGCCTATAGGATCAGGAAAAGAGACTGTTTATGATTTCAATATGGCTGAACTGGTATCAAAATACCGTCTTCCTGTTATCGAAACTTACAATAGTCTTCAATTCCTTCAGAGAGAAGGATATCTTGAATTCACTGAGGAGATCAACAATCCATCAAGGGTTCACTTCACTGTTGGCCGCGACGACCTGTACAAATTTCAGGTTGCAAATGAATCATTTGACGGATTTATAAAATTACTCTTACGGTCATATACCGGTATGTTTACCGAGTTTGTCCCTATAAATGAGGAGATGCTATCAAGAAAATCGGGAGCTACACGTGATACAATTTACCAGTACCTTGTGAAGCTGTCATCGCATAACATTATAAAATTTATTCCCGGGAAAAGAGGCGCACTCGTTATATTTACAGAAGAAAGGCTCGAGAGAAAAGCTCTGATAATTTCTCCTGACAATTACAAAAATGTCAAGGAGAAATATGAAATAAGGCTTAAGAGCATGATCGATTATGCCGATACAGAAAACAGGTGCAGGTCGGTAATACTTCTCGGTTATTTTGGTGAGGAGTCAGGCCGTTGCGGCCTCTGTGATGTCTGCAGGGAGCGAAATGAGCTCGATCTCAGCAAGTATGAATTCGATATAATTCTGGATGAGATTAAAGCAGTTTTGACTGATAAAAATCCTGATGCTGAGGAACTTGTAAAAATGATTGACTATCCCGGGGATAAGGTTGTAAAGGTACTGCGCTGGCTTCTTGATCATAACAAGATTATTCCCGACGAGAACCGCCTTCTTTTCTGGAAAGAGGCTGAATTGTTTTCAAATGACTAGATTTTTCTGCTTTTATTTTTTCTCCTCCAGCAGAGTTCCCCCGAGGTTGTAATTCTGAATAGGAGCAAGTCCTGACTTTCCTGTCCCTTTAACCATGAGGGCTTTCATATCGTCAAAGTACTTTTCATATACTTCTCTGGGATTTACCTTGTATTTACTGCATATCGAAGCAGCCATACCTGCTACTTCACCCAGCATTCCGGTTGTTCTCATAACTCTTATAGTGCCGAGCGCAACATGAGTAACACTAATGTTTCTTCCTGCCATAAACAGGTTGGTTACATTTCTTGAATAAAGGCAGCGGTAGGGAATCGGGTAGGGGTAGATCGGTTTGTGAACTGCGATGGAAATGTACTCATTCCCGGGGAAATGGCTTGTGTTTTTCGGATCAGGATAGTGAAGATCTATGGTCCATGATGTGGAGGCAGTGCCGTCGTTATATATTATCCTGTCAGTAAGATCCTGTTCTCTGAGGACATAATCACCGATAAGTCTTCTTGATTCACGTTTTCCTGCAATATAGGCAACCCATTTAAGCGAACTGTTGCTCCACTTTGCCGACTGTGAATACTGATTCTTAAGAAATGCCCAGTTTGAATAGACAACAAGCAAACCATAATCCCTGATCTTCTCAAAGTCGTTAATCTGGTCGTACTGCATACCTGTTTCCCAGGTCCATTCGCCCATTTTTATATTCTGGGAACTTTTTTCATTAAAAGGCAGTCCCCATTTTATTTCCGGAAATTCTGAAGGTGAAGCAAGTTCTTCCGAGTACCATTGTACAGAGGCTCCCATTGTCATTTTATCTGCTTTTTCAGGAGCTGTAGGTTCATTGTACTCACTGCGGCCCTCTCTTCCCATAAGGAAATCAGCACCTGCCAGAGCTCCTATTGTACCATCGCCTGTACAATCAGCGAAAAGCGGGGCTGTGAAAACAAGCTCTTTTGAAGTTTCGGTGTGAGTTGCTCTTACTTCAGAAATTCTTGTGCCTGTTTTTTTTATGGCAAAAGCCCTGTAATTAAGAAAAAGTGTGATGTTTTTTTCATTCAGAACAGCATCCATTTTCTTTTGATCTTCATAATATGTGGCATCCTGAGCATTCCCTCCTTTAGCTGGTCCGATTTCATTTACAAGATTTCCCAGTGCCGGATAGGGCTGAAGATTTATACGTCCGCCCAAATGCACTCTTACCTCAGAGCTGTTGTTTCCACCAAGCACCGGTCTGTCCTGGATAAGGGCAACTTTTACACCAAGCCGTGCAGCTGAAATAGCCGCGCAGGTACCTGCTATTCCTCCGCCAACAACTACGAGATCAAATTTTCCGGCATTCTGAGGCAGAGCAGGCAAACCTAGCATTTTTTTCCTGAAAGCATCAAGAGCATTGAGCTCATTAGCAGGTTTGAATTTGCTGTCGGCTGAAAAAACTATTGCATCACATCTCCCATCGAAACCTGTCAGATCGTGCAATGAGATTTTGTTGCTGCCCTTATTAATATATACTTTTCCACCGTATTCCCAGCTCCATTCTGTATCAACTGTTCCATACTGAAACAAAAGAAGTGTATTATTTAAACTTAATTGAAATTTCCCTGCTGCATCTTTATCCGACCAGTAACCTGTCCAGTTGCGGGTTCGTACAAATATATGATAAGTACCTTTTTCCGGAAAGACAGCGCTTGTTGTGGCATCTGTTACAGGTTTTCCCAAACCATGAGCCAGCAGGAATGATGATCCCATCTGGTTAATGAACTGCTGGTCAACAACCCAGCCTCCTTTATTTGTAAAGCTCTCTGCTTCTACGAATACCTGTGAATAAGAGGATGTTATAATTACTGAAAATAAAATAAGTACAAGTATTGATCTTTTCATATCAGCGAACTTTTCATTTTCAAAGGTACTAAAATTGATGCTTCAGTGACTAAGGTATCATTAGCATATCACCTTCCAATTTGAGATGGTAAAACCTTGTGCCGTAATCATACCATTCCAGATTCACATCAATTGGTTTAGATTTTGCAAATGACTTCTAAGGTTATAAATACTTTCTGTTGCAGTCATCCAAACTATATCAAGATCTACATCAATGTAATCATGTATTAATATATTCCTCATTCCTGCCATATCAGACCAGGGAACATGCAGATTTACTTTTCTGTATTCCTTTGAAATTCTTTTGATGTGCTTACTTCATCAACGAGGTAAACTATTGATTTAAATGAAATGCCGGTGCTGTCTGACAGTCCGATCTCGCATGTCCGGCTGGTGGAATAGCCATGCACCACATCACCGGTAAGCTGACTTTTCAGGTCCTTAAGCCCGTGTCTGTTTAGTTCAGGATAGGTGAAGCCTCTGTCGCCTGCGAAGCCACAGCAATTTGTGTCTGCAACAATTACTTTTGTTGCACATTTTATTGCAAGATCCTCCAGCATTTTCTCATTACCCATTTTCTTCAGACTGCAAACCGGAAATACCATAACGGTTTCATTTACAGGTGTTATTGTCAAATTTGGTAGCAGGAATTTTGTTATAAATTCAACTGGTTCATAAAGTGTAATTCCTGATTTCATATTTTCTTTCATGGTATACAGACATGGACTCATGTCGCACAGTACCGGATAACGGCCGTTTTCGCCAGCTTTCAGCAGTGCCTTTTCAAGTTCATTAGATTTCAATTCTCCTGCAACGGTGTGTCCTTTGCTCAGGAAAGCCATTCCGCAGCAAAGGTTATCCATATCTTCAGGGTAAATTACTTCAAATCCCCCTTTTTGAATCAAGCCTTTAAGTTTCTCCGACAATTGTTTTTCATTTTTGTGATCTGCAGAGACTCCCATAGACCGGTTTATGCACGAAGGAAAATAGACAACTTTATTTGGGTTATCAGAGTTTTTTGTGGGTATTGCAGCTATTCGCCCTGCGCCTGAAGGCATATATTCATTCCATTGCGGGATTATGTTGCCCGACAATCGCCTTATTCCTGATGAAATGCCACCCATAACTCTTGTTCCAAGAATTGAATGAAACAGGTTTATAACTTTGAGGGCAAACCTTGCTGATGCGGTTATAAACCCCATCCTCTTAGCTATCCACAGGGCTATATTTTGTTTGTCTCCGATCTTTTCAGATCTGAGTTTTTTTACAAGTTTGCCCGTATCAATCTTAACCGGACATTGTGTAGCGCACAATCCGTCGGTTGCGCATGTCTCATCTCCTGCATATTGAAATGATTTTGCAATTGACGCAGCAATGTGAGGCTCTTTTCCTGACTTTGCCAGAGAAACCAACTCCCTGTGAACTACTATCCGCTGGCGGGGTGTAAGAGTTAATCCGGCTGAGACGCAAGCAGGTTCACAGAAACCGCACTCGGTGCATTTATCTGCTTCTTCATCAATTGTCTGCGTCGGTTTTAGGTTTTGAAGATGGATTTTCGAGTCATCATTAAGAATTACATCAGGATTAAGGATATTATCAGGATCAAAAATATTCTTAATCCTTTTCATCAGAGAATAGGCTTCAGCACCCCATTCCATCTCAACATAAGGAGCCATGTTACGTCCTGTACCATGTTCGGCTTTCAATGAACCATCATATTTATGAACGACCATTTCAGAGATTTCGTCCATAAGCATACCATACCTGTTAACTTCTTCAAGTGTGCCGAAATCCTGGGTAAATACAAAATGGAGGTTTCCTTCAAGTGCATGACCAAAGATGACAGCTTCGTCATACCTGAATTTTATGAGTATTTTCTGAAGGTCAAGTGTAGCAGCTGCGAGTGATTCGATGGGGAAAGCAACATCTTCAATTATAACAGTTGTACCGCTTTTTCGCATTGCTCCAACAGAAGGGAACAGCCCTTTTCTTATCTTCCAGAGTTGTTCATATTCTGCAACGATATCAGTAAACTCAACCGGACGCAAAGTCTGAATTGAACCTATCGAATCTGTTATAGTTTTTATATTTCCGGCAAGTGCCTCTTTTCCTGAAGCAACTGTTTCAACAAGCAGACAGCACGCTTCCTCGTTAAGGCTTTTAAGATAGTCAGGCATCCCTTTTTCATTTTCGACTGATCTTAATCCTTGTCTGTCAATAAGCTCAACTGCAGAAACCGGTGTTTTTTTCAGCTTTATGACTGCATTGCATCCGGTTTCAATGTCAGGAAAAAGTATCAGAGAGGATGCTTTATGATTGTGTTCGATAACTGTTTCAAACGTTACAGAAGCAATGAATCCAAGAGTTCCCTCTGAGCCGACAATCAGATGGTCAATTATATCAAATGGGTCGGTATAATCGATCAGAGAATTAAGACTATAGCCAGTTGTGTTTTTAATCTTATATTTTTTCTTGATCTTTTCAGCGAGAGCGTGATTGTCTTTTGCAGTTATTGCCAGTTCATCCAGATCTGATAGAATCTTTGCATGACTTGCCCTGAATTTGTTTTTATCTGATTCATTTCTGGTATCAAGAACCGACCCATCGCTGAGAATTATCCTCATACCTTTTATTGTTCTGTAGGAATTCTGAGCTGTTCCGCAACACATTCCACTTGCATTATTGGCAACAATACCGCCGATCATTGCGCTATTTACAGAGGCCGGATCGGGGCCAAGCTTCCTTCCGAACCGGGCAAGCATGGCGTTTGCCCTACCTCCTGTCAACCCTGGCTGAAGGATTATTTCTTTTCCGTCTTTACTGATATCATATCCCTTCCAGTTGCTTCCTGCTATAAGAAGAACCGAGTCGGAAATTGCCTGTCCCGACAGGCTTGTGCCTGCAGCCCTGAATGTTACCGGCAATTTCAGTTTTGAACACTCAGATAATACAAGTGAAACCTCTTTTTCGTCATTTGCTCTTATTACCAGTTTAGGAATAAGCCGGTAGAAACTGGCATCAGTTCCATAGGCAAGAGTGTAGAGTGGATCATGGAAGATTCTTTTCTCATCAATTTTCGCTACCAGATTATCATATAGAATTTTATAGTTATCGCTGACCATTTGATTGTTCAATTTTATGCTACAACTGAAGGGATAAATTTAGCTCAAGTTTCTGATAAAAATTCCTTGTTTACAAAAAAACAGGATGAGCAGGCAATCCTAATTCTAAATGTCTAATTTTGTACCACGAATAAAAATTGTAATATGGATGCTAGTGCTGAACCGGTGTATTCGAGGAATGTAGTTGAATTTGTGGCTGTTGCAAATGAGTATTGCAAATATGCCGAACACGCCTCAGAACTTAAAGGCGATGAGTTGCTGAAAATTATGCAACGAATTCTTCCTTTAATGTATCTGAAAGCCTCACTTTTACCTCAGCTTGAGCCATACTTTGAAGATGGCAATGAAAAATTCGTAAGCGAATCTGACTGGGTAAGCCTGAATGAAACATTAAGGGAAAAGTTTGGCACTGCTAATGATTTTCCTGAAGTTTTTGACGAGAAGGCAGAGGAAACAGGTGTACCTGCAATCTCAACAATATCAGAGAATATGGCTGATATGTACCAGGATATGAAGGATTTTCTCCTCTTATACCAAACGGGAACACCAGAAGTAATGAATGATGCCGTATGGGAATGCAGGTTGAACTTTGAAACTTTCTGGGGTCAGAAACTTGTAAATTCACTAAGAGCCATTCATAGATTTATTTATTCCGGTGAAGAGATTGGAAAAGCAGATGACGAAAATATTGTAAATGATGATTCAAAAAATACCACAGACTGGCTCATCTCAAGAAGACAAAAAGATTTCAGAAGTGACAGAGATTAGCAGGTTCAGGGAGAACATAACTGTAGAGGAGATTGCTGAATGCGAACTAGAATGGTTCAAGGGAGAAATAGTTCTGGTGGACGACATTAAGACATTTTATGAAGTTTTCCCGAGATTACTTGGCTATGAACTGCTCGGTTTTGATACGGAAACAAAACCAACATTTAAAAAAGGAAAGAAGCATGTTGTATCCCTTGTTCAACTGTCGACTGAGAACCTGGCCTGTCTCTTCAGAATAAATAAAATAGGATTCCCTGATGAATTGGGTAAATTGTTTGCTAATCCTAAGGTTATTAAGACAGGAGTAGCAGTTCATGACGATATTAAAGCCTTGCAGGATATCAAAAAATTTACCCCGCATGCGTTCATTGACTTGCAAAATACTGTAAAAGATTTTGGTATTCAGTGCTCGGGACTGAAAAAGCTGGCAGCTTTGATACTTGGAATAAGGATCTCAAAAAGGCAGCAGGTCACCGACTGGGAAGCTACTAAGCTGACTGAAGCCCAGCAGGTTTATGCGGCAACTGATGCCTGGGTTTGTCATCAGATCTATCGAAATCTGAAGGATGGGCAATAGGCAATAGGCAATAGGCAATAGGCAATAGGCAATAGGCAATAGGCAATAGGCAATAGGCAGGAGGCAGGAGGCAATAGGCAATGGGCAATAGGCAATGGGCAATAGGAAGGCTTTGAAGATTGGAATAAATTAAAATCAGAAAGTAGTGGAACGGGTAAAAATTGTACTTAAGTCGGGAAAAGAGCAGTCGGTGAAAAGATATCATCCCTGGATTTTTTCGGGAGCGATAAAAAAAACATATGGTAATCCGGCAGAAGGAGATCTGGTTGATATTTACGACAATAAGGATGAATTTCTTGCAACAGGCCATTATCAGCCAAGTTCAATTTCAGTCAGAATAGTAACTTTTGAAAAAACTGAGCCCGATATTTCATTTTTCAGGGCCAAAATCAGCAAGGCAATTGAATACAGAAGGGCTCTGGGGATTCTGGATAATCCTCTTATTAATGTTTTTCGCCTTATTCATGCTGAAGGTGACGGGATGCCCGGACTGATAATAGATGTTTATGATAATGTGGCTGTTATGCAGATGCATTCGGTGGGTTTTTACAGGATAAGAAATGAGATTGCCTCTATTCTTATTGATCTTCTGAAAGACCGTATCACAGCTGTATATGATAAGAGTGAAACCACACTGCCACATATGTCTGATATAAATGGAGTTAATGGCTTTTTGCTTGGGAACTCAGGTCCTGTAATTGTTTCAGAATATGGCTACAAGTTTAAAATTGACTGGACAACAGGTCAGAAAACCGGGTTTTTTATCGATCAGAGGGAGAACAGAAAACTTCTTCAGCAGTTTACGACAGGTAAAAAAGTCCTTAATATGTTTGGTTATACAGGAGGTTTTTCTGTTTATGCCATGCAAAATGCAGCTATAGTTCATACTGTCGACAGCTCTTCTCCTGCAATCGAACTTGCGAATGAGAACATAAAGATGAATTTCGGTGATGATGAGCGACACGTCTCATTTCAGACGGATGCTTTTAGTTACCTGGAACATATTAAGGATCAGTATGATGTCATAATTCTCGATCCTCCTGCATTTGCCAAGCATAACAATGTTCTGGCCAATGCACTTCAGGGTTACAAGAGATTGAATATGAAGGCAATTGAGCAGATCAGACCAGGTGGAATAATTTTTACTTTCTCCTGTTCACAGGTAGTTACAAAAGAAAATTTCAGAAAATCAGTCTTTGCAGCAGCAGCCAATACCGGACGCATGGTAAGGATCATTCACCAGATAAGTCAGCCGCCTGATCATCCTGTTAATATATATCATCCCGAAAGTGAGTATCTTAAAGGTCTGGTATTGCATGTTGAATAGCTTCAGCTGCGCTCAGCATTGGAAATGAACAGTTTAAAGATTGAATTATGAGCACTGATAAGAATATTTTACTTGTTGCGAAAAAACTCCAGCTACACGACTGGCAGGTTGAAAATACAATCAGGCTGATGGATGGCGGTGCAACAATCCCGTTTATAAGCAGGTATCGTAAAGAGATGACAGGCAGCCTCGATGAGGTTCAGCTGATGCATATCAAGGAAGAGTATGAGCGGCTGAAAGAACTTGATGCACGTAAGGAGGCCGTTATCAAGTCGATAGAGGAGCAGGAGAAGATGACTCCTGAGCTTCTTAAAAAAATTGAAGCCTCCATTACAATGTCGGAATTGGAGGATATCTATTTGCCATACCGGCCAAAACGACGCACACGTGCTACTATTGCCAGGGAAAAAGGTCTGGAACCTCTGGCGCAAATTATTCTGGAACAGAAACTTAATGATCCGGCTCTGAAGGCTGAGGAGTTTCTGACTGAAGAAGTTCCTGATGTTGAGCAGGCAATTGCCGGTGCGTCTGATATTATTGCAGAATGGATCAGTGAGGATGAAAAGGCACGCAGACAGCTAAGGTTATTATTTGAGAAGGAATCTGTTATTTATTCGAGGGTAGTTAAAGGAAAAGAGGCCGATGGTGTAAAATTCAGTGATTATTATGACTGGTCTGAGCCACTTAAAAAATGTCCCTCTCATCGTCTTCTTGCAATGCGAAGGGGCGAGGAAGAGGGGTTCCTGAGAATTTCTATAGAACCTGTAGATGACAATGCAATTGATATTCTGAAGTCGATATTTATAAAAGGGAGAAACGGATCAGCAGATATCGTTACAGGTGCAGTAAAAGAAAGTTGGAAGAGACTTCTTTCATCGTCTCTCGAGACAGAATTCAGAAATATCTCCAAGGAAAAGGCTGATATTGAAGCTATATCGGTTTTTGCAGAGAACCTTCGTCAGCTTCTGCTTGGCTCTCCGCTTGGTGAAAAAACTGTGCTGGCAATTGATCCCGGATTCCGTACAGGCTGCAAAATAGTAATTCTTGACCGTCAGGGTAACTTCATTCATAATGAGACTATCTATCCTCACCCGCCTCAGAATGAGACCGCAATGTCGATTAAGAAGATACTGTCACTTGTTAATGCCTATAAAATTGAAGCTATAGCGATAGGGAATGGAACGGCAAGCAGGGAAACTGAAGATTTTATAAAATGGGTGAAATTTGACAGCGATATTCAGGTATTTGTTGTAAGTGAGGCAGGTGCATCTATATATTCGGCATCGAAGACAGCACGTGATGAGTTTCCTGAATATGATGTTACGGTGAGAGGTGCAATTTCTATTGGCCGCCGCTTGATGGATCCCCTGGCCGAACTGGTTAAGATTGATCCTAAATCAATAGGAGTGGGTCAGTATCAGCACGATGTAGACCAGTCTAAGCTTCAGAAATCGCTCGATGATGTTGTTATGAGTTGCGTTAATGCTGTTGGTGTTGAGGTTAATACTGCCAGCAAGCATCTGCTGACATATGTATCAGGTCTTGGCCCTCAGCTTGCTCAGAACATTGTTGATTACAGGGCTGAGAACGGGCCGTTCAAATCAAGAAAGGAGTTGCTCAAAGTTAAAAGGATGGGAGATAAGGCTTTTGAACAAAGTGCAGGTTTCCTTAGGATCTGTAATGCTGAAAACCCTCTTGATACAAGCGCTGTTCATCCTGAAAGCTACCATGTTGTGCAAAAGATGTCGAAGGATCTTGGATGCGACGTCAAAGAGCTGATAACAAATGAGGCTAAACGAAAAGAGATAAATCTTGAGAAATATATCACACCCCTTACCGGTCTTCCTACACTGAAGGACATTGTTGATGAATTGGCAAAACCGGGTCGTGATCCAAGGTCAAAAATTAAGGAGTTCAGGTTTGCTGATGTTCGTGCAATGGAAGATCTTTCAGAAGGGATGGAGATACCGGGAATTGTAACAAATATTACAAAATTCGGTGCCTTTGTTGATATCGGCATCAAGCAGGATGGACTTGTTCATGTATCCAACATGAGCAGAGCCTATGTGACCGACCCTTCAACCATTGTAAAACTTCATCAGCATGTAATGGTAAAGGTTATTGCTGTCGATATTGACAGAAAGCGTATTCAGCTTTCGATGAAGGACATAGATCAAAAGAAAACCTGATTTAAAAACAAAATTATGAAGAGAATGAAATTTCTGAATTTGTTTATGCTGGCACTCATTCTTGCAGGATGCAGTAGCCAGCCTTCTGTTAAAGCTCCTGTAGCTGAAAAGATTTCTTTTGAGGTAAAGGAGAACCGAACGGACAATTATTACTGGATGAGACTCAGTGATAAGCAGAAAAATGACTCTGTAAGCGATGAACAGACCTCTAAAGTACTTGCATATCTGAATGCTGAGAATGCATATTCCAAAGAGATAATGAAAGGAACAGTTGATCTTCAGAAAACACTTTATGATGAGATTGTTGGCAGAATAAGTAAGGATGATGAATCAGTTCCATTTCTGCGGAATGGTTACTTTCATTATAACAGGTATTCAGCAGGAAATGAATACACTGTTTATTTTCGCAAAAAGAATGCCGCTAATTCAAAGGAAGAGTTAATACTTGATGTCAATAAAATAGCCGAAGGGCGTAAATATTGCTCGGTAAGCGATGTTACAATCAGTCCTGATAACAAAATAATGATTTATGGAACTGATTTCGTAAGCCGTCGTCAGTACACGCTAAATTTTGTTGATCTTGCCACCGGGACAGTTTTGCCTGATAAAATTGAGAATACTACTGGCCAGACAGTGTGGGCAGCAGACAACAAGACAATCTTCTATGTTGAAAAAGATCCTGAGACATTAAGGGCTTCAAGAATTTTCAAACACAAACTTGGAAGCACCTCAGATAAAGACACAGAGGTTTATAGTGAAAATGACGAGACCTACAGTGTTTCTCTTTCGGAAACCAAAAGCAGGAAATTCATCCTCATTAACTCATCACAGACACTGACAACTGAAACACGTTATATTGATGCTTCAAAACCTGATAGTGAGATAAAACTGTTTGAACCAAGAATGGTAAATCATGAGTACAATGTTGATCATATAGGCAATGAATTTTTTATAAGAACGAATGCAGACGGTGCTTCGAATTTCAAGCTTATGAAAACAGCAGAAGCCAAAACGTCAAAGGCAAACTGGACTGAAGTAATTCCTCACAGAAGCGATGTATTGTTTGAAAATTTTGAACTTTTCGATAATTTTCTAGTAGCGGAGGAGAGAATAAAGGGACTGAGCAAGCTCAGGATAATAAGCAGAAAAGACGCGGCTGAGCATTATCTCAATTTCGGTGAAGAGGCTTATACTTCAGGGTTAAGCATTAATATGAACCCCGATACTGAGATTCTGAGATATAGCTATTCTTCTCTTACCACCCCTAATTCAGTTATTGATTATAATATGGTCACCAGGGAAAAGAAAGTCATGAAGGAGGACATAATACTTGGTGGATTCGATAAGCAGAATTATGAATCAAAAAGGTTATGGGCTAAAGCGGCCGACGGAACTGTGGTTCCTGTTTCTATTGTATATAAAAAAGGATTTGTTCAGGATGGGAAAGCACCTCTTCTGCTTTATGCCTACGGTTCGTATGGTATCTCAACTGATCCTTCCTTCAGGTCAGCGATAATAAGTCTGCTCGATCGCGGATTTGTCTATGGCATAGCACATATAAGAGGAGGCAGCGAGATGGGACGCTACTGGTATGAGGATGGCAAACTGCTGAAAAAAATTAATACTTTCACTGATTTCAATGATTGTGCCCGCTTCGTTGTTAATGAGAAATATACATCCTCAGAGAAACTATTTGCTATGGGTGGAAGTGCAGGCGGCCTTCTTATGGGGGCAATTGTTAATATGGAACCTGCTCTTTATAAGGGTATTATTGCAGGTGTTCCCTTCGTTGATGTTGTTACAACCATGCTTGACGAAAGTATTCCTCTTACTACTTTCGAATGGGACGAGTGGGGTGATCCGCGCAAAAAAGAATATTATGATTACATGTTGTCATATTCGCCTTACGACCAAGTGAAAAAAGCAGATTATCCGAACATTATTGTCACAACAGGTTACTGGGATTCTCAGGTACAATACTGGGAGCCTGCAAAGTGGGTTGCTAAACTACGGGATATGAAGACGGATAAAAACAGGCTGGTAATGGATTGCAACATGGTAGCCGGACATGGTGGTGCTTCAGGCAGATTTGAAAGGTATCGCATAACTGCTATGCAATACGCATTCATTATTGATCTTGCGGGGATTAAATAATAAGAAAAGGGACTGGTCGCACCCGGTCCCTTTTCTTAATATAGAAATCGTTTTATCGAATTACCTCTGTTGTTGACCTGCTTTTACCGGACGGGGTTTCATTGCAGGTTTCCCGGGCAGTTTTGAATTACGCATTGCTGCATTGTAAACAAATGCGGCAGTTATAACAGCATTTTGTTTCAGATCTGCCATTACAAGTCTCTCATATGTATCCATAACAGTGTGATAGCCACGATCATATTCTATTTCATCCTGAATAAACTGGAAGCCGGGGAGACCAACAGCATCAAAGGAAAGATGGTCTGTTCCTGAAGTGTTTCTTATTGTAACAGTAGAAGCACCCATATCAGCAAATGGTTTCAGCCATTCTTCAAAAATAGGTCTCACAAGTTCATTCTCCTGAATATAAATTCCTCTGTATTTGCCTGTGCCATTGTCCATATTGAAATAGGCAGCAAACTTGTCGAATCCATCTTTCCGGGCTTTGGTAGTAGGATCAACAAGGTATTTCTCAACATATCCGCGCGAGCCGTTAAGTCCCTGCTCTTCGCCGCCCCAAAGTGCAACCCTTATTGTTCTGCGCGGGGCAACATCGAGGTTTTTTAAGATGCGTGCAGCCTCTATCATAACAATGCAACCTGATGCATTATCAGCAGCCCCTGTACTTCCGTGCCATGAATCAAGGTGTCCGCCAAGCAGAACCACCTCATCTTTAAGCAGCTTGTCAGTTCCGGGAATTTCGCCAATTACATTATAGATCTTTGGTGCTGAACTGAACTTGTTTGTTATCTCAACCTCCATCTCAACAGGAACCTTGTTACGGATCAGTCGTTCCATTCTGCCATGAGCTTCAATCGGAAGATTAAGTTCGGCGATAGGTTCTTTTGTTCCGGAAGTATAATTCGCTCCGGTTGATCGGGGAACATTAAAGAAACCGGAACTGTTAAGGATTACTGCAGCACCTTCAGTCTTAAGAAAATCGGATATTTTAGTTCTTAAGGCTCTCTGTGCCATCATTGCAGTTATATCCATTGGTGCCCTGCGGGCCTGTGATGCCGATGAAGCCATCGATAAATCTTTCAGTTCAGCTTCTGTATAACGGCTTGCAAGTGGCTCATAACTCACTTCATATGTTGCTGTTGAAGGCATCAGTACAATCTTTCCTGATACTTTGCCCTTGTATTTTTCAATATCACTTTCACTTTTAATATCCATTAAGATTACTTCGCTTTTCACGGTACCATTAGTACTGCCTGTCCAGGCTACAGGATTGCAGGCAAAATTAGCATAATAGGGAGCTGTCATCGCAGCATAGGTCTTTACATTATCCCATCCTCCACGGCTGAAATCGCGTGCTTCTTCTATTCTTACATTCTGAAATCCAAGTTCTTCCATTTTCTTTTTGGCAACTTCATTGGCGCGTGCACCATTGGCCGACCCTGTGAGTCTTGGTCCCATGTAGTCAGTAAACCAGAATGCCAGATCTTCCATTGAAGAGTTCTTTAAACCCTCTTGCTTGATCTTGTAAATCATACCTAGGTCGACGTTCTCGCTCTGCGACATCAACCATACCGGAAGAAAGAGAAATAACAATAATGTGAAAGTGATTTTTTTCATTTTAATAAGATAATTAGTAAAAGTTTTAAAAGAGTTGGTCCAAATGTATATAAAAATGAAACCTGATATTCCAGATAGCTTAAAACATTTAACATAAATTAACCAATCATGGTAAACGATATACCCCTGTCATGAGTTACCAGACAGTTTTTCTTTAAGAACTGACCTGATGCACAGATTTGTCTGGTAAAGCGGGAAACTTTTTACAACCTTTAGTCTGCCTGCGGGCGGACACCCTTGCCTTTTAAAAATGAGAAGTGATAGCGGCAGTAAAACTGCACCAACCGCATATAGCAGCTTGATTTTATAGGAATTTTTTAAGAATTTTTTAGGTTAAGGATATTATTTAATTCTGCTTAACGTTCGGCAATATGAGCATAGAAGTTAGTCAGATGCCTCCCGGTTTATCGGCATAGTGCAAAGTGAGACTTCAAGCCTGATACTGCGTGCAGTATGAAGTCCATTTTATTAAGCGCCGGAGTAGATTAATATTGTCACGTTTGCAGTAAATTTTCTTAGTATCGATTTTTTATTTGTATGATGAGTTACTATACTATGCAGCGTGCTCTTTTAGTCTTTTAATATGTTTGAATTCTGGAGCTTTTAACTTTTTTTGCTCTTCGATATCAAAATCGTTTTGAAGTCCAAGCCAGAATTTAGCAGAATTACCAAAATAGTAACTCAGACGGATTGCAGTATCAGCAGATATGCTTCTGTTGCCTTTGATAATCTCAGATGTTCTGGTCTGTGGAATTCTAAGATCCTTAGAAAGTCTATAAGCAGATATATTTAAAGGGATTAGAAACTCTTCCAGTAGTATTTCTCCGGGGTGTATGTTTGATAGCTTTTCCATTTTACACTATTTATGATAATCCATTATTGTAACATCAATTGAATTTCCATCGTCCCATTTAAATACAATTCTCCATTGGTCATTAACCCTGATGCCATAAAAGTCACTCATCTTACCTGAAAGTTTCTCAAGTTTATTTGATGGAGGAACCTTTAAGTCTATCAAATTATGCGAGTTGAACTTAGTCGACGTGCCCTGAAAAAACAAAATGAGTTGTCGTTGTTCAACCATTTATAATAAAACAGAAGCAAGCGCCTGAGACCCCCCTGGAGCGATTTGAAAGGCTCACCGGAATTAACCCATGCAAATGCCCTGTATGCAAATCAGGTCTGATGGTAAAAGTAAGAGAATTGTCAAGGATCAGGTCACCTGCACGGTTCATGCCAGGGCAACATTTGGTACATTACTGATCAATCTTTACTTCATTTGCATTCAGTGCTACTGGGAGAGGTATGTCTGACAGCCGGTAAAAAGTGAGTAAACCGTCCCTTATTCACATAATTTTTCAATAGGGAACTCTTCTGTCAAGAACTAAAGTCTCCAATACTTCAAAGAACAACCCTCCAATTATCTTTTATCAAACCCTAAAACGTTCGCTAAGTGCATAGCCACTCCAGGGATGTAGTTCAACACGTAATAATCGCTGGGTCTTGCAGACCGCTCATATTCCTATTTATTATGCACAGGGCTTATTTTCAGTCCTTTGTCACTGGACCATCTTCGAGGTCAAGAATCATTGAACTTATCTCAATTTCAAACCAGTCTGAAAACATTTTGAAATCCCGATTTTTGGGCCATTTCTTCTCGTCAGTACACCAGTCATTAAGCTCATTTGAAAATAAATCCTCAAAATTTTTCTTAATCCATTTCAGTATTAAGTCATTGTTATCCATCTCCCGGATGAGATATATGTTGTATTCGTCATTTTTGGTACTGGGTTCGTCTTTAGGATATATTGAATTTATCCAGTCAAAAAAAGGTTTTTTAGGCCTAATGATGATAGCATTCCTATCTATTGAATCGAAAAAGCTAGGTATTGGTTCCATTATCTTGTGGTCTTAAGATATTAGTCAAGTAAATTAATATTTTTCAGTTTTCCCGCCTTGTGCATAGCGTTTGGCGGTATGTTTTGTTGGTGCGCCCCGACCTAGGAGGGGCTGGCGTGGATTTTGCCATGTGGTGAAGGTGAAATTCTATCTTTTCGATGATAATGTTGTTGCACCGCAGCCCACATATTAGCCCGAGAGAACAAATCTTCCATTAT